>PAPT01000023.1 GCA_002708995.1 Geminicoccus sp. | reverse complement strand
TAGCCCATCTCGTTGTCGTACCAGGCATAGACCTTCAGCTGGGTCTCATTCACCACCATTGTCGAAAGGGCGTCGATGATGCTGGATCTGGTATCGTTGGTGTAGTCGGCGGAGACCAGCGGCCGCTCCTCATAGCCAAGAATATCCGTCAGCTCGCCTTCGGCTGCCGCTTTGATGGCAGCGTTTGCGGCTTCGACGGTCGTCGGTCGTTCGAGCTCGAACACGCAGTCGGTCAAGGATGCGTTGAGCAGAGGCACGCGAACGGCGTGGCCATTCAAGCGATCTTTGAGCTAAGGGTAAATCATGGTGATCGCCGTCGCCGAGCCTGTCGTCGTCGGGATCAGCGAATTCAGCGCCGATCGCGCCCAGCGCAGATCCTTGTGGGGTCGGTCAACGATTGTCTGAGTGTTGGTGACGTCGTGGATCGTGGTCATCGAGCCGTGACGGATGCCGAAAGTCTCGAGCACAACTTTGACCACGGGCGCGAGGCAATTTGTGGTGCAGGATGCCGCCGTCACGATGTGCTGGGTGGCGGGGTCGTAGTCCTGTTCGTGATTGACGCCGTAGACGAGGTTTGCCGCGCCTTCTTTGACCGGTGCGGAGACCACCACCTTGCGCTCCCTGGCGTCGAAGTAATGCTGAAGCCGCTCAGGCGTTTTGAAAGCCCCGGTGCAGTCAACCACCAGATCGACCCCCAGCTCCGCGAGCGGCAGGTCCACCAGCGCCGCTTGCTAGGTAAACCGGATACGGCGGCTGTCGACCGCGATTGTGTCTGCATCAGGAGCGCTCAGGCTGGCATCCCAGCGACCGTGGACGGTATCGAACGCCAGCAGGTGGGCATGGGCCGCCGCATCACCTGCAACGTCGTTGAGCAGCATAATATCGGCATCGAGGCCTTCGGTGACGAAAGCGCGAATGACAAGCTTTCCGACCCGGCCAAGGCCGTTGACGGCGATGCGCATGGTCTGGTCTCCGTTCGTGCCATTCAGGCCGTTGCGGTCGATCATTGAGTTTGGCAGGAACTGTGTTCGAACGCCCTTATTACAATTTCATGAACAGGGGGCGCAGCCACCGCAGCCGGTAGGCGCGGACTCAGGCGCTGTCACCATTAAGCAGCGACCAGATCAAAGGGACGTCGTCGACCGGGTGCCCGGTCTGGGCGTGAGTACGGCTCGCCTGGCTCTGGAAGGCCCAGAAGTAGCCGATCCAGCCCGCTTCGGGTGCTTGGAGGAACAGCGCCCCGTCCTGAAACCGGCCGTTGGTGCCGCAGTACCGTCCGGTCGAACCCTGGTTCATATGGACATTATGCAAGCCGCGGCGTGCGCGGTCGTTGAAGGGCTCGCCGAAAGCGACTGCCTGCCAGCCCTCAGCCCGGGCCTGCGCCATATCGTGGTAGAGGATGTCGATCAGGTCGTTGTTCCGGCCCGGTCGGTGATGAGGCAGAGCCACCATATCGGTGAGCCGGAAAAAGTTGTCGTGCAGGTAGTCGAGCCCGTTGCTGCGCCGCTCACCGCGTCGGTTCATTGGTGTCAGCCCTTCAGTCAGGGTTTCCAGCCCCCGGGTCAGGCTGTGGGTGAAGGGGGCGAGGCGCAGAAAGGCGACCTCGCTGGGCCAGCGGCGGGATTTAACGTTGATCGCGATCCGCCACTCGCGTTGACCGCCGCTGAGAGTGACGTAGAAGTGGGGAGACTTGTCGTCCCGCCGCTCGCCGTAGATATCGATGACCCGGCCTTTGACCGCGCCATATTTCTTCAGGGGCATGCTCGGCCCTACGCCTGCTTGTTGTACCGGAGCCGGGACACCGGCCTGCGCGCAGTGGTCGCTTCCCTTGGCGCTAAAATCAAGCCATAGCTCAGCACGATGGCTTTTCCCGACCCGCTCCAGATTGAACCGGCCCGGTTGGTCGTCCACGGCGACCGGGTCGTCGATGCCGACCACGGCGACTGGTACTTCCAGTACGACGGCATCGAAGAGACCCGCTACGTCTACCTCGAAGGCTCCGGCCTGCTCGACCGGCTCGCAACCCATGAGGATCTGGTCGTGGGTGAGATCGGCTTCGGCACCGGACTGAGCTTCCGGCTCGTCTGCACAGCCATGGCCGAGACCGGCTATCGCGGTCATCTGTCCTATGTCGGGATCGAGGGCAGACCCCTGAACGCCGAGCAGGCCGAGGCCGCCAACAGCCTGCGTCCTCCGGCCCTGCACTGGACCCCGCCACAGGCGAAGCCGCGCGCCGGCTTTGTGCCAGTACCGGGAGCAAAATTGCCGATGCAGTCCCCTGCGCCACCCGGGACCGGCTCGAATGCCGAGGTCGAGCCTGGTGGGATGGCACCTATGGCGGTGCCTGACTTGTTGCTGCTCCACGGCGAGGCCAGCGCAGCACTCGCCCGGCTGCAGGCGCAGGTCGACCTCTGGTTCTTCGACGGCTTTTCCCCCGCCAAGAACCCCGAGGCCTGGACCCCGGCGCTGTTCACTGAAGTGGCGCGCCTGTCCCGCCCGGGTGCTCGTTTCTCGACCTTCACCGCGGCCAGCGAGGTCCGGCACCGGCTTGAAGCCGCTGGTTTCAGCGTGGTAAAGCGCTCGGGCTGGGGCAAGAAGCGGGAGCATATGGTCGGCGCCTTCGCGGGCAGCTGGGCCCCGCGCCCGACCCCGGCGAAGCCATCAGTGACGATCATCGGTGCCGGCATCGCTGGGCAGAGCCTTGCGCTCGCGGCCCGGGCTGCCCGCCTGTCCGTGACCCTACACGGCACAGCGGCTGCGCCAGAGGGGTCCGGTGTTCCGCTGGCGCTCGTCAACTTTCGCCCCAGCGGCGACGCGGGGCCGCTCGGGCATCTGCGCAAAGCGGCTTTCTTCGCCGCGCAGCAGACCTATGGCGACGCAGCCTTTACCAGCCTCGATTCAGACCAGAGCGCGGATGGCGTTTCCGGCGACGTGCGGGACCACGGCCGCCCGCTGGTGCTCTTCGGGGCCGAAGCCATGGTCAGCGACGATCGCCTGCGCGGCCGCTGGGACCGCGAAACTGACGTGGGCCACAAGTGGATCGACCAGCGCAGGGACAGGGTGCTGGTCCCCGGCGCCCTCAGCCTCGACACGGCTGGGCTCCGCCGCGCAGTGCTGGCGCAGGTTGCCTGCGTCCCCGACGCCGTCGACGGCCCGGCGGCGCTGCGCCGCGTGGTGGCCGAGGCGCCACCAGACGCCCTGACCTTTATCGCCGCAGGGCTGGGCTCCGCCGCGCTGCTCAGCGACACTGGTGGACCGCTCGACAGCCTGCGCCCGAACCGGGGTCAGCAGGACGAGGTGCGACTGGGCCGCGACGGCGATGGGACGGAAGCGCTCCGGCGACCACTGAATTTCGGCCGCCTGCTGCTGCCCCAGCCCGACAGCGACCGCGCCTGGCTGGGCGCCAGTTTCGACCGGGATCCGCCGCAGGACTGGCAGGCACCGCGGGAGCGCGACCGTGTCGACAACCTCGAGCGCATGGCGCTGGCGCTGCCCTCGCTGCCGGTTGCGGCCACCGGACGCTCGTGGGTTGGGTTGCGAGCGACCGCGCCGGATCATCTGCCGCTGGCGGGGCTGATCGGACACAGTCTCGGCCTGCTGACCGGGCTTGGGTCGAAAGGGTTTCTCTACGCCCCGATCTTGAGCCAGTGTCTGGTCGCCGAGGCCCTCGGGCGGCCGCTGCAGATCGAAGCCTGGGTCTGGAAAGCGCTGCACCCCGACCGCTTTGTTGATCAGGGCAAGGGCTCGGCCGTGGCCCTCAAGCCGACAGCTCAAGGATAAGCCATGCCACCGGTCACCAAAGTTTCCATGGGCAACTGGCCCCGGGTCCAGGACGGCAGCAGCCAGCCCAAGCTGAGCGACCTCTTCGGTCTGGTGCGGGAGATCGTCTGGTCGAAGGTGCCCGAAGAGCGGCGGCCTGGCCTTCTCATCCTGATCGGACTGCTGCTGATCGCCGACAAGGTGTTCGTCATTGGCCTGCCGTTTGTCTACGGCGCGCTGATCGACAGCCTCGGGGTCGGGATCGAGTTGGCATTGCCGCTCGGGCTGGTGCTCGCCTACGGGCTGTTCCGGATCGCCGACACGGTGCTCGACAACGTCATGGACATGCTGATGGACCGGGTGAGCCTGCGCGCCATCCGCCGGGTGACGACCGACGTCTACAGCCATATCCTGCGCCTGCCTCTGTCCTACCACCTCGACAACCGCAAGGGCGGGCTGGCGCAGTCGGTCGAGCGCGGCACGCAGGCGCTGGAGGATCTGGCCAACGTGACCCTGCTCGGGTTCCTGCCGATCATCATCGAGCTGGTGATCGCCTACATCCTGCTGTTTGCCCGCTACGACGTGCTGTCAGCGATGATTCTGGCGGCGACCATGGTGCTGTATCTGCTGGCTGTTGTGCTGTTCGACCGGGTGCGCTCGCGGCTGGTCGGGCGGGTGAACGAGGCCGAGGATCGGGTCTCCGACCTGATTGTCGAGGGGCTGAGTTACGCGGAAACGGTGAAGACCTTCGCCGCTGAAACCCGGCAGGCGCGGGCCGTGGACGCCGCCATGGAAGATTATCGCGGCCGGGCGATGAAGGTGTCGGTCTATTTCATGCTGCGGCAGGTCACCATCGCGCTGATCCTGAGCGGGTCGCTGGTGATCCTGCTGGCGCTGACGGTGCCGAAGGTCTCGACCGGGGCGCTGACCGTCGGTGGGTTCGTGGCGCTGGCGGCGCTGATCCTGCGGCTGTTTCAGCCGCTGCGCGGGTTGGGGATCGTCAACCGGCGGATCCTCGACAGCCTGCGCCATACCGAGCGGATGATGTCGCTGTTCGAAGTGCCGAACACCATCACCGACCAGCCGGGTGCGCCGGATCTGGCGCCGGGTCCGGGGACGCTGCGGTTCGAGCAGGTGAGCTTTGACTATCCTTCCAAAGGGCAGGTGCTGAGCGGGCTGGATTTTACCGCTGAGGGCGGACGGACGACGGCGCTGGTCGGGCCGACGGGCGCGGGCAAGTCGACAATCCAGAAGCTGCTGCTGCGGCTATACGACCCCACCGAGGGCGCGGTCAGGATTGACGGGCAGGACCTGCGGGCGGTGCGGCTGGACAGCGCGCGAGACGCGCTGGGTGTGGTGCCGCAGGATTGCGTGCTGTTCCACGCTACCATCGACGCCAACATCCGCTACGCCCGCCCGGACGCGACCGACGCGGCGGTTCGGGAGGCCGCGCGGATGGCGGCGTTCTCGGATTTTGTCGAAAGCCTGCCGCTGAAGTATGACACCGTTGTGGGCGACCGTGGACTGAAGCTCTCAGGCGGTGAACGGCAGCGGCTGGCGATCGCGCGGGCCTACCTCAAGAACCCCCGGATCTTCATCCTCGATGAGGCGACGTCTTCGCTCGACAGTGCGACGGAGGCCGAGATCGTCCGCAACTTCACCACGGCAGGTGAAGGTCGGACGCAGCTAATCATCGCCCACCGGCTGTCGACAGTGATGCATGCCGATCAGATCCTGGTACTGGACGGCGGCAGCCTGGTCGAGCAGGGCAGGCACGAGGAGCTGCTGGCGCTGGGCAGGCTCTACGCCGACCTGTGGGAGCGGCAAACCGAGGCCAAGACTGAGGCCGGCCCGGACGCGCAGCCAGAGGAGACGCGGAACGGCGCAGGCTAAGGTCGAAGGCGGGCGGTGGTTGAAGGCGGGCTGAAGCGACACAAATCCGCACGGGCTCGGCCCGGGCGGGCTGCGCGGGGGAGGGCCGAAGGCCGCGAAGCGGCCGAGGACCGAGCACGCCACCTATCAATTGACACTCAACACGCTTCGCTTTGAGTGTCGCTTCGGTTCACACTCAACAGGCGGAGCCGCTTTGAGCGCTACAGTAATATGGCGCGCTCGATTTGACGCCGCTTCGCGGCTTACAAATCTGCCACGCGCACTTAAACGGACAGCCCGCGCTTCACGCGGGCTGACATTTTGATCCCTGACCCAAGGCGATGAACCGCCTGCACCACGCAGGCCGGGCGCATCAGAGCGTCGCCACCCGCAGAATGTTCGTCGAGCCCGACGCCCCCAACGGCATCCCGGCAGTAATGGCGATCACGTCTCCATCGTCCCCCAGCTGCTGCTCACGCGTTGCGCGGACAGCAACCTCGACGATCTCCTTCCACGAACTCAGCGAAGGCATCATCAGCGGGTGCACCCCGCAGACAACCGTCATGGCTCGGCGCGTCTCCGCTGAGTCCGTCAGGCACAGGATCGGCCGCCCGGGACGCAATCGCGCCACCCGGCGCGCGGTCGAGCCGCTCGACGTGTGCACAACGATCGCGCTGGCCCCCAACTCGCGGGCCCCCCCGACGGCAGCATGGGCGATGGCGCCGCCGATGGATTCCACCCGTGTCTCGGTCGTATCTTCTTCACTGAACGCCGCCAGCGTCCCCGGATCAGGATCGTCCGCCTCCGCCGACACGATTAGCCGGTCCATCATCGCCACTGCATCGGTCGGGTATTGGCCCACGGCCGTCTCCGCTGATAGCGTGACCGCATCCGCGCCGTCATAAATGGCCTGACAAACGTCCGAAGCCTCGGCCCGGGTCGGGGTCGGATCGCTGACCATGTGCTCCAGCATCTGCGCCGCGACGACCACCGGCTTTCCCGCCCGCCGTGCCGCCAAGATGCAATCCTTCTGCGCGTTAGGAATGCGCTCGACCGGGATGCTCGAACCCAGATCCCCCCGCGCCAGGAACAGACCGTCGGCGAGCTCCAGCACCGCGTCGAGCTGGTCCAGCAATGCCTGGCTGTCGATCTTGATCATCAGCTTGACCCGATCGCCCACCCGGCGCCGAAAGTCCTGCACCACCGCCAGCGAGCCATTAGCCGTCGCCGCGACCCAATCGACCCCAGCCTCCAGCGCCGCTGTCAGGCTCTCCGCATCGCGGGCTGAAACCTCGGCCGTGGGCACTGGCACGTTGGGGAACAGGATCGCCTTGTTGGCGCTCAGCACCCCACCGGCCACAACTTCCGTGGTCAGCCGGTACAGCGTCACCTCGGTCACCCGCAGGGTCAGACGGCCGTCGTCTAGCCGCAGCAGGTCGCCGACGCGGGAATGGGCGAAGGCCTCGGGAAAGGGCAGATAGACCCGGTGCGCGTCACCCGGCTCCGGCGACTGATCGAGGGTAAAGGTCCCCCCCGGCTTGAGCGCCACCCCGCCATCGGCAAAATCGCCGATCCGCATTTTCAGGCCCGGCAGATCCCACAGCGTGCCCACAGGATCAGAGGGGTCGGCGATGGTGTCCTGCACCAGCCGCACCAGCGCCGCGTTCGCGCCGTCGTCGCTGTATGCGGCGTTGATCCGGAATACATCAGCGCCGGCCTCATAGAGCGAGCGCATCGCCTCGGCGCTCCCGGTTTCCGGTCCGAGGGTTGCAACAATCTTTGCCAGTCGGTTGCGCAGCATGCCTTAAGCCTTTTCTGTGGCACAGCGATCCAGCCGGTGATTGCGCCGAAATGCGCGGGCCGGGCTGTGCGTTTCAAATCATGTAACAAATGTCTTTCCCTACAGTCTTGCGCCGATTGAGCAAGGGTGCTGGGACTGCTCCGCCTCTGACGCAAGACTGCGCTTCGTTGACTCGGCAACCGAGTCATGGCTAAAACCCGGCCAATTCTGAAAAACTTCTAACTGAGTCGGCCATCCGGCCGCGGAGAGAGCCATGAAGGTTTGTAACTCGCTCAAGACCGCCAAGCTGCGAGAAAAGGGCTGCAAGGTCGTCCGCCGTCGCGGTCGCGTCTACGTGATCAACAAGCGCAATCCGCGCTTCAAGGCCCGCCAGGGCTGAGGCCGCAAGGCCGGGACCGAGGCTGAGTCAGTGCCCGGACCTGACACGATTGAGAAAGAGGCCGGCGGCACTGCCCTGGCCTCTTTTTTTGGGCTGGCGCTAGGTGCCTGGCCAGGCCCCGGGGACAAGCCTCACCGCCCTGTGACAAATCATCCCTTGCTGGGTCGGTCCTGCGACTCATCTTTGAGGGTATGAAAACGCTCGTAAAACACCTCTCCGGCGGCGCCTTCCTGGCCTCAATCACCTTTGGCAGCGCATCCTTCGCGTTGCAGGCCAGCGCCGATCAGTTCGACCCCCTGCTCGACGGCTACTTCGCCGCGCTGGCCGAAGCCGAAAGCATGGTTGAGATCAAAGTCATCGAACAGCAGATCTGGGAGACCTGGCGCCGGAACGAAGCCAGCGACGCCGAAGACGTTTTCCGCAACGGCATGGAGGCGATGCGGACCGCAGCCTTTGACGCGGCCATCGAGCTGTTCACCGACGCCATCGCGCTCGATCCCGACTTCGCCGAAGCCTACAATATGCGCGCGACCACCTATTTCCTGATGGGTGACTATTTCGAGAGTCTGACCGACGTGCAGGTCACCATCGATCTCGAACCCCGTCACTTCGGTGCACTCATGGGCGGAGCGCAGATCGCCATTCGCTCGGGTCAGACCGAACTGGCACTTGAATTCGTCGAAGCCGCCCTCGAAGTCAGCCCCAATAACCCCGAATGGTTGGCGATCGCCAAGTACCTGCGCGGAGTCACGGGCGCCGTCGACCTCTGAAGAACTTTGGCGCATTGGGCTGGTCGGGCGATCACGCCTGCGCATGCGCCTCCGCCCAAGCCAATGGCCAATTAAGGGGATGCCAGCACGCGTCGCACCAGCGGCTCCCCGATCGACCGATCGACCAGTTCTGAAATCAGCTATTCAGCAGCCTGACTCCTCGCCGCGCGGCGCTCGTCGACCGGCACGGCGCGCGTGATCATCGAGCGCCGCTGGTCCGCGTGGCGCACGGCCAGATCGGCCGCCCGGTCACCGTCGCGCTGGCTCAACGCCTCGACAAAATCCCGGTTGAGCCCGAGCAGGGCCTGCGCGTCTTCACGCGAAGGCTGGTTGCGGCTGGCCTGCAGCGTCAGCGCCGCGCCGAGCGTGTCCTGCAGCACCGCCATCAGGTGCATGTACGCCCCGCTTTGAGATGCCCGAGCCAGCAGCGCGTGAAACTTGACGTCATCGGTGGCCTGCAGCCCCGGTGACCGCCCGGACAGCGCCATGGTGCCGAGCACAGCCTTCATGTCTTCGAGGTCAGCTTCATCGACCAGTTCGGCCGCACGGCGGGCGCCGAAGGCAGCGACCTGCCCGATCATCTCGGCGAGGTCGTGCAGGGCATTGGGGTCGGTTTCGATCAGGTGCAGCAGCGGCCGGTCCATCGACGGGTCGACCGCGACCACGTGCGTACCGCCACCCTGCACCGAGCTGAGCAGGCCCTGCGCCTTCAAGTTCTGCAGTGCCGAACGCACCGATACCCGGCTGACCTGCAGCGTCTCGGAAAGCTGGCGCTCACCGGGCAGGCGATCTCCCGGCGCCAACTCGCCCGAGGCGATGTAGCGCTTGAGTTCGTCAGCCACCCACTGGGCAACGGATTGCCCCGGGTCTCGCTGGTCACTGGGTGTTTCGGGTTTGAGCATCAAACGACTGGAACCGTTGTTCGGGCCTGAAACGAATTGGCGAGGAGAGTATCTTACATTCAAACAAATGCATAGGTTGAATGCGTCTCTCCCCAACCCCCGATATCGTTCAGTTTTCACCGTCGTCAAACCCGGCGCGGGCCTGATGCGCCAATTCCCACAGGCAATCCGCGCGGCTTGGCTCAAAATTGCGATCGACCCACCAGGCTTCGATCCGCTTGACCAGCAACCCGACGCGCGGGCCCGGCTCGACCCCGAGGTCGACAACGTCCTGACCCGAGACCGGCAGCGGCACCGGATGGAAGTCGCGGATCAGCTGCACATGTTCTGGGCTGACCGGCTGATTCAGCTCGGCGGCGTCGAGCAGCAAGCGGTCCAGCGCGGTTTCAGGGCCATCGAGATAGAGCATCCAGTTCATGGCGCGAGCCGGTCGCCGACCCGAAAGCCGCAGCAGCCGGTCGCGGTCCTGATTGGACAGTCGATAGCGATCGGCAAGGGTGCGAATGCGGGCTTCCCCACGCCCGAGCACGGCCGCAAACCGGCGCCACAATCCCGGCTCGTCGTGGACCTCCTCGAGCACCATCAGCCGTTCCAGCTGCGCAAAATCCGGGGTATCCGCCCGGGTTGCACCGCCCGGAGAACGACTGCTGAGGGACAGCGCCTGCGCCAATACGCCGCAGGCCTCCATGGTTCGCAGCGTCTGCAGCACTTTCGGACCGACTATCAGGCGCGCTATTTCCTGCCGAATGCGCTCGCCCGACAGCGCGGCCAGACCATGCGCCTGATCGCTCAGGGCCTGCAGGGTATCGCCGTCAAGGTCGCGCAGGCCGTAGCGCGCGTGAAAGCGGAAGGCGCGCAGGATGCGCAGGCGGTCTTCACGGATCCGGTCCGCCGCCGAGCCGACAAAGCGGGTATGCCCGGCTTCGAGGTCTTCAAGACCGCCAAAGTGATCGTAGAGGTAACCGTCCCAGTCCAGCGACATGGCGTTGTAGGTGAAATCACGGCGCGCGGCGTCTTCCTGCCAGTCGGTGGTGAAAGCAACCGTGGCGTGGCGGCCGTCGGTCTCGATATCACGGCGTAAAGTTGTGACTTCGAAGGTACCGCAGGCCTCGGGCGCCACGGCAAGAATGGTGCCGTGCTCGATGCCGACCGGCACGGTCTTCCACCCGGCTTCGGACAGGCGTCCGACGACGTCGGCCGGCTCCAGCGGCGTGGCAATGTCGATGTCGTCACCGGGCTGGCCGAGGACGAGATCGCGGACACAGCCGCCGATGAAGCGAGCGTCGCCACCGAGGATGTCGATTAGCCGACCTGCAGCGCCGCCGTGGGCATCGAGCAGGCTGGCCACGTCGACCGTTGCCACCGGGGCGTTCGTGTCCGTCTGCTGACTGTCAGCAGCAGCACCATCAGCAGGCTCACCGGCAGCAAGCCGGGCTTCATCCGCCGCCGCAGCGGGGAAAGGGACAGGGTTCGGGCGGCGGTCGGGATCGTCCCGGCTCATGGCGCCGACCCTCTGGCTGAGCCAGCCTCGTGGTCGGAAAACGGGCGATCTAGCGCCACGCTCAGCGTTTCAGCGAAGCTGTGCAGAATGGCTGCGGTCGCGCCCCAGAGATAACGCTCGCCGAGATCCATGGCCCACCAGTACCGCAGAGGGCGCCCGCCGAACATGGCCCCGTCGCGGCGCCAGCGCTCGGACCGCAGAAAGCTGTCGAGCGGCTCCTCGAACACAGCGGCCACCTCGCTGACCTGCGGGGTCCAGGACGGCGGCGGCGGCGCGATGGCCACAAAGGGCGCAATATCAAAGCCGGTGCGGGTGGCGTAGCGCGGCAGGGCGGCGATGACGTCGGACCGGACCAGATCGAGGCCGATTTCCTCGGCTGTCTCGCGCCGGGCGGTGTCGAGCAAATCGATGTCCTCGGGCTCTGCCCGGCCGCCGGGAAAGGAAATCTGACCTGGATGTTTGGGCAAGTGCGGCGCGCGCTGGGTCAGCACCAGACGAAGGCCGTCTTCGTGCTCGAGCAGAACCAGCATGACGGCGCTGGCCTGCCGCTGCGCCTTGGGGCCATCGGCGACCAGATCATCACCGCGCCGCGGCGGCAAGTCGGTTTCGGCAAAGCCCCAGGCGGAAATCGCCTGTCTCAGCGCGGTGGGATCGAGGTCGGGCGCCACGGGCCGGCGGCTCACGGCCGGTTGGCGGGCTGCAAAGCCGCCAGTGAGAAGGCAACACCGCCAGACCAGATCTCCAGCGGTCCGACTTCTCCCCTCGGAACAGCGAGGTCGACGAGCTGGTAGAATACGGCCCGGTTCAGCCGCGCGGTCAGCCCCCGTTCAAGGTCGAGCATCGGCAGCGGCTCACCGCTGTCCAGATCAAGGCTGAAGCTCAGGGTGTGGTCTGGCCCCGCGACGAAGCGCTCGCCGACGTTGGTTTCAAAGGTGAGCTGCTGGGCCTCGCCCTCGCCTGCCACGTCCATGAGCACAGCCATGAACGGTGCCTTTTCGACCAGCACTTCGCCGCGCTCAACGGGGGTCTGCAGGAAGTAACGCCCGTCGTCCTCACGTCGAAGGATGGTCGAGAACAGCCGGACGAGGTTTTTCCGCTCGATGCGCGACCCGCGATAGAACCATTCGCCATTGGCGGCGATGCGCATATCTAGGTCTTTGATTTCGTGAAAGCTGAGGGGATTGTCCGCCATGGCAGGCCCATCGTCCGTGTCTTTGGTTCATACTTAGGCCAACAACAGGCCCAGACAAAGAGCAGAGGCAAGACGAGGCCAAACCTCGTGCGAATGTCGCCAGCAATAGACGGAAAAATCTATGGCTGGGGCACCAGGATTCGAACCTGGGATCACCGGACCAAAACCGGATGCCTTACCGCTTGGCCATGCCCCACCCGTAGGATTGGTTACATATTCGACCGCCCCGACGAGCGCAAGGCTCTTGCCGCGCATCGGACCAGCGAAAACCGGCCATCCGGCCAAAACGCATAAAGCTTGCATTTGAGGCCGATCTTTGGCATAAACACGCCTGATTTCAGAGTTTTAGCCTAATTTGTTCGACCGCCATGATAATTTTGGTCGAAATTCATTTTTAGTTTCGGACACGTAAGTGTCTCAGGCCAAAGGATTTTGAGGCCAATGGATCGCTCAGATGATGTGACGCACAGCCGTCGCTTTACTGCCCAGAGCCTGGGCAGCCAGCAGAACCGCCCCCGTATCGTGACCGCGCGCGACGAGCGTGTCGCCGTAAAACCCGGTGCGGCAGCAAATAAATCTCAGCAGCCTTCGCTCGAATTCCGCGCTCGACAGCGGCTGCGGACCTACGCCGAAGCCTCAGCCATCCTCGACCGGCAGGTGCCCGCCAACGCCTCTGAGGCCCGCGTGAGCAGCCGCTCGACGCTGGCACCGAAGCCGCAGACGGAACCGACCACACCGGCAGCAACTGCCGCTGCCATGCCGGACGGGGGCCCGATGATGCCCGAGACCGGCTATGCCAACGTGATCCCGGAACCGCCCAGCCCCATGGCTGAAGTCTACGTCGGCAACAGCCCGCAGCTCACCGAGCGCGAGGCGCAGGAATACGACCTCGCCCCGACCGCCCCGACCGCGACGTCCACCACCCCAGCCGAGGAAGCCGAAGCCGCCCTTGACCCTATGCCCATGGCTGAAGCTGAAGCTGAGCCTGTGGCGGATCTTGAAGTGCAGGCTGAAGCTGAAGCCGAAACGGATACAGGGTGGCACGTCGCCGAAGACGACCTTCCAGCAGACGAGCCTGCGGTTGCGGCGATGGAGGCAGGACCGCAGTGGTCAGACGAGCGCCAGTTCCAGACCCAGCGGCCTTCGCGGCTGTCACAGGCGCGTGAATCCCTCGCCCGAACCGGACAGGGACTGACGACAGCACTCGCAAAATCGTCGAATTTCGTAAATAATTATGCGACCCAGTCGGCAGGCAGCGCAGCATCCATGGGCGAGCGGCTTTCGGGCTTTGGCCTGAAGCTTCGCGAAGGGGCTGCCGGCCTGCTCGACAGACTGCCATCCTTGCCGGGGGTCGCCGCCCCCACCGATAAGGGAACCATCGAACCCGTGTCACAGTTGCCGGCCAATTCTCTGCTGACCCCACTGGCGGGACGCCTCGCGCCCTCGGCACGTGCCGACGCTGCGAGTGCGCGCCCCGACGCCAACGTGCGCCCGGTGAGCAGCGACGGCGCCCTCGATCAGGACCCTGGGCCGAGGCGGACGCTGCAGGCGCGCAAAATCAAGAATGACGTGGAGCGGACCGAGACCCGCACCGCAGCCCCGGTCGGCCCGATCGGGCAGGCGCGCCGGACCCCCATGGCGCTGTCGACAGTGCTGGTGCTGCTCTGCATGCTCGGCTTTATCGCGCTGGCGGCCTGGTTCACGATTTCACTGCAACAGCGGACCAGCCAGCCGATCACCACCATCGGTGAAACCGAGCGCTACCGGGTCGAGTCCATCCTCGATGCCCTGTTCATCAACCCCGGCCCGGTCGACGGTGTGATCGACGACCGCACGTCGGCTGCCATCGGCCTGTACGCGGCTGAGTACGGCTTTGCCGGCGAAGCGGTGCTGTCCGCCGAGCTGCTCCAGCATCTGGAGACTGAGGCGCGGGCCATGGGCGTGCTCGACTTGATCAAGTAAGGCCGGGGCCTCTGTGTCAGAGGATCTCTGCCGCCGCCGTCCACCATCCGGGGAACCGGCGCTGAACCGCTTCAAGGGCCGCATCGCGCGGCCCTTTTTTATTATAAAGCGCAAAGCAGGTACTGCCCGAACCGGTCATCCGCACCAGCCAAGGCTCCCCCGCTGCCCCGCAAAGGGCATCGAGCGCCGCGCCGATGTCCGGATTGAGAGCACGCGCAGGGGCTTCCAGATCGTTGCGGGTCGCGGGCAGCCACGCGCGCGATGAATCGCTGAAGTCCGGCGAAGGGGCTGGCGCGCCGGGATCGAGCCGCTGGAAACAGGCCGCTGTCGAAACCCCGCCCACAGGCTTGAGCAACAGCACCGGCGTCCCGGCAAGGTCGGTCACGAGGTCACCCGGCACAGCACCTGTCCCGCGCCAGACCCGCGCCTGCTGGTCCATGGCGGGGGGCAGGTCGGCGCCGAGACCGGCCACCACTGCCCGGAAATCCGCATTGGGGAACAGGCCTTCGGCCCAGTGCACGACCGCAGCCGCATCGGCGCTGCCGCCCCCCAGACCCGCCTGCATCGGCAAGGCCTTTTCGACCCGGATACGCGGCTGCGGCAGGCGCGGTTCAAGGGCGTGCACCCGCTCCAGCGCACGCCAGATCAGGTTTTGCTCGCGGGGAATGCCGGGGTCGGGGTCGAGCACTAAGTTGGCAGCAGAACTGTCCGCTCGCTCGAAGTGCAGGCGGTCCCCGACATCGAGAAACACGAACAGGCTTTCGAGGTCGTGGTAGCCGTCCGGGCGCCGCCCGAAAACGTGCAGGAACAGGTTCAGCTTAGCCGGGGCGAAGACGGAGACGGAGGCAGGTTCAGCAGCGTTGACGCCGGTGATCATCGCACCGGGTCGCGGCTCATTCCCTCGACCAGCTTGATCCGGATGGCCTCGACGTGATCATCGGGGATTTCCGGCAGGCCCAGCGCCCGGTTCCAGAAAAACTCCGCCTCCAGCTCCCGGCCGACCTGCCAGTATGCATCAGCAACGTGCTCGGCGATTTCCCAGCTCCAGGGATTGATCTGGAAGGCCTGCTCAAGGAACGGAACGGCCTCATCGTAGTCACCCAGCTGGTAGTGGGCCCAGCCGAGGCTGTCGATGATGGCACCGCTTTCGGGGGCCAGCTCGACCGCCCGCATCAGCATGTCGAACCCGCGGTCGAGGTTAATGCCACGCTCCACCCACGAGTAGGCGAGATAGTTCATGACATGCGGGTTATCGGGATCGAGTTCGAGGGAGCTTTCCAGCCGCTCTTCCATCTCCACGTAGTCTTCGAGCTGGTAAGAGACGATCCCGGCGATGAACAGGGTCTGGGCTGCGGCTGCGCCCGGCTGCACAACCGAATCCTGCCACTCGGCGAAGGCAAGGTCGGCAGCCTCGTAATCTTCGGCCCGGAACAGCAGCACAGCGCGCTGGCGCAGAATGACGGGCGACCGACCCAGAATCGCTTCGGCCTCATCGAGCTTGGCGAGGGCCTCGTCGTAATGTTCCTGATCCGAAAGTGCCTGAATTTGTCCCAGAATGGCGGAGAAGCGGAACGCCAGGACGTCTTCGAGCGTGGCGTAGGCCGCCTCTGCCTCTTCAAAGCGCTCCAGCGCCAGCAGCGACGAGGCGATGACTTCGGAGAAACCGGGGAACAGCGGGGCTTCCGGGGTCAGCAGATAGCCGATTTCCTGCGCATAGCGGTAGGCGAGTTCGGGGCTGTCCTGATCATCGAGCAGGCGGACGATGACGAACAGCAGTTCGGTGTAGATGTCCAGCGGGGTCGGGGTCAGTGCCTCGGGGTAAGGGTCGCCCTGCTCGATGCGATCAATGCCAGCCTGACCGCCGGGGCGGGCGCCGGTCTCCCGCAGCGCATTGTAGACGAAGCGGGCGTTTTCCAGATCGCCCGAACGCTCGAAGGCGTTGGCCGTGACTTCGGCCATGCGCGGATATTGGAAGGGGTCGCGGCTGATGAAGGCAGCCAGGGCGTCAGAGGCGGCTTCAGCCTCGCCCGATGCCGCGTAGATCAGACCCCGGGCGTAGTCGCCCAGCGGCCCAATGCCCTTTTCATCGAAACCGGTCCGGGTTTCAGCGAGCGCAGCCTCGATGTCGCCAACACCGGTCAGGACGGCTGCATTGGCAACGGTTGCAATAAACTCATCCAGCCGGGTCTGGATCACCGCCGGCAGCACCGCCTGCGCCGCGTGCCAGTCACCGCGCCGGATAGCAGCGACCCGGACGACCCAGCGCGCCAGCTCGTCATCAGGATTGAGCGCGAGCACGTCCTGCGCGTGGGGCAGCGCGGCGTCATAGTCGCCTTCGATGGTGTAAACGGAGATTTGCTGACGAACGAGCGACTGCTGATCCGGGTCTCTGTCCAGCGCTGCGGTGAGATAACGGCTCGCCGCCTCGGGGTCGCTGGCGCGGGTCGCACTCAGCGCGGCCAGAAAGTCACCGGACTGCGCTGAAGCGGGGGTGACCGTCAGGCCGGTCAGAGCCACGGCAGCCGGTATGCAGAGCCATTTCATCGCATTTCACCTTCGTCTCACATGTCCAAATAGACATAGAGGCGGGGTCAATCACCGACAAGGGCGGTTCATGGGGACGTGAAGCGCTGCGGCCTGCGGACACCGACGCACGGAGACCGCAAACGAAAAAGGCCCGGCGCGATAGCCAGGCCTTGTTCTTCTGAGCTGTCAGGCGCGGGGCCGGATCAGTCGTCTTCAGACGCGGCCTCAGCCTCTTCCGCCGGTGCTTCTGCTTCTGCTTCGGCTTCAGCTTCTACTGCGGCCGGCGCATCGTCTTCGTCGGAACGCGTGATCCGAACGTCGCCGTCTTCATTATCGAAGGCACCAAATTCGAGATCCTGGCCGAAATCGTCCTCTTCTTCAACGGTCAGGCCAAGGGCTTCTTCCTCGGACTTAGCGACGTTGATGTTGATCATCAGATCGACTTCAGGGTGCAGCTTAACGCGGATGTTATGCACGCCCAGGGTCTTGATGGCCCGGTCGAGCATGACCTGGTTGGACCCGATGGTGAAACCGGCTTCCGAAACACCTGCCGCGATGTCGCGGGTGGTGACCGAGCCGTACAGCTGGCCGGTGTCGGATGCCTGCCGGATCATTGGAATGGACAGGCCTTCCATCCGGCCAGCCATGTCTTCGGCTTCTTCGCGGCGCTTGAGGTTCTCGGCCTCGAGCTGGGCGCGACGGGCTTGGAACACGGCCTTGTTGTCATTGGTGGCGCGCAGGGCGATGCCCTGAGGCAGCAGATAGTTGCGGGCGTAACCGGGCTTAACGGTCACGACATCGCCCATCTGGCCAAGCTTTTCCACGCGCTGGAGAAGGATAACGTTCATCATGAGTTGCTTTCCTTTTCCGCCTTAGCCGATCACGTATGGCAGCAGGGCCATGGTGCGGGCGCGCTTGATGGCGCGGGAGAGTTCACGCTGCTTCTTGGCAGAAACGGCCGTGATCCGGCTAGGAACGATCTTGCCACGCTCCGACAGGAAGCGGCTGAGCAGCTTGGTGTCCTTGTAGTCGATCACTGGCGCGTTGGGACCAGAGAACGGGCAGGACTTCTTGCGTCGGGTAAAGGGACGACGAGCCATAGTCTTTATCCTCTTCCTCTGTTCTACGCGTCTTCGGAGCGGCGTTCGCGACGCTCACCCCGGTCACCGCGATCGCCACGGTCACCACGATCGCCACGGTCCGGGCGATCGCCGCGCGCCTTGGCACGCATCTGGATCGACTGGCCGTCAGGCATTTCTTCCAGACGCAGGGTCAACATCCGCAGAACGTCTTCGTTCAGGGACATGGTCCGCTCCATCTCAGCCTTGGCGTCGTTGTTGCAGTCGATGTTCATCAGCACGTAGTGCGCCTTGCGGTTCTTCTTGACCCGGTAAGCCAGGGACTTCAGGCCCCAGTACTCGGTCGAGTGAACAGAGCCGCCACGTTCGGTGATGATGTTGGTAATTTGCTCGGTGATTGCCTCGACCTGGGTCGTGGAAACATCCGGCCGCGCCATGTAGACGCACTCGTAAAATGCCATCCAATAAGACTCCCTATGGATGATTTGACCCTTCGTCGTGGAAAAGTCATCAGCCAGCCCTTTTTCAGAGCTCGGGGACTGGCAAGGAGACGTTGAGCAGCAAGCGGTTTAGACGGTGCTGCCGCAGAAGACAACAGCGCAAGCGCATGGCACCCGTGAAGCCCGTCTGCAGGGCCTGAAAAGGTTGTCAGCCCCGCCTCACGAGCGCATAAAACGGCCCAACACCAGACTCCTGAACGATCAGCAAGGACGAGTACGATATGCGGGCTTTCGTTTTCCCCGGACAGGGCAGCCAGAAAATCGGCATGGGCCGCGATCTTGCCGAGACCTTCCCGGCCGCACGCGATGTATTCAACGAAATCGACGATGCGCTGGGCGAAAAGCTGTCCACTCTGATCTTTGAAGGCAGCGATGATGACCTGCGCCTGACGGAGAACACCCAGCCTGCGCTGATGGCGGTCTCGCTCGCCGTGGTCCGGGCGCTGGAGGCTGAATTCGGGATCCGCCTCGCCGACCACGGCAGCTTCGTCGCCGGTCACTCGCTGGGCGAATACGCTGCGCTCGCCGCCGTGGGCGCGCTGCCTGTCGCCGATACCGCGTGCCTGCTGCGCCTGCGGGGCCGGGCCATGCAATCCGCAGTCCCCGTCGGTGAAGGCGCCATGGCCGCCGTGCTCGGGCTGAGCATGGAGCAGGTTGAAGCCGCACTGAAAGACGTCGACGCGGGCCTCGGCGCCTGTGAGGTTGCCAATGACAACGCCGAGGGACAGGTGGTCATCTCCGGCGCGGCAGCTGCTGTCGCGGCGGCTGGCGAGGCCATGAAGGCCGCCGGGGCCAAGCGCGCCCTGCCGCTGCCGGTATCGGCGCCCTTCCATTGCTCGATGATGCAACCCGCCGCCGATGCGATGGCCGAGGCGCTGGCCGGGCAGGCCTTTGCCGTCCCCGCCCTGCCCGTAGTCGCCAACGTGCTGGCCGAGGCCAACAGCGACCCGGCACGGGTCGGCGAACTGCTGGTCGCGCAGGTCACCGGACGGGTGCGGTGGCGCGAGTCCGTGGCCTGGATGGCCGGTCAGAGCGTCACTGAGCTGGTCGAGTTGGGTGCTGGCGCCGTCCTCGCCGGGCTGACTAAGCGCATCGCCCCCGAGGTTGCAGCCCAGTCCGTGGGCACGGCCGAAGGCCTGCGCAGCTTCGCCGAGGGCCTCGCCTGAGCCCACCCCCCACTCCGCACAGACACGGGACAAGCCTGCAACCGATGGCGGGCCAAGAAACACCAGAATTCGAAGGACCCTGAAATCATGTTTGACCTGACCGGAAAAGTTGCCCTCGTCACCGGCGCCTCTGGCGGCATCGGCCGGGCCACGGCCATTGCACTGGCGGCTCAGGGTGCGACCCTGATCCTCACCGGGCGGCGCGAAGACGCGCTGCAGGAAACCGCCGCCGCCTGTGGCTCGGCGACCTGCCACGTCATCACCGCCAACCTCGGTGACGCCAAAAGCGAAGTGGCCATGCTCGCCGCCGCTGAAGCAGCAGCCGGCCAGATCGACATTCTGGTCAACAACGCCGGTCTGACCCGGGACGGCCTATCCATGCGCATGAAGGACGAAGACTTCCGCGCGGTGCTGGACGTGAACCTCACGGCGACCTTCCGGCTGTGTCGCGGCGCTATGAAGGGCATGATGAAGCGCCGCTGGGGCCGGATCATCAACGTCGTCTCCGTGGTCGGCTTCATGGGCAATCCGGGGCAGGCGAACTACGCCGCCTCCAAAGCCGGGATCGTCGGCATGACCAAATCCATGGCCAAGGAGCTGGGCTCGCGGGGGATTACGGCCAACTGTATCGCGCCCGGTTATATCGAAACAGCCATGACTGCCGACCTGCCAGAGAAGGTCGTTTCCGAGCAGATTTCCATGGTTCCTGCGGGCCGCATGGGCCGCCCGGAAGAGATCGCCGCCGCCGTAGTTTTCCTCGCCAGCGACGAAGCCGGGTACATGAGCGGGGCGACCTTGCACGTCAACGGCGGCATGGCCATGTTGTAGTCTGTCCGCAATCGAATAGTCGCCAGCTATAGCGCCAGCGGTCAGCAGACCCCTTGTTCTGTTGTTTCGACGCGCGAAAGGCTTGTGCTATGGGACCGCATCCTATTCAATTTAGCGAACAACCTTAGGAAAATAAGCCATGAGTGACGTAGCTGATCGCGTGAAGAAAATCGTCGTCGAACGCCTGTCGGTCGAGGAAGACAAAGTTGTTGAAGCGGCGAGCTTCGTCGATGATCTGGGCGCTGACAGCCTAGACACCGTTGAGCTGGTGATGGCCTTCGAGGAAGAGTTCAACCTCGAGATTCCTGACGATGCCGCTGAGAAGATCGGCACCGTTGGCGATGCGATCAAGCACATTTCCGAGGCGGTTTCCTAAGGCCCGGACTTTGATTTGAACGGCCCGGGGGTGCGCAGGCGCGGACGCCCCGGCCGGATTGGACGAGGGTTGAGCATGACCGGTCTTCGCCGCGTTGTCGTTACAGGCGTGGGAATGGTGTCACCGCTGGGAGCGGGCGTTGAGAATGTCTGGCGTCGGCTCCTGAATTCTGAGAGCGGTATTGCCACCATCGAAGGCTTCGACGCGTCCCATCTGCCGTCGACCATCGGCGGGGAAGTGCCGCTGCTTTGCGGCCCCAAGTCGGACGACCCCTTTATCCTCGATCCCGAAACGGTGATGCCGGACAAGGAACGTCGCCGCGTCGACCCCATTACCATCTATGCCCTCGCCGCCGCGACCGAAGCGGTGGACATGTCGGGCTGGATGCCAACCGACGAAGAAGCGCAGAACCGCACCGGGGTCATGATTGGCTCGGGCATCGGCGGTATCGAGAGCTTCACCCACGCGGTGGAAACCGTACTGACCAAGGGCGCGCGGCGGCTGTCGCCGTTCTCGATCCCGGCGATCCTGGTCAACTTGCCCTCGGGCCATATTTCGATGAAATACGGCTTCCGTGGACCCAACCACGCCAATTCCACCGCCTGCACCACCGGCACCCACGCCATCGGCGACAGCGCGCGGATGATCGCTCTGGGCGACGCCGACGTGATGGTCGCGGGCGGCACCGAGCACGGCATTATCGAAATCGGTGTCGCTGGCTTCTGCGCCGCGCGCGCGCTTTCGACCCGCTACAACGATGACCCGACGGCCGCATCCCGCCCCTGGGACAAGGGCCGCGATGGCTTCGTGATCGGCTCGGGCGCCGGTGTGGTGATCCTTGAAGAACTCGAGCACGCCCGCGCGCGCGGCGCCAATATTCTCGCCGAGGTGCGGGGCTATGGCATGTCTGGCGATGCACACCACATCACCGCCCCGCCCGAAGACGGCAACGGCGGCCGCCGCGCCATGGAAGCCGCCCTGCGCTCAGGCCGCATGAACCCCGAAGACATCGACTACGTGAACGCCCACGGCACCTCGACCCCGCTGGGTGATCTCGCCGAATTCGGCGCGGTGCGCCAGCTGTTCGGCGAACACCGCAAGGCCATGTCGATGTCGTCGACCAAGTCTGCCGTCGGCCACGCGCTGGGCGCTGCAGGCGCGCTGGAGGCGATCTTTTGCCTGCTGGCGATCCGGGATCAGGTCGCCCCGCCTACCCTGAACCTCAACGACCCCGAGGACACTATCGACATGGACCTTGTCCCGAACCACCCGCGCGAGCGGCAGATTCGGGCCACGATCTCGAACAGTTTCGGCTTCGGTGGCACCAATGGTTCGTTGATTTTCTCGGCTTATTCCGGCTGAGGCCGAAGATTTTGATCACCCATCGCAGCGGGCTGCGGTAGAACATCAGAAATGGACGCTGTCTGGTGTTCAACTTCATCTTAAAGTTCGGAGTGACGATGGGGGCTTTTCTGGCCGCTGCAGTCGTGGCCGTGCTGGGGGTGGGTGCCTTTTGGATGCAACCGCCTGCGACGGCAACGCAGGACGTGACCTTTGTCGTGCCCGCCGGCGCGGGCCTGCGCACGGTCGCGGCCGACCTCGAAGCCGCCGAACTGATCAACAGCGCCAATCAGATCATCCTGCTCGCCCGGGTGCAGGGCGTTTCCGGCGCGGTCAAAGCCGGCGAATTCGTCATCCCGGCCCGGGCGACCCCGGCCGACATCCTCGACATTCTGGTGCGCGGCAAGGCCGTGCTGCGGCAGGTGACCCTGCCCGAAGGCCTCACCCTGTCGACCGCGCTCGACCGCCTGCTCGCCGCGCCGGGACTGACGGGGGACCTCGTGCGTCTGCCCGATGAAGGCCGGATCCTGCCCGATACCTACGCCTACCAGCTCGACGACGAGCGTCAGGCCGTTCTCGACCGCATGGTCGCGGCCATGGACCGGGCGCTGGCCAAAGCCTGGGCTGCGCGCAGCGACCGCACCGTGGTGCAAACTCCCGAAGAGGCGCTGATCCTTGCTTCGATCATCGAGAAGGAAACCGCCCGCGCCGACGAGCGTGGCCTCGTCGCCAGCGTCTACAGCAACCGGCTCGCGCAAGGCATCAGGCTGCAGGCCGATCCGACGCTGGTCTATTTCCTATCCCAAGGGACGGGACGGCTGGGCCGGGGCCTGCGGCGCTCCGAACTCGACGACGCCAGCAACCCCTACAACACCTATCAGCGCGATGGCCTGCCACCCGGCCCGATCGCCAATCCCGGCCGTGAAGCGATAGACGCGGCGCTGCACCCGGCCGTGACGGATTTCCTGTTCTTCGTCGCGGGCTGTGACGGCAAGACGGCCTTCGCCGCGACTTACGCCGAGCATCAGCTCAACGTCGCCGCCTGGCGGGCCTGCGAGCACCTGCGCTTCGGGCCGGTCGTGCCCAAGCCTAGGCCAACCGACGGCATTCCCCCAGCGCAGCAGTAACCACGGGCGCCTCTAGTCCAGCGGCGGCAGCTTGGCCCGGCGCCGCAGCGTCATTAGCGGCATGGCGATGAAGCTCGGCAGGGCACCGAGCAGACCGGCACCCCAGGTCACGGGCCACGGGAAGGAAACCCGGCCCTGCCCGGCTTCCAGCCCCCGCTTCATGATCGCGATGGCGCGGTCGTGGTCCATCAGGAACGGCATAGGAAAGCGGTTGGCATCGGTCATCGGGCTGCGGACGAACCCTGGACACAGGGTCGTCACCGCGACACCGAAGGGCTTGAGCCGGCCCCGGAGCGCTTCGCCCCAGTGCTTCACAAAGGCTTTTGATGCTGCATAAGTCGGCGAGTACGAAATCGCTGCGTACCCGGCAACCGAGGCCATAACCGCGATCTGTCCCCGCCCCCGGGTGGCCATGCGGTTGACCAGCGGCATGACCGTGTTGGTGACACCGGCAACATTGATATTGACGACTTCGGCGGTCTGGCGTGCGCGCTCCATAAGGTAGCGCCCGGTCCCATGGCCGATGCCTGCGTTGGCGATCACCAGATCGGTCTCATGGGCGCGGTCAAAATCAGTCAGCAGCTGATCCATGGCCTCCTGGTCGGCAACGTCGACCACGGCCGTCAGAACCTGGGCACCCCGGTCCTTGCAATCTGCAGCGACCTCGCCTAAACGCGCCTGATTGCGCCCGGTCAGCAGCAGAGTAACCCCCGGGGCCGCGTAGGCCCGCGCCAGACCGGCACCCAGCCCGCTCGACGCACCGGTGATGATGATTGCCTGAGGGTTTTTCATGGCATTGGTCCTGAATGTTTGCAGAGAAATATACGCAAAGGCCTACTCTTTGCCGCGGCGCAGGGGTATAGACGCGACATGACGGCAGATGTCTCCCCTTTGCAATCCATGACCGGCTTTGCCGCCGTTGACGGCAGTCACGGCGAAGCGAGCTGGACCTGGTCCCTGAAGTCGGTCAACGGCAAGTCCCTCGACGTGCGCTGGCGCATGCCCAGCCGGATGGACAGCCTTGAAGCCAGCCTGAAAAAGACGCTGCAGACGCAGGTCAGCCGGGGTTCGGTCTCGGCCAGCCTGCAGCTCGACCTGCCCGGGCGCCGCCCCGAAGTCACGATAGACGAAGCTGCCCTCGACCGGCTGGCGCAGCTGGTCCGCCGCCACGACGGCACCGCACCGAATACCGCCGCGCTGCTCGGGCTGCCCGGCGTGCTCGAAACCCGTTCGGCGACGCTCAGCGACGAGGAACGGGGCGCGCTGAACGAAGCTGTGCTGCAGTCCTTCGGCGAGGCAGCCGCCGCCTTGCGCACGGCGCGTCTGGGTGAAGGCGCCCAGCTGCACGCCATCCTCACCGGTCTTGTCGATCAGATCGAGGCGTTGGTGGCGCAGGCAGAGCCGGAAACTGACGCAGTGGCGCAGGCTGTGGCCGCGCGCCTGACCGCGCTTGCCAGCGATCTGGCGGCCAAGGCCGGCACGACCCTGCTCGAAGACCGGCTAGCGCAGGAAGCCGCTGTCCTTGCCACCAAGGCCGACGTCCGCGAGGAACTCGACCGCCTTCGCGCCCATATTGAGAGCGCGCGCGGCCTGCTCAACGCCGGAGAGCCCGTCGGGCGCAAGCTCGACTTTCTAGCGCAGGAGTTCATGCGCGAAGCGAATACGCTGTGCTCGAAGGCCGGGTCGATGAACCTGACCAACACCGGGCTGGCGCTCAAATCCGTGGTCGATCAGTTCAAGGAGCAGGTGGCCAATGTCGAATGATACCCTGCCCCGCCGGGGCCTGATGCTGGTGCTGTCCTCGCCGTCGGGGGCGGGCAAAACCACGATTTCCCGCGCTCTGCTCGACGGTGACGATGCGCTGGAGCTGTCCGTATCCGCCACCACGCGCGCCCCGCGTGAAGGCGAGGTCGACGGCGTGCACTACCACTTCATCAGCGACGATCGCTTCCAGACCCTGATCGACGAAGACGGCCTGCTGGAATGGGCCAACGTCTTCAACAACGCCTACGGCACCCCGCGCGCGGCGATCGAAAAGGCGCTGTCCAAAGGGCGGGACGTGCTGTTCGACATCGACTGGCAGGGAACCCAGCAACTGCGCCAGAAAATGCCGCAGGATCTGGTCAGCGTATTCGTGCTGCCACCGTCATTGGCAGCGCTGGAAACCCGGCTGAAATCCCGTCAGCAAATGACCGGTGAGACCGATGAGCAGGTCGCCTACCGCCTGTCAAAAGCCCCGGCGGAGGTCTCGCACTGGGCGGAATACGATTTCATCATCGTCAATTCCGATATCGAGCAGAGCGTCGCACAGGTGCGGGCGATCCTGACCGCCGAGCGCCAGCGCCGGGAACGGCTGCGCGGCATCGAAGGCATCGTCACCGATATCCGGTCGATCGAAGACTAGATCAGCCACTTCAGCGGCGTTTCGCCAGTGCCAGAAAGGCCTCGGGTGGCAGCTGCTCCGCCCGCGCGGTCGGGGCAATCTCCAGCTCTTCCAGCAACGCAACCGGGTCCGGGAATACCGATTTCAGCGACTGACGCAGCATCTTGCGACGCTGTCCGAAGGCGGCGGCCGTTACGCCCTCGATGGCTTCGAACAGGGCCAGCGGCCCGGGGAGGCTGTCGCGGGCATCGATGCGGGCGATGGCCGACGTGACCTTGGGCGGCGGGGTGAAAGCCTGCGCAGGAACGTCGAACTGCCGATACGCCGCGGCCGCGCTCAGGGCCGTGAGCACGGTGAGCCGGCCATAGGACCGGTCGCCCGGCCGGGCCACGATGCGGTCGACCACCTCGCGCTGAAACATCAGGGTGAGACTGCGGTAGGCCCCCGGCTCCCGCCACAGGTCCCGAAGCCAGCGCACCAGCAGCGGGGTGGCCACGTTGAAAGGCAGATTGGCGACAACGGCGCGGGGAGCGGGCAGCATCTCCAGCAGATCAACGGTGAGCGCGTCTTCGAACAGGGGGCGCAGGCCCTTTGCCCGTCCCTCTTCGGTCTCTGCCAGCGCGGCGAGGATGGGCGCGGTGCGCAGGTCTTTCTCGATCAGCGTCAGGCTCGCCGCCGAGCTTTCGAGCAGCGCCCGGGTCAGCCCTCCCGGGCCGGGGCCAATCTCGGCCACGTGGCATCCGTCGAGCGGGTCAGCCGCGCGGGCAATCCGGGCTGTCAGGTTGAGATCGAGCAGGAAATTCTGACCCAGCGCCTTGGTCGGCGAGAGGTCGTGCGCGTTCAGCAGGCGGCGCAGGGGCGGGAGGTCGGCGACATGCGTCACCAATCAGAACCGGTAGTCGATGTAGGCGTCACGCCGCAGGTCGGCATCGTAGCGGCGGGACAAGGTATTCACCTGTTGGCGTTCGAGACGCTCACGCACCTTCTCCGCCGTCAGCGGGTCGATTTCCAGCCGCTTGCCGCAGATCATGTAGACCGCGCCACCGCCGTCGGCCGGCAGCGGCTCGCTGACTTCACCGACCTCGAGCGCTGACAGGGTAATGGAGATGGCAGGCGGTAGCGTGGAAAGGTCGACTTCGCCCATGTTGCCCGAGCCGGGATCCCCGTACTGGGCAGCAACCTGATCGAAGCGGGCGCAGCCCCGGATCTGTTCGCTGATACCAGAGAGCAGGCCAAGACGCTCCTGCCCCACGGGGGAGCTGAGGTCTTCGGGGAGGGCAAGGAACAACCGGCGCAGCGACGCGATGGTGCGCGAGGATGCCTTCCCGATCGGGCGGCGGTTGAGGACACCCATGATATAGTAGCCTTCGCCGGTCCGCACGGGCTCCTTGGTGATCTGACCTAGGCGGACATTGGCCAGCCCGGCCTCCAGATCGTGGTCGAGCGAGCCCTCAGACGCCCAACCCCGGTCGCCACCCACCCCGGCGGTCGCGGCGTAAGAATACTGCTGTGCCAGCTTGGCGAAGTTGCCCCCGGCCTGCAGCTGTTCGATCAGGCTGAAGGCCTGCTGACGGACTTCGGATTCCGAACGCTGTGAGCTGAATGGCAGGAAGATTTCCAGCACCCGTCGCTCGGACCGGCCCCGCAGTGCATTGATGCGGTTGATTTCGGCCTTTAGCTCCCGGTCGCTAATTTCGACATCACGGGCAATCTGCCGTTGGGTGATGACGGTCATGGCGATCTGCGCCTTGATCTGCTCGCGCATGGTCTCCAAAGGAACGCCAGCTCGTCGGATCAGGGCTTCGAATCCGGCTGCATCCAGCCCGTTCTGCCGCGAAATGCGCTCGAAGGCGTCGTCGATAAAGACCCTCGGAATGTCGAGCTGGAGGCGGTCGGCTTCCTGCAGGCGGATCTTGTCGGTGATCAACTTGTCCAGCACCTGCGGCGCCAGCAGGCGACGGCGCTCAGCGGTGTTGGCGACTTCGGCGACCATGATGGCGAGGTTGATGCGGTAGGACAAGTCGACGTCGGTGATGATGTCGTCATTGACCACCGCGAGCACCCGGACCGAACCCTGCTGCGCCGCTGCCGAAGTCATGGCACCGCTGGCCAGCACCAACAGCAGGGAAAGCGAGACCGAGAACGGCACGGCGAGAGCTCGCAGCACAGCGCCTGAAATCACGGAGAAACACGCGGTGAAGCGATTTTTCAGCATGGTGGTGTCAGACCCTTCACAGTCGGTTTCCGGGTGGTGCGCACTCGTCGGTCGCCGGTGCCCGGTTAATTATGTTCACCTAAGTCATCAACATGGCAGGAATCGAGCCGACGTTACGCGACAAGTCAAGCCTCGGCCGCTGACCTCAGGCTCACGTGTTGGTGCGGGCGAGGCAATCGTGCAGGTCGAGCATGGCATCGTGCCAGGCGGAAACCTTCTCCCCAGCAAATCCAGGCAGGTCGAAGCTCGACGACGTCCGCACCCACTGGAAGGCACCCAGCGCGATATAGTCGGCGTAGGAGGGCACGTCCCCGCCCAGCCAGGTCTGCGAGTTCAGCGTCATCGACAGCGGGGACAGCATAGCGGGCAGGCGCTGCCTGGCCTCATCGGCCAGCGCGGCGTGGTCCTCGAGGCTGCGCCCGAAGCGCTTCTCGCGGGACTCGCGGAAATAGACCTTATCCCGGTCCTGTAGGCGCTCGAACAGCTCGAGGATCATAATTTGCAGCAGCAGAGGCTGCAGGCCGAAGCTCGCCCAGTTGTTGATGAACAGGGCGTGGGCCTTACCCTTTTCCCCGCCGAACAGACTGCGGCCACTGGTGACGCTGTCTTCGAGGTGCAGGGCGATGGCCCAGCTGTCGGAGAGCACCCGTTCCCCGTCCTCGATGGTCGGGACAATCTTTCGCTCTCCGTCGCAGATGGTGCTGATCTCGGTGAAAGCGACGCCGCGGCTCTCGTGCTCTAGGCCCTTGTGCGCCAGCGCCATAGTGGTGCGCCAGGCGTGGGGGCTGAAATGGGCGCCGTCGGCATTGGCGAGGTGGTAGGTGGTGATCATGGCGTGGGACCCTTTTCTCCTGAGCGGACGGCGTCGAGGATCATCTCGGCGGCTTTTTCCGCAATCATTATCGTGGGTGCGTTAGTATTGCCTCCAATCAGGCGTGGCATGACCGACGCATCGACGACGCGCAGGCCCCTGACGCCCTTGACCCGCAGGTCCGGGGTCAGGCTCGCGCGCGGATCGTCGGCCGCGCCCATGGCGACGGTGCCGACCGGGTGGTAAATGGTTTCTGCCGTGCGGGCGACCCAGTCGCGGATCTGCTCTGCGGTCTGGACGGCGGCGCCCGGCCGCAGCTCCCGGCCCCGGTAACCGTCGAAGGCCGGTGCAGCAAGGATGCGCCGCGACCAATCCAGCGCAGCCATCAGCACCCGCATGTCGTGGCCGTCGGGATCGCTGAGGTAGCGTGGATCCATGATCGGTGGCGCCGCCGGGTCGGCGGAGGCGAGGCGAATCTCTCCTTCTGATCTGGGGTAAAGGTTGCAGGCGTGCAGCGTATAGCCGTAGCCCCAGACCAGCTGGCGGCCATGATTGGCCATGCGCGCGGGCAGAAAGTGGAACTGGATATCGGGGCGGTCGAGCGATGGGTCGGATTTCACGAAACCGCCCGCCTCGGCCACGTTTGAGGCGAAGGTGCCGCCGCGGCGGCTGAGCCACTGCAGCGCCCAGCGCAGACTGCGCGCGGGTACGTTCCACTGAAAGCCCAGTCCGCCACGCGCGCCGATGCGGCTGGTGAACTGGGTTATGACGTCGAGGTGGTCGACGAGGCGCTGGCCGACAAAGGGGGCGTCGTGGACCACGTCGATGCCGTGGCTGCTTAAATGCTCGGCCGGACCGATGCCGGAGAGCATGAGCAGGTGCGGGCTGTTGATCGCGCCGGCGCTGAGCAGGACTTCGCGAGCGGCGCACAGGGTCTGCGTCCTGTCGTCGCCGGCTCCTTGGCCAGCGTGCCTCCCGGCAATGCCAGTTTCGACCCCGGTTGCGCGGCGGCCCTCGAACACAATCTGGCGGACACTGGTCTGGGTCAGGATGGTCAGGTTGTCCCGCGCCCGCACCTCGGGCGAGAGGTAGGCCCGGGCCGCAGAGGCCCGCAGCCCATCGCGGGTTGTGACCTGATAGATCCCGATCGCCTCACAGTCCTCACCACGGTTGAAATCATCGGTGACGGGGATCTGGGCCTGTGACCCGGCCTCGACAAAGGCCCGGCTGAGCGGGTTGGGGTCGGGCAGGTCCGAGACCGGCAGCAGCCCGTCTGCGCCGTGGATGTCATCGCCACCCCGCTGGTTGGCCTCGGCCTTTCGGAAGTAGGGCAGGACCGATGCGTAGTCCCAGCCTGTCGCGCCCAGCGCCGCCCAGCCGTCATAGTCTGCCCGCATCCCGCGCGAATAAATCATGGCGTTAACGGCCGAAGAACCGCCGAGCACTCGTCCCCGAGGCCAGACCAGATTGCGCTGGCGCAGCTGGTCCTGCGGCGCGGTCTCGTAACCCCACTGAAGATTGTTGAACAGACCAATGACGGCCAGCCCGAAGGGTAGGTGTACGGCCGGGTTGCGGGCTTTTGCGCCCGCCTCGATCAGGCATACACGCAAGCCGGGATCGTCGCTCAGACGGCGGGCCAGCGCGCAGCCTGCTGACCCGCCACCGACGATGATGAAGTCAAAGTCCGACATAGAATCACACACCTTCCTGCCACCCAATCTTAGGCCCTGTGCGCGGCCTAGCACAGCATGAATGCGCGTGCATGGCTTGCGCAGGCGGTTCAAGTCCCTTTATTGAGAAACACCAACCCAGCCTTAGTGGACTGACACTGCCATGCCGCGCCTTGTCGTTGACGAAATCTCAACGGGTTACAGCCCCGATCACCCCGTGCTCAATGGACTGTCACTGTCCGTTGAGAATGGTGGGCGGCTGGCGCTGGTCGGCGCGAGCGGCAGCGGTAAGACCACGCTGTTCCGGGCACTGGCGGGGTTCATGGATATTTCGGCTGGGCAGATCAGCCTCGGTAATCACTTGGTCAGCCGGCCGGGCCTGACCCTCAACCCTGAACGCCGTGGTGTCGGGCTGGTGTTCCAAGACCTCGCTCTGTTCCCACACATGACTGTGGAGCGCAACATTCGCTACGGTCTGCGGGGTCTGTCAGCGACTGAAGCCACCCTGCGCGTCGACGAACTGCTGGAGCTGACCGGACTGCTTGCGCTGCGCGATGCCCTGCCCGAAGCCCTCTCCGGCGGACAGCAGCAGCGGGTGGCGCTGGCCCGGGCGTTGGCGCCACGCCCGGGGGTGCTGTTGCTCGACGAGCCCTTCTCCAGCCTCGATCTGGAAACCCGGCTGCGGTTGCTCCACGCGGTGACCGAGATCCTCGACGCC
>PAPT01000022.1 GCA_002708995.1 Geminicoccus sp. | reverse complement strand
TTGCGTAGGGGTTGTGTAGCCAAAGATGGTGCGCTGGACCACCAAAGCCAAAGTCAGAATCACTAATACCCCCAACACCCAATAGTGCTGATGTTTGCGCAGGCCCCGGACCCCGAGGCTCAGGACAACACTCAACAGGGTGAAGCCAATGGCGGTAAGCCCAAAGGCACTTCGATAGAAGACAAGTCGCTCGAACTCAGTATTTTTTGATCCTACGGTTCGGGCCATCAGACTTTGCCTAACGTCCGCGATAATTGCGCTTTGCTGCAGTTGTGGCAGGGCATGGAAGGCCGCTTCATAGGCCTCAGGTGCCTCTGCATTGACTACTCCGTGAGAATAAATCTCAACAAGAAAATAGAGGCAAGCTGCGGCTGAGACAGCCAGGCAGAGGGTGGCAAAGACAACCCCCAAGATCCAATTCCTGCGCCGGAGCACAAAAGCGCACCATAGCACACCCATCAACATGGATACTTGCAGCACCGTGGTCACTTTAGCCAGGCCAATGGCAATAATGAAGCAGCCTAAAACCAAAAAGTGCCAGCTCCGCAGCTGCGAAAGATTGCCGCTGAAGTACCAGACAAATAGGCCGATCACCGGTCCCGCCAGCGCTATTGAGTAGGCCGTAGAAGGGGTCAGGAACACAAGGCCATAAACAATTGCCGGCGAGAACAGGACTGCGAGCACGTAGACCATCAGCACTTTTAAGCTGGTCACCAGAGCCAGCCAAAGCCGGCTCGACATCAGGATTAGACCAACAGCAACGCCATGGATTAGCACCGGCGCGGTAAAGCCGGGCAGGATATTCGCATGGATCCGTGTGATCTCGACGCCGCTGAAATCCGACAAGGTTGAGAGCGGATAAGCCACCAACCAGTGATACTGATGGTAGCCCAGGCCGTTAATGCCGACGGATGGCACACCATGGTTGTGAATGATCTGAATGTAAGCCCTTTGATGCAGCAGGTCCAACATCACGGGGCCCACCAATCGATCCGCGACAAATGAAGTGAAAAAGTTTGCGTGCGGCAAGCCGAAGGTAATAAAACCCACAGTAGACCACAGCACGGGGATCATCAAAATGCCACTTAGGCACCAGAGCCCCAGCGTAGGCGTCAGATTTCGGATCAGGTTCAGAACAAGGAAAACGAACCCAACAAGGCCAAAAACCACCAGATAGGCCTGTGTGATCAACGCCGGCAGATAGGTTGCGGCTGCAAAAAACCCATGAGCAATCAAAAAGCCGAAGGCCAACGCTGGTCTGGACCCTGCACCCAGTCCGCGAATCAAGGCTGCCCAGCTCGCGGTCGATAGAAACAGTCCAGCACAGCCGACGGTCATCCCTAGCATGCTGCTGGTGTCGGGCAAAAAGCTCGTAAACAAAACGTGTTGAACGGTATTGAAGGCTGAAAATAAGGCTGCTAGGAGCGCAAGAATCACAAAGGCAAGTTCGGGCCCTGAACGGCCGAAGTAAAAGCAGGCACCAAGGCCACTCTTGGCCTGGCGTCTGCTTCGCCGGCCCCCGCCTGTCGTGGTCATGGTTCCCTGTCTTTCTCCAGCTTTCTCAGCTGCGCCTCATACCGCAGATCTTCGAGCAGGCGTCGATTGATAGCAATAATGTCGCTTAAGAGGCCTATAGCCACCAGCAGGATGCTGAAGAGGAACATTACACTGGCAACGAGCAGTGACTGGATCTTTCCAGCCCCGGAATCGAAAATATAAAACAGGATAAACCGACTGAATAATCCGACCGAAACAAAAAAAGGCAACAAGGAGGCGAAGACAAAGAAGCGGAGGGGCTTGTAGACTACGAAGAACCGCAGGATCGTCAGCATGTTTCGACGAACATACATCGGAATGGATTTGACCAGCCTCGAGGGTCTAAGATCCCCATTCACCTTGACCGGAACGTTAATGATCCGAAAGCCGCGATGACCGGCTTGGATTATCGTCTCGATGGTGTAGGTGTAGTCATTGTAGACGTTGAGTTGCAAAGCGGCCTGGATCCGCATGGCCCGAAAGCCGCTGGGGGCGTCCTGTACATTAGTGGACGACGCCCAACGGACTGCGGCACTGCCGAGATTTTGCAAGATTTTTTTGATGGGCGAAAAGTGCTGGATAGAATTGATGGGACGGGCGCCAATAACAAGATCAGCAGTGTTGTTGACCACAGGTTCTGTCAGAGCGGGGATAAAGGAGGCGTCGTACTGGTTGTCGGCATCTGTGTTGACCACAACATCGGCGCCCAGGCGTGCGCATTCTCTAATCCCAGCGGGAAAAGCTTTGGCCAGACCTTGATTGTGCGAAAGGCTGAGGACGTGATCGACCCCGTGGGCCCTAGCGACCTCCACCGTGCGGTCGGTTGACCCGTCGTCGATAATCAGCCACTCAACAGTGTCAAAACCCGGCACTTGGCGCGGCAAAGCGGCGAGCGTAGCCGGCAAGGTCTGCGCCTCATTGAGGCACGGGATCTGGATGATCAATTTCATGAGATGCAGCAACTACCCGACATAATTTTGGGGACTACGCCTGTCCCCCATTTTAGCCACCTAAATAGACATTTGCCATTAAGAAATAACCAGTCTTTCGATGTCGGATAAAGCTCATCGTGGTAGGGGTTCCCGTGATAGCTGAACAGTTTGCACAAGTGCCGGCCAACCGGTTGATCCTTTGCCAAGGCCTCTGGGGCCGAGCCAGAGCCATGAGCCGGCACCCAATCAAAGACTACAAGCGCGCGTTCGTTGCATAAATCTGGTCGATACTCTGATGTGTCAACAGTGTCCTGGGCAACCAATGGCACGCTGGCTTTGTCATAGCTGACTTCGTGTCGTTGTAATCTGTTATTGGTCTTAGCATTCGCCAAAGTGCAGAAATGCCGCAACGCAGGAGTATTATTCTCTTCCAAAAAAAGCTTGCAACACAAAGCACCAAGCTAGGACTTTCAAGCTGTTTTTCAGAATAGCCGACATGATCTTCAGCGACGCTTCTCGTAGTGCCATAGATTTTTTTGGCGCCGGGCTCGGGCTTTCGTCTGTAAACACCACGGAATGTCAGGCTCCAGGCATGTGGCTGTCGCCAAAGGCATTAAATGTAGAGGCGTCGACAAAGCTCTCCACAACTTACCACACGGCGTCCTCAGCAGCTTCAGCGTACCGGTGACATTGGCATTAACGCGGGTTAGGCGGCTGTAGTTGGCTAACTGTTCCTTGAGCGTCATAGCTGTTTAGAGCAAGGCCAATACATCGCGGATGGCCTCGGCGACGACCGCACATCTTCCGGTTTGGCAAATTCAGCTGCTTACTACGCTCGGCAGCCCGACCAAGAAATGCGGGTTATCGAGCCCTTCTTTGCCGTACATCAACGGGCTACGGTCTTCGAGACGCACCACTAGAGCACCGGCTGCTTCTGATACGGCGTGACCAGCGGCCGTGTCCCATTCCATTGTACGGCCCTGACGCGGGTAGAGGTCCGCCGTCCCTTCGGCGATACGGCAAAACTTTAGCGAAGAGCCAGCATTGACCACCTTGGCGACCTTCTGCCCCTTGAGTAGCGCTTCCAACGCTGTAGGATCAGCGTGGGAGCGGCTTGCCGTGACCGTCAGGCCTGCGGCCGGCACCTCACGCGGCCTGATGCCTTCGCGCCCCTTACCACCGATTTCTTGCCTGAATGCACCATCCCGGCTCCCTGCCCATGTCAGCCCAAGCGCGGGCGCAACAACCACACCGAGCACGGGCTTGCCGCGCTCAATCAGCGCAATGTTCACCGTAAACTCATCGCGCTGGTTGATAAATTCTTTAGTGCCATCTAGAGGATCCACCAGCCAGAATTGGTCTTTGGTCGGCGCTGCGAACCCACGCGCTTCGGCGCTTTCCTCGGAGATTACCTCAACGTCCTCGAGTACAGGCTCGAGCCGGTTGACAATATAGTGATGGGCAGCAAGGTCAGCTGCGGTCATGGGACTAGCGTCGAACTTCTGGTGAACACCCAGCGTAGCGCTGCGGTAGTGCTTCAGTGTTTCTGCGCCCGCTCCCTCGGCTATTTCAATGATTTCGCCGACCAATTGTGACCATTTCATGCTCTAATGCACCCGCTGTTACGGCCCCGCTCGGGGGCGTTGAATAGGCGCCCAACATAGATGATCGAAGGAAAAATCAGCATGGCTTATAAGGAGCAACTGGCCGACCGCTGACGCATTGCTCTGGACCCTGCGCTGCGGCTGGAAGAACACTGCATGTTCAACGGTCTGATCTTGCTCTTCTAAGGGGACATGCTGGGAAGCACCTCCGGCGAAGACTTCATGTCCCGCGTCGGTGCAGCGCGGATGTACTAGGCTCTGCGCCAACCAGGCACACGCCCCGTGCAGCTGCGTGATCGGGGCCCATAGTCACAGTTTGTCTGGTTGCAGGGCTCAGCGGTAGCAGGAGACGCTATTGATAGTTGGCTCGGCTGGTGGCTCGAAAATCAGCAGGGGCTTGAGGAGGCATAACAAAGGGCGCCCTGAGGCGACCTACCCGTTTCCCAGTCCGTGAGCGGATTGATCAGCGACGATTGTTGTTCGGCGCGCTTGGTGCCCGCGATGCCACCGAGCGGTCACGGTCTCGACGGCCGGCCGGAATGTAGGCGACGTCGTAGTGTTCCTGACAATATGGCTTGCTGGCCAGCGCTGGCTTACCGCAGAAGCGAAAGCCGGGCTCATTCGGGTGTCCGATGGGCCACATGCAGGTCGGGCCGCGTGAGGCAGATTTCACGGCCATCACCTTGGAGCGTGCTGGGCGCTTGGCGCCGACAGCGCGTTTGATCGGGCTGGGCCGCGGCGGGAGGCCCAGACGGTGCGCCTTTCCCACAACTGCATTCTTAGTGACACCTAGTTTACGGCCAATCTCGGAGGTCGACAGGCCTTCGCCCCAAAGCTCCTTGAGCTGATCAATCTGGTCTTCAGTCCAGGCCATGGTATTCCCTCTCGCGCGCACTCGTTTTTTTGTTGGGGATTGATGTGGACGGTTCTGAAAAACGACTCCACGGATATTGCAAAAGAGCGCCATTGGTCAGGGACTTCGTGGTTTTTACGCACCACATACCCAAGTTTCACAGCCTTAGGCGCGTAATCTAGTCGCGTATAGCCCTACGGAGTCTCCGGCGCCGTTGTTTTGCCTTCTGCTCTGGCCCTCGAGCGGCCAATCCGACGCCCAGTGAACCCAGCAGCACCCCGGCAGATTGCTATGCCCGGGATCGCGTCCGCTTTCGGTACACGCTGGAGGGCGAGATTTCCAGTAATGCGGCCGCGCGGTTGACGTTCCCGCCGGTGATCTCTAACGCGCGGTCGATCATCTCCTGCTCGACCACCCACATGGGGCGCAGGTCAGCTTCCGTTGCTGGCATGGCCGGGAAACTCTGACCCGACCCGGTCGCACGCACGGGGCTGCTGCCCGGCGCAGCATCGGCGACACCGCCGCCCACCATTGGCGGGCCAAAGGCCGGGGTGATAGGCGACAGTAATGCCCCGCCTGCGCCCATTGTCATGTCGACCTGCTCCAACGACGGCAGCATATCATGGGTAACAATTTCCCCGTCATGGAGAACGACGATATTGCGGACCACGTTCTGCAGCTGGCGGATGTTTCCCGGCCAGTTGTAGTTCAGCAGCAGGGTTTGGACCCCTTCGTCAAAGTCGATAAAGGCCTTGCCGTCGTGCTGGGCGTAAAGACGGAGAAAATGGCGGGCAATCTCGATCACATCTCCGCCACGCTGGCGCAGCGCCGGCAGGACAATCGGAATGACGTTCAGCCGGTAGTAGAGATCTTCGCGGAACGTGCCGGCCTGAACCGCCGCCCAGGCATCGCGGTTGGTTGCACACAGTATTCGCGCGTTTGAACTTTCGGTGCGAGATGAGCCGACCCGCTGGAACTTGCCCGACTGCAGGAACCGCAGCAGCTTGGATTGCAGGCTGATGTCCATCTCCCCGATTTCATCGAGGAACAGAGTGCCTTCTGCGGCCAGATGGGCGGCCCCGTCGCGGTCACCTGTAGCGCCGATGAAGGCTCCCTTCACGTGGCCGAAGAGTTCTGACTCGATCAGGTCCTTGGGGATCGCGGCGCAGTTGAGAACCACCAGCTGCCCCCCTGCCCGTGCCGAGCCGCGATGCAGCGCCTGCGCAACGAGTTCTTTGCCCGTGCCGGTTTCTCCCACGATGAACACGGTCGCGTCGGTTGGCGAGGCTGAATCGACCGTGCGGTATACCGCCTGCATCGGCAGCGAGCTGCCAATCATCTCGTCATAGGAAGGCCGGTCGAGTTCACGGTAGGCAGCGACCTCGCTCTTGAGTTGATGCAGCTCCTGCACTTTGGTGAGGGTCTTGCTCAACCGCTCCTGCGTGAAGGGCTTGACCAGGAAATCAACCGCGCCCAGACGCATGGCCTTGACGGCTACGTCAACCGACCCGTGGGCGGTCATCACCACTGCAGCGGTTTCAATGCCCTCGGCAGCTATGGCCTCCAGAATTTCCTGACCGTCGATATCGGGAAGTTTGAGATCGAGCAGCACCAGCGCCGGGCGTTCGCGGCGCAGGATACGCAGGCCTTCAGCCCCGGTCTCCGCAGACAACACTGCTAGCGGCTCCTGTTGCAGGAACCCTGTGTACATATGCAGCATCGACGGCGAGTCTTCGATGATCAGCAATTTGGGCAGCATGGGAGACCTTTTGTTCGATGGGGGACCCGGAAAAACCTGTTGTCAGCTTCGTCACTCAGGGTCGCACCGACAGGCCCCAATTGCGCTCCGACATACGCTTCCTTGGTTACTGCGCAAACCGACGCGGTGCCAAGGCTCGATTTCATTCGACCTATGGACATGCCGGCAAAATAGCACGAAAGAACCATGAAATTGCGTCCATTTGGTACATATCCGTATACTTTAAAAAACTTAATGAATAACTATTTAGGGAAGAAAATTGTTTTCGGCAATCTTGGCACCTCAGTTGAAGCCAATCCAGCCCGTCATACACAGGCTTCATTTCACGCGAGGCCCCCCTCTGTGTTTTCCATGGCCAGCAGCGGCGCTGGACAGCTGGGCAAAGCAGAGACGCACCCAAGGATGACCCCGACGCGGTGCTGCGCAGTTGAGCGTCGCGAAGGCCCATGTTAGCACGCAGCTACGCTGCCAGTAGCGCAACGCCCGCCCTTAGCTCAACTGGATAGAGCACTCGCCTTCTAAGCGATAGGTTGCAGGTTCGAGTCCTGCAGGGCGGGCCACTGCGCGTGTGTCGCGCGGCCAGCCAGAGCCGGCAGAGTGCCGGAGCGACAGAGCCCTGGAGGCCGTCGCCGCAGGGCTGAAAGTGGTTGCCGAGCATGTAGGGCCAGACGATCAGCGCCAGCACACCGCCCCAGAACCCTTTGCTAAGCGTCCGACGGTGAAAAGCCAGCCGACGAACCACGCCATTCCCAGACCATAGTGGTTTTCAATGCGGATGTTTCGGTTCGACATGTCTGTCCCTCCCCTTGCTATTTTAAAAAGGATTTGCTTCAAAACAATGGGATTCACAGGGCTGCTGCGCAAGTCAGACGCGGGGATCGCAACTGGCCAGATAGACCGTCCGCTCCTGCCCGTTGGCGCCGGTGAAATACTTTTGCCGGTCATAGACCTTGGGTAGGTTCTGGCACCAGCGCGCGGCATAGACACTGCAAATGGCGCTGGAGCCGGGGTCACAGGTAGCTTCCAGATGGGCCACGCCGAGCCGGACATCGACCAGACGCACTTCGCCGTCGCGAGGCTTGAGCGAAATCTCAGGGCTCCGCGCCATGATTGTCGGCCGCGAGAACTCGCAGGCCGCGAAGGCGAGCAGCGGCAGGCACAGCAAAAGTCTGATCATCACTTGAACCCCCTCTGGCGGCCCTTCAAAACAGTCGAGCCTGCCTCGGATGGAAGAAAATCAACATCTGAAACATGGAGGGTTATACCTGAATTTTCGGCAATTGTCGCGTAAAGTTTCAAGTCCCCGCTAGCGCGTCTGTGGCGCCACCCTGCCGCTCCTGCCGTCGGGCACAAAAAAAGGCCGGGATCATCGTCTGACCCCGGCCCTTCTCAGGTATTGCAGCGGCGCTGCAGCCCTAGCTGGTGCGGGCCGAAAGCAGACCCATCGACTCAAGCTTGAGCAGGATCTTGTGCGCGGATTCATCGGGCGTCGTGTCGTCCGTATCCAGCACCAATTCCGGGTGCACGGGCGTCTCGTAAGGATCGTCGATCCCAGTGAACTCCTTGATCAGACCTGCGCGGGCCTTGGCGTAAAGACCCTTGCGATCACGGCCCTCACAGACTTCAAGGCTCGTGGCCACGTGGATTTCTAGGAAGCCACCCAGCGGTTCGATCTGATCGCGGACCTGATCGCGGGTCGCCTTGTAGGGTGCAATCGGCGCACAGATGGCGATGCCGCCGTTCTTGGTGATCTCCGAGGCGACGTAGCCGATCCGCTGGATGTTCAGATCGCGATGCTCTTTGGAGAACGACAGCTCGGAGGACAGGTTCTTGCGCACCACGTCGCCGTCGAGCAGCGTCACCGGACGGCCGCCAGCTTCCAGCAGTTTGGTCATAACCGCGTTGGCGATGGTGGATTTGCCAGACCCCGAAAGGCCAGTGAAGAACAGGGTAAAGCCCTGCTGATCGCGCGGCGGATGGGTCTTGCGCAGCTCCTGCACCACGTCGGGGTAGGAGAACCATTCGTCAATCTCCAGACCCTCACGCAGGCGTCGACGCAGCTCGGTGCCGGAGATGTTTAGCTGGGTCTCGTCCTCGCCAACCTCGTTGATGGGCACGTACTGGGCGCGTTCCTGCACGTAAACCATGGCCTGGAACGGCACCATTTCGATGCCGATCTCATCGGCGTGCTTAGTCACCATTTCCTGCGCATCATAGGGCCCGTAGAAGTCCTCGCCCTGCGAGTTCTTGCCCGGTCCGGCGTGGTCACGGCCAACGATAAAGTGGGTACAGCCGTGGTTGCGGCGGATCAGGGCGTGCCACAGCGCTTCGCGCGGGCCGGCCATCCGCATGGCCAGGTGCAGCAGCGCCATCGCCGTGGTCTGGTCGGGATAGTGCCGCATCACCGCCTCGTAGCAGCGCACGCGGGTAAAGTGGTCGACGTCACCGGGCTTGGTCATGCCGACAACCGGGTGGATCAGCAGGTTTGCTTCGGTCAGCTGCGCGGCGCGAACCGTCAGCTCGACGTGGGCGCGGTGCAACGGGTTCCGGGTTTGGAACGCCACCACCTTGCGCCAGCCCCACTTGTGGAACATGCGCCGCAGATCATTAGGGGTGTAGCGGTGCTGGCGGTAGTCGTAGTGCACCGGCTCATCGATGCCCGTCACTGCGCCGCCAAGGTACACCGGACCGGTCTGGTGGTGCAGGTAGCGCACAGCCGGGTGCGCTTCATCGTCGGCACCGTAGACCATCTCGGCCTCGCGATGCTTATCGGGGCGGTACATTTCCTCCAAGTCGATCACAGCCAGCGGCACGCCTTCCTGGTCGCGCAGCACGGCCTGCGTGCCGAGTGTCAGGGTCTCGGCAAGGGCGTCACTAATGTCGAGGGCGATCGGGATCGGCCACAGGGCACCAGAGGTCAGCCGCATGGTTTCTACGACACTGTTGTAGTCGTCTTCGCCCAGAAACCCGGTCAGCGGCGCAAAACCGCCGTTCATCATCAGCTCCAGATCGCACAGCTGACGGGGGGTCAGGTCGATCGACGGCATGTCCTTGATTTTTTCGAGCAAGTCCGCCCGCTCGTTCGGGGCAGCGTACAGTTCAGGAACGCGCTCAAATGCCATCCTGGAATCCTTCTCATCAACAACGGGTGCAACCAGCGTCGCGCTTCAGATAGGGATGCAAGCGAGCGCGCGCAATCGCGATGCTTTTGCGGTATCGACGGGGGAAGATCAACCCGAGCAGCAGACCGTCTGGCGCAAGGCTGATCCCGGCACCAAGGGCACCGTGGCCGCCTCAATAAACGGTCCTGCCCTAGTGGCCTTTGAGGTAGTGCACCACAGCCTGCGCCACGACAAGGCGGACGCGCCGGTTGTCCGCGTCGCGCACCACCGTCTCACCGTGTGGATTGAAGTTCTGCAAATTGCGGACACGCAGGCTGCCACGCAGCACGCCCTCGGCAAAATCGCAGTACAGCTGAAACTGATTATCGACCAGCGCGATTGAGGCCGAGAAGGTCCCCTGGCAGCGCAGATCGCCGAGGGCATCGCGGAATTCGACCGCATTGTCCTTGCCGAACAGGCGGTCGTACTCGATCACCCCGACAATCAGATTGCCCTCGCCGAAGTCCCACAGCGCGGGAATGATGCGCGGCACGGCGAGGTCCGCCGGATCGACGTAAAGCTGGTCATCGACCAGCGCGATGCGGCAACCACACTGCGCCGGCTGATGGGCGTTGAACTCCAGCGCCCCCCGCACGCAGGGCGCCATCGCGGCTTCAACGGCCATTTCCCGGTTCGGATAGCCGGACGACCGCCAGCTGTAAGGACAGGACGCCGGTGTGCCGATGGCAAAGGCCCGGTGATTGCGCGACCGCAGCCAGCCGCGAAAGCCGAAACTCTGCAGCACCTCAAGCGAACGAGGATCGACCGGGGTTGTGGGCACACCGCCCAGCCACTGTCCGGCAAAGGCTTCGAAAGGCACGCTGTAGATGCTTTCCACCGCCTGCGATGTGACGCTCGACCGGAACAAGGGCTGGTTCTGGGCCTGAGCGGCCGAAAGGCTGACAATGAGGCTAATCCCCAGACCCAGCATTGTCGCCGTGATTACGCGCCATAAGGATGAAGCAAGCCAGGCAACCATCTGCGCAAAAGCAGAATTTTTAGCAGGAGAAAACCATGGCATGGATCCGGCTACCGGACCGGGATTCGGAGAACGTTGGGCGCCACCACCAAAACCCCGGCCCACCGGGAATGCAAGAGATCTCTGCATTTTTCCACTGTTAATCAAAGCGTTGCACCCAGTTGCTTCCCCAATCTTGCTCGAACAGGTTTCCGGGAATGATCTGGAAGAAGTCAGTCTCGTCCGAAGTTGTACTTTCTTCCATAAACCTCTGTTCTGACTGGAAATATATCCAATAAAACTCATCAAGGTAGGCAGGATAGCGGTAACAGAACTGATTGCCCGGAGCGTAGCTCAACTAACCCAGGATCCGCTCGTTGTCGCTGCCGTATTCGAGGAAAACGCTCAGGTCTGGCGCATGATATTCGCGACCCAGCGGCGTGCCATCTGCCGCCGAGAACACCAGCGTCACGCCCTGCGGGTTTTCGTGGAGGAATTCCTGAAAATCGGCGTGGGTCATCCGCAGCCACTGGACACCGCTGCCCTCGCCTTTGCCAGTGCCCGAAGAGTGGGCCGTGAGCGGCAGAGCCAGCCCAAACGCCACTATGACAGCGAGCGAGCCAAGCCCAAGTCCCCGAAACAGCCGTGGTAAAGCGGGCATGGTGATCATGCCTCTGGCGTCTTGGTCATGCGCCGCAGCAGGCTGGAGGTATCCCAGCGCCCTCCGCCCATCTTCTGCACGTCGCCATAGAACTGGTCGACCAGAGCCGTCACCGGCAGGGTCATGCCGTTGGCCCGGGCTTCGTCCAAACAGATGCCCAGATCCTTGCGCATCCAGTCCACAGCAAAACCGAACTCGAACTCATCGGCGACCATGGTCTCGCCGCGGTTCTCCATCTGCCAGCTCTGCGCGGCACCCCCGGAGATGACATCGAGCACCGCTTCCATATCCAGCTCAAGGGCCTGCCCCAATGCAACCGCCTCGGACAGCCCCTGCACCAGACCAGCGATGCAAATCTGGTTGAGCATCTTGGTCTGCTGCCCCGCGCCCACCGGTCCGATCAGCATGCATTTCCGGGCGTAGGCATCGATGACCGGAAAGGCCTCATCGAAGTCGGCCTCAGCGGCGCCACACATGACGGTCAGGATGCCGTTTTCAGCGCCCGCCTGCCCGCCGGAGATCGGGGCGTCGACGTAGCGCAGCCCCTGCGCCGCGGCAGCAGCGGCCAGCTCGCGGGTTACGGTCGGCGACACGGTGGTGTGATCGACGAACAGCGCGCCTTCCTCCATGCCGGCGAAGGCACCCTCCTCTCCCAGACAGACCGAGCGAAGGTCGTCGTCGTTGCCCACGCAGGCAAAGACGATGGCCTGCCCCAGCGATGCCTCACGCGGAGTCGGCTGGTTGGGGCCTTGGTGCTGCTCAGACCAGGCGGCGGACTTGGCGCCACTGCGGTTATAGACGGTGACGCTGTGGCCTGCGCTGACCAGATGACCCGCCATAGGGTAGCCCATGACCCCGAGGCCGAGGAAGGCGACTTTTGCCATTTTGATGTTCCTATCGAAGCTGCTCGAACAGCGGTTGTGCTGTGGCCAGAGTTAGACCAGTTTCAGGGACTTGGCAAAGCGCTGGCTGTTTGCCGTGTAAAAGCGGCTGCCACCTGCAGTGATCGCTTTACCGCCCTCATCGAGGGCTCTGATGGCGCGCGCCGGACTGCCGACAATCAGCTGACCGGGTTCAAAGGTCTTGCCTTCGGTGACCAGCGCGCCGGCGCCGACCAGCGAGCCTTCGGAGATCACGGAACCGTTGAGCACGGTGGCTCCCATCCCGATCAGGCAGCCCGCTTCTAGGTGGCAGCCGTGGAGAATGACGGTATGGCCAACGGTGACGTTGGCCTCGACCTTCACGGGAAAGCCGATATCGGTGTGAACGACGGCGCCATCCTGCACGTTGGAGTTCTCACCGATATCGATGATCTCATTGTCGCCGCGCAGGACCGCGTTGAACCACACCGATGCGCCGGCGGCGATACGCACGTTGCCGATGATCACGGCGCCGGGGGCGATGTAGGCGGTGGGGTCAATCTGCGGCTTGATGCCGTCGAACTCGAAAATGCGGGGCATGGGCTAACCTCTGCTGGCGGCCTGAAAGAGTCGGTCGTAAACCCGGGCGTGGCGCTCGGCAATGACGTCGATGCGGTGATCGTAGCCCCCGCCCATGACGACGCAAAGGGGCTTTGCCAGATCCCGCGCCCAGTCGAAGACCATCAGATCGCGCTGCGCCAGCCCATCCTCGCTCAACGCCAGCTGCCCAAGACGGTCATCGGCATGGGGATCAACCCCGGCATTGACCACAATGAGGTCACAGGCTCTGGCCCGCCCGGTGATATCCGTCAGCAGCCCATTAAGCGCCTGCAGATAGCCGCTGTCGCCCGTCCCCGCAGGCAAACCAAGATCGAGGTCGGACCGCGCCTTGCGGAAGGGAAAGTTGTCTTCGCAGTGCAGACTGACGGTCTCGACCCGGGGCTCGTTGGCAAAGATTTCAGCCGTGCCGTCACCCTGATGCACGTCGAGATCGAGCACCAGTGCCCGGCTCAGGGTTTCATCGGCGAGCAGCCACGACAGCGCGATGCCGACATCATTCATGACGCAGAACCCGCGTCCGCCCCTCGGCCCGGCGTGGTGAGAGCCTCCGGCGAGCGACCCCGCCCACCCCGTCTGCAATGCCAGACGGCAGGCCAGCAAGCTGCCCCCGGCGGAGGCAAATGAGCGCTCCCACACCGTCGGGTTCTGCGGCAGGCCGATTACGCGGACTTCGCCGGGAGTCAACTGGCCGTGTGCGACCCGCTGAACGTAGTCGGGATCGTGAGCCAAACTGGCTTGCTGCACCGTCGCGGGAATGGCCTGATGCAGCACGGATTTGGCGAACCAGGGCCGTTGCGAGACCAGCGCATGGACCGCGCCGTACTTGCCCATGGGAAAGCGGTGATCGCTTGGAATGCTGGCCTGATAGGCGCTCGCATAGACCAGCGGCAGCGGTGCGCTCATAGGCGGGCCCAGACCGATCGAAGCCGACGGCAATCAGGCGGCAAAGGTATCGAGCGCGAGTTGCACCATCTCGAAAAGACTCTCTTGCCGGGCTTCGGGCGAGAGCTGCTCGTGGGTGATCAGGCAGTCTGAAATCGTTGCGATGGTTAGCGCCTTGGCGCCATAGCGGGCCGCAATGGTGTAGACAGCCGCTGTCTCCATTTCCACAGCGACCGTCCCGTGCTGCTTCAGCACCTCGTAGGGCGCACCGCCCATGGGGTCGTAGAAATTATCATCGGTGACGATACCGCCGACCACGGTACGCAGTCCCGCCTTCTCCGCCAGACCTGCGGCTGTGCTCAGCAGGCCAAAGTCGGCGATTGAGGCATACTGATAGGGCGCAAACAGCGACCCGTTCTGGTTGGAATTGGTGGACGCGGCCTGCGCCAGAACTATGTCGCGCACCCGGTAGTCCGCATTCAGCCCGCCGCAGGTGCCGACACGGATCATGCGCTTGACCCCGTATTCCATCAAAAGCTCGTTGAGGTAGATCGCCGCCGAAGGCATGCCCATGCCCGTCGCCTGCACCGAGACCGGCCGTCCCTGAAAAGTTCCGGTCAGCCCGATCGCGCCCCGCACCCGGTTTACGACCCGCACGTCCGAGAGGAACGTTTCGGCAATCCATTCGGCGCGCGAGGGATCCCCGGGAAGCAGGATGTCTTCGGCGTAGTCGCCTGCGGCGGCTTCGATATGGGGTGTCATGGCGCAGTCTCCTTGATCGCTGAATAGTCCCTGACGGCTGGCCGGGGGATCAGACCCTCACCTGTGCACCAGCGATATCACTCCGGGGTCGTCTGGGCGATAGCCTCATCAGAGGAGATGAACCCGAGCAGCCGCTCGACCCGGCCCAGCCAGGCGACCACCGCCGGGTAGGCCTCAAGCTCGAAGCCGGCGACGGCCGCCTTTGAGGTGTAGGGATAAAGCGCGATGTCCGCGATGGTGGGCGCGCCGGCAACCAGCCAGTCGTTGCTAGCAAGATGCTGCTCCATGGTTGCCAGCGCTTCTTCGCCCTCGGGCTTGAGCGCGGCAAGCCGCTCTTCGGCATTGTCTAGCGAATAAATACCGGTAAGGATCGAATGCGACACTGCGATATTTGGCTCGTGGCTGTACTGCTCGAAGAACATCCAGCGCAGCACCTGCGCCCGGTCGACCTCCCGCTGGGGCCAGAGGTGACTGTCGCGGGCGAGGTAGTAGAGCGCCGCGCCGCTTTCCGGGATCATCTCACCCTTGGACGTCTCAAGCACGGGGACCTTGCCCGCCGGGTTGATGGCGCGGAAGGCATCCGTGTGGGTACCGCCGTTTTTCCACGTGGTGAATTTCCAGACGTGCGGCGTGCCCAACAGCTCGAGGACGAGCTTGAGCTTGTAACAGTTGCCCGACAGGCAATCGCCGTAAATCCGAACCATGGGACGCAACCCCTTGCCTCTGTGCACACTTCTTCAAGGTAAAACGCCCGTCTCACCTTGACTTCCATTCCTACAAAGGTGTCTGAACGCTGACAAGAGACGCGCCTGCAAGGCTGCACCCAAGGAATGATCAACCCATGACTGCACGACCCACCGCTTTCATCGATGCCCACCACCACTTGTGGGAGCCACAAACGCTGGAGTATGGCTGGCTGCGGGACATCGGCTCACCCAAGCCCTTCGGCGATCCAACGGCGATTCAGCGCGACTACACCAAGGAAGAATTCTGGACCGAGGCTTCAGCCTGCGGGCTGGTCGCCAGCGTGCACGTGCAGGCTGACGGCGCCCTCCCCGACCCTGTCAGCGAGAGCCGTTGGATCGCTGAGCAGGCCGCGCGCGAACCGGGGCCGGGTCAGCCCGGTAAGTGGGTCGGCTTCGTCAATCTGCTCCACGACGACGCTCCGGCGTTGCTTGAGGCCCATGCGGCCGTTCCGGGCTTTGCCGGGGTTCGGCACATCGTCGCACGGACGGTCACCGCGCCAGCGCTGTCGTTTGTTCCCACGGAGCTGATGCAGAATCAGGACTGGCAGGATAACTTCGGCCGGCTTGGGACCAGGGGGGCCAGTTTCGACCTGCAGCTCTATCCCGATCAAGTCGATGACGCGGTTGCCCTCATCAGCCGCCACGACACCACACAGGTCATCGTCGATCACTGCGCGGGGCCATATTTCCTGCTCGAGGCCTATCACAGCAACGCCATTCCCGCCGCCGAACCTTCACTGGCGCACTGGGCCGAGGGCGTCTGGAAGCTTTCGCGCCTGCCCAACGTATCGATCAAGATTTCGGGGCTGGGCATGTACCACCCAGCCTGGGACGCTCAGAACTGCCGGGTGATCTTCCAGACCATCCTTGATGCTTTCGGCCCGGAAAGGGTGATGCTGGGCAGCAATTTCCCGGTTGATAAGCTTTACAAATCTTATGCGGAAATCGTTGATATCTGGAACAATTGGATCGGCGAATTGAGCGAAGACGAACAATCTGAAATCCGCGTGGGTGCGGCAAGCCGGGCCTATGGACTGACAGGCTGATCTCGGGCAGTCTTGACTTCTGAGGAGAGGCTGCAGATGGCTGACGGTACACCCCTTTCGGCGGAGATGAGCGAACGACTGGCGTCGGTGACGCTAGACGACAAGTACGCGCTCGAAGATGGCGTAGCGTTCATGACCGGGACGCAGGCCCTGATCCGCCTGACCCTCGAACAATCCCGGCGCGACCGCGCGGCCGGCCTGCGCACCGGCGGCTATGTCTCCGGGTATCGCGGATCGCCGCTTGGCGGCGTCGACCTGACGGCGCACCGCGCCACGAGCTATCTCGATTCAGCCGAAGTGAAGTTTCAAGAAGGCCTGAACGAAGATCTCGCCGCGACCGCCATCTGGGGCACCCAGCAAATCGGTCTGTTCGGCGACAAGAGCGACTACGCTGGCGTGTTCTCGCTCTGGTACGGCAAGGGGCCAGGCGTCGACCGCTCCGGCGACGCGCTCAAGCACGGCAACCTGGCCGGCTCATCCAAGCACGGCGGCGTGGTGATGGCCTTCGGCGATGACCATACTTCCAAGTCCTCAACGACCGCGCACCAGTCAGAGCCCATGCTGATCGGCATGGGAATCCCCGTGCTCAACCCCGCCTCGATCCATGACTTCCTGCCGCTGGGCCTGTTCGGTTACGCCGCCAGCCGCTACGCCGGAACGTGGGCCGGTCTCAAGTGCGTCACCGATACGGTCGAGAGCTCCGGCGCCGTTGGCCTCGACTTCCGCGATCTGGCCTTCGTCACGCCGACTGATTTCGACCTGCCGCTCGAGGGCCTAAACATCCGCCACCCCGACGCCATGCTGGCGCAGGAAGAACGGTTGTGGAACCTAAAGCTCCCGGCGTTTCAGGCGTTTACCCGCGCCAACCGCATCAACCTGCAGACCCATGGTGACCGCACCTGCCCGATCCGGCTGGGCATCGTCGGCGTCGGCAAGGGCCATCTGGAGACCCTCGATGCCCTGCGCATGCTCGGCATCTCCGAGACTCACCTCGAATCCCTCGGCATCGGCGTGTTTAAGGTCGCGCAGGTCTGGCCCCTGGAGCCGCAGTCTTTCACCGACTTTGCGCTGCGCTGCGATGAACTGCTGATCATCGAAGAAAAGCGCCCGCTGGTCGAGGATCAGGCCGCGCGCCTAATAGTCAACGCGATGGCCGACCGCGGGCCGCCACAACTGGTTGGGAAGACCGACCCCGAAGGCCAGCCACTGCTGCCCCGCCATGGCGAATTCGGCGCGCTGGATGTGGCCAAGGCCATCGACCGGCGGTTGACCGCGCGCAGTATCCTCGAAGCCAACCCCGACCGGGTCGGGCGCTTGCTGCCCGCACCTAGCATCGACCGCGACAACAAACCCGCGCCCTCGCGCATCCCGTGGTACTGCGCGGGGTGCCCGCACAACACCTCGACCAAGGTGCCCGAAGGCTCCAAGGCGGGTTCTGGCATCGGCTGTCACACGCTGGCGCTCTACATCTACCCCGAGCGCACCGTAGCCTACACCCACATGGGAGCCGAAGGCTCACCGTGGATCGGCATGAGCCCGTTTGTCGACACCCCGCATATGTTCCAGAACATGGGCGATGGAACCTACAACCACTCGGGCCTGCTGGCGATCCGGGCGGCCGTCGCCTCGGGCGTCAACATGACCTACAAGCTGCTGTTCAACGATGCGGTTGCCCTGACCGGCGGCCAGAGCCACGACGGCGGCCTCACCCCCTGGGCCATGACCCAGCAGCTGGCGGGCGAAGGCGTCGCCAGGATCGTTGTCGTCGCCGATGACCCCGACAAATACGCCCGCAGCACGCCATGGGCCAAGGGCGTCACCATCCGCCCGCGCGAGGAAATGGAAGCCGTGCAGCTTGAACTGCGCGAGGTCGAGGGCGTGACCATCTTGCTCTACGATCAGGTCTGTGCCGCCGAAAAACGCCGCCGCCGCAAGCGCGGCAAGATGGACGACCCGCCCAAGCGGCTGCACATCAACTCAGCCGTCTGCGAAGGCTGTGGCGACTGCGGCGTGAAGTCCAACTGCGTGGCCATCAAGCCCATAGAAACCCCGCTCGGCCGCAAGCGCGAAATCGACCAGAGCGTCTGCAACAAAGACTATTCCTGCCTCAAGGGCTTCTGCCCGTCCTTCGTCACGGTCTGCGGGGAAGAGGCCAATCAGGCCGCGATCAAACCCGCCCAGACCGGCCCGCGCCCGAGCCTGCCCGAGGCACCCCTGCCCGCGCCTGAACCAGCCAAGTGGGAGGGTGAATATAACATGCTCGTCACCGGCATCGGCGGTACGGGTGTGACCACCGTTTCAGCCCTGCTCGGCATGGCGGCGCACCTCGACGGCCTTGGTTCAGCGCTGCTCGATCAGACCGGTCTGAGCCAGAAGAACGGCGCAGTCTCCAGCCACGTCCGCCTGCTGCCCAAGGGCGGTGATGCCGGCGCCTCAAAGGTCGCCCCGGCGAGCCTTGATCTGCTGCTGGGCTGTGATCTGGTGGTCAGCACCGCACCGCCGATCATGGCAACCTTCATGGAAGGTCGGACCAAGGCAGTCATCAACGATCACGTGGTGCCGATTGCTCTGTTCACCCGGCAACCGGATATGCCGATGCAGGCAGCCCCCCTGACCAAGCGCATCGCCGGGTCGATCCGCACCGAAGATATGACGCTGGTCAACGCCACCGCCATCGCCGCCAAGCTGCTAGGCGACAGCATCGCCGCCAACCTGTTCCTCGTCGGGGTCGCGGTGCAGCTGGGTCTGGTGCCGCTTTCAGTCACCGCGCTCGAGCGTGCCATCGAGCTCAATGGCGTGGCTGTCCCGTTCAACAAGCTAGCCCTGGCCTGGGGCCGGTGGATGGCCATCGACCCCGGCATGGTCACGCAAATGGCGCTGGGAGATGATGTCGCCGAACCGGCTCAGGACGAGGCCGACAGCTCCCTTGCACCGACACGCGCGGCGCGCGTGGAGATGCTCACCGCCTACCAGAACCGGGCCTACGCAGCGCGTTTCACGTCCGCCATCGAAGCCTTTGAAGCCAAGGTCGGACAGACCCTCGACGGCGCCGCTGTCGAGCGCTTGGTCGCGAGCGCCGAAGGCGCCCTGCACCGTGCCATGGCCTACAAGGACGAGTACGAAGTCGCGCGCCTTTATACCGACGGAACCTATCAGGCGGAGCTGAAGGCCAAGTTCGGCGACAAGTTCGACCTGACCTTCCACCTGTCACCACCGCTGATCGCCGGCACGAACCCCAACACGGGCGAGCCGCGCAAGATCGCCTTCTCCGGGCGGTGGATTCTGCCGCTGCTTTCCGTGCTCAAGGGCTTCAAAGGCCTGCGCGGATCGGCCTTTGACCCCTTTGGTCGCACCGAAGAGCGCCGAAGCGAGCGCGGTTTCATTACCACTGTTGAGGGGATCATGGATCGGGTCGCTGCCAAAGCCGGCCCTGAAAATCTGGTCGCGGCGCTGGCGCTGATCGACAGCACCCTGCACGTTCGAGGTTTTGGCCCGGTCAAGGCGCGCAACCTCGCCGAGTTCGAGGCCAAGCTCACCGAGCTGGAGCGCGGTCTGGATGGCAGCGATCCAGAGGCGCAGGCCCCCACCCCTGTCGCAAAAGCCGCGGCCAGCTAAACCGCGCACGCGCTGACGTCCTCGCCCCCCTGAATGTGCCACAAGAAAACCCGCCCGGTCCCGAGTGAGGGGAGCGGGCGGGCCTTGGCGCGCGGGGGTGAGGCAGGGAGAGACAGGCCCGCGCGGCAATGAGCTGCTATCAGCGGGCGAAGACGGTGAACTTCGTCTCGCCGAGGCCGTTCTTGAACACGCCCCGTTTGCGCGCGCCCATCCGTTCGAAATAGGCGATGTAGGCGTGGGCGGCCTTGCGGGTCTGCAGCCGGGCGATGGTCTCCCCGCCACGACGACGAACCTCGAAGCTAGCGCCGGTGTGAACCACGCTCAGGTAGTCCGGGTTGATGCGCTGGACTTCATCGGCGCCCGACCAGTGCAGCGGAACGCGCGGCAACCGACCATCGGCGAGGAAGAACCGGGTTTTCTCAATCCGGCCATAGCGTTCGGTTTTGACGACGCAGGTGGAATCGATGCCGAAAGTATCCAGTGCACTCGCGATCTTCCGCTGCAGAGGGCGCCCGCCTTCAATCTGCGCGAGCACTGCGCCGTCGGGGCGACGCAAGGAGAACTGACGCGGCCCGTCCTTGACCAAACTGATATGGCCGTGGTCACGGCACTTGGTGGTGTATTGCGGCGCGGGCGCATGTGTTGGCGGCGCGACCACCGGGGGGTTGTGTGCAGGCGGCGTCCACGTCAGCACTGGGCCGTTAGACGAGCCGATATGGGTGCTGATGCTGACATTGGCGTTGGTGTTGCTGTCGCTGAGCGCATCCAGCAGCGCGATGCCGCCAAGCAGCAGACCGCCAACAATAATGGCGTTGCCGATCGCCTGCCCGCCACTGTGGTGCGACCCGTGGGCGTGACCGTGGCTGAAGGTGTGAGTGTGCGGAAGGTGTGAATAGGCATGATGGTGACGGCTGTCAGCCTGGGCTGCCCCTGCTACAGCCAAGACACCGGCAGCAGCGACGGAAAGCGGGGCAAGTCTTGAGGTAATCGCGTTCATGGTGGGTGTCCTTTTTTGGTTGTATCGATTCGGATGTCGATCGATCGAGCGCGGCGACCCCGCATCTGAGGGGGAGAAGAAACCGCAAAACCCCCGCGGGACCACCGCTGCCCTATCGAGAAGATCAACCTACCCGGCACCAATGTTGCGGTCAGAAACGCTGTGTTTCAGTTTGTTTCGACCACGGATTCACTTGTTTCGGTTTTGCCTTAATCCTGTCTTTTAAGGTAGTAGCCTACTGAAGTAGTTACCGAAAACCGTATTTTCTTTATTTTTAGTATTCCACATGCACTTTATGACGCATGAACCGATGGCTACCCGTTTTGCTCGCTTTTCTGCTGTTTCCGGCCGCATCCCTCGCGCATTCCGAGAAAGAGCACGCGGAACTACTCTGCGCCGGTTTTGATGCGATTGAGTGGCGAAATGAAGATGGAACCCGCACCGACTGCCTGAATGCGCAGTACGCCGTCGAGGTCGATTACACCTACAAATGGGCTGAAGGCGTGGGTCAGGCTTTGTACTACGCCGAGCTTTACCAGAGGACGCCGGGCATCGTCTTCGTTTGCCACCCGGAGACCACTGAGGAGCTTTGCAAGAAACACGTCAAACGCGCAATGACGATCCTCTCGACCTATGCAACCCAGTCTGTGGTCTGGAGTTGCAGGCACGAAGACGTGTCACTGGATGAGTGCGACACGCAGATGATCAACGCGGAACTTGCAGATGAGGGTACGTCCAGCCTGAATGACCAGCAGGCTGCACTCAGCCTCAACTAAGCGGCGTCAGGTGCCCGAGGCCTCGGCCTCAACCCAGTCCATCCGATCCTGACCAAAGTGCATGACCCCGTCGACGAAGAAGGTCGGCGCCCCAAAAACCCCACGCTCGACCGCTGCCTCGGTGGCGGCGATCAGCGCCTGCTTGATTTCTGGTTCAGCAACCATCAGCAGGAAGGTGTCGGGGTCGAAGTCGTTATCCCGCAGCAGCCCGGTGAGGGTCTTGGCATCGCGCAGGTCAATCTGCCGTTGCCAGATGGCGCGATAGATCAGGTCGACGTAGAGCCGAAAGCGCTCCTGGCCCTCCCGCAGCTGGTAGCCGACAGCACCCCGCATCAGCGCCAGCGTGTTCAGCGGGAAGCCCTCGGGGTAGATGATCGACGTGCCGTGACGCTGCGCCCAGCGCATGATGTCGTCGTTCATCCATCGGCCCTTGGCCGGGATCAGCACCGGGCTGGCGTTCCCCGTCGCCTTGAACACCCCACCCAGCAGCATCGGCTTCCACACCAGCGCCGCCCCCGTGCGCTCGGCGATGCCCTCGATCTGCGTATAGCCAAGGAAAGACGCCGGGCTGGCGAAGTCGAAGTAGAAGTCGATGGTTTTGCTCATGGAAGCTCTGTCCTCTGACGGGTTTCGGGCGCAGACTAGCGCCGGGGTCTGGCGTCAACAAGCGCCGGTTTGATGCAGGGAGGCTTGTTCGGCCATCCGCCGCCGTTCTAAGCTCCGAACCCTGAACAAGGCGTCGAGGTCCGGGTGAAACGACTGGGTGTGATTGGCGGCATGAGCTGGGAGAGCACCCAGACTTACTACCGCCTGCTGAACGAAGAGATCAAAGCATGCTGCGGCCCGCTGCACTCGGCGCCGCTGTTGCTCTGGAACATGGATTTCGCCCCCATTACCCGGCTGCAGGCCGAGGGGGACTGGGCCGGGTTGACGACGATGATGGAGCAGGCCGCGCAGGGCTTGCGGGCTGGTGGGGCCGAGCTGCTGATCATCGCCACCAACACCATGCATCTGATGGCCGATCAAGTCGCCACAGCCGGGGCGGTGCCGCTGATCCATATCGCCGACGCCACCGGCGGCGCCCTGCGCGAGGCTGGGGTTCAGCGCCCGCTGCTGCTGGCGACCCGCTTTACCATGGAAAAGGCGTTCTACCGCGAGCACATTGAACGCGTCGCGGGCTGCCGCGTGGTTGTCCCGGAGGAACCGCACCGAAGCCGCGTCCACGAGGTCATCTACGAAGAGCTAGTGCAGGGGCAGATCCGGGAAGAAAGTCGCGCCGCCTACCTCGCCATCATCGACCACTATCGTCGGGAGCAGGCCATCGACGCCGTGATCTTCGGCTGCACCGAAGTGGGGCTGCTGCTGAACCAGTCTTCGATCGATCAGGCCGGGCTTGACCTGCCGGCCTTCGACACCACCGCCATCCACTGCCGGGCAGCTGCGGCGGCCATGCTGGCATCGCCGGGAGACTGAACCGATGAGCGACAACGTTCTATTCTTCGGACTCGGGAGTATGGGCACGGGCATGGCGCATAGCCTGCGCCGTGCTGGGTTCCGGGTGAATGCCTTCACCAACAAGCCCGAAGTGCGACAGGCCTTCATCGACGCCGGGGGTGAGAGCGCCGATCTGGCGGCATTTGCGCCCGAAGCTGCTGCCGTGGTCATTGCGGTGGTCAACGCCGCGCAGACCGAAGACATTCTGTTCGGCAAGACGGGCCTCGCCGAGTGCCTGCCTGCGGGCTGCGTTGTCATCGCCTGCCCCACCATCGACCCCGCCGACGCGCGGCGGTTTGAAGCTGACTGCGAAGCGCGGGGACTGCTCTACCTCGACGCGCCGATCTCGGGCGGTGCGCTCAAGGCAGACGCGGGCGCGCTGTCGTTCATGGCTTCGGGGCGCCCAGAGGCCTTTGCCGCCGCGCAGCCCTTCCTCGACGCCATGGCCGCGTCGGTGTTCAACATGGGTGAGCGCGCCGGCGCCGGGTCAGTGATGAAGGCGGTGAACCAGATGCTGGCGGGCGTGCACGTGGCCATGACCAGCGAAGCCATGGCCTTCGGCATGGCGCAGGGTCTGCCCCCGGATCGGGTGCTGGAGGTCGTCTCCCAGAGCGCGGGCACTAGCTGGATGTTCGAAAACCGAGCCCCGCGGTTGATCGAGGAGGATTTTGTCCCCGCCCACGCGAGCCTGACCATCTGGCCCAAGGATCTGGGCATCATTCTGGGGATCTGCGAGCAGCTGGGTCTGGCGGCGCCGATCACGCAGGCGGCGCTGGACCGCTACCAGCAGGCCATCGACGAAGGCCGCGCGCACGAGGACGACGCCTCGCTGGTCAAGACTTACCTCGGCGAAGCCGGTCTGGACCGGCCGGACCGGGAAGGCAGCAGCTGAGCACCCCATGGGAAAAGGGCTGCCCCCGGATGATCCGGAAGCAGCCCCTTGAGCCGGGTGCGAGAGCGGTTGGCTCCTTCCCCGTCCTGTAACCCTTGGGAGAGGTCTAGGACAAATCGTAGGCCCGTTCACCGTGGGCCGTCAGGTCGAGGCCGACCTGTTCGTCATCGCGCTCGGTGCGCATATCGACCAGAGCACGGGCGACCATGGCCAGCACCACGGTCATGACCACCGTGAAGGCGGCGACAACGATCACGCCAGCGAGCTGCACGACAAACTGCGAGAGCGCAGAGACACCCTTGACCAGCCCGGCCCCGCCCAGAGAGGTTGCGGCGAGGAAGGGCAGCGCCAGCGTGCCCCAGATGCCGCCGACACCGTGGACGGCGAAGACGTCGAGGCTGTCGTCGACGCTGAAGTTCTGCTTCACCATGTTGATCAGCTCCTGACACAGAATCCCAGCGACACCGCCGATGACCAGTGCGCCCATGGGACCGACGTGCCCGGCAGCTGGGGTAATCGACGCAAGACCGGCGACCATGCCGGTCGCAATCCCGATCAGCGAGGCCTTACCGAAGCGCATGCGCTCCCAGATCATCCAGGTGACACAGGCCGTAGCCGCGGAAATGTGGGTGACAAAGGCCGCAGCAACGGCATCGCCATTGGCAGCGAACGGAGAACCACCGTTAAAGCCGAACCAGCCGACCCAGAGCATGGACGCGCCGACCATCACCAGAACCGGCTAGTGTGGCGGCTGCATGCTGGTCGGGAACCCCGGACGCTTGCCGATCATGATCGCGAGCACCAGTGCGGCCACACCTGCGGTGGTGTGGACCACCACGCCCCCGGCCAGATCCTGAACGCCGATGCCACGAAACAGGCCAATCACCGAACTGCTGGACAGGAAACCCCCGCCCCAGACCCAGTGCGCTACCGGCGCGTAGCACAGCAGCATCCACAACAGGGAAAACAGGATCACAAAGCCGAACTTCACCCGCTCGACGAAGGCGCCGATGATCAGCGCCGGTGTGATGATCGCGAAGGTCATCTGGAACAGCGCCAGCAGCTGTTCCTCACCACGCGGGGTGGCGAGCATGAACACGTTTCTCAGACCGCCGATCCACTGCCCTGAACCATGGAAGGCCAGCGAGAAGCCGTTCACCACCCACGCCACCGACATTACAGCGGCAAGCATGAAGCAATGCATGAGCACAGAAAGCACGTTTTTGGCGCGCACGAGACCGCCGTAGAACAGCGCAAGGCCCGGCAAAGTCATGAAAAGAATCAACGCAGATGCAGTGAGCAACCACGCAATATCGGCAGCGGGCATAATCCGTCTCGTTAGAGCAACCAAACAACAACGAGGCGGACGAGACTCTGCTCAAAGCGCCCAAACGACGGGGCGATTAGCACATCATTTAGTCACATCCAGTCATAATCTTCGCATTTAAATAATATTTGTTCATTTCGTGTCTGAGCGAGTCCACGGGTTGTGCTGCCGGCCTGTGAACCTTAAGGCACTACAAACCCGCCCTGTGATGTTGTAGAAAACGGGAATGGACGACCAAGGAGGCATCCCATGAAGGCTTTTTTCCTGCCGCTCGCAGCCGCCATAGCTGCACTCTGGGCCGCAGCGCCCGCCCAGTCGCACCCGAACCATGCTGCAGTGAGCTGGAAGCAGATGGAGCCTGAAGTGGTTGCTCAATTCGAGTCAGACGGTGAACTCTACAGCGTCACCAACACCCACCAGCGCGGGCTTTTCATCGGCGAACTGATCCAGATCCGTGACAGCCACGGCGCGCTGGCGCACCAGTGGTGGTCGATCCACGGCTGGTGCTTCACCGCCCATGCCTACGAGCATCAGGCGTGCTGGAGCCAGGCGCACTATCTGAACATCTTTGCGTCCTACCTCAACCGGGCCTCGTTCACGCCACCCACCGGCGGGGGTCTGAATACCGAAAACGAGTACGTCTTCTGTGAGCACTACACCAAGCTCGAATACAAGATTTCCGGCGACACTTCGGACGTCTGCGACTACGGCAGCTAACCGCCCCGCTCGGCAGACAGGCCGTCCCATCGCTCGCAGAACAACCCAGCCCGGTCCGCGCCATGCGCAGGCCGGGTTTCTTTGGCTTCATCGGACGTCGGCGCACTCAGCCGCGCTGCCGCTCCACACTTTCGATCGACGGCGCCGACCGCAGGGTAGCGATAATGACATTGAGCTGTCGCAGGTCACCGACCTCGACATCGACCAGCGTCTCGAAGAAGTCAGACTGACGGTTGAGGAACTTGAAGTTCAGGATGTTGCCGCCGGTCCGGCCGATCAGCGTTGTCAGGGTCCCCAGCGCGCCGGGCTCGTTGCTCAGAATAACCCGCAGACGGCCGACGTGCGTCGTCTCGCTGCTGCTCTCCCAGCCGACCTCGAGCCAGCGTTCGGGCTGGTCGTAGAAGTTCACCAGATTATCGCAGTCGATGGTGTGGATGGTGATGCCCTTGCCGGTCGCCACGATGCCGACGATGCGCTCGCCGGGGAGCGGATGGCAACAGCGGGCGAAGTGCACGGCCATCCCTTTGATCAACCCCTTGAGCTCGACCTTTGAGGAATCCGCCTGCCCCCGGTCAACGGTCTCACCGGCCTTCAACCGCTCAAGCACGCGCTGTTCCTTGGACCGGGCGCTGTTCTCGCGCGCGATGCCGGGGAACAGGGTGCGCACCACGTCACCGGCCGGGATCAGCCCTGCCCCGACCTGTGCCAGCACATCCTCGCCATCCTCCAGCCGCCATTTCGAGGCGATGTCGTCCAGTGCCTTCTCCTTGGCCTCGACCTCGTTCATGCGATAGGCGCGGGCGAGGATCTGTCGGCCCAGCGCGACGTGCTGGTCACGCTCGGCGTTGCGGATGTAGCGGCGGATCGAGGCGCGGGCCTTGGCCGAAACAACAATATTGAGCCACTCGGGGTTGGGCGCGGCGTTCTTGGAGCGCAGGATTTCGACCTGATCGCCGTTGCGCAAGACCGTGTGCAGCGGCCGGATCTTGCCGTTGATGCGCGCGCCGACGCAGGTATTGCCGACGTCCGAGTGCACGGCATAGGCAAAGTCGACCACGGTCGCATCGTTCGACAGCGAGATCAGGTGCCCTTGCGGGGTGAAACAGAAAACCTGGTTCTGGAACAGGTCGAGCTTGGTGTTGTCGAGGAACTCCTGCGGATCCTTGGAGTACTCTAGGATATCCACCAGCTGCTTGACCCAGTTGTAGTTGTCACCCGCCGCCTGATCGGCTGAAACCGTGCCGTCCTTGTATGCCCAGTGCACCGCCAGCCCGAGCTCGGCCTTCTGGTGCATGTCGTGGCTGCGGATCTGGACTTCGATCGACTGGTTCTCCGGCCCGATCACCACGGTATGGATCGACTGATAGCCGTTGGGCTTGGGTGTGGAGATGTAGTCCTTGTAACGGCCCATGCGGTGGGAGTAGTTGCCGTGCAGCGCGCCCAGCGCAGCATAGCAGTCGCCGATGCCCTCAACGATCACGCGGAAGGCGACGATGTCGGAGAGCTGACCCAGATCGAGGTCCTTAGTCTGCATCTTCTTCCAGATCGAATAGGGCGTCTTGATCCGGCCGTTGATCTCGACGTTGCTCAGCCCTGCCTCTTTCATGTCCTGGCGAAGCTGCTGGATGATATCGACAGTAACAGCGTCTCCGGCCTCGCGCAGGAAGGCGGTGCGCTGCATGATCGACTCCCGAGCCTCGGGCATGAGCTCGAGAAAGGCCAGATCCTCAAGCTCTTCTTTGAGGTCGATCATGCCAATCCGCGCGGCCAGCGGCGCGTAAATCTCCAGCGTTTCAGTGGCGATGCGTGAGCGCCGCTCATCGCTGGGGATGAATTGCAGGGTGCGCATGTTGTCCAGCCGGTCGGACAGCTTGACCAGCAGCACCCGGATATCGCGTGACAGCGCCAGCAGCAGCTTGCGGAAGTTCTCCGCCTGCTTGAGTTCACGGCTGGTGTCTTCAAGGCTGGTGAGCTTGGTGACGCCCTCGACCAGCTCACCCACGGTAGAGCCGAAGCGCTTGCAGATATCGCCGTTGGTCGCGTCCGTGTCCTCGACCACGTCGTGCAGCAGAGCGGTGGCAACGGTGGCGGGGTCGAGCCGCTTTTCTGCGAGATAGGTTGCCACGCGCACCGGGTGGGTGAAGTAGGGATCACCCGAGGCCCGGGTCTGGGCAGCGTGCTTGAGTTGGGCGTAGTCGTAGGCCGCGGAGACCACAGAGGCATCGAATTCGGGATGCGCGTGCTGCACCCGGCTGATCAGCTGGGCCTTGGTCGCCGGTCCGAGGCCCTGTTCAGGAATGCCGGTTTCGGCAGCGGACACGGGCGAAGGGGTCTGAACCGCGGCTAATCTTCCTCGATAACAACGTTCTCGAAGCGCATACCGCCGTCGAGAACCGGTGCGGCCGCCGTACGCGCGCCAAAGGGCGAGAAGTCCTGCAGCATAGGATTGTTGGAAGCCTGACTGTGGTGCTGGCGACGCTGAGCGGAGAAGTCGGGCAGCTCGGTCAGCTCCTCGACTTCGACGTAGCGCTGCAGCGTGCGCACGTAGGCTTCGCGCACGTCGTCCTGATCAACGCGGCGGTCGGCCAGTTCACGCAGGGCGATCACGGAGTTCTTGTCGTTGTCGCGGCTGACTTCCGGCGTGACGCCGCCCGAGAGCTGGCGCGCGCGCTGGGCGGCGAGCATGACGAGTTCGAACCGGTTTGGGATTTCTTCGATGCAATCTTCAACAGTGACGCGAGCCATCGGAATTCACCACTCATTCTGAATACGTGTCTGACTTGAGAATAGGTCTATTCGCCGCCCTTGCCAACATCGCAAACCCGCAGGGCTGACAGCGGCCTAGTGCTGATCCGGATGACCTGGGGGTCAAGCCCTGCCCGCCAGCCTTGCCACGCAGTCATCCAGCCAGGCCAGCATGTCCTCAAAGACCTGTTCTTTGCCGATGTCGTTGACCAGCTCGTGGCGCATCTCGGGGTAGATGGTGCAGGTGACATCGGTCTTGCCCGTTGCTCGATAATCGGCTTCCAGCGCCCGCACGGCATCACCGTTCTTGCCCATGGCGTCTTCCGAGCCGGCGACCAGCAGGATCGGCAGGTCGGGCCGGACCTTTGCGATGTTAGAAACCTTTGCCCGCGACTTGATGAACTTGGCGTGGTCAAACCAGTGCCGGGATGACGGCGTGAAGTTCATCATCGGGTCGTTGTCGTAGGCCGCGATCGCCTCGGGGTCGCGGCTGGTCCAGGCCGAGCGGTTCTCGCCCTCGCCGATCTCCCGGGCAAAGGACTGCATGATCAGGTAGTCGGTCCAGGTCGCCGGGCTGCGCCCGCCCTTAATCAGGAACTGGAACAGGACTGCGATTTCAAGCGCCCGCTCGTTCATATCCGGGCGACCGCCGCGCGAGGACATCAGCACGGCCAGATCCCATCGGTGACTATCCTGGATCAGCATATCTTGAATCATCAGCGAGCCCAGCGAATGCCCGGCGAGGATCAGCGGCAAACCGGGCTGCTCCTCCCGGATCAGCCGGCGCACGATCTCCTGATCATCCAGGCACTTCTGCCAACCATCCATGTCGGCCATGTGCCCGGGAATGCGGTGCTCGTCGCGCGCGTCTTCGGGCTGTTCGAACACGGTCCGGCCGTGGCCGCGGTGGTCACTGACGAAGATGATATAGCCCTGATCGGTCAGAAACTCGGCCAGATGCGCATAGCGCCCGCCGTATTCCCCCTGCCCGTGCAGGAACTGGATGACTGCCTTGGCCTCGGGCTGGGAACTGCTCTGGTCCGGTGACCAAACCCGCAGAAACAGCGATATGCCGTCGACACCGGTGATCCTGCGTTCGGTTGTCTTCATGCGCCTTGATCCTGGCAGTCGGGGTTCGTACTTTAGGGCCAGTCGTTCGCTTAACAATCTCACGAAAATAAGGCCAGTGTCTTCATGAACCCCATGCTGAAGAATGCCCTCGAGCTCGGCCCCATCCTGATCTGGGTGGTGCTCAACTGGCTACTCAAGGGCGTCGATACCAACCTCGGCAGCGGGCAGACGCTGGCCCTGATCATTTTCATCGGCCTGAGCGTGGTCGCCGTGGCCTGGCTATGGTTGGCCGAACGCAAGACCCCATGGTTGCCGCTGGTCTCGGCAATCCTGATCACCTTCTTCGGGGTTCTGACCATCGTCACCGGAGACCCGAACTTCATCATGGCCAAGCCGACGATCATGTGGCTCGGGCTGGCGGGTGTCTTCGGTGGCTTCCTGATTGTCGGACGCAACCTGTTCCAGCTGCTGCTGGCTGAGCGCATGCCCGGTGAAATCCCCGATGCCGCATGGAATAGCATGGCGTGGCGCTATGTTGGGATTTTCGTGATCGGGGCGATCGCGAACGAGGGACTGCGGTTCTACATCAACAGCATGGATATTCCGGCCGATAAGATGCTTGACCCCTACGGCCGGCTCAAGCTGTTCATCGTTGTCGGCGTGATGGTGCTTTCGGTGATCTCCGCGCTGCCGCTGGGGCGCTATCTGGCCGAGAGCCAGGACGAACAGGACAAGGCCTAGGCCGCTGCGACCAGGGCCTCGGCTTCATCGAGCAAGGCGCCTTCGTCAGCGTTGGTGCCAGCTTGGACGTGCTGACGCTGATCCTGCCGCCGGGCGATGACCGCCCAGCGTACAAGCGCCAAGGCTTCCCACGCCGCCAACCGGGCCGTCGGTGCTTGCCCGAGCGCGTCCAGCAAGGGCTCGCGCGCTATCAGCCCACTGGCATCCAGATCTGGCCGGCCATAGCGCCACGCCGAAGACAGCATCCAGCCCACGTCGGCTTCCTCGGGACGATAGCCCGCGAATTCCCAGTCCAGCACGCCCGACAGCCCCCCCCCCTGCACCAGCAGATTGCCGGTGCGGAAATCACCGTGGTTGAGGCAAACCCTGCCGACGCCCGTCTCCAGCGCTGCCGCCGCGACCGCCCGCGCCCGCTCGGGCTGGGTGAGCAGCTCAAGCCCGCCCTGCGGCGCCGCAATGTAGGCGTCGATTACCTGCGCAAGCCACGGCTCACCTGGGCTTTCGTCGGGGTCGATCGTCGTCCCAGCACGTAGCCTGTGCAGTTGGCTGGTCACGTCCTGCCGGAAGGCCGGGCTTTCCGCAGCTGTGGCGAGGGCGGCCTCCCGGCCTGCGCTGCCTTCAAGCCGCGTCATAACGAGCGCCTGCGCGCCGGCCAGCACCACCGCCGGCGCCAGCACGCCAGCCTGCCGCGCCAGCGTCATGGCCCGGGCTTCAGCCTCGAAGCCTGCGGTGATCCAGTGTCCTTCGCCCCGGCAGCGGAACACCAGCGCGGCGCCACCCTCCACCTGCTCCAGCGCCCAGTGCAGATTGAGCGCGCCATCCCCCAGTGGAGCAGCCACCCGCACCGGCAGATCACGCTGCGCGCACCAGTCCTCAATCGCACTGGGATCCCCAAACGGCTTGGCAGACTGGGCGTCCAAGGCTAATTCACTCCCATGCGCTGGAGAACCATCATACTCGTCCTGATTATCCTCATCGGTCTGCCCCTGTATATCTGGGCCGCCCTCACGGCCCTATCCCTGATCCCCGGCGGGTGGCCGATAATGGCCAAGGCCCCCTTCTACCTCGTTGCAGGCATTCTGTGGGCTTTCTTTCTGCCGCCGCTGTTCCGCTGGAGCGCAAAGGATCCGGGCAGTCAGTTTGACCCGAAGTAGCCCAGCCCTTGCAACCGCTTCAACCCATTATTCACGACCTCGTCCTCGCCGGTGGCGGGCATGCCCACGTCGAGGTGCTCCGTCGCCTCGCCATGCGTCCGGTTCCGGGCCTGCGGGTGACGCTAATTTCCCGCGCCCGAACCTCGATCTATTCGGGGATGATGCCCGGTCACATCGCCGGGCGCTATGGCCTTGATGAAATCTCCGCGAACCTCGACCGGCTGTCTGTGCTGGGGGGACACAGGCTGCTGGTCGGGGAGATCGAGTGGCTGGACCCGATTGCCGGCGCCTTCCACGTCCGCGGTCGTCCCCCGGTGCGCTTTGACAGCGCTTCGGTCAACGTCGGGGTCATGCCCGACCTCGGCGCCATTCCCGGCGCAAAAGAACACGCCACCCCGGTCAAGCCGCTGGAAGGCTTCGTTCGTTCCTTCGCCGCCTCAGCGGAGCAGGCTGGCAAGCTCTGCATCATCGGCGGCGGGGCTGGCGGGGTCGAACTGGCGCTGGCGCTGTCTGCACGGTTTGAGGGGCTGTCGATCGACGTGGTGCAGTCCGGGCCGCGCCTGCTGCCCCGCTTCCCGGCTTCGGCCTCGCGCTGGGCCGAGCAGCGTCTGACAGCGCGCGGCGTTCTCCTGCACCTTGGCCAACCCGCGCAGCAAGTCACGGCCGGCGGCGTGCAGACCTCTGAGCGCTTCATTGACGCTGATCAGGTGCTCGTCGTGACCCCCGCCCGCGCACCCGACTGGCTGGCGCAGAGCGGACTGCGCACCGACAGCGGCGGCTTCATCACCGTCGACGCCAGCCTGCGCTCGGTCTCGCACCCGCATATCTTTGCCGCGGGCGACTGTGCCCACTATGCGGCCTTTCCGCGTGAGAAAGCCGGTGTCTTCTCCGTGCGCGCCGGTCCGGGTCTGGCCGACAATTTGCGCCGGGTCGCTGAAAACCGCCCCACCCGCCCGATCCGGATGCAGCAGCGTGGTCTGCAGTTGCTCGGCGATGGCACCGGTGCCGCGCTGGCGGTCTGGGGCGGGCTGAGTTTCGGCCTTTTCGGCGGTGCGCTGTTCGCGCTCAAGGACCGCATCGACCGACGCTGGATGGAGACCTACAACGATTTCGGCGCGGCCATGGTCGCCCGTATGGAAGCCAAGCCGGAGAGCCAGCGCTGCGCAGGCTGTGGCGGCAAAGTCGGCCCCGACGTGCTGCAGGCCCAGCTGGGTGACAGAAGCCGCGCAGGTGATGTCGCCCCGCTCAACGATCATGAAGTTGCAAGCGTCGACCTGCTCCGCGATGGCTTTGACGACCCTTTCCTGTTCGGCAAAGTCGCTGCCGTCCACGCGCTGTCCGACCTGCACGCCGCCGGTGCCACTCACCCGCGCCTGCTGGCGGCACTGACCCTGCCCTATGCCCGCTCTGTTCCTCTGTCCCGCGACTTGGAGCAGTTGCAGGCCGGGCTGGAGAGCGCTGGCGTACCTGTGATTGGCGGGCATACGGCGGAGGGCTCTGAGCTGAGCGCTGCTGTGACCGTGGTCGGCGATACCCAAGCCGGTGCTACCATCCGAGAGGCTGAAGCGGCCGACAGTCTGATTTTGACCAAGCCACTGGGCGTGGGCTTGATCCTCGCTGCCCGGATGCTCGGCCGGGTGTTGCCGCAGCACGTGCAGGCAGCCTTTGACCATTGCGAGCAGGATAACGCCGCCGCCACTGCAGCTGTTGCTGATTGTGCCATCGGCCTGCGCACCGACGTGACGGGTTTCGGGCTGCTGGGGCACTTGCTGTCGAGCCTGCCCGATGGCCTTGGCGCGGTTCTGGATGCCGACGCGCTGCCCCTACTCGCCGGGGCGCGTGAAGCCTTTGATGCCGGGGTTCGGCCCAGCATTCTCGCCGGTAACCAGCGCGCCACCGCCGGGCACGTGTCCGCAGATTTGCCGGAGAGCCTCGGCGCCCTGCTCCACGACCCGCAGACCAGCGGCGGCTTGTTACTGTCCCTGCCCGCCGCTGAGGCCGCCAAGGCCCTCAAGGCTCTGCTGGCGGCGGGTTACCCTGCGGCCACCAAGATCGGGCGCCTGCACGCCCTGCCGTCCGATCAGGCGGCTGTGAGAGCGGAGGTGACAGGACCATGGGTGTAACCCGCATCAGCGACTGGCGGCAGTCCTTCGACGCCATCATCGACGTCCGCTCGCCAGCCGAGTTCGAGGACGATCATATCCCCGGTGCCGTGTCGCTTCCAGCCCTGAGCAACGAGGAGCGGGCCGAGGTCGGCACCCTCTATAAGCAGCACTCGGCCTTCGAGGCGCGGAAGATCGGCGCGGCGCTGGTCTCGCGCAATCTCGCCCGGCACATCGAGACCTACTTCATGGACAAACCTGGCGGGTTCCGGCCGTTGATCTATTGCTGGCGTGGGGGGCAGCGTTCGGGGTCTGTGGCGCTCGTGCTGGCCGAAATCGGCTTCTTGCCGCACACGCTGGAGGGCGGTTACAAGCGCTACCGACAGGACGTGATAACACAGCTTGAAACCGATCCTGCGCGGTTCCGGTTTCGCATCGTCGCCGGGCAGACCGGGACCGGCAAAACCCGGTTCCTCGAAGCACTGGCCGCAGCAGGCGGTCAGGTGCTGGACCTCGAAGGTCTGGCCAACCACAAGGGTTCGATGTTCGGCCTCAGACCCGGGGACTTTCAGCCCTCGCCCCGAAGCTTCGACAGCCGCCTCGCCGCCGCGCTCCGGGGTTTCGATCCAGCGCGGCCGGTATGGGTCGAGTCTGAGTCGCCAAAGATCGGGCAATTGTTCGTTCCGCAGCACCTGCACCGCGCCCTGCGCGGCGCCGACAGCATCCGCCTCAGCGCCCCGATCGAAGCCCGGGTGGCGCATTCCATCGCCGACTATCAGGACTGGTTCGACCAGCCCGACGCGATCCGGGAACGGCTGGAGCGCCTGACCTACCGCCACGGCCACGAGGTCATCGGACGATGGCTGAGCCTGCTCGACGCGCGCGACTGGCAGGGCCTCGTCCGCGCTTTGCTGGTCGAGCACTACGACCCGGCTTACGCAGGTTCGGCGTCGGCCTATGGCTGGGATCAGGGTGAGCCGCTGGTGCTCAGCGACCTCAGTCCTGCACGCATGGAAAAAGCGGCCCGGGATACCCTGGACCGCTTTCCCTTATCTTTGACAACGAGCGCCGCGCTAAACGGCGCGCGGGCTGACTAAGACTGGTAGATTTCCACGCGGCGGTTCTGCGCCTTGCCAGCCTCGGTGTTGTTCGAGGCGATGGGGCGGGTTTCGCCCAGACCCAGAACCGACAGCTGGCCCGAGTTCACACCCTTGGAAATCAGATAGCCGGCAACCGCCCTGGCGCGCCGCTCGGACAGGGCCTGGTTGTATTCGTTGCTCGCATCGGAGTCGGTGTGGCCGACGATGGTGTAACGGGCGTCCGATGCGCGCTGATTGATCTGGTCCGCCATCTGGTCGAGCGTGGTGTAGAAAGACGGCTTGATCACCGCGCTGTCCACGTCAAAGGCCACGTCACCGGAGATGCTCGCCACCTGAACCGGCGTGCGCGAGGTGTAGGACGAACCGGTGTAGGTCACGGTTGAACGTTCCTCAGCCACCGCCAGAGCGCCTTCGCAGTTGGCCGAGCCGGCGAACACCGGGTCACCCGAGCTGTCCCGCACGACCACCGGGGTAGACTCATGCAGGTAGGCACACTTTTCTTCTTTGGCGATGGTCTCTGCCGAGGCGGTTACGTCAAAGCCCGCCGCTTGCAGCTCGCTGGTGTCGAGTGCCGCGCACCCACTCAGGGCTACAGCGCAAGCCAGCGCGATTCCTGCCGTTCTCATCATGATTGCTCTCCAAGCCGGTTCGGGCCGCTTTGAGTGGCGTCGTCGCACCCTGCAAAATCGCCAAAAAGCCCTGTTTCTTTGATGTACGAAGCGAACCAGTGACCCGCAAGTCCGTATTGCCGCAACAAAATTGTTTTTCACAACTTTGCGTCTTTACCGACCCAACACCCGGAATTGGGGGAAGATAGGGCAAAATTATGCGGGTGGTCAGTTACTTACCTACACCGGCATGCACGGTGCTGGGCGCGCGCCTGCCGTCCCTGTCCCGCCAAAGAGCCTCCAAACCGCCGGTACACTGGCGCACATATCCACAACGGGGGCCGATTGAGGCCGATTTCCCCTGCATCAACAGGGAGTAAAAGCCGCTGCCCTTGGGGGGGGGCACAGCCGCGGCAATGCCAGCCAAAGGCCGCTCAGCCCACCCCTGCAGCGCTATTTTCATCACAAGTATGAGAATAACGACGGATTCAAGCCACGGCCCAATGCTGCGGATAATGTGGACGATAGAGCGTAGAATGCGGGGCTCTGGTGGAAAGTCGGTCGTTGTTGTGACCGAGTCCCCCTAGCCCGCCTCCCCGTTTTGAATGAGGTCGAACAGCTTGTGGAAGGCTGCGACCGGCTGCGCGCCGGAGAGGAAGAACTGGCGGTTGAGGATGAAGCCGGGCACCCCGCCCATGCCCATCTCGCGCGCATGGACGTCCTCGGCGTTGATCTCATCGATATAGGCGTCGGAATCAAACATGGCCCACAGCCCCTCCGCGCTGACACCCGCCTCTACGCCCACGGTCGAGAGAACCTCGAACAGGCCGATATCCTGCCCGTCGAAGAAGTAGGCCCGGAACAGCCTTTCAACAAAGTCAGCCGCCTGCCCGTGCCCGCCAGTCTCCTGCACGTAGCGAACGGCCCGGTGGGCTGATCGTGTCGAAGGCGTGCGCAGGATCTTCTCAAAGTGGAATTCGATCCCGGCCGCGAGGCCAGCCTGCCGGATCCGGCTATAGACAGCCCCGGCGTGCTCGGCTCCGCCGAACTTGGCTTCGAGGTAGGCACCCCGGTGCATGCCCTCGGGCGGCATGCCGGGGTTCAGCATGAACGTCCGCCAGTTGATCCGCCAATCCAGCACCGGCCCTTCATAGGTCTCCAGCGCCTTCTCAAGGTTGCGCTTGCCGATATAGCACCACGGGCAAATCGGGTCAGCGAACAGATCGAGAGTGATGGTAAAGGGGGCTGTCATGTGCGCTTGCTTTCTTTCGCTCGCCATCAAGCTATGTCAGCTTTCACCGACTGTAAACGCAAGGGGCCGGACATCGATGGGTCAGGTGGGACGATGGATTTGGTCGAACGGGGCCTTGCTCTGCATCATGACCGTGCTGCTCTGGGCGGGGCACTTTGTAGCCGCGCGCATCGCCGGGGGTGAACTCGATATCCCCCCCTTCCAGCTCTCGTTTTTCCGCTTCTTAAGCGCGACCCTGATCCTCTCGGTTTTCTTCTCTGTCACCTGGTTTACCGGGCGGAAGGAGACCATCCGGACCGACTTCGCCCTGCTTCGCAAGCACTGGCTCAAGCTCGCTGCCATCGGCGTCCTTGGTCACGCCCTCTTCGTCAGCTTTGTCTATTTCTCGCTGGTAGCCGGACCGGTCCCGACCGTCGCGGTGCTGCAGACCACTATGCCTGCGGTCGTGGTGACGGCCGGCTTTATCCTGTTCCGCGACCGGCTCAGCCTTATGCAAGCACTGGGGACCGGCATCTGTATTATCGGCGCCCTGCTCGTCGTTGCGGCTGGAAGCCCAGCAAACCTGCTCGGGCTGGACCTGACTGAGTCCGTGCTGTGGATGCTCGGCGCGGTGGTCATGTACGGGGTTTTCACGGTCCTGATCCGCATTCGGCCCGATGGGCTTTCGGATCTGGGCTTTCTATGGATGCTGGTCATGGCCAGCCTCGTCTTCCTGTCGCCCTTCTTCGTCTGGAACGTGCTTAAGAACGGCCTGACCGATCTGACCCCCGGGGTCATCGGGGCCGTGACTTACATCACGCTGGGGCCGGGCCTCGCGGCAGCGTACTTCTGGAACCGGGGTGTCCGGCTGCTGGGGTCGAACCGAGCGGGCGTGTTCATCAACCTCATGCCGATTTTCTCGGGCGGCATCGCCTGGCTGGTGCTGGGCGAGGCCTTCGCCTGGTATCACGTCGTCGGCCTGCTCATCATCATCAGTGGCATCTCACTGGTCACCCGCAAACGCGCATCGTGATCGCACCCCGCAACGGGCACCTTAGCTGAGGCTGCGCATCGCGTCGGTCAGTCCACCGAGGGTCAGCGGGAACATGCGTCCCTCCATCAGCTCGTGCACCATCTCGATCGACTGGTGCCAGCGCCACGTGTCTTCGGCCTGAGGGTTGATCCAGACCGCGCTCTGATAGGTCCGCAGCACCCGCTGCATCCAAAGCGCACCGGGCTCTGCGTTCCAGTGCTCGACACTACCCCCGGAGTAGGCGATCTCGTAGGGCGACATGGTGGCATCGCCCACAAAGATCACGCCATAGTCGGCCGGATAGGTGTTGAGCAGCTGATAGGTCGACATCCGCTCCTGATTGCGGCGGCGGTTATCCTTCCACACACTCTCGTAGAGGCAGTTGTGGAAGTAGAAGTATTCCAGATTTTTGAATTCACTGGAGGCGGCGCTGAACAACTCTTCGACCTGCGCAATGTAAGGATCCATCGACCCCCCGACATCGAAGAACATCAGCAGCTTGACCGCGTTGCGGCGTTCGGGGCGCAGCTTGATGTCGAGGAAGCCCGCATTCTGCGCGGTGCTGGTGATGGTGTCGTCGATATCGAGCTCATCGGCCGCACCTTCGCGGGCAAAACGGCGCAGACGGCGCAGTGCGACCTTGATGTTGCGCGTGCCGACCTCCCGGTCGGAATCCAGATCCTTGAACTCGCGGCGGTCCCAGACCTTGATCGCGGAATTGTTGCGGTTCTCCGCCTGCCCGATGCGCACGCCCTCGGGGTTATAGCCGTAGGCGCCAAAGGGGCTGGTGCCGGCCGTACCAATTTTCTTGTTCCCGCCCTGATGGCGTTTTTCCTGATTTTCGAGACGCTCACGCAGGGCTTCCATCACCTTGTCGAAGCCGCCCAGCGCCTCGATCTGCGCCTTTTCCTCGTCGGTGAGGGTCTTTTCGGCAATCTTGCGCAGCCACTCCTCGGGGATCTCACCGAAGATTTCATCGAGGCTTGTCACCCCGTCCCAGAAGTCCTTGAAGGCCCGGTCGAAGCGGTCAAAGTGGGCTTCATTCTTGACCAGCGTTGCCCGCGACAGCGCATAGAAATCGTCCAGATCGGCGTGGACAATGCCGACCTCCAGCGCGCCGATCAGGTCCAACAGCTCACGGATGGTGACTGGCACGCCATAAGCGCGGATTTTTTCGAAAAAATGAATTAGCACAGAGGGTCTCCAGAGGCGTCGCCGGGGACTCTAGCGCCTAAAAGAAGAAACGCAATCCGGCGCCCACGTCAATGATGCTCTCGGTATACTCGTCGTAGCTGGCGCTGGCGTCTTCAAATCCGGCACTCAGGTAGGGCGTAAACCCGCGCAGGCTGTAGTGACTGTTCGACAGCTCGACTGCGCCAGAGATGCTCGAAACGTCAAGATCGTCGGTCTGCTCGGGGAACGGATCGTAGCCGCTCTGCATCCGGTACTGCAGGTCGCCGACCAGATCAAAGCCCAGCGGCAGGCCCATTTCCATTTCGACCCCGGCGCCAAAGGCCTGAAAGCCCGGATAGGATGGATCCGTGGCTGCGGCCTGAGCGTAACCAAACAGTCGGGTTTCGAGGCTCTCGCCCCACCCCGCGTCGTAGTAGGTCTCAAGCGTCAGGTGCTCGTAGCGCGTCCCGGGCTCCTGCACGTTTTCGGTCTCATCGCCCAGATGCACCGTGATCTCGGTGCCCACAACCTGATCACGCGCCAGCTTGAAGCCCAGATCCTGTTCCGCCGTCATATGGTAGGCGCCGGAAACCCGCGGGAAGTTCGGGTTGAAGTCGACCTTCTCCCGGCTCTTAGACGACAAGCCATAGCCAAGGTGTGAGTTGGCGAGGATCGGGCCGAGGTTCACGTCCAGCTCGACGTAGGGCTCGAACAGCCATGCTTCCATGAAGGTGGTTTCTTCGTAGTGGTAGATCGAGCCATCGACACCCACGGTCAGGTCGACATCGGGGGAAAAATTGAATACGTAGCCAAAGTCGAGGTCGATGGTACTGCGCAGCGAAGGCTGAGAGGCCAGCGCCTTCAGCGTGTCGTCGGTATAGTGCGGCACATCACGCCAGTTTAGGCGGTCGTCCCAGATGCTCTGCCGCGTGCCGCTGGTGAATTCCAGATGATAGCCAATCGCAAAGAAGTAAGGCAGGGCAGCATTGATCCGATCGAGCTGCTCCAGCAGTCGATCACGATCCGCGGCCGAAGGATTGGCGCGCAGCGACTGGAACACTTCCCGCCGCGCATCATCGTAGGCGCTGTCCGCCAGATGCCCATTCGAGACGGCAATCGCGGCGTCAACCGATGACTGCGCGATCGACTCGCCCGCCAGCAGGGTGGCAAAAAGCGCCATTCCAACTACACTTGCCCGACGTATCACTGGTCGCCTCATTCTGCTCACTGGCCTTGGTTCTCAACTCGGCCTAGTCTTGCCCGACAAAATACGTCGGTTGTTAGGCCTCACGAAATCAAATTGCCTTAATGAAACACTATCTCGACCATCACGCAACCACACCTCTATTACCGGAGGTTGCAAAAATCATGCAGCCGCTGTGGACAGAAAGATTCGGTAACCCGGCCTCTGTCGAACACCAGCGGGGTCTGGCAGCAGCTGACCGCGTTGAGGCGGCGCGGCAGGAGATTGCCCGAGCCATCGGCGCTGAGGCGCGAGAGATCGTCTTCACCTCCGGTGCAACCGAAGCAAACAACATCGCCGTGCTTGGCGCGGCGCGCTTCCGGGCCGCGCACGAAGACCGCCGCCGTGTGCTGGTGTTCGAGACCGAGCATTCCTGTGTGCTCGGCGCGGTCAATGCGCTGGCCGAAGAAGGCTTCGAGGTGGTGCGTCTCCCGGTTGACGAGGCGGGTCGCGCCGACCTCGGTGCGCTGGAAGCCGCACTCGACACCCAAACCGCGCTGGTCTGCCTGATGACCGCCAACAACGAGGTCGGCACCATCCAGCCGATCGCAGAGGCAGCCGCCCTCGCCCACGCTGCAGGCGCGTGGCTGCACAGCGACGCAGCGCAGGCCGTTGGCAAGATTGAAGTCAACGTCCGGGCCCTGGAAGTGGACCTTCTGTCACTGTCCGGGCACAAGCTCTACGGCCCCATGGGCGTCGGTGCGCTCTTTGTCCGCCGGCGTCCAAGGGTGCGTCTCGCGCCGCTGGTCCACGGTGGGGGCCAGGAGCGGGGGCTGCGCGCCGGTACCCTGCCCATGCCTCTGATCGTCGGTCTGGGTCATGCCATCACCCTCGCCGAGGCTGCCCGGGTGGCCACCACCGCCCGCCACCGCAGCCTGCGCGAAGGCCTGCTCCAGCGCCTCGACCGGAGTGGGCTGCGTTACAGCCTCAATGGAGCCGCCAGCCCAGAGCAGCGGTTGCCCGGCAACCTGTCGCTGAGCTTCCCCGATCTCCCACGCGATGCGCTGTTCGCTGCGATGGCGGCACACGGCATCGCCGTTTCCAGCGGCTCCGCCTGCTCCAGCCACGACGTCGCCCCCAGCCACGTGCTGACAGCCATGGGCGTCAGTGCAGCCCTCGCCCAGCAGACACTGCGCATCGGGCTGGGCCGCGACACGTCTGAGGCGGATCTCATCGCCCTCGAAAAGGCGCTGCTCACCGCGCGCACCAAGGCGGCCTGAAATGGCGCAACTCCGCGATGATTGCTTCGCCTTCGGGGGTCGGTTGATCCCGCTCGATGACGCACTTTCTCAGGCGGGTCTACAGTTTAGGCGGGAAAACCGCCCGGGTGACTCTGTAGGATTATACGACGCCCTAGATCGCCTTGCTTCGCATAAGGTGGAATCGACAGAAGCCGTGCCGCCCCATCCCAATTCGGCCGTCGACGGCTATGCCGTGCGCTTTGCGGACCTGCACCCGGGCGAAGTAACCACCCTTCCCACCGATGGTTACGCCGCCGCAGGCGACCGCCCCGAGCCGCTGCCGCTCGGGCATGCCCGGCGCATCCTGACTGGCGCGGTGCTGCCGCCGGGCGCGGATACGGTGTTCATGGACGAAGACGTTGGGTTTCCCGACACCGCTGCCAACGGCGCCGCGGTCGAGCTGCCGCCCGGGCTCAAGGTCGGTGCCAACGCGCGCGCGGCGGGTGAGGACATCGGCGTTGGCGATACCCTGCTCCAACCTGGACAGCGTATCGGGCCGGCCGACATCGGACGACTGGCCAGCGTCGGGCTGCAATCGGTCGCGGTTCTGCCCCGCCTTCGGGTGGCGTTGTTCTCGACCGGCAATGAAATCAGGGATCCCGGCCAAGCCCTTGGCCCCGGGCAGGTCTACGACAGCAACCGGCATGCGCTGGCTGGGTTATTGGAGCGCGCAGGCGCGGTGGTGTCCGACCTTGGCATCCTGCCCGATGACCCTGACCGCCTCGAGACGGCCTTGTTCACGGCCAGTGGCACTGCTGACCTGATCCTGACCTCCGGCGGCGTTTCGGCAGGCGACCACGATATCGTTCGGCGAGTGCTCGAACGGCGCGGCGAAATTCTGTTCTGGCGGCTTGCGGTCAAGCCCGGCCGACCGCTGGCGCTGGGGCGGTTCGGCGACACACCGGTGATCGGGCTGCCCGGCAATCCGGCGGCGGCGGTCATGATGTTTCACGTCGCGGCCCTGCCGCTGTTGCGGGTGCTGGAGGGCGGATCCCTGCCACGACCGCTTTCAGTGCCGGTGGTGCTGGACTTTGCCCACCGCAAGAAGCCCGAGCGGATCGAATACGTGCGGGTGCGGGTGGCGCCAGACGCGCAGGGCCAGCTGCGCGCAGAAAAGTTCCCGCGTGAGGGCGCCGGCATCCTCTCATCTATCACCTGGGCGACCGGGTATGTGGCGCTTGAATCCGACCGTCTCTCGGTTGAGCCCGGGGAGACCGGGCAGTACACGGCCTTTGACTGGACCTTCAGCGCAGGCAGGCTCAAACACCTCGACGGGGGGCCACATGACGGCTGACTCAACCACAGACACCCTGCCCGGCCGCGTGCTGGTAACCACCGAGCCGCTGGACCCCGTGGCGGAACAGAATCGCCTTACGGCCGGAAATACGGGCATCGGCGCGGTCTGCAGTTTCGACGGCCTCGTGCGTGCGATCTCGGACGGGCAGGACGACAGCCTGAGCCTCGAACACTATCCGGGCATGACCGAACGCGCGCTGGAGGACATCCGGCAGGAAGCCGGGAAACGCTGGCCCCTGCTCGGGCTGAGCATCCTGCACCGGCTGGGCCGCATGCGCCCCGGCGAGCGCATCGTCAGCGTCGTTGCCGCCTCAGCGCACCGTCAGGCTGCCTTTGACGCCGCCGCCTTCGCCATGGACTTTCTCAAGACCCGTGCCCCATTCTGGAAGCTCGAAGACGATGGTTCCGGCAAGGCGGAATGGGTCGAGGCACGGGACAGCGACGACCGCGCCGCGGCCAAGTGGTGAATTACCTTTGAAATCGGGAGCGGCATACCCGGGCTAGAAGCTCAGCTTCGTCCCGAGGCTCAGTTGGCTCTCCAGCGCGTAGTTGCGCGCCTCCAGATAGATCGACGCGCCCTCGGAAATATCCGTATCCACGCCGACGGTCAGGTGCGCCCACGGCAGGCCGAAGCCCAGGCCTTCGGTGACCGCGACGATCACGTCGATCCCACCCCCGACATAAGGGCGCACGCTGCGGTCAGGCTCACGAAACAGGTAGCGCATGTCGACCGAAGGAACGATCAATAGTCCCTCGGAAAAGAATTCGTCGAGACCAGTGATGGCACCCACGTCGAATTCGACCTCGAACCTTTCGAATTCGCTGCCCACGCCAAAGCGCGTGGTAATCGCGGGCACGCCATAGGCGGCACCGATTACCGGGAACCCGAGCCAGGCAATCCCGGCCTCGCCAGTCACGAAAACATCCTGCGCGGCTGAGCGCTGTGCAGGGAGTCCTGCGAGGGCCGTCAAAGCGGCTAGACCCACAACCAAGGACCGAAGACGTTTCATGCCAAATCCCCCTGTTCAGGCGCGTAATATAGCGAAATAACGCCCTGACCGCCAGCAATGCGCGAAACCGAACCGCCGGTGGCTCAGCCTGCCGCCATTTTTTCGAGGTTGTTCAGTAGTGAAAGGATGCCCTTTTTCCGCTCCTCGTCGGTCTCGATCCGCCGTTTGAACACCAGCCGCTGATCGGGCCGGATGGCGAGTGTCTGGGAGTTGGCCCGGATCCACGCGATCAGCTTGTCGGGCCTCGAGAACCGATCTTCGCGGAAACCCACAACGATACCCTTGGGGCCGACATCGAGCTTTTCGACCCGGGCCGCGCGGGCCTTGATCTTGAACTCCACGGTTTTAAGCAGGTTGAGCACCGGCTCCGGGATCGGCCCGAAGCGGTCTTCGACCTCCACGAGAAAGGCATCGATATCAGGCTTGGTGCGCAGCATGCCGACCCGGCGGTACAGCCCCAGCCGGACGTCGAGGGCCTCGACATAGTCTTCGGGGATATAGACGGCGATGCCGGTGTTGAGCGAAGGCACCCAGTCGTCGTCGGGACGCTGGCGCAGCTCCCCGGTGGCCGGGTCAACGCCCAGTTCCTCGGCAAGCTGAACCTCGCTCACCGCTTCCTCCAGCATTTGCTGGTAGAGCTCGATCCCTACTTCCTTGATATGGCCGGACTGCTCTTCGCCCACGAGGTTGCCCGCGCCGCGGATGTCGAGGTCGTGGCTGGCCAGCGTGAACCCGGCGCCAAGGCTGTCGAGGGTCTTCATGACCTCCAGCCGCCGCTGGGCGTCCGGCGTCAGGCGGCGCTGGCCGTCGAAGGTCAGATAGCCATAGCCGCGCAGCTTGGAGCGCCCGACCCGCCCACGCAGCTGGTACAGCGCCGACAGGCCGAACATATCCGCGCGGTGGATGATGATGGTGTTCACGGTCGGGATATCCAGACCGCTCTCGATGATGTTGGTGGCGAGCAGGATATCGAACTTGCGGTCATAGAAGGCATTCATCACGTCTTCCAGCTCACCGGGGCTCATCTGCCCGTGCGCCGTGGTCACCTTGAGCTCCGGGGCGATGCGCTCAAGCCGCTCGCGCATGTCGGCGAGATCGCGCACCCGGGGGCAGACGACATAGGACTGCCCACCGCGGAACTGCTCCCGCATCAGCGCTTCGCGCAGAATGACACCATCCCACGGCATGATGAAGGTTCGGACCGCGAGCCGGTCGACCGGCGCGGTGGCAATCAGTGAGAGATCCTTGACCCCGGTCAGCGCCAGCTGCAGCGTCCGGGGAATGGGGGTCGCGGTCAGGGTCAGCACGTGCACGGTCTGACGGAGCTTCTTCAGCCGCTCTTTCTGCCGCACGCCAAAGCGCTGCTCCTCGTCGATGACCAGCAGGCCGAGGTTTGCGAACTCGAGGCTTTCGGCGAGCAGCGCGTGGGTGCCGATCACGATATCGACCTCGCCCTTGCTCAGCGCTTCTTTGGTCGCGGCCAGCGCCTTGGCGGGGACCAGCCGGGACACCTGCGCCAGCTTGAGGCTTAACCCTTTAAAGCGTTCCTGAAAGGTCATGAAGTGCTGCCGGGCAAGCAGCGTTGTCGGGGCCACGATCGCGACCTGCTGCCCCGCCATGGCGGCGACGAAAGCCGCCCGGATGGCGACCTCGGTCTTACCAAAGCCGACATCACCACAGACCAGCCGGTCCATGGGCCGACCCGAGGCCAGATCTTCGACCACGTCGTCGATGGCGTTGAGCTGATCGTCGGTCTCGCTGTAGGGGAAGGTCTGGCTGAACTCGTCGAGCACGCTTTGCGGCACGTCGAGCACCTCGGCCTTGCGCAGCTTGCGCTCGGCGGCGATACGCATGAGATCGCGCGCGATGCGGGTGATGCGCTCCTTGGCCCGGGCCTTGCGCGCCTGCCACGCCGCCCCGCCCAGCTTGTCCAGCGCCACGCCCTCAGCCTCGCCGAAGCGGTTCAGCACCTCGATATTCTCAACCGGTACGTAGAGCTTGTCGCCGCCGCTGTATTCGATGTGCAACACGTCGTGTGCCGCGCCGGCCAGATCGATGGTGAGCAGGCCGATGTAGCGACCGATCCCGTGCTCCACGTGCACGACCAGATCACCCGTAGCCAGCCCGCTGACTTCGGTCAGGAAGTTCTCCGACCGACGGCGGCGGCGGGGGCGGCTGATCCGTTCGCCCAGGATGTCCTGCTCGGTGTAGAAGACGAAGCCCGGCCCCTCGAAGCCGCGCTCGAGCGGCAGGACGGCGTTGAAGACCCGCCGTACGCCTTCACCATCCTCACCCGACAGAGACGGCTCCCAGCGGCGCAGCGCCCTGATCCCCTCGAGCCCGGCCTCCCCGAGGTTCTGTCCTAGACGGTTGGCCGAGCCTGCGGAAAGCCCGGCGATGATAACAGACCGGTCTGCCCCCAGCGCCTTGTCAGCGCGATCGCGCACGGCGCTGTAGATGCTGCGATCGGGGTCCTGTCGGGCCTCGGCAAAGGTTGCGACGCTGCGGTACTGGTGCCGGGCGAGCGGCAGATCAGTCTGGCTAGGCGCGGTAAAGCTGGTCAGCTGCCAGCGGCGGTGCAGGTCGGTAAAGGCCATCCAGTCGGCCTCGTTGGCGTAGAGCCTGTGGGGCGCAATCGGCTTGTAGGAATGATCCTTCTTCTCGGCCTCGAACACGGATTTCCGGGCCTGATAGAAGTCGTTGATCGTCTCCAGCCGCGCGTCCTTGGCGGCGCCGACTTCCGGCTCGAACACCAGCTCAGCTCCCGCGAGATAGTCGGGCAGCAGCGCCATCTGTTCATGAAACAGCGGCAGCCAGTGATCGAGACCAGCGTGCAACCGCCCGGCAGACACACTCTCATAGAGCGGATCTTGGCCCTTCACCCGGCCAAAGGTATCGCGGTATTCGGTGCGGAAGCGCTCGACGCTGTCCTCGCTGAGAACGAACTCGTGCACGGGGCCGAGCACCACGCCCTTGATCGCTTCATCCGAGCGCTGGGTCAGGGGGTCGAAGGATTTGATGCTTTCGATTTCGTCACCGAAGAAGTCCAGCCTGACTGGCGTGCTGCGCCCGGCCGGGAAGAAGTCGAGGATGCCGCCGCGCGGGGCGAACTCGCCCGGCTCGGTCACGGTCGAGACCCGCTCGAAGCCCAGGTCGACCAGCCGCGCCTGTACCGCTTCGAAGCCGATTTCCTGCCCCGGGCGCAGAGACAGCGAAAGCGCGCGGATGAAGTCCGGGTGCGGCACGCGCTGCATGAAGGCATTGATGCTGGTGACCACGATCCGCCGGGCGCCTGCCTTGGGCTTGCGCAGCAACCGCGCCAGCGTCGCCAGACGGGTCGCTACCAGATCCGCCTTGGGCGACACCCGGTCATAGGGCAGACAATCCCAGGCGGGAAACCGCAACAACTCAGCCTCCGGTAGGCGAAAACGCAGCAGCGCGGCGGCCCGCGCCAGTCGCTTGTCGTCGCGGGCGACAAAGATCACCGGGCGATCGGTATCCAGTGCGATATCGACCGCGAGAAAGGCCTCGGCGCCGTCCGGCACTTCACCGATCAGAATCGGCTCACCACCGCCTGAAGCGTTAGCGTTTTGTTCTTCTGGTTCTTCCATCCGGCGTCCGACGCTGCGATCCTTACTCTACAGGCGGTACACAAACGATCGGAGCGCGGAAAGCAAGGGCTCGGGAAGCTCGGCTGGAATGCTCTCAGGACGCTGCAACCATTCCTGCACGTCAGGGTCGTTGACCGCCTGCAGCTGTTCGATCTGCGCCATGCGATCGAGCGCATCGGCATCGCCTGCGGCGGCATCGGGGGGCAGAAAGTCGCGGACAAACTGGCTCATCAGCAGGTCCAGTTCCCGCGTGCCGCGATGGCCGGCGCGCCAGAGCGCGCGCTTGCGCCGTTGCTCGTAATCCATGCTGGTTCTAAAGTCCCGGGTAACCTGTTCTCACTGTCAGGAAAGCTAGCGTGCGGCCCACAATCCTCAATCCCCTGTTTTCAACCGTGACTGACCTGCAGGGGATTGGTCCGAAGTCGGCCGCGCTGATCGAGCGGATCGCGGGGCCGCAGCTGTGGGACGTGCTCCGCGCCCAGCCCTATCGGGTACAGCAGCGGACCCGGATCGATGCCCCCAGCGACCTCTACGAGGATCAGTTGGTTACCCTGCCGCTGCTGATTTTGCAGCACGCCGCCCCGCGCAACCCCAAGGCGCCCTACCGCGTCAACGCGCTCGCCGGAGATATTCCGGTGCAGCTGGTGTTCTTCAACGCGCGCAATGCCTGGCTGGAGGGGCAGCTCCCGCCCCGTGCAGACCGCGTTGTCTCCGGCAAGCTCGCCCGTTTCAACGGCAACTGGCAGATGACCCACCCGGACTACATGGTTCCGCCCGAGGAGATCGACAGCATCCCCCGGACCGAGCCGATCTATCCGCTGACGCAGGGGCTGACCAGCCGGGTCTGGAACAAAGCCCTCAACGCCGCGCTGGAACAGGCGCCGACGCTGCCTGAATGGGCGGACCCCAGCCTGCAGCAGCAACAAAAGTGGCCGGGTTGGCAGACTTCGATCAATGCCCTGCACTTTCGCGCTGATGGCGCCCCGGAGGCAAGCACAGGCCCTGCCCCCGATCAGCGCCTGCGCACCGATGCCCTGCGGCGGCTGGCTTACGACGAACTGCTCGCCCAGCAGCTGTCGCTGATGATCGTGCGTGAACGCGGTCGACGCCGGGGCGGCACCGCACTCAGCGGCGACGGCAGCCTAAGCACAGAAGTGCGCGCCGCCCTGCCCTTTACCCTCACCGACAGCCAGGAAGAGGCCATCGACGCGGTCCGCTCGGACATTGGCCGCAACGAGCGGATGATGCGGCTGATCATGGGCGATGTCGGCAGCGGCAAGACCATGGTCGCGCTGTTCTCGGCACTGGTCGCGGTCGAGGCAGGGGCGCAGGTGGCGATCATGGCGCCCACGGAAATCCTCGCCCGGCAGCTTCACGCCAACCTGTTCGACGCGCTGCACAAGGTCGGGGTCCGGGTCGATATCCTTACCGGGCGGGACAAGGCCGCTGCGCGCAAGCCCGTGCTCGCGGGCTGTGCCGAGGGGGCGATCAAGGTGCTGATCGGCACCCACGCCCTGTTTCAGGAGGGCGTCAGTTTCCGCAAACTCGGCCTTGTCATCATCGACGAACAGCACCGCTTCGGTGTGCACCAGCGTCTGGCGCTGGGCCAGAAGGGTGAAGCCCCGCACATGCTGCTGATGTCGGCGACGCCGATCCCGCGCTCGCTGGTCCTCGCGCTCTATGGCGATCTCGATATTTCAAAGCTGCTGCACAAACCCGCAGGCCGCCAGCCGATTAAGACCATCGTCAAGCCTCAGGACCAGTGGGGCGATGTCGCCCTCGCCCTGCGCCGGGCGATCGAAGCTGGGGATCAGGCCTACTGGATCTGCCCGCTGGTCGAGGAAACCGAAGTCACCCGGCTCACCGCCGCCGAAGACCGCCACGCCATGCTGCAGGAGATGTTCGGCCCCCGCGTCGGGCTGGTCCACGGCCGGATGAAGGGTGAGGAGAAGGACGCCGTAATGCGACGGTTCAAGGCGCACGACCTGGATATTCTTGTGGCCACCACCGTGGTCGAAGTTGGCGTCGACGTCCCCAACGCCACGGTCATGGTGATCGAACACGCGGAGCGCTTTGGTCTGGCCCAGCTACACCAGTTGCGCGGGCGTATCGGACGCGGCAATAAGGCTTCGACCTGCCTGCTGCTCTACACGGCGCCGCTGGGCGAAACCGCGCGCTCGCGTCTGTCGATCATGCGTGAGAGCAACGATGGCTTCGTCATCGCCGAAGAAGACCTGCGCCTGCGTGGTGCCGGGGACGTGATGGGCACACGACAATCCGGGCTACCGGATATGAACTTCGCCACTTTGCCCGAGCATAACGACCTGCTGGAGATTGCACAGCGCGATGCGCAACTGACGCTAAACAAGATACCTGATCTGGCCGGATCGCGTGGCGAAGCGCTGCGGACCCTGCTCTATCTGTTCGAACGCGAGCAGGCGATTGCGTTTCTGGAAGCGGGCTGACACGCCATCGGTCAGCGCTACGGCGCTCAGGTGCGGGCCATCGACTGCGACCACACCGAACGGAAGTGGCTCGCCGCGGCATCACCCCGGACCGAGCACCAGTAGGCGTAGTTCTGTACCCCGCCCTGATTCATCTGCCGCTCAACCAGCGAAATGGCCTCGCTGCGGATTTCAGCTGCCCGGGCGATCGAGATTGGGCGCTCTGCCTGCAACCGATCGCGGTTGATGCGGTAGCCCTCGCGCACGTGCCAGGTCTGCTGCCCGCAGAAATCAACGACCGTGATGAGGTAAAGCAGCTGATGCCACGCGGGATCGTGCAGCAAGGCCAGCGCGGCTTCGTCGAAAGCCGGACTGTTGTTGGTAAGCGACAGCTGCTGCGTCGCCGCGGGGCTCTCCGAGAGGTCCCAGCGCAGACCCAGCAACACCGAGCCGGTCATGAGCAGCACCACCGCTGCCACGCCGAGAGCGAGGCGAAAGTCCTGCATCCAAGTGCGACGAACCAAGTCCATAGAGCCCAAGTCTACCCGCGTAAATTCCCGTCCAATTGCTTTTTGCAACGCACGGTTTGCAGTGATCAGGTCTTCAGCAATCCCTGCGCCATTTGCGCCCCAGCGCCGGATAAACCCTCATCCCGGCCCCAAGCAAAGACGACCGCGCCCTTACACAATTGTGAAACGAATTTTAGCGACAGGCGCGGGCGCTTGGTCCTAGGTGTCTGCGTCATTGCCCCTGTGCGAGGATCCAAGACGTGCCTCTGATCTTTATCCGCAAGCTCGGCCTTGCCGCTGTTGCAGCGGTAACGCTCACCCTACTGACCACGCTGTGGAACGGCGTCGCCAGCGCGCAGACCCTGCTCCCCGCGCAGGACTACCCGCGTTCGTGGGACCGTGAATTTCCGCTCGGCGACTTCAGTCGATCGATCGTGGACTACGGCGAGATCCTGTCCGGTGGCCCGCCGCGCGACGGTATTCCAGCCATCGACGCCCCGAAATTCGTCTCCATCGCGGAGGCCACAGAGCGCTACGCGCCCACCGAACCGGTGATCGGGCTGGAGGTGAACGGCGAGGCCCGGGCTTACCCGCTGCAGGTGCTGACCTGGCACGAGATTACCAACGACGTGATCGGCGGCGTGCCAGTGGCCGTCACTTACTGCCCCTTGTGCAATGCGGCGATTGTGTTCGACACACGCGTGAACGGCGTGGCGCACAGCTTTGGCGTATCAGGGCGTCTGCGGAAGTCGGACATGATCATGTACGATCGCGAGACTGAAAGCTGGTGGCAGCAGTTCAGCGGTGAGGCGCTGGTCGGCGATCACGTCGGCCAGAAACTGACCAAACTGCCTTCGCGCATTGAAAGCTTCGAACGCTTCACCCAACGCTTCCCTGAAGGCAGGGTGCTGGTCCCCACCCGTGAAGGGCAACGCCCCTATGGCCGGAACCCATACAGATCCTATGACGCCGAGAACGGCCGTCCCTTCCTCTATCGCGGCGACCTGCCCGAGGGCATTCCGCCCATGGCACGGGTGATCATCGTCGAAGGCTACGAAGACCGTGCCTATGCCATGAGCCTGATCGCCGAGCGCGGCACCCTTCGCGATGGCCCCATCGAGCTGAGCTGGACCGCCGGGCAGAATTCGGCGCTGGACACTAGCGAAATCGCCGAAGGCCGCGACGTCGGCAACATCGTCGTCCAGACCGTAGATGCCAGCGGCACCAGGCGCGACGCGGTCCACGACGTCACCTTTGCCTTCGTCTACACCGTCTTCATCGACGGCGGCACCATTGTCCAATAACACAAGCCTCCTAACAGACCATGGGCCGCCCTCCCTTCACCGGAGCGCGGCCTGTTTTTTGTATGGAAATTGAAATAAGATCGTATAATTTGTGATTATCGCGCCTAAATTTGTCTGGCGCCGTAGCCGACCGCGTCGACCTCAAGCTTGGGGATTTTGTGGCTCTGGCCAGCCACCGCGACACAGTGTTCGCCGCCCGCGATGACCGCGTGGACGTGTTTCAGGCCGACGGCAACAGCCTCGATCTCGAACGCTCGGCGCTGATCACCGGCATTGATGACATCACCGATGGGGCTGCAGCCCTGCTGGGGCTGCCGACCTGGTACGAACTGGCCTCGGTGGAACAGGGTAACCTCACCGACGACCTGCTGGTTGGGGGCGGTGCCGGCTCGACGGTCTACTACGATGATACGGCGCTCTAGCCTGCCCCGTAGCAGGTCGGAACCAAGAGGGTCAGACCCTGAGCAGGCGCAGCAGGTTGGTCTGACCCACCTGGCCGAAGGGAACGCCAGCGGTGAGCACAACCTGATCGCCCTTCTGCGCGAAGCCTTCATCAACCGCGATCCGTCCGCCTTCGTCAAAAACTGCGTCCAGCGAGGGCATGTCGGGCGAGACCACGCAGTGCAGGCCCCAGACAATCGTGTGCTGGCGGGCGATGCCGACCTCCGGCGTGATCATGATGATCGGCACCTGCGGGCGTTCACGGCTGGCGCGCTGGGCGGTCCGGCCAGAGCGGGTATGGGTGACGATTGCCTTGGCATCGACTGTCTCGGCCACCTGCCGAGCTGCAGCGGAGATGGCATCTGAGCCCGTCGCTTCCCGGTCGCCGACAGCGGCTGACTGATGATAGTGCGAAGACTGCTCGGTCTCACGGATGATGCGGTCCATCATAGCCACCGCTTCACGCGGGTACTGCCCCGCCGCGCTCTCCGCCGACAGCATTACCGCGTCAGCCCCGTCGTAGACCGCGCGCGCGACGTCGGCCGATTCAGCGCGCGTGGGCACGGGGTTGGTGATCATGGATTCAAGCATCTGCGTCGCGACCACCACCGGCTTACCCACCCGGCGGCAGGCGGTGACGATCTTGCGCTGGATCGGCGGCACGTCTTCGGGCTGCATCTCAACCCCCAGATCACCGCGTGCGACCATCATGCCGTCGGCGAGCATGACCAGCTCGTCGAGGTGGTGGATGGCCGACGGCTTCTCCATCTTGACCATCAGTTGCGCCCGGTCGCCGACAATGCGCCGGGCTTCGATCACGTCGCTGGGCTGCTGCACGAACGACAGCGCCACCCAGTCGACCCCGAGATCGAGCGCAAACTTCAGGTCTGCACGGTCTTTTTCTGTGAGGGCAGACAGCGGCAGGACCGCATCGGGGACGTTGACGCCCTTGCGGTCCAACAGCTTGCGCCCAGCCTCGACCCGGCAGTCTGCCTCGCCATCGCGAACCTCGATGATCCGCAGGCGGACCTTGCCGTCATCAACCAGAAGGCGTCCGCCGACCTGCATGGCGGCGAAAATCTCCGGGTGCGGCAGCGTCACCCGCACCTTGCTACCCTCGATTTCATCGAGCACCAGCGTGATGATGTCACCCGGCTCAACCTCCACGGCGCCGTCGCGGAAGGTGCCGAGCCGCAGCTTGGGCCCCTGAATGTCGGCAAGGATGCAGGTCGAACGGCCGAACTTTGCCTCCATGGCCCGGATCCGCTCATAGGACAGCTGGTGGTCTTCGTGCGCGCCGTGGGAGAAATTCAGGCGAAAGACATCGGCCCCCTGCTGGAACAGAGCCCCGAGTAACGCGCTCTCGCGGCTGGCCGGTCCGATGGTGGTAACGATCTTTGCATTCCGGTTACGGCGCATGCTGGTGTTTCCTTTGTCGCCTGCTCCGGTGAAGGGTCAGCGCGTGACGGCAGGGAGAACATTCTCCAAGCGTTCTTGGCCTTATTATGCCAAGACTCGAAACAAAGCGCTCCAACAAAAGCCGCTGGCTGCTCTGTTTCATTTTCAGCCCACCCTTGAAACTTTTCGTACACTTTTGTGTTATAGCACTGCCCACCTATCAATAATGGGGCGAAAGCCGCCGTAAGCGCGGCCAAAAAAGAACCCCGCAGACCGGCGGCACCTGTCACAGCCCCCAAGCCGCCGGTCTGAGCCTGAACAGGAAAAACCATGACCACCAAAGTTGCCATCAATGGCTTCGGCCGCATCGGACGCCTGACCTTTCGCGCCGCGCTGGAAAGCGGCCACGATGACCTCGAGTTTGTCGCCATCAACGACCTCTCCAATGCCGCCGAGATGGCCTACCTGCTCAGGTGGGATTCCGTGCATCGCCAGCTGCCCATGGACGTCGGCGTGGAGGGCGAAGACACCCTCGTTGTCGGCGGTAAGCGGGTTCGGCTGCTGACCCAGCCCGATCCGACCAAGCTGCCCTGGGGCGATCTGGGCGTCGACGTGGTGATGGAATGCACGGGACGCTTTACCAAGAAAGACAGCGCAGGCCAGCATCTGGCCGCTGGTGCTAAGAAAGTGCTGATCTCCGCCCCCTGCGGCGACGCCGATCGCACCGTCGTCTACGGCGTCAACCACGACGGCCTGACCGCCGAGGACACTGTTGTTTCCAACGCGTCCTGCACCACCAACTGTCTGGCGCCGGTCGTTCACGTCCTGCACGAAGCCATCGGGATCGAGCGCGGTTATATGACCACCTGCCACGCCTACACCGGTGATCAGCGCATCGTGGACACCTCGCATTCGGACTGGCGCCGGGCGCGGGCTGCCGGGCTGTCGATGATCCCGACCTCGACCGGTGCTGCGCGCGCGGTTGGGCTGGTGCTGCCGCACATGCAGGGCAAGCTGGACGGCAGCGCCATCAGGGTGCCGACCGCGGACGTCTCCATGGTCGATTTCACCTTCGATGCCGCCCGCGATACCACGCCGGAGGAAATTAACGGCGCCATTTCCGCAGCCGCAGCGGCCGGGCCGCTCAAGGGAATTCTCGCCACCAACGATGAAAAGCTGGTGTCGATCGACTTCACCCACCATCCCGCCTCTTCGATCTTCGACCTGACACAGACCACGGTGCTGGAGGGGCGCTTCGTCCGCATCCTGACCTGGTACGACAACGAATGGGGCTTCTCCAACCGCATGCTCGACACCGCCGCTGCGCTGGCCGCTGTCTGAGAACTGCGCTCCGAAAACCACGCCTGAGCCTCGCCTCAGCATCGGGGTCCGCGCCACGTCTTGGAGCGGCCCCAGTTTTCACTTAGAACCCGCAGGTCTGTTCACAGCGGTCTGCGGGCGATGAAAATTACCTCCCTCGATGTCTTCCAGCTGGACCTGCCCTACGCCGGCGGCACCTATCGCCTGTCCCATGGTCGGGACTACGACAGCTTCGATGCGACCTTTGTCCGGCTGCGTACCGATACCGGGTTGGAGGGCTGGGGCGAGAGCACGCCCTTCGGTGCCACTTACATCGCTGCGCACGCGCGCGGTGTGCGCACCGGCATCGAGGAGATGGCGACAGGCGTGCTCGGTCGCGACCCAAGACTGACCGACCGGGTCTGGGATGCCATGGGCCAGCGCCTGGCAGGACATAACCACGCCAAGGCAGCCATCGACCTCGCCGTCTGGGATCTCGCCGGAAAGGCGCTGGGGCTTCCGGTCCATGCGCTGCTGGGCGGCGCGACCGGGCAGCGGATGCCGGTGATCTCCTCGATCCACGCTGGCAGCCCGGAGGACATGCGCGCCCGCGTCGCCGACCACCGCGCGCGCGGCTATCGCGGCCACTCGATCAAGATCGGTGCCAGCGATGCCGAGGGCGGCCCAGCGCTGGATGCCGACCGCATCCGGGCGGTGTTGGATGGTCGCCAGACGGGCGAGTTTTTCCTCGTCGACGCCAACGGCGGGCTGAGCCCAGAACATGCCCTGCGCTTGCTCAACCTGCTGCCTGCCGGGCTGGATTTCGTGCTCGAAGCCCCCTGCGCGAGCTGGCTGGAAACGCTGTCCCTGCGTCAGCGCTGCAGCGTACCGATCATGCTGGACGAACTGGTGCTCGAAGACAGCGACCTCGTGCACATGATCAGCACCGATGCCGCCGACGGTCTGGGCCTGAAGATTACGAAGGCCGGCGGCCTGACCCCCTCGCGCCGACAGCGGGATATCTGCCGGGCTGCCGGGCTAGTGATGAGCGTGCAGGACACGGTCGGCTCAACGCTGAGTTTCGCCGCGCTGGCGCACCTTGGTTCGACGGTGCCCCCGCACCTGCTGCGCTGTATCCTCGACGTGCGGGACATGGTGACGTTGCCGGTGGGCGCGATCGATGCGCCGATCAGAGATGGCGGCATCTTGCTCGGCGACGCGCCCGGGCTGGGCGTCGACGTCGACGCCAGCCTGTTCCCGACGCCGGTGGCGTCATACAGCCTCTGAACCCGCACCCAACTCGGCGAGGATCAGGACGAAGGGGTCCGGGTTTCCGGCCAGTCCCACTTCCTCGCCTTCGTGCACCGACAGAATGCTGAACCCACGCCGCTGCAGCCGCGCGAGCAGGTCATTGCGGCCGAAGTAGGCGTAGCGACGCCCCAAGTGATCGCGCTTGGTACCCGAGCCGGTCTTCATCCCCAGATGCAGCCGCCCCGGGGGCAACAGCGCCGCCCGGATCGCATCGAGGTGCAGGTCAAGCTCGTCTTCGGCGGCGTGCAGCAGCGAAAAGTTCGCCCAGATGCCGTGAAACGCCGCCCAGTGCTGATCGAGCCAGAAGAAGTCGGCGTGGATCGCCTCAACGCCTTCGATACCCCGCACCCGGGCGATCATCCCTTCGCAGGCATCCAGCGCGGACACGGACAGCCCCATCGCCGCCATGCTGCGTGCGGCGTTGCCCGGCCCGCAACCCAGATCGAGCACCCGCTGCCCCGCTGACAAACCGCTGGCAAAGGCCTGAAGCGAGTCACTGGCGTCCTGATCGCTGAAGCGGCTGGCGTATTCCCTGTGGCGAGCGTCATAGACGCCGATGGTCTCGCGATCCATGGCGGTCGGGCCTCCTCTGGTTCCATCTGGCCCCCAGCATGCGACCGCAGACTTGCCGCTGCAAGCCCCGCTAACGCGTCGCGGTGTGTCGCTTATGCACAGAAACCTGACCCGCGCGGCTTGTCCGCAGGCCGGCGAGCCGCAAATATGGCTCCGGTTTTCGGCGCCCCCTGTAGGCGTCAACTCGCAAAAGGATGGGTTGCAGTGTCTCTTACCCGGTCCCCCGCTTCCGATACCGCTGCTCCCGCGCGGACGCAGGCCGTACACCACAGCCTACCGCTGGATCAGATCATCGATACCCAGCGTTTTCCGCTCGACGACCCCGGCTTTCAGGCCCAATGCCGCGACGCACTCGACAGCGATGGCGTACTGAGTCTGCCCGGTCTGCTGCTGCCAGAGACTCTGCAGGCCCTCGTGCGCGAGGCTGAGGCTGGCGAAGGCGGTGCTTTCTTCGCCTCGTCCTCCCACAATGTCTATCTGACCCCGCCCGACCCCGCATTGGGCGAAGACCACGTCTTCAATCGTCAGATCATCTCGACAAAGGGCTGTATCTGCGATGATCAGGTGCTGGAGGATTCGGCCCTGCGCCAGCTCTACAACTCGCCGGTGTTCAAGGCCTTCCTGTGCGCGGTCCTCGGCGAACGCGCGCTGTTCCCCTACGCCGATCCGCTGAGCAGCATCAACATCCACTTCGCGCCCGAGGGCAAGGAGCTGGGCTGGCACTTCGATAATTCGGAGTTCGCCATCACCCTGCTGTTGCAACGGCCCACCGGCGGCGGTGTCTACGAATACATCCGTGACCTGCGCGATGCCGAGCGGGGGGAGATGAATTTCGAAGGCGTCGAAGCCGCGCTGGACGGCGACCTAGCGCCAGTGGCGCTGGATATCGACCCCGGCACGCTGGTGCTGTTCCGCGGCCGGAATGCGCTGCATCGGGTCACCCCGACAGAGGGAGACGTGACCCGGTATTTGGTGGTCCTCGCCTATAACGGGGAAGCGGGCATATCGCTGTCAGAGACGGCGCGGCAGACCTTTTACGGCCGGATCACCTAGACCCGGCCGCCTGCCGCGATCCCGTCACGGGCGTCAGGACACCAGCGCGAAGCTGAGGCCTGCGTTCTCCTGCAGCCGGTCGATGAGCGCCTGCCCCATGGCCGGCGCCGTGGTCCAGACCCCACCGGGGGTGTCCGTCCGGTCTAGGACCAGACAGACTGCACTCTCGGCAATCATCTTCGAGGTTGAGCCATAGCCCGGGTCGCGGTCGCCCTGCACTTGCGCGGTCAGGCTGTCGCCAGCCTCGTTTCGGCCGACGAAAATCAGGTTGTAGTAGCCGCTCTCACGCTCTTCGAGGCTCGGGCCTTCACCCGGTTGCGGGGTCTTGTCGCCAACCATGGTCGAACCCAGTCCGGCAAGGCGCTGGGCGCGGGCTTCACCCTCTTCACCCGACCCGCAGAGCATCATTTCGCTGTACTGGAAATCCTCGCCCCAAGGGTGGTCGAGCAGGAAGTTCGAGCGGTGCACGTTCTTGGTGTTAATCGGCGCCATCATGAACGGCGCAACCCACTGGCCGTCGACCACATCGTCCTCGCGCGGCTTGGACATCGACGGCTGCTTGGGCCCCTCAAAGCCCGGTGTCAGCGCAAAGGCGTTCTTGAGGATCGGGATAATCTCGGGGTTGCTGCCCGCTGCGGCCATGGTGGCCTTGAAGCTGGCAGACGTGCCACCGGACCAGGTGCCTTTCATCCGCACCACGCGACCATCGATCCGGCTAAAGGGCTTGCCAAATCGAGCCTGAGCTTCCTGCTGCAGAAACAGCACCCCGAGGTCGGAGGGGATCGAGTCAAAGCCGCAGGACAGCACAATCCGGGCGCCCGAAGCGGCTGCCGTTTCCTGATGACTGCGGATGATGTCGTGCATCCATGCCGGTTCGCCACACAGGTCAACGTAGTCGGTCCCGGTCCGCGCGCAGACCTCGACCAGCTCGTTGCCGTAAACCTGATAGGGACCGACGGTGGTCAGGATGACCTTGGCTTGCGCCACCATGGCTTCGAGCGAAGCGGGATCGGCCGAATCTGCGACGATCAGCTGGATATCCGTAGGTGCGCCGATTTCGTCGCGAACGGCGGCGAGTTTATCCGCGCTGCGCCCGGCCATAGCCCAAGTCAGGCCGCTGCCCGCCGGATAGGTTTTGGCCAAATATTCAGCCACCAGTCGACCGGTGAATCCGGTTGCGCCATAGACAGCAACTTCGACTGCTTTGCCTGCATGGTTTGCCATGGTTTGTCTCTCCCTGAAAATTTGGTCTCAATAAACGCGGCTGCTCGTGCTTTGTCATCGCTCAGCAATGGAGCTGTGCCATGCGATACCGCCGGACCGGGTCGCAAATGAGCTTGCATCCACGCGCCTTCCGGCAAAGGATTGGGTGGTTTTGGCAGCAGACGTCCCGGATCGGGCGCAGTCGCCAGACAGCCACGAATGACGCCAGACCACCGCCCGGGACCCGAGATGAAAGACCGCACGCTGCAGGCCAGCCTCATGCTCATCCTCGGCGGTGCCATGTGGGGCGTGCTCTGGATCCCCCTTCGAGAAATGGAAAAGCTGGGACTGGAGGGCGCCTGGCCCAGCGTCATGTCCTTCGCCCTGCCCTGTCTGGTGCTGGTGCCGCTGGCGCTTTACCGCTGGCGGATCATCGCCGGGCAGATCTGGACCTTCCTCGCCGTGTTGACGTTCTGCGGTAGCGCATTTTCCTTCTACGGCGTCGCGATCGTGCTGACCGAGGTCAATCGGACCATCCTGTTGTTCTATCTGACCCCGGTGTGGGGGACGACCATCGGCGTGCTGTTCCTGCGCGAAGCGCTGGGCATCCGCCGCGTGCTGTCCCTGATTTGCGGGATTTTGGGGCTGCTGATCGTGCTCGACCTCGGCATCAAGCTGCCCTGGCCGAGAAATGCGGGCGACTGGATGGCCTTCTTCGCGAGCATTTTCTGGGCAATCGGGACGGCCTTCCTCTTCCGCTCAGGCGGGGTGAAGGTCGTGGATCAGATCTCGGCGTTCATGATGGGCGGGCTGATCGTGACGCTGCTGCTCATCTTCACATTTGGCGCAGCGATCATGGGGGCAACGCCGACCGTTCCGCAAATAACCCAGAGCCTTCCTTGGGGGCTGGTCATCGGCCTGTGCTTCCCGATCGTGCTGGTTTTCACCATCTGGCCCGCGACCATCCTGCCGCCTGGCCGGGTTGGTATCCTGCTGATGACCGAGGTGATTTTCGGCCTTGCCTCGGCCATGCTGCTGCTCGCCGAAGTGCTGACCCCGCTACAGGCCGTTGGCGCGGTGCTGATCGTTGCTGCCTCAGTGATCGAGGTCACCGGCACCGTCCGGCGCCGCGGCTCCGAAGCCGCAGCGCCACCGGGTCAGTAGTAATAAACCTTCCTAAAGGCGACCCGGTCCAGAGGCGCCCAGCCGTAGGCGATCTCTCCGGCGTTGTCGCGCCAGCTGACCTGCCAATGCCCCTTGTGGAACCGCTCGACGTCAAAGGTCTTTATGCCGCCGCCGATGTTGTGGATCGCGACGCCCTGGCTTGAACTCGTCGTACGGTAGACCAGCACCTTACGATCATCGATCGACGAGGCGCACCAGCAGTCCCGCAAGCGACCCAGCGACGGGTCCGCAACCTTGCCGCGCCTACCGATCCAAGAGAGATCGGTCTCCCCCTGAATGCTGGCAGAGGCCAGCTCGGTGGTCACACTGGCCCGCACGAAGCTCGGCTCGCTGGCGTCATCGCAGCCATCTTCGTAGCCGAAAATTTCGACAATCCCGCCACCGGTTACGGTGGTGTCACCCTCGATGCTGCGGCCGGCGAGCACGGAACCGGGGATGTACTCGGTCTGCAGCCAGACCCCTTCAGAATTGAAGTAGCCATAGGCCACGACGTAGGAACCGTCTTCGGCGAAATAGCCCTCGATCGCGCCCTGACCTCAGAAGTCGTAGGTCCCGCTGTTGATATGGGTATGGGCGTCAGACGACATGCCGTCCTCTTCACAGCTCGTGTAGGGATGAGCTCCTACAACCGATGACAGGCCCAGGGCCAAAATCACCGCAGTAGCAGCCATTTGAGAGACTCGCACCGCGCCGCTCCTCACTCTCTTGCATTTATCGAAGCCGCCCGCGCCCACGCTGTCTTCACAGCTTTGGCAAGTTATATCTATTATTATTTCTAAATACAGACCTAGCACTCACCGGGACTCACAATCGGGTTGATGAGCCCCGGGCGGCTCGGAAAACCGCCGAATCGGGCAAAAAGAGCACAGTTTTTGGAATGATATCGACAGAGTGCGGCGCGAGTGCGCCATAAGCATTGGCGTACAAGGCGTAGGTCTCCGGGGAATCGCAGTGCCAAAAGCTGCCACGCGCCGAGGTGTGTCATGTTCCTGAGTATCTTCGACGTCTTCAAAATCGGGGTCGGTCCGAGTTCGTCCCACACCATGGGGCCGATGGTTGCCGCTGGCCGCTTTCTTGACCGGCTGCGCGAGCAGGGGCTTGCGCCTGCCCATCTGCGGGCAAGCCTGCACGGCTCGCTGGCCTTCACCGGCAAGGGCCACGCCAGCGACCGGGCCCTGATCCTGGGCCTGGCCGGGCACCTGCCCCACAGTTACGATCACGAACAGGCCGAGCGCGACCTCGCGCAAATCGCCGCTGACCGGGAAGTCAGGGTCAGCGGCCTGCCACCCATGGCCTTCGACCCCGAAGCCGACCTGCTGTTCGACTACGACCAGATCCTGCGCGGGCACGCCAACGGCATGAAGCTGATCGCGCTGGACGAGCACGGCGCCGAAATCTGCCGGGAAATCTACTACAGTATCGGCGGCGGCTTTGTGGTGACAGCCGCCGAACTGGAGGCCGGTCGCGATGGCGCCGGCGGTTCAGCAGACAGTGACGCCGTTCCCTTCCCCTTCCGAACGGCGGAGGAAATGCTGAAAATGGCCACTGACAGCGGGCAGTCCATTGCCGCGATGAAACGCGCCAACGAGCTCGCCTGCTGCCACAGCAAAGCCGAACTAGACGCGGGCATCGACCGCATCTGGCAGGTAATGAACAGCTGCATCGACCGGGGTCTCGAGCGCTCAGGACAGCTGCCCGGCGGGCTCCGCGTCAACCGCCGCGCCCACGACATCCACCGCCAGCTGGTCGCCGAAGTTGGCCAGAACGACCCGGCGCCGCACATCGTCAACGACTGGATCAGCGTCTATGCCATGGCGGTGAACGAGGAGAACGCGGCCGGCGGGCAGATTGTCACTGCGCCCACCAACGGCGCAGCCGGGGTTATCCCGGCCACCCTGCGCTACTTCCTCGACCACGTCCCCCACGCCAGCCCAGCCGATATCCCTACGTTTCTGCTGACGGCTGCGGCGGTCGGCGGGCTGATCAAGACCAACGCCAGCATCAGCGGTGCAGAAGTCGGCTGTCAGGGCGAAGTCGGCTCCGCCAGCGCCATGGCAGCCGCCGGGCTGTGTGCGGCGCTTGGGGGCAGCGCCATGCAGGTCGAAAACGCGGCTGAAATCGCCCTCGAACACCATCTGGGCATGACCTGCGACCCCGTCGGCGGACTGGTGCAGGTGCCGTGTATCGAGCGCAACGGGCTGGGTGCGATCAAAGCCGTGAGCGCCGCCAGCCTCAGCTTGCGCGGGGATGGCACCCACTTCGTCAGCCTCGACAGCTGCGTCGAGACTATGCGCCAGACCGGCATCGACATGTCTGAAAAGTATAAAGAGACCTCGCAAGGTGGGCTCGCGGTCAACGCCGTCGCCTGCTAGGGGCTGGACAGGCCCGGATCGTCGCGTCACTCTCGGCGCATGGCATCACAGCACTTCATCATCGTCGGCGCAGGCATCGTCGGGGCATCGCTGGCCTTTGCCTTGACCCGGCGGGGCCAGCGGGTGACGGTGATCGAGCGCCACGCACCGGCCGCCGGCGCCTCGTCTAAATCCTTTGCCTGGCTCAACGCCAACTATCCCGATACGGCTGCTTATTTCCGGCTGCGGATCGAGGCTCTGGAGCACTACCGCGAGCTCTCCAAGGCCTTCGACCTCGGGCCGGTCCTGCGGTTCGGCGGGTCGCTCTGGTGGGAAGACGAGGGCGCGGATTTTGACCGCCACGTCGCCCTGTTGAAAAGCTTTGACTACCGCTGCCGCGTGGTTGACGCCAAGCGCTTTGCCGCGCTCGCACCAAGGGTGCAAGTTCCCCCGGAACGCGCACTGCACGCCCCCGAAGAAGCGGGCGTCGCGCTCGCCGACATGACCCGCTGGATGCTGGATTTCGCCGCCGGAGAAGGCGCTGCGATCCAACTGGGCAGCGGCGTCGATACCCTGTTGATCGAAGGCGGTCGATGCGTCGGCGTCCGAACCGCGCTGGGGGAGCATCGGGCGGATCAGGTGTGCCTCGCCGCCGGTGTTCTGACCAGCGACCTGCTGCGAGAAGTCGGCTTTGACCTGCCCATGCAGAACGCTGCCGGGCTGATCCTTGCCAGCCAGCCCCAGCCCCCCATTCTTGACCAGGTGATCATGAGCCCGGACGTGCACTTCCGGCAGGATCCTGATGGCACCATCCGAATGGGTGAGATTTTCTCCGGCGCCTTCGAAGGCGGGCGGGATATCCCTGAACTCGCACAGACCGTCATCGAGCGTGTGAAGGCGAGGCTGAAGACGCCAGAACCGATGCGTCTCGCGCACAGTCTGGTCGGCACGCGGCCCGTTCCGGCCGATGGCTTCCCGGCCGTCGGCAGGATCGCGGGTATTGCGGGCTTGTCGGCGGCTGTGATGCACAGTGCCGCGACCCTCGGCCCGCTGATCGGTGAGCTGCTCGCGCATGAACTCATCGACGGCGGGGCGCCCTCGGCCCTGCTTTCCGAGTTCCGCCCCGAGCGGTTTTCCACGCCCTGACTCGGCAACCTCCTAAAGACCCAACCACCGCAGGAGCATCCACACCGTGAAACTGGCAATCATCGGCTTCGGCGAAGCTGGCTCCGCCATCGCTCAGGGGCTCCGCAGCGAGACCGCCCTCGATGACCTCGCCATTGCCTGCTTCGACGTGAAGAGCTTCGAAGCAGAGACCGCAGATGAAATCGATGCTCGCGCGGCGCAGGCCGGTGTCACCGTCTGCCACGCGCTCGACCAGGCCCTGAGCGATGCCAGCTTGATCTTCTCGACGGTGACCGCTGGCTCAGCGCTCGCCGTGGCGCGAAGCGTGGCCGGTATCATGGAAGACGATCAGGACGAACCATCCGTCCAGCCGCTGTATTTCGACATGAATTCCGTCGCGCCGGGGACCAAGCGTCAAGCCGCCGACTGGTTGAACCGGCTTGGGGTTGGCTACGTGGATACCGCCGTGATGGCGCCAATCCACCCGCGCCTGCACAAGACCCCCATGCTGCTCGCCGGGCCTTTCGCAGCAGCAGCGCTGGCAAGGCTGGCAGACTGGGGCATGGACCTGCGCGCGGTTGGTGAGGAAACCGGGCGCGCCTCGGCGATCAAGATGCTGCGCTCGGTCGTGGTCAAAGGCCTCGAAGCGCTGAGCGCGGAGATGGCACTGGCGGCGATCCGGGCCGGAGTCGAAGACGAGGTCGTCGCATCGCTCGATGCCAGTTATCCGGGCTTCGACTGGGGCGGCCGCACCGCCTACAATCTCGAACGGATGGCGACCCACGGCCGGCGCCGGGCGGAGGAAATGGAAGAGGTGGTCCGCACGCTCGAAGAGCTCGGGATCAGCCCCGATCTGACCACCGGCACTGTGCAACGCCAGCGCCGTTTCGGGGACAGTAACCTTGAACTATCCACCACACCCGTAGACCTGCACGAGCGCGCTCAGGCCACGCTTAAAGCCCTCTCGGCACAGAAAATGTGAATAGCGTATTAATTAGATAGTTTTGTCTCTTAGCGTAGATTCTCGTCCGTTACGGGGATTTCCCGCTAGGTTTTTTGCTACTCGCCACCAAAGAAGGAATTTCTCTCCATTCAAGGCCGTCGCATAGAAATTTAGGACTTGCTTTTGGGCATCATCTGCTCCGGGATATAGCCCTCAGCACGGCAACGAGAGAGGACCGTGTTTTAGCTAGGGAGAAAACTTCATGAAGAACCCATTTCTGAAAATAATGCTGGTCGCGACGACGATGCTCGTTGCAGCCGGCGCCGCCCATGCACAGGGCGTGCTCAATGTCGGTAACGGCGGTGAGCCGGGCTCGCTCGACCCGCACCAGATTTCCGGTACGTGGGAATCCTCGATCGCCCGCGATCAGTTCCTGAGCCTCTACACCGAGTCCGCTGACGGCACCATCATCCCCGGTGCTGCCGAGAGCCATTCGGTTTCCGACGACGGCCTCGTCTACACCTTCACCATCCGTGACCACAACTGGTCCGATGGCACGCCTGTTACCGCGCACGATTTCGAATTCTCGTTCAAGCGCATTCTCGACCCTGCGACGGCTGCCAGCTACGCGTACCTGATGTACACCATCGCCGGTGGTGAGTCTTTCAACAGCGGCGAAGGCTCGATGGACGACGTTCAGGTTCGCGCTGTCGACGACAAGACCCTCGAAGTCACGCTGGCCTCGCCTGCACCGTACTTCATCGCGCAGACCACCCACAACACCGCCTACCCCGTGCCAAAGCACGTTGTCGAAGCGCTGGGTGACGAGTGGTCCCGCCCGGAGAACATCGTCGTGAACGGTGCCTTCAAGGTGTCCGAGTGGACCATCGGCGAAAAGCTGACCGTGACCAAGAACCCCGGCTTCTATGATGCAGCCAACGTTTCTCTGGATGCTGTAAGCTTCTACCCGATCGAAGAAGCTTCGCAGGAACTGAACCTATTCCGTGAAGGCCAGCTCGACGTGACCTCGACCATCCCACCGGGCGATGCAATGTACGCACTGGCTGACGAGTTCGGCGATGAGCTGTACGTGACCCCATACGGCGGCACCTATTACTACGCCTTCAACGCCACCATGGCACCCTACGATGACCCGATGGTTCGCTCCGCGCTGTCCATGGCCATCGATCGTGACCGGATCACCACCGACGTGAGCCCGGGCAACGTTGCTGCTTACTCCTTCGTTCCACCGTCCATCTCCGGTGGCTACGAAGTGCAGCCTCCATCCTGGGCAGCGATGTCACAGGAAGAGCGGACCGCCATGGCCAAGGGCGTGATGGAAGCGGCTGGTTACACCGCTGACAACCCAATGAAGGTCGTGATCAACTACAACACCTCCGAAGGTCACAAGCAGATTGCGCTGGCGATCTCCGACATGTGGGCTGAAATCGGTGTTGCCGTTGAGCTGTTCAACCAGGACGTTGGCACCCACTACGATGGTCTGCAGGCGCAGGAGTTTGAAATCGGCCGTGCGGGCTGGATCTGGGACTACCCGGATGCAGAAAACCTTCTGGCGCTGATGGGTCCAAACTCGCCGTACAACTACGGTAAGTACAACAATGCCGAGTTCAACGCTCTGCTTGAAGCGTCCTACACCCAGACCGGTGACGAGCGTATTGCCACCATGCAGGCTGCTGAAGCCATTGCCATGGAAGAGGCCGCGCTGGCTCCGATCTACTACTACAACTCCAAGCACCTCGTCGGCTCCTACGTCGAGGGCTGGGTCGCAAACGGTGACGACCGTCACCCATCGCGTTGGATCTCCCTGTCTGAGTAAAGCCTGACAGATGATCACAGGCCGCCCCCTCCCCGTGAGGGGGCGGTTTTCCTATTTCAGCTCCGTATTCAGGGGTTAAGCGGCTCTGTTGAGCCGCACTTGGGGTATTTTTTTCATGGGCTACGCGTTTCAGCGCTTCGGGCAGATGATGGTGATCGTGCTGATCGCCCTGCTGGCGGTCTTCACGACCCAGCGCCTTGCGCCCGGCGGCCCCTTCGATGGCGAGCGTCCGCCGCCGCCTAAGATTCTCAAGAACCTGCGCGCCTACTACGACATGGATTTGTCTATGCCCGCGCAGTTCTATTCCTACCTGTTCGGCATGGCTGGGCGCGCGATCGAACCTGGCGGTAGCCCAGGTGAAGCCTACTGGATTGCACTGCCGCCCGAGGCCGAAGTCACCACCCTCGGCGGCACACAGAAGCGCAGCGACGACAGCGTTCTGTTCGTGCGTCAGTTCTGCCCCTGGGGCCAGTGGTTCGGGCGAATGTTTGGCGCGAAAACCGACGCTGAAGGGCGACCACTGCCGACACTACGCAAGTGCGGGATTATCCGGGGCGACTTCGGGCTGTCGATGGTACGAAGGTCGATCTACGTCAACGACTACGTGCGCGACGGCCTACCTGCCACGCTGAAATATGCCGTGCCGTCGCTGCTGTTTGCCCTGCTGCTCGGCATTCCCATGGGTTTCTACGCGGCCTACCGGCAGAACAAACCCGCAGACTTTGTGATGGTCACGGTGGGCATGTTCGGCACCATCATGCCCAATCTGGTGATGGCGCCCTTGCTGGTGTTCCTGCTCGCCTTTCAGTTTGACGGGTTCTTGCACTGGCTGCTGGTCGAGAAGCTGGAGTGGATCGAGCTGGGCCGACGACAACGGACACTGAACTGGATCCCGGCGGGCAAGACCGGCGGGGTCATGCACTATGTGCTGCCGACGCTGGTGCTGGGGACGGGCCTGCTGGGGCGGATCGTGCGCCTCTCCCGCGCCGGCGCGCTCGAAGCCCTGCGTTCGAACTACGTGCGCACGGCCCGTGCCAAGGGCCTGCCGGCGCATGTCATCCTGTTCCGCCACGTGCTTAAGCCCGGGATCCTGCCAGTTGTGACCTATATGGCGCCGGTCACCGCCGTGATCATGACCGGCTCGCTGATCATCGAGCAGGCGTTCTCGCTGCCCGGACTGGGGCGGCAGTTTATCACCGCTGCAACCGACCGCGACTACACGCTGCTGATGGGAACGACCGTGATCCTGCTGCTCGCGGTGATCCTGCTGAACTTCATCGTCGACCTCGCCTACTCGTGGCTCGACCCGCGCATCCGGCGCGCTGGCGGAGGGCGCAGCTGATGAGCTTGCTGAACCGAACCAACAACGAGGCCGCGCTCGAAGCCGCCGTCACCACGCTGCAAAGCCGGTCGCTGACGCAGCTGGCCATCACTCGTTTTCTGCGCAACCGCGTGGCCGTTGGGGCCTCGATCGTGCTGCTCATCCTTGTCGCACTCGCCGTCTTTGCGCCGGTGTTTGAGCTGCTGACCGGCTATCCCATGGAGTTTCAGGATCGCGACTTCTACTCCGGCAAGCCGCCGAACTGGGAGGCGCAGCACTACCTCGGGACCGACTACAACGGCCGCGACATTCTGGTGCGGACCATGTTCGGCATGCGGATATCGATGATGGTGGCGCTGGTCGCGGCGACCGTGGCGCTGGTGATCGGGATCAGCTACGGCGCGATCAGCGGTCTGGCCGGTGGCATGGTCGACACCATCATGATGCGCATCCTCGACCTGCTCTACTCCTTCCCGCTGACCCTGATCGCGGTAATCGCACTAGCATATTTTGGCCGGAATATCATGATTGTGTTCGTCATCATCGGTCTGGTGGAATGGCAGCTGATGGCCCGGGTGATCCGCGGGCAGGTGCTGAGCCTGCGCAATGCCGAGTTCATCGAAGCCGCGCGGGCCACGGGGGTCAGACCCTTTGGCATCCTCGTCCGCCACATCGTCCCTAATGTCACCGGCGTGGCCATCGTCTACATGACCCTGATCATCCCCGAAGTCATTCTGGTGGAAAGCTTCCTTGGCTACCTCGGTCTGGGCGTGCAGGAGCCGGATACCTCGCTGGGCGTACTGATTTCCGAAGGCGCCAATGCCATCGAGCAAAAGCCCTGGATGACCTACGGCCCCGGCATTTTCCTCGTGGTGCTGCTCATGGCACTGAACTTCCTCGGCGATGGCCTGCGCGACGCCTTCGACCCCAAGGACCGTTGAGGAGGCCGGCCCCATGACAGCACGCACCACCGGCACCGGTCAGCCAATCCTCTCGATGCGCGAGTTGGTCATCGCCTTCGATACCCCCGACGGCGTGGTCGAAGCGGTGAACGGCATCAGCCTCGACCTCTACCCCGGCGAGGTTCTGGGGATCGTCGGAGAAAGCGGATCGGGCAAGTCACAGTCGTGGATGGCGACGCTGGGCCTGCTCGCCGATAACGCCAGCACGCAGGGCGAGGTGACCTTCGACGGGCATAACCTGCTGGATCTGGACAGCCGGACCCTCAACACCATCCGCGGCCAGCGGATCTCCATGGTGTTTCAGGACCCTATGACCAGCCTCAACCCCTACCTCGACATCGGCACCCAGATGATAGAGGCCTTGGGCACTCACGACCGCAGCCTGAACCGGGCGGATGCGCGACGTCGCTGCGTGGAGATGCTCGACCGTGTTGCGATCCCCGACGCAGACCGGCGGATGCGGCAGTACCCACACGAGCTTTCCGGGGGCATGCGCCAGCGGGTGATGATCGCCATCGCCCTGCTCAATGACCCCGACGTGCTGATCGCCGACGAACCGACCACGGCGCTCGACGTCACCATTCAGGCTGAAATTCTCGATATCCTGACCGAGCTCCAGCGCGAGCGCGGCATGGCGGTGGTGTTTATCACCCACGACCTCGGCGTGGTGGCCGAACTGTGCAGCCGGGTCTGCGTGATGTACGCAGGCGAGCTGGTCGAGGTTGGCCCCGTGCAGGAGGTGTTCGAGGACGCGCGCCACCCTTACACCCTGTCCCTGATGCGCGCAACGCCCCGGACCACCAACACCGGCAGCAGCGCCGCTGATGACAGGGCTCCAGACGCAGCGAAACGCGCCGCGCTCTACGCCATCCCCGGCGCACCGCCGAACATGCGCCTGCGCCCGCCGGGCTGCGCTTTCGAACCCCGCTGCCGCTGCGCCGAACCACGTTGCCGGACCGAAGCACCGGCGCTGGAAGCCCTGAGCGACCAACCCCACCGCCACAAGGCCTGCTTCCGCACGGGCAGCAGCGAGGATCTTTCGCGGGAGCTGCTCGATGTCGGCTGAACCACTGCTCACCGTCGATCGCGTCAGCGTCCATTTCCGGGCCGGCGGCAACCTGCTCACCGGGGTCAGCCTGGTTCGTGCCGTCGAAGGCGTGTCTTTCACCCTGCAGCAGGGCGAGACGCTATCGATTGTCGGTGAAAGTGGTTCCGGCAAGTCCACCCTCGCCCGCGCTATCCTGCGACTGGTGCCGGTGACCAAGGGCAGCTTGCACTACCGAGGCGAAAACCTCGTCACGCTCAGTCAGGATCAGATGCGGCCGCGCCGCCGGATGATGCAGATGGTGTTTCAGGACCCTATCGCCAGTCTGTCCCCCCGCCGTACGGTCGAACAGATCATCGAAGAACCGCTGCGGGTTCACTTCCCCGACCTCGACCGCGCCGAGCGCGCGCAGCGCGTTGCCGAAACCATGGACGCCATCGGCCTTCTCCCCGACATGCGCAACCGCTACCCGCACGAATTCTCCGGCGGACAGGCGCAGCGCATCGGCATCGCCCGCGCCCTGATCGTCGAACCCGAACTGCTTGTCGCCGACGAGCCGGTGTCGGCGCTGGACGTCAGCATTCAGGCGCAGGTGCTGAACCTGCTCGCCGAGATCAAACAGGCACGCTCACTGTCGCTGCTGTTCATCAGTCACGATCTGAGCGTGGTGCAGCACGTTTCCGATAACCTGATGGTGCTGTATCTGGGGCACGTGATGGAGGTTGGTCCGGCCGGAACGATCTACAGCCGGCCCCAGAACCCCTACACCCAAGCGCTTCTCTCTGCGGTGCCGCGCATGGACTTCTCCGCCGACCGCCCAAAACGGACCCGGCTCACCGGAGACCTACCCTCGCCCACGCTCGAGCACGTGGGCTGCCCTTTTGCCTCGCGCTGCCCGCGCGCGCAGGCGCTCTGTTCGACCGACAAGCCGGTGCTGACCCCGGTAGACGGGCGCGAGGTCGCCTGCCACTTCCCCGGCAGCTGAAGCAGGAATCCACAATCGCTTCAAGATCCCCACCGATATCGACTTTCTCTCCGTTAACCACGCCAGCTGGGACAAGCTTGCCCAACTCCACTAGGACGACCCCAACGACTGGTACGACATCAAGGGCTTTCTGGCGGGCAATGATGCACGGTGCGTCATCGATCGGAGCGAGATGGGTGATCTCAGCGGCGCACGGGTGCTGCACAGCCAGTTTCACTTCGGGCTGGATACACTCAGTGTCGCCCGGCAGACCGACCACGCTGTCGGGCTGGACTTCTCCGAGCACGCCGTGGCCAACGCCCGCAAACTCGCCGAACGCGCCGGGCTGGCGGACCGCGCCAGCTTTGTGCACGCCAACGTCTATGACGCGGGGACGGTGCTGGAAGCGGAGAGCTTTGACATCATCTACGCCTCGTCGGGGGTCACGGGCCGGCTGCCGGACCTGCAGGGCTGGGCCTCGACCCTATGCGCGCTGCTCAAGCCCGGCGGGCGGTTCTACTAAGCCGAAGGCCACCCCTACGCCTCGACGCTCGAGGAACCGTCCCGGGGCGACACCGAGGGCGCTTTGACCAATCAATGTTCTACTGGCACGAGAACGCCATCATCGAAGAATGGCGGGTTTCCTACACGGGTGTGAACATTCCCGACGGCACGCGCAAGGCCGTCGAATTTGCCCATACGCTCGGAGATTTCTTCGCCGTGTTCCTGCACGAAGGCATGACGCTGGATTTCTTCCGCGAGCACGAGGGCATTCCGTGGGCCATGTACAGCCGGATGGCCCGCAACTCCGAAGACGAGCTGTTCTACCTGCCCGCCAGACACCACCACCTGCCCATGGGTTTTCCATGCAGTGGACCAAGCCCATCACGCCCTAGGCGGCGGGAACTGATGGCGCCTCGGCCGTGATGTCGTAGCCGTAGATCGGATCGAGCCGCGCTCTGGCCGCCCACGGCAGCAGATTGCCCCCCAGCCACAGCGCGCTGTAGGCGCGCAGGGCTTCGGCGCCGGAACGATGATGGAAGTCACGGGCGTTGCGCGTCGCGCGGCGTTGGATTTCCTCTGTTCGCGGCTGTCGCAGCGCCGTGAACCGTTGCAGGGCCGCACTGAGAGCTGCCGCATCCCGGAAGCTATTACCCGAGCCGAGGCCGGCGGCCAGCGCCCAGGCATCTTCCAGCCCCTGACAGCCGCCTTGCGCCATGGTTGGCAGCATCGGGTGGGCCGCGTCCCCGGCGAGGACGGCACACCCGCTCACCCAGGCTCGGCTGGGCGGGCGGTCGAACAGCGTCCACCGCCCCAGACTGTCCGCGCGCTCGATCAAGGTGGTCACTTCCGGCTGCCAGCCCTCGAAGTCGGCGAGCGCCTCCTGCCGTGCGCCTTCGGCGTCCCAGCGCTCATACTGCTCAGAATGGGCGACCTGCCGTTCGACGATGCCGACGAAATTGACCAGCCCGGCCTTTGACAAGTGATAGGTCACGGCGTGCCGCCCCGGTCCGGCCCAGACGCAGGCTGTCTCGGGCGGCGTGTCACGGCCAAGGCGCTGCGCGGGCACCACAGCCCGCCAGGCGATCATGCCGGTATCGCGCGGCGGTGGGTCGTCGAACAGCTGCGCCCGCACCCCGGAGCGGAAGCCATCGGCAGCGACCACGAGATCACCCCCCTCCTCGCTGCCATCACTCAGGCGGATTGCGCCCTTGGCTTCGTCGACAGTTTGAACCGACGCGCCCAGCCGGAGGGCGTCGGGCGCCGCGGCCAGCAGGGAATCGGCCAGCAATGCAACTAAGTCCGCTCGGTGGATGTGGGCGTAGGGTGCGCACCATCGATAGGGCGCGACGTGGCGCACGGGGATGGAAAAGACCCGCCGACCACTCTTCCCTAGCCGCATTTCCAGCGCTTCGGGCAGAAAACCGCGGTTGAGGATTCCGCCTTCGAGGCCCAGCGCCCGCAGCACCTTCATCCCGTTCGGCGCCAACTGGATCCCTGCACCGACGTCCTCAAAGGCCGATGTGCGCTCGAACACCTTCACCGACCAGCCACGACGTGACAGGGTCAGGGCGGTGGCAAGGCCGGTGATCCCGGCCCCGATGATCAGGGCGCGCTTGGTGTTGCTCATGACCTGCAGACTAGGTCATTGCATCAAGGCCGACCAGCCGTCCTGAGGAATGGCTTGGGGGCACGGATTGGGGGCAAGGTTCAGGGACCAGTTTCTAGGACTGATAAGGGGACTGGTACCAGCTAGCCCCACGGCCGGGGCGGTTCGCGTCAAAATTTATGCGTGGTTCCTCTTGACGACGGCTCGTATACAAAGTGTACACTAAAGGAAGCTCTGAGGGATGATAGTGAACAAGAAGGCCGCCTGCATCCTCGCCCTGCGCGAACGGATTCTGTCTACCGAGCTTGAGCCCGGCGCAGATCTTGATGAACTGAGCCTGTGCGAGACCTACGGCGTCTCCCGCACCCCGTTGCGCGAGGTGCTCCAGCGTCTCTCTGGCGAAGGTCTGATCCAGCTTGAGGAAAACCGCGGCGCCAAGGTCGCCTCCATGGATGTCCGGGTCATGCGCACCTTTTTTCAGACGGCGCCGCTGGTCTACGCCAACATCTCCGCGCTGGCGGCTGAGAACTGGACCGGGCCGCAGCTCGACACCCTGAAGCAGACCCAATCCGCCTTTGCCGTTGCAATGCGCCGGGGTGAAGCCAGCGAGGCGGCGCTGCTCAACCACCGATTTCACGCGGAAATCGGTCTGATGGCCGATAACGCATATCTGATCGCCAGCCTCAACCGCCTGCTCATCGATCACACCCGGATGAGCCAGACCTTTTACCGCCCAACCTCCGAGGCCGACCGCGATCGTGTGCGCCTCGCCATTGAGCAGCACGACGCCATGATCGCCGCCTTCGAGCGTCGGGAGACGGCGCTGTCCATGGATCTGGCGCTGCAGCACTGGGACCTGTCCCGCGATCAGCTCGAACGGTTTGTCCGTCCCGACCCCCTTCCCCTTGATGTTCACTCTTTGGAAGCCCGCCGCCATGCAGTTTGAAGGCATCTATACCCCCGTCGTCACACCCTACTTCGACGACTTCAGTCTGAACCGGGATGCGCTGGCGCAGACCATCGACCATCTGATCGACGCTGGTGTCCACGGCCTGATCGTCGCCGGAACCACTGGCGAGTACTACGCCCAGTCCAGCGAAGAGCGCTTCGACATGATGAAGCTTGCCAAGGAAATGATCGCCGGGCGCCTGCCGCTGATCATCGGCACTGGCGCCATCCGTACCGAGGACAGCATCGCCTACGCCGCCGCCGCGCGGGAACTCGGCGCAGACGCCATCCTCATCGCCACCCCGCCCTACGCCTATCCGACCGGGCGGGAGATCGCCCTGCATGCGCTAGCCATCGACCGCGCCGTTAACCTGCCCGCCATGCTCTACAACTACCCGGGCCGAATGAGCGTGAATATGGACGAGGAAACCCTCGACCGGCTCGGGCGCAGCCCGAACTTCTGCGGCATCAAGGAGAGCTCCGGAGACGTTAATCGGCTGCATATGCTCGCGCGGGACTATCCGCATATCGCGCTGAGCTGCGGCATGGACGATCAGGCGCTGGAGTTTTTCGCCTGGGGTGCCCGGTCCTGGGTTTGCGCCGGCTCCAACTTCGCGCCCGAGGCGCACGTCGCCCTCTATCAGGCCTGCGTGGTCGAAGGAGACTTCACCAAGGGCCGCGCCATCATGTCGGCGATGATGCCGCTGATGCGGGTGCTCGAACAGGGCGGCAAGTTCATCCAGTGCATCAAGCACGGGCTCACCTTGCGCGGCATCGACGCCGGACCGCCCAGGCTGCCGCTGCAGCCCCTGAACAAAGACGACAAGCGCGAGTTGGCCGAGGTCATCCGCACCATGAACACCACCATCGCGCAAATCACTGGAACCAGCATGGGAGAAGGATCATGAGCGATCTGCTGACCCGCACCGAATATCAGGCCATCGCCGACACCCTCGTCTTTCCGCGGGCTGCCTTCATCGACGGCAAATTCCGCGCAGGCCGCGGTGACAGCCTGACCACCATCAACCCGGCAACCGGTGACGCGCTCGCCGAGATCGCTGCCTGCAACAGCGAAGACGTCGACCTCGCCGTGCAAAAGGCCCGCGAAGCCTTCGATCAGGGCCACTGGTCGAAACTGCACCCAAGCGAGCGCAAAGGCGTTCTCGTGCGCCTGTCCAAGTTGCTCACCCGTAACCGGCGTGAACTGGCCGTGCTCGAGAGCCTCGAAAGCGGCAAGCCGATCGCTGACTGTGAGACCATCGATATCCCGGAGAGCATCCACACCATCCTCTGGCACGCTGAAGCGATCGATAAGATCTACGATCAGACCGGCCCCTCGGGCGATGGTGCAATCTCGATGATCGTGCGCGAACCGGTGGGCGTGGTCGGGGCGGTGCTGCCGTGGAACTTCCCGCTGCTGATGCTGGCGTGGAAGATCGGTCCGGCGCTGGCAGCAGGCAACTCGGTGATCGTCAAACCCGCCGAGCAGACCTCGATGACCGCGCTGCGTGTCGCCGAGCTTGCCGCCGAGGCTGGCATCCCGCACGGGGTGCTGCAGGTGCTTCCCGGCGATGGACCGTCGGTGGGCCAGCCGATGGGCCTGCACATGGGGATCGACATGATCAGCTTCACCGGCTCCACCGAAACCGGCCGGCGGTTCCTGCGCTATGCCGCCGACAGCAACCTCAAAGAAGTCGTGCTCGAATGCGGCGGCAAAAACCCCGCTGTCGTCCTCGAAGACGCCGAAAACCTCGACCACGTGGCGGCAAACGTCGTTAACGCTGCATTCTGGAACATGGGTGAAAACTGCTCCGCCAACTCACGGTTGATCGTGCATCAGGCGGTGAAGGCACCACTGATGGAGCGCATCCTGGCCCGCGTACGCGACTACAAGACCGGCGATCCGCTGGACCCGGCCAATGCCTTGGGCGCGCTGGTTGACGGCGAGCACTGCACCAAGGTCGCCTCCTACCTCGGTGGCGAAGCGCTGACCGGCGGCACTATGGACGGCGCCTTCCTGCCGCCCACCATCTATGAGGTCAGCAAGGATGACCCTCGCGCACGCGAGGAAATCTTCGGCCCGGTACTCAGCGTGATCGAGGTGGCCAGCGCCGAAGAGGCCATCGCACTGGCCAACGATACCGAGTATGGCCTTGCCGCCTCGATCTTCAGCGCCAACGCCCGCACTGCCCTGCGCGCGGCCCGCGATATCCGCGCGGGCACCGTCACGGTTAACTGCTACGGCGAAGGCGATATCTCGACCCCCTTCGGCGGTTTCAACCAGTCGGGCTTCGGCGGCCGTGACAAAGGCATCCACGCCCACGACCAATACACCCAACTCAAGACCATCTGGATTGATCTCACCGATCCTGCAGACGGAGACAACGTCGGATGAATGTCGAAGCCGTAGGAACCGAGCGCCGCGGTCGTGGCGCCCGCAAGGCTGTCCGCCAGAAGCGTGACACGCAGATGCTGCCGGCACTCAAGCGAAGCCTACCGTTGACTGAGCCACTGAGCGAAGAACAAGTGGTCCGGATCGATGAAGCTTCTATGGGCATCCTCGAGGAGGTCGGGGTCGTGTTCCGCGATCCGATTGCACTGGAAGACTGGAAGCGCGTCGGGGCAGACGTACGGGGCGAGACCGTGCACCTCGACCGGGGCATGGTGCGCGAGCTCATCGCGACCATTCCATCCCGCTTTACGCTGCACGCGCGCAACCACGCCAACGATCTCCCCTTTGGCGGCGATCATTCGATCTTCGTGCCCATGACCGGCGCGCCCTACTTGCGCGATTTGAAAGACGAACGGCGCAACCCAAACCTGGATGACCTCGCCAACTTCCACAAGCTCAGCCACATGCTGCCGGCGATCCACTCCAGCGCGCACCACATCGTCGAGCCCTACGATCACCCGATCTCGCACCGCCACCTGCGCATCACTTATTCGTCGATGAAGCACAGCGACAAGACCTTTATGGGCATGACCACATCGCCCAAGAACGCCGAAGATGTCATGGACATGTGCGCGGTGCTGTTCGGTGAGGACTATCTTGAGACCCACCCGGTCTGCACCGGGAACTGCAACGGCAACTCTCCGCTGGTTTGGGATGAGACGATGCTCGGCGCCATGCGCGCCTTCGCCCGGCGCAATCAGCCCGTGCTATGCTCGCCCTTCGTGCTCGGGGGTGCCAACACCCCGGCGTCGGTGGCGCCCACGGTGGCACAACTCAACGCCGAAGCCCTGTCCGCACTCGCCTACACGCAGGTCGTGCGCAAGGGCACACCGGCGATCTACGGCCACTATCTGGCGACCGTCTCCATGAAGTCGGGTGCGCCCATGGCCGGCACGCCGGAAATCAGCCTGATGAACTTCATGATCGGGCAGATGGCGCGCTTCTACGACGTGCCGTGGCGAACCTCGAACACCCTCGGCGGCTCCAAGGTTTTCGACGCGCAGGCTGGCTACGAGAGCGCCACGACAATGATGGCGGCGCTGATGTCCGGCGCCAACTATATCTGGCACTCGGCGGGCTGGAACGAAGCGGGCATGCATTGTTCTATGGCGAAATTCGTCGTGGATGCGGAGCAGTGCGCCATGGGCTACCGCATGGCCCAGGGTGTCCGCTGGGATGACTTCGAGGAGGCAATGCAGGCCGTGCGCGACATCGGCCCCGGCGGTCACTATCTGGGCCACCCGCACACGCTTGAGAACTTCCAGCGCGCCTTCTTCATGCCCGAGATGTTCGATAACAACTCGATCGAACAGTGGCACGCCGAGGGCGCGATCCAGACCAATGAGCGCGCGCTGCAGCGCGCCCGCGACCTGCTCAACGAGTACGAAGAACCGACCCTTGATGCGGGCGTCAATGAGGCCCTGCTCGACTACATCGCGCGCCGGGAGCGGGAGATTCCCGCCGCTGAGGCGCTCAATCAGGAGCACTGAGCCATGGCCAGCCTCGCAGGCAAAACAGCGCTGGTGACAGGCGCGATGGGCGGCATCGGTCAGGCGATTGTCGCGCGGCTGCAGGCTGACGGCGCGACCGTGGTTGCGGCAGACCTTAGCACGGCCGGCACCAAGGCCGACCATGGGATCGACGGCGACCTGACCGACACGGCCTTTGCCGACGGCCTGCCCGCGCGGGTACAGGCGCTGACCGGACGGCTCGATATCCTGTGCAATAACGCGGGCATCATCGCCCGGGGCAAGATTACCGAAGCCACGGACGAAGACCTGCGTCGGTCTCTCGCCGTCAACGTCGAGGCGCCCTTCCGCATGTGCCGCGCCACCATCCCGATCATGGCCGCACAGGAAAGCGGCGGCTCGATCGTCAACACGGCCTCGTGCTGGGGACTGCAACCCGGTCCCAATCACCCGATCTACGTCATGACCAAGGCGGCGCTGGCATCCTTGACCCAGTGCCTGGGCCGGGATCACGCCGGGGACGGGGTGCGCGTCAATGCCGTCTGCCCCAATGAAGTCGACACCGCCATGCTGCGCACAGGCTTTGAAATCCGGGGTCTGGACGCCGAAGCGGGAATCGACGCGCTGAACCAATCGGTGCCGCTGGGCCGGATCGCCCAGCCTGAAGACATTGCCGATGTCGTCGGCTTCCTGTGCTCAAGTGACGCGCGCTACGTCGTCGGCGCCTTGCTCGAAGTCAACGGGGGTAAGCCGGTCGCATGAGCCCTGATATCGCCACCAACCAGAAGACAGTGCTGATCACAGGCGCCTCCAGCGGCATCGGCGAGGCCATCGCCCGGCGCTTTGCAGCCGAGGGCTACCGCGTCCTGTCGGCCCAGCGCCGCCCGGCGCCGGTGGGCGAGAGCCTGAGCGTGGATTTGCTCCAGCCTGGTGCTGCTCAAGCCGTCATGGCGCAGGTCAGCGTGCTGACTGACCGGCTGGATGTACTCGTGAACAACGCTGGACTGATGCTCGAAGGCACGGCCGAGGAAAGCTCTGAAGCAGACTGGCAGGCGCAGATGGACTTGAACCTGAGCCTGCCATTCCTGCTGATCCGCGAAGCCTTGCCCCTGCTCCGCCAGAACGGGGGCGGCGCTATCGTCAACATCGGCAGTGTCGAGGGGCTTGCGGCGAACCCCCGCCACCCCGCCTATGCGGCGTCCAAGGCCGGATTGCACGGCCTGACCCGCGCCATCGCCGTGGATGAGGGCCCGCGCGGGGTTCGCTGCAACGCCGTCGCGCCGGGCTGGATCGACACGCCCTTGAACCTCGACTTCATCGACAGCCTTACCGGCGACACGGCGGCCTTTCATGCCGGGCTGAAAGACATCCACCCCGTGGGCCGCACCGGTCGCCCGGAAGAAGTCGCTGATCTGGTCTATTGGCTGGGCAGCGATCAGGCGGGCTTCATGACCGGGCAGGTGCTGACCCTCGACGGCGGCCGGACGGCAAAGCTGAGCCTGCCATGACCCTTTACAGGCTAGCGAAACAAGCGCGGGCGCGGATCGACGTGCCGCCCCTGCCCCGAGACCCGGGACCGGCAGCGTGGAACGCCCTGCTCCCTCCTCCCGAACCGGCGATCGAGCTTTCGGAGAACACCAGCGCCGACTGGCTGGTTGTCGGCGCGGGCTTTGCCGGGCTGGCCGCCGCCAAGCGCCTGAGCCAGTTCCGCCCCGAAGACCGGATCGTGCTGCTCGAGGGCAAGCGGGTTGCCGAAGGCCCCGGGGGCCGCAACTCCGGCTTTATGATCGACTTGCCGCACGACTTGCAGTCCGAGGACTATGCCGGCTCGCTGGAGGCTGATCGCAAGCAGACCTGGGCCAATCGTCTGGCCATCGACTTCGCCGCCCAGATGGCCGCCGATGCTGGTTTGAGCCGGGAAGCCTTCGACCGCTGCGGCAAAATCAACGGCGCGGCGACGGACAAAGGCCACCAGCATAACCTCGACTACGCCACCCACCTCAGCTCTCTGGGTGAGCCCCATGAATTGCTCGATGCGGACGCCATGCGGGCGAAGACCGGTTCGGACTACTACACCAGCGGGCTGTTCACCCCCGGTACGGCCATGCTGCAACCGGCCATGTACGTGCGTGGTCTGGCGCAGGCGCTGAGCTCAAACCGCGTGCGGGTCTATGAGAACTCGCCCGTGACCGCGCTGGCGCCCGAGGGCAGCGGCTGGCGCGCGAGCACCCCCGTGGGTTCGATCACCACGCCGCGGATCATCCTCGCCGTCAACGGCCTGATCAACGACTTCGGCTTCTTCAAGGGCCGGCTCATGCACGTCTTCACCTACGGCAGCATGACCCGGGCGATGACGGCCGAAGAAGTTGAGCGGCTGGGCGGTGACCCCATCTGGCACCTCACCCCTGCCGACCCTGTGGGCACCACGGTGCGCCGGGTCAGCGGCACGGGCGGCGACCGGCTGATCGTACGCAACCGGTTCAGCTTCGACCCCGGCAAGGAAGTGCCAGAGCGGCGCTTTGCCAACATCGGCCGGGACCATGACCGGGTGTTCCGGGCGCGCTTCCCCAACCTTGCGGGGATGGAGATGGAATACCGCTGGGGCGGCAGGCTGTGCCTGTCCCCGAACAACGTCGGTGCCTTTGGTGAAGTCGCGCCGGGGCTGTTCTCCGCGTGCTGTCAGAACGGGCTCGGCGCAGCGAAAGGCACCATGCACGGTATGGCCGCCGCTGAACTGGCAGCCGCGACGCAATCCGACCTCGTCGACTATCTGCTGACCGAAGCCGCGCCCCAGCGTGTTCCCGGCGGTCCCTTTGCAGAAATCGGCGGTAATGTCGTGCTGAAATGGAAAGAATTTCAAGCCCGGCAGGAGTTTTAGCGGCTATAACTGCCCCCTCATTCGACGAACGAAGGGGCCCTGGACCATGACACGCAAACGCATTCTCTTCACTGGCGGATCGGGTAAGGCCGGGCGCCACGTTGTGCCGTGGTTGCTCGATGCCGGGTATCGGGTCGTCAACGTCGACCTGACGCCGCTGGACCACCCCGGCGTGGACAACCTGACGGCTGACATCACTGACAGCGGGCAGATGTTCAATGTCCTGACCAGCTACGCCAACTTCGACGAGCTGGAGCCGGGCACCGGCGTGCTGCGCTTTGACGCAGTCGTCCACTTTGCCGCTGTACCCCGGATCCTGCTCAAGCCCGATAACGAGACCTTCCGCGTCAACACCATGGGCACCTATAACGTCATCGAGGCTGCGACCAAGCTCGGGATCGACAAGATCATCGTGGCCTCCAGCGAAACCACCTACGGCGTGTGCTTTGCCGACGGGGAGATCAACCCGGACCGGCTACCACTCGAAGAAGGCGACTACGACGTAAACCCCGCCGACAGCTACGCCTTGTCCAAGGTGGTGAACGAGCAGACCGCACGCAGCTTCGCCCGCCGTACCGGCGCGGACATCTACGCCCTGCGCATCGGCAACGTCATCGAACCCCATGAATATACGGAAAACTTCCCGCGCTACTTCGAAAACCCAGCAGTGCGGCGGCGCAATGCCTTCTGCTACATCGACGCGCGCGACCTCGGGCAGATCGTCCACCTGTGCATCCAGAAAGACGGACTAGGATTTCAGGTCTTCAACGCAGGCAACAATGACAACTCGGCCAGCATTCCCAGCGCTGAGCTCATCGAACGCTTCTTCCCCGGTACACCGGTCACGCGGGAGCTGGGGCGCTATGAAGCGCTCTATTCAAATCGGAAAATCAGGGAGGTTCTCGGTTTTGTCGAGAACCACAACTGGCGCCAGTACGTGCCCGACCCTGCTGCTGGGGACTAAGCCGCCAGGTGTCAGCGCTGGCGCAGACGCCGCACGATCTGCGTCGCTGCGGCGGCGATCAGGACACCACCACCGACCCACAGCACCGCTTCGGGGTGACTATGCACAGTCCCGGCGCCCGGATGCGCAGCGGCAACACCAGCGGGAAGCGTCAAGAGCGCAGAGGTCAAAAGCACGCGGTTCATCGGGGTCTCCTTATTCGTTGTAGGGAGGAAATTGCCCCGTTTAGCGGTCTAGTCAAGCGCCAAAACCGCGCGTCGACCTCCCTTTCTCCCTGACCGTCAATTCTGCACGGATTGCAGGCGCAACCCGCTTAAACTCGTCTTGCACCCGGCCCGATCCGTTCTAGCGGGGTATTTCTTTCTCGAAGGCAGGTGCTAGAGCGCGGGGATCCAAGCGGGATCAGGGCGGCGGACACTGCTTCGCCGGTTCAGGAAAACCGGTCGCTCGAATACGGGCGCGTCGGTCAGCTCGAACAAACGACCCTCGGCGAGCTCGTTGGTCACCATCCGGTAGGGCAGATACGCCGTGCCCCCGACCGCTTCAAGATACTTCATGGCGGGTCCCGGCGCGCTGAAGGTCAGGCGTGCGGCATCAGCATCGGCGTAGGCCGTAAGGTGCTGGCCGCCGACAAAATCGCCGTAGTCGACGTAGACATAGCCCGGGTCGAAACGCACCGGCGCGTCCAAACGCGTAGAGACGAGGATGAGCCGGTCTGCGCCCACGCGGTCAGCAACCACGTCTGGCCGGGGCACCGGGCTGAATCCCACGGCGAGATCCACCATATTGCCGTCCATCCAAGACGTGATCTCAGCATCACTGCCCATAAACACCGATACGGCAACGCCGACACCCTCGTCGATGTGCTCGAACAGGCCCTCACCCCAGCCCACCCACAGGTCATTGTGCACGGCAATGTTGCGGAATTTCCGGCTTCCGAGAGGCGCGGCAACCTCCAACCGCGCCTGCCGCCAGCTGCCGGCTATGGCTTCGGCGTAGCGTTGCAGACGCAGACCGGCGTTGGTGGTGGTCGCCCCGGTCTTGGAGCGGTTGATCAGCTTCTGCCCGAGCGTGGCCTCCAGCGTCTTCAGACGGGTGGTCACCGTCGACTGGGTCACGTTCAGTTTGCTGGCCGCGCGGGCAAGGCTACCCGTCTCGACGATGGCCAGAAACGTTTGAATGGCTGCGATGTTCATACACAAACCAACATTGAGTTTTTAGAATTTTAGCACCGAATAATTTCAATTTTCACTATTGTTGATTTGAGTTACGACGTCCTGAGGACATTTTGACGCAAGGGAGGGCGATGGTGTCTCTGGAGACATTCGAGATGCTGATCGACGGGGCATGGGTGGGCGCCAGCGACGGCCGGACCTTCGAGAGTCTCGACCCGGCCAGCAATGCCCCCTGGGCCCTGATCCCCGAGGCCACTGAGGCCGACGTGGATGCCGCCGTGCAGGCCGCGCACCGTGCGCAGACCCGTGGCCCGTGGGCGGAGATGACCCCTTCGGCCCGGGGCAAGTGCCTTGCCCGGCTGGGCGATCTGCTGGCCGCTAACTCTGAGGCGCTGGGGCGGGTTGAGACCCGCGACACCGGTAAGATGTTCAAGGAAACCGCCTGGCAGGCTAAGTACATCGCTGATTATTTCCACTTCTTCGCCGGTGCCGCCGACAAGATCAGCGGCGAGACGCTGCCGATCGACAAGCCCGACATGTTCGTCTTTACCGACCGCGAGCCTCTGGGCGTGGTCGCGGCTGTGATCCCCTGGAACAGTCAGATGTTCCTCTCAGCGGTAAAGATCGCGCCTGCGCTGGCAGCTGGAAACACCATCGTGCTCAAAGCCAGCGAGGAGGCTTCCACACCCCTACTCGCCTTCGGCAAACTGGTCGCCGAGGCCGGCATTCCCGACGGTGTTGTAAATATCGTCACCGGCCACGGTGAGCCCTGCGGCCGCGCCCTGACCAGTCACCCACTGGTGGCGCGGGTCGCCTTCACCGGCGGACCGAAGGCGGCAGCGCAGGTGGTGCGGAACACGGCGAACAACTTTGCCGCCGTCTCCCTGGAGTTGGGCGGCAAGTCACCCTTCATCGTCTTCGACGACGCCAACCTCGAAAGCGCGGTCAACGGCTCGGTCGCGGGCATCTTTGGCGCATCGGGCCAAAGCTGTGTCGCCGGCTCGCGCCTGTTCCTGCAGGAAGGGATCGCGGACCGGTTCGTCGACGCCATGACCCGCACCGCGCAGGGGATCCGCATCGGCGACCCCATGGCCGAGGAAACCGAGATGGGACCGCTGTGCACGGCCGCGCAGGTCAGCCACATCCGCCAGCAGGTCGACCGCGCGCTTGAGCAGGGGGCTTCACTGATCACCGGCGGCCACCAGCCCGAAGGTCTGGGACCACAGTTCTTCGAGCCCACCATTATCGAAGCCCCTGACCCGTCGCTGGACATCGTCGATACCGAGCTGTTCGGGCCGGTGCTCACGGTGCAGCGTTTCCGCGATGAGGAAGAGGCGCTGGCACTGGCCAACCAGTCCGAGCACGGCCTTGCCGCCGGCATTTTCACCCGCGACAGCGCGCGTTCGCTGCGGATGGCCAAGCGCATCCGCGCCGGGATTGTCTGGGTCAACACCTACCGCGCCATCTCGCCGATCGCGGCCTTTGGCGGTGAAAAGATGTCGGGCTACGGCCGCGAAGCGGGGTTCCAGGCCATGTACGACTTCACCCGCCCGAAGACGGTGTGGATGAACCTTTCGGATGAACCCCTTAGCAGCCCCTTCCAGCCGCGCTAGCGGCGCCCACTGGACGCGCAGACCACAGGATCGGACAGCAGGACCAAAGCGCTATGAAATTCCATCTCGCCATCAACCTCGAACGCAACTCGCCGGATACGGCCATGACCGATGTACGCGACCACGTCGAGGACATGATCCGCATGGCCGATCAGGCCGGGTTCGAGATCGCCTGGGCCGCCGAGCACCATGCCCTGGAAATGACCATCGCCCCCAACCCGTTTCAGATCCTGACCTGGTGGTCATCGATCACTGAAACCATGCGGCTGGGCTGCGGGGTTGCAAACACCGCCTACTGGCACCCGATCAACCTCGCCGGGGAGGCCGCGCTGCTGGATCTGGTTTCGGGAGGGCGGCTCGAACTAGGGCTGGGTTCGGGCGCCTACCAGCGCGAGTTTGACCGGATGAAGCCGGGGCTGGAGCAAAAAGACAGCTGGCAGTACATGCAGGAAGCCCTGCCCCTGATCCGGCAGCTGTGGCAGGGCGATGTCGAGCACAACGGCCGCTTCTGGCAGTTCCCCAAGGCGACATCCTGCCCCAAGCCGCTGCAGGACGACGTGCCGCTGTGGGTGGCTGCGCGCTCGCCCATCACCTTCGACTACGCGGTCGCCAACGACGCAAATATCATGAGCTGGCCGCTGACCCTGCCCATGGCCGAAGCGGAGAAATACCGCCAGCAGCTCGACGAGGCCATCGACAAGGCCGACGGCAGCTATTCCGGTACCTTTGCCATGATGCGCCATACCTCGGTCTACGAGACCGAAGCTGACCGGCAGTCCGCGCTCGGCGCCCTGCGCCACGTGCTGGGCCAGTTCGGTAATCTGATGCAGAAAAAGGGGGATGTGGTCAACGGCTTCCCCGAGCCGGTTCCGGTCGAAGAGCTCGACGGTAACATGCGCTACGACCCCGACACCCTCGAAGAGAACCTGATGTTCGGCACCCCGGACCAGGTCGTCGACAAGCTCGGCGCCTACCAGGACCTCGGCGTCGATGCCTTCATCTACTACGCCTCCATGGGGCTGGACATGGCGCAGCAGAAGCGCTCCCTAGCCACCTTCATCGACCGGGTCATGCCGCAGTTCGCCTGACCCGCCCCTTCCACCACTGACCGAGAGGACGCCCGCCCATGGCCGCCGAAATCCGCCGCACCCTGACCCAAGTGCAGGACACATTCATCGAGGGCGGCTTCACGCTCGAGGCCCCGACCCGGCTGGTCGCAGCCCTCGCCGTCATCCGCAATCCCTGGTTCGGCCGGGGCTACGTCGCCGACCTGCAGCCAGAGATCCGCGAGCACGGCCCGGTGCTGGGCGAGCTGCTGACCCGCATGCTGCTGGAGATCACCGGCGACCGGCTCGAAGGCTGCGGCAAGGCCTCCAACGTCGGCGCGGGCGGTGAGGTCGAGCACGCCCAGGCCCTCACCCACACCCTGTGGTTCGGCAACCAGTTCCGCGAGGCGATCAACGCCAAGTCCTACCTCGCCTTCACCAACACCCGCGGCGCCATGGGCACGGCGATGATGATCCCGCTGATGCACAAGGACGACGGCGGCCTGCGCAGCCACTATCAGACCATCCACCTGACCATCCCAGACGCCCCCGCCGACGACGAGATCGTAGTCGCGCTCGGCGCCTCGATCGGCGGGCACCCGAACCACCGCATCGGCAACCGCTACAGCGACCTCGAAGAAATGGGTCGCAGCGTCGACAACCCGGCGGGCGTGTGAGCGCGGGCCCGTGAGCGAAAGTCCGGCCATAGCAACCGCGCCCGATGGCACCGCCTTCGTCCGCCACAGCGGCGGTGGCAAGGCGCGCGGCGAGGACCACGGTGCTGACCGGCCGGCGGTGGTGCTGATCCACGGTCTGGGGCTGTGCCAGCGCCTGTTCGACCCCATGCTCGCTGGCTTCAGTGCGCCCTTCGACCTGATCAGCTACGACCTCTACGGCCACGGCGACAGCGGCCCGCCGCCGCAGACGGCGGCCTTGTCACTCTACAGCCAGCAGATCTTCGGGCTGCTCGACCATCTGGGGATCGCGCGCGCCGCCCTGGTCGGCTTTTCCATCGGCGGCATGATCAACCGCCGCTTCGCCCTCGACCACCCCGAGCGGCTGAGCGCGCTGGCCATCTGGAGCAGCCCCCACGACCGCGGCGCGCAAGCCCAGCAGCTGGTCGAAGACCGCGCCGCACAGGTACGCACGGAAGGGACCATGAGCACCCTGCCCGCCGCCATCGAGCGCTGGTTCACCCCCGGCTTCCGCGCCAGCCAGCCCGGCCGCGTCGATCTGGTCCGGCAGTGGCGGCAGCGGGTCGATCTGGAGGGCTACGCCCAGACCGCCTGGGTGCTCGCCAACGGCGTGCCCGAGCTGGTCCGCCCGGCCACGCCCGTCACCGCGCCGACGCTGGTGATGACAGCCGAAAACGATAGCGGCTCGACCCCGGCCATGGCCCACGCCATCGCTGCCGAAATCCCCGGTGCCCGCACCGCCATTGTCCCCGCCCTACAGCACCTCGGCCTGATGGAAGACCCCGAGGCCTTCGCCGCCCCCACGCTTGATTTCCTGAAGAGGACCCTGCTGTGAACTGTAGCACCAAAAAAACCACTGCCACCGCCACCCTCACGGGCGGACAGGCCGCCGTCGCCGCGCTGCAGGCCGAGGGCACGCGCCACGTCTTCGGGCTGATCGGCTCGGCGACCATGGAGCTGTTCGACGGCCTCTATGACGTCAGCAGCGATATCCGCTTCATCGGCGTCCGGGATGAGCGCACCGGCACCCACATGGCCGACGCCTACGCCCGGGTTTCGGGCGAGGCCGGGGTCATCCTCGCCGGGCAGAACGGCCCCGGCGCGACCAACCTGACCACCGGGCTGGCGCAGGCCAAGGCCGCCTACTCCCCCGTGGTCAGCATCGCCGGCATGCTCTCGACCCAGCACGTCTACCGCGACGCGTTTCAGGAGGTCGACCAGCAGGCGCTGTTCACGCCGGTCACCAAGAAGACCTGGACCGCGCCCTCGACCGACCGCGTGCCCGAGCTGTTCCGCGAGGCCTTCCGCACCGCGCTCAGCCCCCGGCGCGGGCCGGTGCAGCTCAACCTGCCCCGCGACGTGCTCGCCGGGTCGGCGGACTTCGAGCCCTTCCAGACCCCGGAGCAGTACCGCCCTCTGCAACTGCCTGCGGGCGCAGACGCGGCCATCCGCACCGCCGCGGCCATGCTCAGCGGCGCGCGCCAGCCGGTGATCGTCACCGGCGGCGGGATCAAGAACCCCGGCGCTCACGAACATGCGCTGGCGCTGGCCGAGGCGCTGGGCTGCCCGCTAGTGAGCGCGCCCGGGCACGGCGACGGCCTGCCCTTCGGCCATCCGCTGGTCGCCGGGCAGATGGGACCGCGCGGCAACCCGGTCGCCTCCCGCCTCGTGCGCGAAGCAGACGTGATTTTGGCGCTGGGCACGCGGCTGGGCTTCAACTCCACCTTCTACTCCTACGACAACATCAATCGCGAGGCGGCGATCATCCAGGTCGAGCTGGAGCCGACCGCCATCGGCCGCTTCTTCCCGGTCAAGCTGGGGATCTGGGCCGACGCGCCCACCGCCGCCGCGCAGCTGACCGACGCCGTCAAGGCGCTGGACGACCGCGCCGCCGCCGACAGCTGGGTCAGCGATTTTCAGGCCGAGCGCCGCACGTACCTCGAGCAGCGCGACGCCGCCGCCGACATGGGCCACCCGACCCAGCCCTCGGGCCTTTTCAAGGCGCTGCGCGGGGTGCTGCCGCAGGACGCGGCCATCACCATGGACGCCGGCACCCTGTGCCTGCAGGCGACCGACGCGCTCAACTATTATGCACCCCACAGCCTGTTCACCCCGCTGGACTTCGGGCTGGTCGGCTTCTCCTTCGCCGCCGGTCTGGGGATAAAGGCAGCCCGGCCCGAGCGCCCGGTGGTCAGCTTCATGGGCGATGGCGGCTTCGGCATGACCGTCTCCGAGCTCTCCACGGCGGTCGAATACGGCCTGAACACCGTCACCATGGTGATGAACAACGGCTCGTGGGGGGCGGAAAAGGCCTACCAGCGTGACTTCTTCGGGGAGCGCTACATCGGCGCCGACATCACCTCCCCCGACTTCGCGGCGCTGGCCGAGCTCTATGGCGCGGCGGGGTACCGGGCCGACCGTCTGTCGGAGGTGGCCGGCGCGGTCGAAGCGGCGCTGGCCGAGGACCGCCCGGCGGTGGTCGAAGTCGCGGTAGACCCCAAGGCACTCTACTCCTTCCGCCGCGACAGCTTCAAGCACCGTGGTGGTTGAGCACAGAGATGGCTGAGAGCAGGGCTAGAAACCCATGATCACCAAGCTGGCAATCTTCGAAGGGACGGTGAAGCCAGGGCAGACCGCGGCCATGCGAGCCTACGTCGAGGCCGAGCTGGCGCCGCTGTGGCGGGCCTTCGACGGCGCGCACCGGGTGCGGGTGCTCTACGCGGCCGCGCCGGATGAGGGGGGCGGTGCCGGGGGTGAAGACCGACCGTCCCTGCCCCTAATCCTCCAAGTCGACTACCAGAGCCAGGCCGGCCTCGACCGCGCCATGGCCTCAGACGCGCGCCACCGCTCCCGCGCCATGCTCCCGGCCTTCTACGAGCGTTTTTTCGAGACCGTCATCCTCCGCCACCATACGTTCGACGCGGATTAGTGGGGTCGGCTGTCACTTTGAACTTACCGGAGGTCATCGCACTAAACCAAACCTAAGTGATATCCTTCAAACGGTTAATCTCCGCCTCCACGTAACGATTAAACCGATACAATTGCTTCAAAAGACTTCCGTCATTACGGAAGGTTTTGGAGCTTCGTTGCGCGTAATTCGGAAAATTCCTAATAATCTTCGGAGACGCGTCGGCTCTCCGAACCGTGGTCTAACAGAAACGACGACCCTATTTTCGGGTAAACACGCTACTCAGCTTGCATTGAACAATTGAGTGCCGACCTGCGTTTTCAGTTTTTCGGACAGCTCTTTTATACCGCCGCCATTGCTTTGCCAGCGAGCTACCCCCAATACAGCCGCATGGGGTTATCGATCAGCAGCCGCTGCTGCAGCTCCGCCGTCGGGGCGATGATCGGGATGCGGTCGACCAGCAGACCGTCGTCGGGCGCGTGGCTCCTCATATTCGGGTGCGGCCAGTCCGTCCCCCAAAGCACCCGGTCAGGAAAGCTTTCCACCAGATCCCGGGCGAAGGGGGCCACGTCGTCGTAGGGCGGGCCGGCGACCGTCAGCCGCTCGGGGCAGCTCACCTTGACCCAGAACTTCTCGTCGGACAGCAGTCGCTTGATCCACTGATAATCCGGGTGCGCCAGCCCCTCGGGCGCTGACACGTCCGGGCGGCCCATGTGGTCGATGACCACGGTGGTGGGCAGGTCGCGCAGGAAGTCCTCGATCTCGTGCAGCTCGTTGGCCTCGAAGTAGACGACAATGTGCCAGCCCAGCGGCCGGATCTTCTCGACGATTTCGAGGTAGTGCTCGCGCGGGGTGCTGTCCACCAGGCGCTTGAGGAAGTTGAAGCGCACGCCACGCACCCCGGCTTCGTGCATGGCCTCCAGCTCGGCAACCTCGACATCGCGGCGGACGAAGGCGACGCCGCGCGCAGCCTCCCCCGCCGTCTGCAGCGCGTCGACCAGCGCGCGGTTGTCGGGGCCATGGCAGGATGCCTGCACGATCACGTTGCGGGAGAAGCCGAGGTGGTCGCGCAGGGCGAAGAGCTGGTCCTTACCCGCGTCACAGGGGGTGTACTTGCGCGCGGGGTGGTAGGGGAACTGGTCCCCCGGCCCGAAGACGTGGCAGTGCGCGTCGACCGCGCCCGCCGGGGCCTTGAAAGCCGGAAACCGGGGGTCGGGGTGGAAGGGCAGATAGTCGGGGTCCATGGTCATCTCAGAAAACCTCTCCGTCCATGAGTTTGCGCGCCGTGCGCACGATGCCGGCGCGCGCGATGGCGCCGCTGCTGTCCAGCTCCAGCGCAGCTTCGGTGATGCCGCCGGGCTGCTCGACGCCGACGGCGAGGCTGAGACTCTGGCCGTCTTCGCTGCCTTCTGTCGCTGTCCCTTCCGGCATGACCGCCAGCCGGTGCGCGGGCGAGCCGGGCAGCGTCGCGGCGGTGGCGACGGTGACGGCGGCGAGCACGCCGATGGTGGCGTGGCAGCGGTGGGGGATGAAGGACCGGGTGTTGATCGCCCCACCCCGCGCCGGCGGGCTGACCAGCGTCATCTTCGGCACCGATTTTTCGGTGACATCGCCCAGATTCATCATCGGCCCGACCTGCAGCCGGATGGCCTCCAGCCGGGCCTTGAGCGCGGTGTTGGCGTCCAGCGCCTCCCGGCTTTCCTGCCCGCTCAGGCCGAAGTCGGCGGCGTCCATGATCACGCAGGGCATGCCGTTGTCGATCAGGGTGCAGTCGACCCCATCGATGCGGTCGGTGACCATGCCGGTGGGCAGCAGCGCCCCGCAGCTCGACCCCGCGGTGTCGCTGAACAGCAGCGGGATCGCCGCCGCCGTCCCCGGCACGCCGTCGATGGCGGTCGCGCCCGCGTAGGCAACCCGGCGCGCAGGCGTCTGCACCCGCGCCTGCGCGGTCTGTCCGGTGTTTTCCATGTAGATGGTGACGGGGGTCTCCCCGTCCTGCGCGCTGATCAGCCCGCGCTCGATGGCGAAGGGGCCGACCCCGGCGAGGATGTTGCCGCAGTTCTGCGCGTCGGTGACGATGGCCTGGTCGACCATGACCTGGAGGAACAGGTAGTCGACGTCCACGCCCGAGCGGGTCGAGGGCCGCACCACGGCGACCTTGGAGCGCAGCGGGTCGCCCCCGCCCATGCCGTCGATCTGAAGCGGGTCGGGCGAACCCATGACCCGGAGCAGGAAGGCGTCGCGCGCTGCGGTGTCGGCAGGCAGGTCGTCGGCGAGGAAGTAGCCGCCCTTGGACGTGCCCCCACGCATCCACAGGCAGCGGACGCCGCGCGGTTCGTGCTGTGGCTCAGGTTGCAGCGGCCTCTTGGCCTCCCCGGTTTCTGGCCCGGGGGCGTCACCGGCGGCGGCAGTGTCAGACATATTTCAGGCCCTTGTCGGCCAGCCGCTCGCGCATGCCGTAGACATCCAGCCCCAGCTCACCGGCGGCGAAGCGGGCGCGCTTGGCCTCTTCATTGGCTTCCCGCGCCTGCCCCTTTTCTGCGACGGCCGCCGCGTCCTCGCGCCGGACCACGCACACGCCGTCGTCGTCAGCGATGATGACGTCGCCGGGGTTGACCGCCTGCCCGCCGCAGACGACGGGGACGTTGACGCTGCCCAGCGTCTCCTTGACCGTGCCGGTGGCGGAGACGTAGCGCGACCACACCGGGAAGTCCATTTCGGTCAGGTCGCGGATGTCGCGGACCCCGGCTTCGATCACCAGCCCGCGCACGCCCCGGCTCATCAGCGAGGTGGCGAGCAGGTCGCCGAAGTAGCCCGCGTCCGAGGGCGAGGTCGGCGCGACCACGAGGATGTCACCGGGCTGGCACTGCTCCACGGCGACGTGGATCATCCAGTTATCGCAGGGCGGGATGCTGACGGTGACGGCGTTGCCGGCGATTCGCGCGCCGGGGTAGATCGGGCGCAGCTGGTTGGAGAGGTAGCCGATGCGCCCCTGCGCCTCGTGTACGGTCGAGACGCCCAGCGCGGCGAGCTGGTCGACGGTTGCGAGGTCGGTGCGTTCGATGGACTGGACGACGATGGTGTTGCTGGCCATGGCTGGGTGCTCCCTGCGGTCTAGAGTTCGTCGACGGTGCGGGGGAAGATGCTCTCGAAGCCCTCGGCATACTGGCAGTCGCGGCCCCCGGACATGCCCCCAGAGTTGCGCTTGAAGTGGTTGGCGCGCTGCTGGGCGACGCGGGTGTAGAAGTCCCAGAGGTGGACCTGCCCGTCCATGCACTCCATGGCCGCGCGCTTCTTGTCCCAGACCGGGGTGATGTCGAGGAAGGTATCGGGCTTCCAGCCCATCTGCTCGGTCTGGTGGGGCTCGAACAGATACAGCTGCGGCGCGCCGAGCACCTTCTCTCCGGGGTTGTGGCCCCAGGCCTGTGCGATCATGCGGGCTTCGAGCGCGACCTGCGTGGTGTACATGTGGTCGGTGTTGTAGGGGTCGTACTTAGAGTGGCTCATCATGAAGGCGGGCTGGACCCGGCGGATGACGTCGACCAGATCGTTCTTGTGCTCGCGGGTCAGTTCGAGCGGGTAGTCCCCCAGATCCATACACACCAGATCGTGCACGCCCAGCGCCGTGGCGGCGTCTTCGGCTTCCTTGCGGCGGGCGTGCTTGACGGTCTGCAGGTCCATGCCCTCCTGCTTCCACAGCTTGGCGCTCTCCCCGCGCTCGCCGAAGGACAGGCAGACGACGGTGACCGCGTAGCCCAGCTCCGCGTGCAGGGCGATGGCACCACCACACCGCCACACGAAATCGGCCGCGTGGGCGCTGATGACCAGCGCGGTTTTGGGGGATGCTGGGGTGGCGGGGCTCATGTGTCGTCTCCTTGGTCTGAGCTGTCGGGTACGTGGAAGAATTCAGCCGCCGGCACGTTGGTGATGGCGTCAAGGCGGTCGAAGTATTCGACCAGTTGCTCGTATTCTTCGGGTTTGAAGGCGCTGCGCATCGCCTGATCCCGGGCGCGGATGGGCGCGCGGTGTTCTTCGACAACGGCGTTGCCGGCATCGGTCAGGCGCACGAAAATCTGGCGTTTGTCGGTCTGGTTCTTGACCAGCTCGATCAGGCCCTTCTCGCGCAGGTCCGGCAGGGCGCGGCTGACCAGCGAGCGGTTGGCGCCGAGCAGCTCGGAGAGGCCCTGCACGTTCTGAGTGCCGGCCTCGCTCAGCCGCAGCAGGATGCGGAAGTGCACGAGGCTGAGGTCGGAGATCAGCGAGAGCAGCTGCTGGGACTGCGCCTGCACGCCGTTACCGAGGCGGAACAGCCGGTTGACGAGGTTGCGGCGCAGGGCGGCGCGCTGCTCGATGATGCGGCCTTTTAGTTCGGCGGGGGTGAGATAGTCATCCATGGCGAACCTCGTGCGTCTTTCCAATCAGCATTCGTAGAAGGTGGTCTGGGCGTGGAAGGTGATCCATCCGCGCACGTACTGCTGGAAGCTCTTGATCAGGCGCAGGGCCTTCCCCTCGAGCTTGCGCTTGGTGCAGCGGCCGAAGTGATCCCAGCTGGAGCCGGTCTCGGTGTCGGTGATGCTGCCATCCCCGGCGCGCTCGAAGCTGAGGCTGTGGCCATCGAGGCTGCAGTCATAGACCGCGCCGGTGACCTGCTCGGGGTCGGTGAGCACCAACAGGTCGGGGCCCGCCACGCTGTCATTGACCAGACTGTGCGACTTTAGCTGCGACCAGTTGTAGGCCCGGGCAGCACCGTCGGTGACCACGCTAAGGACTAGTGGGGGATCGCCGACCATGTGCCAGGTGGGCTTACTCGCCTTGTAACTCTGCAGCTCAGTAGTAAAGGTGTATGGCCCGACAAACGCGGGATCGTACGGCAGCAAGGTGCTGTCTGGAGGCTTGTCTAGCCAGTCACCGAGCGTCATCTGTTCGAAGGCTACGTCTTCGAGCACATGGCCGCGCGGGGGGCCCTTGGCCGGCTCCCTGGTTTCCTGCCGCCACCAGCTGCCGGTGATAGTGTCGCTGAAGGTGGCGTTATAGGAAATCGCGCCGATCAGCGAGAATGTCAGCGGCTTGCCGTCGACGCGGAGGTCGTAGACGGGGCCGCTGTGGCATAGACTACAGTAGGTCACCCGGATCGGGTTGCCTTCGATCTCATCGGGAATCTGGGGGTAGAAATAGGGCATGGTGGCGGGAAAGGCCTTGGCCACGCCGTTGGGTTCGACCCCGATGACCTGCAGCCCAAGGTCGACAGCGTTATCTTCCGCGCAGGCGAAGACCTCTCGCCCGATGGGGGGAAACGTAACCCGCCCGACCCAGTAGTGGTTGAACAACCAGTAGATGCCGCCCCACAGCGCCAGAGCAGGCATCACCCAAGCCAAGGCGGCGAGACGCGCCTCGTCCGGTACAAAGAAGACACTGACCAAAAGCGCGATCACTCCGACGATCCGGATGACGACGACCGACGACCACTTAGCGTAGGCCAAGTCCATCTGCCACGAGAGCTTTTGCAGCGCCGACAGGGGGCCGTTGGCGCGCAACCCCTTTATGAGTTGGATGGTGAATACCATCCAAAGCAGAATGACAAAGATCCAAAGCATGTTGAAGCCTTCAGCAGGGTTGATACGAATTAAACAAATAGTTGAATTCGAGCGAGTGTGTTTCAGTAAGAAAAAAGGGCCGTCACAGCGCAACGACCCCTTTTAGTTCCCAAAAAAGTCGGCAATCCCTTACTGTACGCCAACCTCCTTATAATACTTGACAGCGCCAGGATGGAACGTAATGCCACCCTGTGGAGTCGCAGCGTACTCTAACGACAGGGCATTAGCCCATGGAGCGTCGGAGGTTACCTGGTCGATATTGTTCCAGAAAGCACTGGTAACATTATAAACTGTCTCCTCAGAAATGTTGGCGTTGATCGCGATGCCAACGGCGGTATTCAGGGACATGACTTCACTGTTATTAGCCTGATTGGCATAGGAGTTGGGAGGAATAGCGTCGAGGTAGCGGAATTTACCCAAGTATTTGTCGACAGCTTCACCGGTCGCGTTCTCGGGACCTACGAAGCGGATGGCTTCGGTCTCCGTGATTTGTAAGAACGGGCCGCAGGGGTCGATACATCCGGCGACATACATGTCGATAGTCCCGTCGAGAAAAGACTGATAGCCGGTGGTCCAGTTCGCGTCGATGGCTTCAAAGTCACCCTCTTTAGCATCCAGGCCCGTAGTCGCCTTCACCCAGCCGTAAGCTGCGTTCCAAGCACCGCCACCTGTAGGGCCAAGGAAAACGCTGGCGCCTTCGAGGTCATCAAGGGTCTGGATGTCAGAGTCAGCACGAACCGTAAAGTGGTATTGACCGTAGGGGAACCACATCAGCAGCTGAACGCTATCAGCAAGCGTGGGGGCTGCCTCCTGCTTGGAGTACATAGCCTTACCGCCCTTCATGAGGTTCCAGACCACGGGAGATGTCATAGACATATCCAGGTTACCCCGGCCTACTTCCATCATATGAGCCGTTGCCGCGCCACCAGCAGCAACTTCGATGTTAACATCGTTAAGTTGCGATGAAACGATGTTGGCGAAGGTTGCCATCACGACGGCCTGCGGCAAGTTTGCCGGCAGCGTGGCCATCTTGAGGGTTTCAGCATGAACAGCCGTGGACGATGCCACTACAGCCGCCGTAACAATTAGCAATTTACGCATTTTATCCTCCCAGAATGAGTGCGTTAATCTGACTGCTTTGCTTCGACGCGATCGAAGCTGGGAGGCGTACCCCCCAAAAAGCGATGCCCAACGATTAGGACAATCGCAATCCCGATTGCTGGCAGGCAGATCCAGTAGTTGGGGACCAGCACTGCGAAGCCGACAACAAGCCGAGCCACGCGCTCCAGCGGATAAAGCCGATTGCGTTCGAACCCGATAAGGGCGGACGAAATCAGCCAAATTGAGATGATAAAGGCCAGAACGATCCAGCCATAGTCAAGCCAGGACACGGTACTAAGGTCCACCATCGCCTTGTGGCGGATCGGCTTATCCCCCAGCCAGACGAAGACCGCCTGCAGCTTGTAAAGAACAGCCGGGTGGTAAATGAAAATGAAGGGGATCAGGAAGCCAGCGACCGAAAGCCGCGAGGCCTGCCACCCTGTCCGGATCGGATCGGCCTTGGCGATGGGCGCGGCGGCAAAGGCCGCCAGTGCCACCGGCGGCGTCACAGTGCTCATCACGGCGAAGAACACGACAAACAGGTGCAGCGACAGCGGCGGCACCGATACCGCATCAATGCCCGAAGACAGCGCGATCACGATGATGAAGTAGGTTGCACCGGGCGGCAGTCCCATGCCGAGCACGATGGCACCCAGTGCGATCACCAGCATCACCAAAAACAGCGGGCCGTCCGCCATGGCCGTCAGCTCCTGCGCCAGGCGCGTGGTGAAGCCCGAGTAACTCATCAGACCAATGATCAGACCGATCATGGCGACGATAATGATGATCTTTGCCGACATCACACCGGCCTCGACGAAGGCCGTGTATAGCCCCTTCCACGTCCGAAAGCGGGGGAACAGCAGCACCGACATCACGATTGCCGCGATGAAGCCATAGAAGCCCGCCTTGGGGATCGATGGCTGGGTCAGCAGGTAGTAGCTGAGCACGCCCAGCGGCACGATAAAGACGAGGGTCTGGATGTACTCCCGGCGGTTCAGATGCGGCCGCTGGGCGGCGGACAGCGGCCCGATACCGCTCTTCCGCGCCTCGAAGTACACGGTCAGAAACACGCCGATGTAGTAGAAGGTCGCCGGCGTGATGGCCGCGATCATGATAAAGCGGTAGTCCAGCCCGACTTCGGCCGCGACGAAGAAGGCGACCACGCCCATCACCGGTGGCATGATCTGCCCACCGGTCGAGGCGGCGGCTTCAACCGCGCCGGCAAACGAAGGCTTGAAACCCGATTTCTTGATCACCGGGATGGTCAGCACACCGGTCGAGACAACGTTGGAAACGGCCGCGCCGGACAGTGTGCCGAACATGGCCGAGCTCGCGACGGCTGCGTGCGCCGCGCCGCCGATCATACCGCCGGTGAGCCGGTTGGCGATCTTGAGCAGCAGGTCGCCTGCGCCGCTGGTCATTAGTACCGAGCCGAAGACAATGAAAATCAGAACCTTACCGGCAACGATCTGTAAGGGCGCCCCGAAGATCCCGCCGGTGTCGATCCACCCGGCCTGCACGATGAAGGAGTAGTTCTGCGCGATGGTATCGTCTGACCCGCCGCCGAAAACCGGCACCCACTCGGGCACGAAACCGCGGTAGAACAGGTACAGCAGCCAGAACACCGAAAAGCCGACGATGAACGAGCCATACTCGCGCAGCGTGAAGTACAGGATCAGCAGCGTCACAAAGGGAAAGATCAGGAAATCGATCCGTTCGGGCTCCCAGATCAACTGCGGATCACGGGCGTAAACGGTGACAAACCAGTAGCCCAGCAGCAGCAGGCTCATGCCGGCAAGGCTCCAGCGCAGAAACGGCTGGCTCTCCCCTGATTTCCGGCTGAACCGCAGCGCAACGATGGTCAGCGAGAATAGCAGCGGCATGCCTAGGAACACCGCAGTTTTGGAGTAGAAATTGATCTTCATCCACTGAAAGGCACCGCCGATCAGCCCGCTCTTGAGCGCGGCGCGCTGGTCCCGCCGGCTGAGTTCTTCCCATTCGCCCGAAAGCAGCGGAATGATCCACCGCACAAGCTCCTGCAGCGGCCCCTGTCCGGCGAACAGCAAAACAAACACGACAAACAATGCGGCAAGTGCATCACTCAATCGATCCGTCATATGCCGGGACGTAAGTGCCAAATCAGCCTCCCAAAGACACAGAGCACGACAAACCGGCGCAAAAGAACCCGTCTGACACTGCCAAAACTTGTCCATATTTTGTTGAGGTGTCAACAAAATTGGTCATGAATTTCTAATGTAAGGGCTTTCAGATACCCCCTCCGGCGGCAGGTATTCCCACCCGTTATCACTCCCCCGGCAGATTGCCGGTGAGTGCTGCTTCAGTAAAATCGAATTTTTGAATGCCAACATAGGCCAAGGCTATGTATTGCGCAGCGGTTCAGCCCCCGGTGGGGCGCCTTTATCAGCTCATTTCACCGAGCGACCAAGGCGGCCGGCCTCCAGCGCATCGGCGATGTCGTCTTCGCTCAATCCGAAGACGTCACGGGCCGAGGCCTCGCTGATGTAGCCCTGGGCTAGGTCTTCCCGGACCAGAGCCCGGTCGCGGTCGCTGGCCAGCCCGTAGCCGCCACCGCCGGGGAAGGCCATGGCTACCCGCTGACCGTGGGGAACGAACTGCTTGCCCTTGCCGCGCATGGTGGTGCCGTCACTGCGGGTCAGCGTGGTTGGCGCCCCGCTGCCGCCCCCTGCCCGGCCCAGCGCCGGATGGTCGACGCGGTCGAACATGGCCGAAAAATCAAACTCGTGCCCTTCACGCGCGCCGACGTCCATGAACTGCCCGACGCCGCCGCGAAAGGCACCCGCCCCGCCGCTGTCGGGCCGCAGTTCCTTGCGCCAGATGATGACCGGTCCGGCGTGCTCGGTCGCCTCGACCGGCATGGTCATCACCCCGCTGGGGAAGGCCGTTGCGTTGAGGCCGTCGACCCACGGGCGCGCGCCGGAACCGCCGGAGTTGAAAGTCAGCACCTCCGACCGGCGGGCGTGGGTAGGCGCCGGTGCATCGGTACGGGGCCGTAGCGAAACCTGAAAATTACACAGCGTGCCCGCGCCCTGCGCTGGCACGGTGCGGGGCAGGAGCTGGTCCAGCGCCTCGTAGACCGTATCCGGGATCATGTGCCCGATTACATGGCGCAGCGCCACCGGCGCGGGGTGCACAGCGTTGACGATACTGTCCTTCGGCGCGGTGATCTCAAAGGGCGCGAGCGAGGCCGCATTGTTCGGGATTTCCGGCGCGATCGCACACTTGAGCGCGTAGCAGGCGTAGGCCTTGGTATAGACCATCGGTACGTTGATACCCTTAGGGTCGAGGCCCGAAGTCCCGGCAAAATCGGCGCAGATGCAGTCGTTTTCAATGCTGACAGATACGGCCAGCCGGATAGGGTTGCTGTAGCCGTCGATCCACATCTCTCCGGCGGCCTGCCCCGGCTCAAGCGCGTTGATCTTCTCCAGCGTCGCCCAGCGGGAGTTATCGAGGATGAAGGCTGCGATTTCCTCGAGATCGGCGAGGTCGAATTCGTCCATCATCTCGGTCAGGCGGCAGTGACCAATCTCGTTGCAGGTCGCCAGCGCGGAAACGTCCCCGACCAGCTGATCGGGCTCGCGAACGTTGCCCCGGATGATGCGCAGCAGCGTCTGATCAACCGCACCGCGATCCATCAGCCGCATGATCGGGATGTAGAGGCCTTCCTCGTAGACCGAGTTGGCGTCAGCCCCGAAGCCGCGCCCGCCGATATCGACGATGTGGGCGGTGCAGGCGAAGAAGCCGACCAGCACCCCGGCCTTGAACGACGGCGTTACGACGGTGATGTCGTGCAGGTGCCCGGTCCCCTCCCACGGGTCGTTGGTGATGTAGACATCGCCCTGGGCCATGGTCTCGACGCCGATCCGGCGCATGAAATGGGGAACAGCGTCGGCCATGGCGTTGACGTGCCCGGGCGTGCCGGTCACCGCCTGCGCCAGCATGCGCCCCTGCGCGTCATAGACCCCGGCGGAGAGGTCACCGGCTTCGCGGACCGACGTTGAGAACGCGGTGCGGACCAGCGCCTGCGCCTGCTCCTCGACCACGGAGATCAGGCGGTTCCACATAACCTGCTTGGAAACGGTCGATGCCATGGCTCAGCCCTCCTCTTCCGCGCTCAGGTCGATACAGCCGTCGGGCTGGATCGTTGCGCGGCGGCTGGTTGGGACAATGACGGTGGTCTCGTCCTCGAAGATTGCCGCTGGCCCGGCCAGACGGTCGCCGGTGGCCAGTGCATCACGCGGCACCACAGCCGCGCGCAGGGTCTGGCCTAGCGCCGCGTCGAAGATATCCCGCGTTGCGCCCGTGCCGGCAACGTCCACCGACGATCCCGCCGCCGCCATCAGGGGTGGCAGGGTTTCCACCGGCGGGGTCGGTGTGCTGGCGTTGACCGCCCAGACCGTCGCCTCGATCTCCAACCCGGCGACAGTGCGCCCGAACAGGGTGGTGTAGTCGGCTTCGAACAGAGCCTTCAAGGTTTCCATATCCGGACTGGCGGCCTGCTGTGCCGTCAGGATCACCGGGATCTCCCAACCCTGCCCCCGGTAGCGCATGTAAACCTTGTACTCGGCCTCAATCGGGGCGTGGGCGTCGCAGGAGCGGACAAAGTCGGTCGCCTCGGTTCGCAGTTCGGCCAGCGTGTCGGCCACAAGCCCCGCGTCAAAAGCGGAAAACTCGACGTAGACGCTGCGGGTAGCCTCGAAACTGAAGGGCGCGCGCAGGAAACCGATGGCCGAGCCGACCCCGGCCCCGGGCGGGATCAGACAGCGGCGGATGCCGAGCTTTTCCGACAGGCGGGCAGCGTGCAGCGGTGCTGCCCCACCGAAGGCAATCATGGTGTAGTCGCTGAGGTCTTCGCCGTTCTCCACGGCATGAACGCGGGCCGCGTTGGACATGTTCTCGTCCACGACTTCGGTCAGCCCGAAGGCCGCTTCCAGCGCATCCAGCCCCAGCGGCGCGCCAAGTTCGCTCTCCAGCGCTGCCCGCGACGCAGCTTCATCCAGCCGGATCGAGCCGCCTGCGAAATTGTCGGGGTCGAGTTTGCCCTGAACCAGATCGGCGTCCGTGACCGCAGGGCGGGTGCCGCCCCGGCCGTAGCAGGCTGGTCCGGGCTCAGAGCCGGCCGATTCAGGGCCGACCCGGATCTGCTGCAGCGCGTCGACGTGGGCCAGCGAGCCGCCCCCGGCGCCGATCTCGACCATATCGATCACGGGGATCGAAATCGGCATGCCCGAGCCCTTCTTGAAGCGATAGGTGCGGGCGACTTCGAACACCCGCGCGGTCTTCGGCGTCTGGTTCTTGATCAGGCAGATTTTCGCCGTTGTCCCGCCCATGTCGAAGGACAGCACACGATCAAGGCCATGGCGCGCGCCGATGTGCGCCGCGAATACCGCCCCGCCTGCCGGACCACTCTCGACCAGCCGCACCGGGAATTCAGCCGCGCTATCAAGGCTGATGATGCCCCCACCCGAGTGCATCAGGAAGATCGGACAGGCCGCGCCCTGCTCGGCCAGGCGCCCTTCAAGACGGCCCAGATAGGATTTCATCAGCGGCTTGATGTAGGCGTTGGCGATGGTGGTGTTGAAGCGCTCGTATTCCCGCATCTGGGGCGAGACTTCGCTGGACAGCGACAGCGTCACCTGCGGCAAGCGCCGGGCCAGCACCTCGGCGATCTGCCGCTCGTGGCTGTCGTTGAGGTAGCTGTGCAGCAGGCCGATGGCGACGCTCTCGTAGCCCGCTTCGTCTATCTGATCCGCAAGCGCCTCGATAGCGGCAGGGTCAAGCGGGATCAGCACCTCTCCGCCGGCATCGATCCGCTCGCGCAGGGTCAGGCGCTGGTTGCGCGGCAGCAGCGGGTCGGGAAGGCGCAGGTTGAGGTCGTATTGCTCGAAGCGGCTCTCGGTCCGCATTTCGATCACGTCGCGGAAGCCTTCGGTGGTGATCAGCGCCGTGCGCGCCCCGCGACGCTCGATCAGGGCGTTGGTGGCGAGCGTGGTGCCGTGGATGATCTGCTCGATCGCCGAGGTCTGGACACCGGCCTGCGCGCAGACCCGGTTCATGCCCTCAATAATCGCGTCTTCAGGCGCAGCGTAGGTGGTCAGCACCTTGGTCGAGGTCAGGCCAGCGGGTGTTTCGAGCACCACGTCGGTGAAAGTGCCACCGATATCGACGCCAAGGCGGACGTCCATGGGCCAAGCCCTCCCTCATTAAAACAGCCCTGCGGGAGGCCTCGCCTGCCGCGGCGGTCAGCTCCGCATCCGGCCCCCGTTGGGGTCGTAAAGCGGCGCACCCTGCACTTCGGCGGGGTACATCTCACCCATGATCTCGACGTTGACCATCGTGCCCGCCGCCGCGTGTTCGCTGGCAACATAGGCCATGGCCATTGACTTGCCCACATGGTGCGCATAGCCCCCGGATGTGATGTAGCCGACCGCTGCATCGTTGACCAGCACGGCTTCGTCCAAGGTCACGTCCATGGGGGTGTCGACGGTCAGGGTAACCAGCTTGCGGTCCACGCCCTCATCCCGGAAGCGGGCCGTGGCTTCCTTGCCCACGAAATCCTTGTTCCAGTTGATGAACACGTCCATGCCGGATTCCACCGCGTTGAAATCCGGGCGGAATTCGAGGCCCCAGGCCCCCCAGCCCTTTTCCAGCCGCAGCGACATCAGCGTCCGGGCACCGTACCAGCGATAATCGAGGTCAGCCCCGGCCTCTTCGATGGCCTCGGACAGCAGCAGCAGGAATTGCGGGCGGCAGTAGATCTCAAAGCCCAGCTCACCGGAGAAGCTCAACCGGTTCAGGATCACCGGGACACCGCCGACAAACGTGCGGCGGGTATCGCGGAACTTGAGCGCATCGGCGGAGACATCCAGCCGGGTGATCCGCTGCAGCAGTTCACGCGACTGCGGCCCTGCAAGACCGATTCCGTGCCAGCCGCCGGTTTGGTTCTCGTGCCGGACGGTGTCGGTCAGCGTACGCGCGAAAAACCGGCTGTGGGCATCCTGCATGGCGCCGGAGCCGAACAGCATGAAGTCTTCATCGCCTAGGCAGGCCACGGTCAGGTCACCGTAAAGACGGCCCTTCTCGGTCAGCATGGGCGTCAGCGTCAACCGCCCGGGCTTGGGGATATGCCCCGCCATGGTGCGGTTGAGCCAGTCGCGTGCGCCCGGCCCGGTGATGCTGTGCTTGGCGAAGTTGGCAAGCTCGATACCGCCGACGCCGTTGCGCACGGCGTCACACTCGCGGGCAACGTAGTCGTGGCTGCGGTTGCGCTCGAAGGTCGGGTCTTCCCAAGCATCCTCAGGGCTGTCCGCAAACCACAGGGCGTGTTCGAGGCCGAACGACTGCCCCATGCGTGCACCGCGCGCGA
>PAPT01000021.1 GCA_002708995.1 Geminicoccus sp. | reverse complement strand
ACGTGCAGGCGCGGGGGCAGATGATGGCCGCCGGGATGATGGGCGCCGTCGCCTTCCAGAAGGGGCTGGGCGCCATCCACGCGCTGTCGCACCCAATTGGCGCCATCCACGGCACCCACCATGGTACCACCAATGCCGTCTGCATGCCGGCGGTTCTGCGCCTCAACGCACCGGCGATTGCAGCGCGCTTTGATCGCGCTGGGGGCTATATCGGGATTGACGGCGGTTTTGCGGGTTTTCAGGCCTTCGTCGACGAGTTCAACGCCAGTCTGGGCATCCCTCAAACGCTGGCTGAAATTGGGGTGACCGATCCTGACTTCGACTGGCTAGTGCGGGAGGCGCTGGCCGATCCCAGCTGCGGGGGCAACCCGATCCCGCTGACGGTGGAGAATGTGCGCTGCCTGCTGCTCGAACTGCTGTGAGCCCCGTTGGGGCTGTCAGCTCACCAGCGCAGCGCCCTCGCTGAGCGCCGAGAGCTTGGCAAAGGCAATATCAGGGTCCACGGCGCCGAACCCGGCAAAGGTGCCAAAGCCGCAATCCGAGCCAGCGATCACCCGGTCCGCGCCGACCATGTCGACAAAGCGCCGGATGCGCTCGGCCACCAGTTCGGGGTGCTCGACGAAGTTGGTGGTGGAATCGATCACGCCGGGGACGAGGATCTTGTCTTCCGGGATGTCTTTGCGCCGTTCGGCAAAGACCGCCCATTCGTGCCCGTGCCGGGGGTTGGAGGTCTCGAACAGCACCTTGCCCGCGTGCGTGCGCATCAGGGTGTCGAACATCTTCGCCATGGGGATGTCGCAGACGTGCGGCCCTTCGTAGTTGCCCCAGCAGATGTGGACCCGGACACGTTCGCTGGGCACACCCTCAAGCGCTTGGTTCAGCGCTTCGACGTGCAGGGCTGCGACCTTGAGAAACTCTTCGTCGCTGAGATCGGTGAAGAGCATGTGCCGCGACAGCGCCAGATCCGGGCAGTCGAGCTGCAGGTCCAGCCCGGCAGCGACGATGGTCTGATACTCCTCCCGCATCGCGTCGGCCAGCGCGGCAAGATAAGCCTCGCGCGTGGGGTAGAAATCGTTCTGCAGGAACAGCGAGATCACCCCCGGTGAGGCCGCGTTCATGAAGCCATGCTCGACGCCGCTGGCGTCCATGGCCGCGCGCAGGTTGGCGATGTCCTTGTTCAGCTCGTCCTGCCCCTTGGAGCGGACTTCGCCCACGCACATGGGCCGGGCGTAGGTCGGCGTGCCGCCGTCGTCGGCGAGGCGCTGGAGGAAGGAGGGGAACAGCTTGAGGTCAGCGGGCGCGTTGCGCGGGCTGTCGCCATCAAAGCCGGTGTAGCGGTCCTTGACGTAGGTGGCGTAGGAAATCTTCGAGGTTTCGCCGTCGGAGACGATGCTGACCCCGGCGTCTTTCTGCCGGGCCACGGTCGCGGCGACCGCCGAAGTCATGGCGGCATCGAAGGCTGCCTGATCGTAGTCCTTGCCCTGTTCCCGGGCGAAGATGAAATCAACGACTTCCTGACTGCGGGGCAGGGAGCCCACGTGGGTGGTCTTTACAGCCATGGTGCTGCTTCCTCAGGCTTGGGGTTTCCACGTTGCGCCGGCGAGTTCGTCGGTCGCGCGCACGCGGTAGAGCCCGGCCTCCCCGGTCATAGCGGGTTCGAGGCTGTAGGCCAGCCCGGCGGGTATGCTGGCGGTATCGCCGGGGTTGAGCGCGGTCGTGCCGCCCGACCAACTTAGCCGCCAGTGCCCGGTTGCAGGCATAAGCACGTCATCGACCGTGCTGGCGCTGGCATTGGTCTGCGCCGAGCCACGGGACAGGAAATCAACCTCGAAACCGGGGCGATCGACCAGCTTGCCCTGCGCGCCGATCACCGGTGCCGGAGCCTTGGCTGACAGCGCGAGCAGGTCCAGATAGCGCGCCACGTAGTGCGGGACGACTTCGGCGGCGGTCGGTTCGGGGAAGGCCTTCAGCTCTTCTTCGGAGAGCAGAGGCATGGGACCGACGCCTTCGGGCAGCTGCTCGCCTTTCTTACTGTCATACAGCCGACCGCGTTCGGAGAGTATCAGGCCGTGGTCGCAGGCATCCTCGATCACCTGCGGTGCCCAGATCACGCCGCCGCCGGCATCGTCACCGCCGAGGATCGCCATGATCATCCCATAGTCGGTGCCGATGTTCTCAAAGCCGCGGAAGATGCCGGTGGGAATGTTGATGATGTCGCCAGCCTCGAGCGTGACTTCACCCGCCGTCCCCCAGCGGCCCCAAAAGAACCGCCAGCGCCCGGAGAGCACGAAGAACACCTCTGCTGTCCGGTGGGAATGCAGGGAGTTGCGGCAGCGCGGGGGCTGGCCCGCTGCGCCGATGTTGAAGCCGTGGGGCAGGGCGATGTGCACGTGCTGATCCGGGCTTTCCGAGACCCCGCCACCGATGATGGTGAAGTTCTCCTTCTGGTCTGAGCCGGGGGTGTGGGCATCGATAAAGGCCGTCTTGCACGGGCGCAGGTCACCATAGCGGACGATGCGGGCTTCGAGGTCCTGTGGTGTCATGGTTGGGTCTCTCCTCAGGGTACGACCGGCGGCATCAGCCGGTCTTGAGCAGGATCTGTTTCCAGACCGCGGTTTCATCGAACAGAGTGTATTCCCGGCGCAGGCCCCATGGCCCGAACTCGGCGTGACTGATGCCCAGCACGTAGACATCGGCGCCGGTGGGCTGGCCAAAGCAGCCCCAGCCGCTGTGCTTGCCTGTCAGGCTCCAGCGCAAGGCGGCGCGGGGCGGCATCATCGGGTCTTCGCGGCCTATCACGTGGTCGATGCTGAAGGTCGCGTCGGGGAGGGCAGCGCGCAGGCTCATCCAGAAGCTGTCCACGGCATCGTGGCTCACCCCTGTCTCTCCGCCGGGGTAGGCGGTCTGCACCGCCAGGTCGTACTCTGCGGGCACCACCGCGAGGTCGGCACCCATGATCCGGTTCAGGATATCGGCGTACTTGGCGCCCCAGGGGTCATCGTTGCCCCGGCCCTTGTAGGGGCCTGCGATATCGGTCTCGGGCGACAGCGGCCGTACGGCAGCTTCGGGGCCGCCTTCGCGCTCGATCAGGTCGGCTGCGTAGGTTTTGGCCTCGCATCCCAGTTGCCGGATGATCGCGCCCTGATCGCGGATCAGCCACTCGTCGTTGATCTGATTGTTGATCGCGTGGCAGTCGGCGATGATGCGGTAGCGCAGTTGCTTGCCGGTAGCTTCACCATAGACGCCGTCGTGAGCGTGGGTCGCGGTTGAGAAAATCCGGTGCGAGCTGAGCATGCCCTCTTCAGGGCTGCCGGACCAAATGACGTCCTCGCCCAGCAGCCGCCGGTCTGGGAACTCAGCCAGCGTCGCCATGGTCGCGCCGATCACGTCGACATTGCCAACCACCACCGATCCCGGTGAGCGCACCACGATGTCGTCTGAGTAGTAGTGGTGCAGGGTCGCGATCCCGCGATTTTCCCAGATTTCACGCGTGATTCCGATGATGTAGTCGGGTAAGTCCTTAAACTTGCTGTCAAAACCCTGCATGTGCGTGATCCTTTGTCTGGCTCACCGACCCTGGCGGGTCGTGGAGCGGATGATCAGTGGGCCGTCGATGGCGACCTCTCGGGGAACGAAGCCGTCCGGGCGCTCGATCTGCTCAACCAGCGTCGCAACGGTATGATCGACCATGAGGTTGGAGCGCTGGCGCACCGTGGTCAGGTCGTAGGCCGGCCAGCCCGCCGGCGGTACGTCATCGTAGCCGACGACCGCGACATCCTCGGGCACGCGCAGGCCCAGCTCGGCGCGCAGCACGTCGAGCACGAACAGCGCCATGTGGTCGTTGGCGACGAACACGGCGTCCGGGCGCTGGTCGGCGGGCTTGTCGAACATGGCGCGGGCGGCGGCGAGGGTTTCTTCCTTGCGGAAGTTCCCGACTTCTCGCGCGAAGAGGTTTCGGCGAGACGCAGCAAGCCCGTCCAGAAAGCCGGCTTCGCGGTCGCGCTGGGTCGATGCGCCCTCCCATCCGGCGATATAACCGATGCGGCTGTAGCCCTGTCCAAGCAAAAAGTCGGCGACCTTGCGGCCCCCGGCAAAATTGTCTGACGTGATCGAGCTCACGCCCTCCATATCCTGCCGACGGTTGAACAGCACCGCGGGCACGCCCGCAGCCTGGCAGCGGCCGACGATCGTGGAGGACAGGGCGACCGAGGCAAAGACCAGCCCGTCGATCTGGTAGTCCATAATTTCCTCGACCACGTCATCAATGTTGCCGGACGTCTTCGACGCCATGAACATTAGGACGTGGTAGCCTCGCTCCTGCAGCGCGTTCGAGAGCTTTTCGATCGCTTCGGGGTAGAAGTAGTTGTCGAGGTAGGCGACCACCAGACCGATGATCCGGCTGCGGCCAGAGGCCATGGCGCGCGCGAGGACGTTGGGGCGGTAGCCCAGTGCTTTGGCGGCCGCACGCACCTTGTGCGCCATCCGCTTGGAGACCGAGGCCCCGGGCGTGAAGACGCGGCTGACGGCGGACTGGGAAACCCCGGCCCGCTCGGCAACCTGCAACGCTGTGACCTTGACCACCATCAGCTCGTCGTCTCCATCCCATCCGAAATGGAGAGCCGGCTGAGCGACCTTGCCTTGTTGAACTCTCGCATGCGCGCCATCACGTCGACCCCGTGCTGAGCATAGGCATCGAGCAGGTCGACCAAAACCCAGTTCTCCCGGATCAGGCCGTCTTCCAGCCGCCAGAAATCCAGCGAGCGCATGGTGTATTCCTTGCCCGTTGGCGGCAGCCCGAGGAAGCCATCGCCGGATAGTGATTGGATCATATTGGGCCAGCCGGTGACGGCCGCGTAGTTCTGCTCACCGAAGAAGTGGTAGGTGATCTCGCCGAGCCGGGTGCCGCGGTCGGGCATACCGCGCAAAAACGGGATCTGGTGCCAGTGGCGGAAGCCGGACAGGCCGCGTCCGGTCCCTATGCCGCTGGGGCCATACCAGCTCATCCGGGGGTGCCAGAACCGCTCCATCTCCATGACTTCGGGGCCCCCTCCCGAGGGGTGGCGTTTCATGTGTTCGAGCATGTCGATGATCAGCCGCTTGGTCGCCTCGGCCTGTTCTTCATCGTAAGGACCGGTCAGCAGGCCGTCCTGGCTCGCCGGTCCCGGGACCAGCCATTCGCGGCCGAGCGAGGGCGCCATGGGCCAGGACCCGGCCTGCAGCATGACTTCCGGGATGTCCCAGAGCGCCTGCATCTCCGCGATCTTACCGTCCTTGAAGCGGTAGAATTCGTGAAAGCGCATGTGGATCTGATGCCCCGTGGGCGGGATATCGAGCCACGGTCCCAGCGAAGTGCCGGTGTAAAAGCCGCCGCAGCCGACCCAGTCGCCGTCGTTGTCGCACGCGCCCGCCATGACGATAAAATCGCGTCGTTCAAGATCCGGCCACGCATCGGCTAGTGGTGCAATGGCACCGTCGAAAAAGGCCTCGGCACCGACAAAATCGCCCAGCGGGTGGCTTAGACGGAACAGCGCATCGGGCGTACAGAGTTCATCCAGCGCGCCGCGCGCCGCCTTCGGCTCAAAGTCGTAGAGCGCCGCTCGCCAAGGGGCGATCAAGGCTTTGTTACGGCTATGGCGTTCTGCTCCGCTGGCCATGGCTCAGAGCTTCCGCTCGCGGTAGGGCGCGGCTTCACCATAGGGCAGGTTGACCCCGCCGTAGCGGCGGACGCGGACGTTGCATTGCTCGGCGTGGCCGACGAAGCCCTCGAGCATGCACAGCCGTGAACCATATTCGCCGATCAGCGTCGCTGCCTCGTCGGTCAGGATCTTCTGATAACTGTGGGTCTTGAGGAACTTGCCCACCCAGAGCCCGCCGGTGTAGCGGCCGGCTTTCTTGGTCGGCAGGGTGTGGTTGGTGCCGATGATCTTGTCGCCGTTGGAAACGTTGGTGCGCGGGCCGAGGAACAGCGCGCCGTAGCAGGTCATGTGCTCAAGGAACCAGTCGTCGCGGTCGGTCATCACCTGCACGTGCTCGGAGGCGATGTCGTCGGCCACCTCGAGCATCTCCTCGTAGGTATCGCAGACGATCACCTCGCCGTAGTCCACCCAGCTGACCGAAGCCGTGTCCCGCGTGGGCAGGATTTCCAGCAGCTGGTCGATCTCAGCCAGCGTCTCGTGCGCCAGTTTCTCGGAGTTGGTCACCAGCACCGCCGGGGAGTTGTAGCCGTGCTCGGCCTGACCCAGCAGGTCGGTGGCGCAGATTTCTGCGTCGATGGTACCATCGGCGATCACCATGGTTTCCGTTGGCCCGGCGAACAGGTCGATGCCCACCCGGCCGAAGAGCTGTCGCTTGGCTTCGGCAACAAAAGCGTTGCCCGGCCCGACCAGCATGTGCACCGGCTCGATGGTCTCCGTGCCCAACGCCATGGCGCCGACCGCCTGGATCCCGCCGAGGACGTAGATTTCGTGCGCGCCGCCCAGGTGCATGGCGGCGATCACAGCCGGATTGGGCTTGCCGCCGAAGGGTGGGGTGCAGGCAATGATGCGCGGGACACCGGCAACGCTGGCCGTTGCCACAGACATATGCGCTGAGGCCACCATCGGGAACTTGCCCCCGGGGACGTAGCAGCCCACGGACTGCACCGGGATGTTCTTATGCCCGAGGATCACGCCGGGCATGGTTTCCACCTCGACATCGGTCATGCTGTCGCGCTGGGCCTGCGCAAAGGTGCGGACCTGCGCTTGCGCAAACTTGATGTCCTCGAGCTCGCGGTCGCTGAGCTGGCTGATCAGGTCGTCGATCTGGGCTTGGGTCAGGCGGAAGGCGTCGGGGGTGTAGCCGTCGAACTTCTCGGAGAGCTCGCGCACAGCCGTGTCCCCGCGCGCCTCAATATCCTTGAGCGTGGCTTCTACGATCTGCCTTGTCTGGGCGTCGTCTTCGGCGCGTTCGGCTTCGGGTTTTCCCCGTTTGAGGTAGGTGATGCTCATCGTCTTTTGCTACTTTAATGATGGTTCAGAGCGGGATTGCTGCAGGATTGGGTGTTTCAGTTCGAGGTCGGGCTTGGCGGCTCGCGCTCGCCGCGGTCATAGGCCTCCCAGCCTTCACCGTTGAACAGGTCGACGCCCAGCTGGCTGGCAACGTGCGGGAAATCGACCATGACGTAGTTGTCGACAATCTTGCCATCGACGACCTTCCAGAAATCCATATAGCGGATCTCGATGCGCTTGCCGGTCGGGGCGATGCCGAGGAACTCACCGCTGTGGGTGGCTTCCTGCCGACCGAAGGCCGCGGCCCACTCACCCATGAACAGGCGGGCTTCGTCGACGCAGACCTTGTCGCTGAAGGCGGCTTGAAAGGGGCGCTGCCAGTTATCCTGAAACGCCTGCAGCCCGATTTTGGTGCCGCAGCCGGTGTTGCCCATCCAGCGGAAGCTGTGCGCAAAGAACTCGCCGATATCGTCGATGCGGTGGTCGTTGAGGCCATCGACCATGCCCTGGATCACCGCGCGGGTGGCGTCGGTCTTGGAGAGGTCCGTGTCCCTGGTCAGGGCGGCTTGTTCGGGTCTGGATCCCTTCATCGGTGGATCTTGCTCCTCTATCCTTTGACCGCGCCGGCGGTCAGGCCGCTGACCAGTTGGCGCTGGAAGATCATGATCAGCACGAACAGTGGTGCTGTGGCCGTCACCACGGCTGCGACGGCGGCCATCTGATCGCCGTCGTTCTGTGCCGAGCCGAGGAAGCCGGCGATCCGGGGCACCATGGTTGTGTTCTGCTGGCTGAGCAGCGCGCTGGTCACGGTGAAATCGTTGTAGGCGAGCAGGAAGCTGAACAGCCCGGTGGTAATCACACCGGGCCACATGACCGGCATAATCACGTGCCAGAAGCCCTGCAGCCGGTTGCAGCCATCGATCATGGCGCTCTCGTCCAGCTCGCGCGGGACGTTCATGAAAAAGCTTCGCATCATCCAGATGGTAAAGGGTTGGTTGATCGCCACGAGCACGATCACGGCGACCCAAGTCTGGCCCCAGATGCCCCAGCTGAACAGCGGTTCCATGTAGCCGCTGACCAGCGTGATGTGTGGCATGGCGCGGAACACCAGCGCGATGATCAGCAGCACGAAGGCATATTTCGCCGTCGACCGGGCCAGCGCGTAACCGCCCAGCGTGCCGAAGGTCAGGCTGATGGCGACGGTGCAGACCGTGACGATCATGGTGTTGCCCACGGCCTGGCCGAACTGCTTCTTGGCCGAGAAGGCGGCCTCGTAGCCCAGCGTGGTGAAGTAGGAACCGAACTGGCGCAGTGTGTCTTCGCCGGTGAGATTCTTGATCCAGTGCCCGAAGAAGTCGGTTTCGATCTTCAGGCTGCCCCACATGGTCCAGACGAAGGGAAAGGCAGCGACCAGTACCCAAAGCACGGCAAAGCCGTAAATCAGCACGAGGAGGGCGAGGGGTTGTGAACGGGTCATGCGGCTCGGCCTCTCATCAACGCGCTGCGACGCGGAAATCCCGCCACGTGCGGATCAGCACAGGCAGGAGCAGGATGAACACCATCACGATGGTCAGCACACTGGTCGCCGCCGCCGAGCCGTAGCGCTTGTCGGCCTGCAGAACCAGGTGTTCGTAGATCAGGTAGGAGACGCTCTGCGCGTTCGCTGCGGCCTGGAAGCCGAAAATCGGCTCGAGCACGCGGAAGGCGTCCATGATGTGGATCAGCAGGACGAAGGTAATCAGCGGCATCAGGTGGGGCAGGATCACGTAACGCAACCGGTCAAAGCGCGGCGCGCCGTCGATCATTGCCGCCTCGAGCTGGTCCTGACTGACGGTTTGCAGGCCCGCGTAGAACACCACGAAGGCAAAGGGCGTGACGTGCCAGATACCGTAAACCGCGATCACCGACCACGTCGCCTGCGGGCTGGCCCTCAGCGAGAAGTCATCCACCCAGAACGCCAGCGTGTTGGTAAGGGCATAGAGCAGGCCGCCGGTGTTGTCGGTCATCCAGAACAGCACCAGTGAGCCGACCAGCGGCGTGACGATGAAGGGCAGCAGGCTGGCAAAGATCGTCGGCCCGCGCAGCGGTCGCCACAGATTATCGACGACCAGCGCCACCACCAGACCCAGCACAATGATGAAGGGCGTGGTGATCAGTGTGTAGAACATGGTGAAGGCCATGGCTTTATAGAGCGGCAGGTTGAGCACCACTTTGGACCAATACTCGCCCGTTCCGCCCTTGTTTTCCGACCAGCCGGTCGCAAGTTCACCGCAGGCCAACACCGACCTTCCACAGAAAAAGTCCAAGCCCCGGAAGATTTTTGGGCCCTCGACTTTTTCTATCGTCACGGTCTGTTCACAGCTCCTCACCCCGGTCAGGAAGTTGGTCGAGCAGATTTCCGAAAGCACTTCTATGTCCCGCGGTGGCGAGAACAGCGACTGGTACCCCACGCTGATCAACGGCAGCAGGATAAACAGCACCATGGCCAGCAGGCTGGGCATCAGAAAGGCAAAGAATGCGCGATGGGGCATGATCGGAAGGACCGGGTCTCAGCTCAGCCTCGGCACGGCGCCCTGTAGGCACGAACCGGACTGCTTGAAAGAGGAACCGGGGGACGCAGCCGCCCCCCGGTCAAGACAGGTGTCGCTGCAGGCTTATTCAGCCAGAGCAGCGTTGTAGGCAGCAACAACGTCCGCCAGCGCCTGCTCTGCGCTTTCCTGACCGCTCAGGAACTCTGTGAGTTCAGCGCCCAGAGCGGTGTGCATCTTACCCATGTGCGAGTACATCGGGTAAGCAGGTACACCGTTGCCAGCGGTCGCGAAGACGCCAGCGGCAGCAGGGGTGGCTTCGTAAGCGTCCATCATCCAGACGAACAGGCTCATGTTGTCGCCCTTGGCGAGCATGTCGGCGTCAGCAGAGTCGATCGCCAGAGCAACCGCCCGTGCGAGGTCTTCTTCAGACTGGTTTGCCGCGAAGAAGTAACCATCCCACCACAGGGTCGAAGCTGGCGTGGAGCCACCGCCCATGGTTGGTGCCGAGCCCATGACGACCTCAACACCGAGAGCTGCACCGCCGTCGATGACCTTCTGAGCGCGCGAGCCCCAGAGGTTGGCGATACCGGCCGTGCCCTGCTCGAACTGAGCCTGTACGGCGTCGGAGTTGAAGGTCAGGAAGTCGGGGTTCATGCGGGAGGTCAGCTCTTTCATCATGTTGAGCGTCGCGATACCCGCATCGTTCTGGATGTTGGCTTCGGTGCCGTTGACGAACATTGGCTCGCCGGTGGCCTGCCACATGTTGACGAATTCTTCGCCGAGGTTCCAGCCAGCCGCGTAAGTGCCGGTCAGTGGGTATTCCATCAGGCCAGCAGCCTTGGCAGCGTCAGCCAGAGCCAGGACTTCTTCGTAGGTCGAAGGCATGTCCATGCCGGTCGCCTCGAGGACGTCAGCGCGGACCATCAGGTGCTGTGCATTTGCACCAACGGCGATGGCAACAACTTCGCCGTCCTGTTCAACCTTCATCGAGGTTGGCAGGTCAGCAACGCCAGGTACGTCGGTAATGACGGCAACCAGACCTTCGCTGTTCGCCGCGGTAAAGGTGCTGTTGGCACCCAGTACAGCGTTGTAGGCCGAAGGGTTCGCGGCCAGCGCAGCATTGATCTTGTCCTTGTGCTCCTGGTCACGCTCGGTTGCTGCACCACAGGCTGCGGACTCGTCCTGCAGTGCTTCCACCGCAGGGAAAGCCGCGGACAGGATCGAGAGGCCTGCACCGTCAACGGCACACGCACTTGCATAAGATGCGCTGAACAGCGCTGCGGAGGTTGCCACTAGGGCAATACGGATCTTTTTCATCGTGTTTCTCCCATGAGTTAAGTGCGCCATCCGCAACCAAATTGCCGATGACACCCTATCCAGTCCGCCCCCTAAGCCGGCCTGAATGCTGTGATCTGCCTGTCGCGGTCTCCCGGGCCATCTCGGGCCGGGTCGCGCCGGGCAGGAAAATTCGTTCTACAGGCGGGAGCCTGTCTTGGGATCGAACAGGTGGCACACCACCGGATCGATCTTGAAACCGATGGGCGCGCCGATGTCGGCGCGGAAGTCCTTCGGGGCTTTGCCGCTGAGAATTTCGCTGCCCGAGCGGATCGACACCTGCGTGGCATCGCCAAGCAACTCCATGGAATAGACCGGGGCCTTGGCGTCCCCGCCGCGTTTGACGACTTCGACGTCCTCGGCGCGGAAGCCCAGCGTGATATCGCCATCATTTGCCTTGAGCCCTTTGATGGTCACGTTCGGGCCGGTGAAGGTGCCCCTGCTGATCGAACCGCTGACCAAATTCATGGCTGGCGAGCCGATGAAGCCGGCGACAAAGGTGTTGGCCGGACGGTCGTAGATTTCCGTCGGCGTTCCGATTTGCTGGATTTCGCCCTTGTTCATAACGACGACGCGGTCGGCAAGGGTCATGGCTTCGATCTGGTCGTGGGTCACGTAGATCGTGGTCACAGCCAGTTCGTGCTGGAGGTTTTTGATTTGCGCCCTGGTCGATACCCGTAGCTTGGCGTCTAGGTTGGACAGTGGCTCGTCCATCAGGAACACGGTCGGCCGGCGCACGATTGCACGGGCCAGAGCCACCCGCTGGCGCTGCCCGCCCGAAAGCTCCTTGGGCAGACGGTCAAGCAGACCGCCCAGTTCCACCATGTCTGCGGCACGCTGGATCATGGCGTCGTGCTCGGCGCGCGGCACGCCGCGGACCTTGAGTGGGAAGCGGATGTTCTCGCGCACGGTCATGGTGGGGTAGAGGCCATAGTTCTGGAACACCATGGCAACGTCGCGGTCCTTGGGTTCGAGATCGTTGATCTTGGCCCCATCGACAAATATCTCGCCATCTGTCGGGGTTTCCAGCCCTGCGATCATCCGCATCGTCGTGGTCTTGCCGCAGCCCGATGGCCCCAGCAGCACCAGAAATTCGCGATCCGAAATCGTCAGGTCAAACTTGTCGACACCGACAAACCTGCCCCAGCGCTTGCTGAGGTTCCGCAGTTGAATTTCGCCCATGGGGTTACCGAACGCCTAAACATAATCAAGTCTGAATGGATGCTAGACCAGCGCGGAAGTCTGTGGCAACAGCTTTTTGCATGCGCATGCAATATAGTTTGAGCCACCCATGAAACAGGTAGGCAATGGACCGCCAAAGTGGCGCGCCTCAGGGCTACAAAGGCCATGAGTCAGGTGAAAATGTCGCGCGGTTCATGGCCTTCTGAAGACTGGCAATGCGCTGCGCAAATCCGCCAAGGGCAGGGCTCTTGGTGGTGAAGCAAGACCGGAGATAAGACATGGCCTTTCAGGCTGAGAAACAGCTGGTGCTCGACTTCTACGCAGCACTCGACCGCCCGCAGGCGAGTGAGGCCGCGCTGGGGCAGTATCTTACACCTGATGTCCTGTGGCGCGGCTATCATCCTTTCAACGAAATCAGGGATCTGGGCCAGCTGGCCAGCACCGTCTGGGACCCCATCAAGACGTCACTGACCAGCCTGCAGCGGCGCATGGATATCTTCTTTGCAGGCCGGAATAGTCTGACCGACGCCGATGATGGCTCGACGTGGGTGGTGTCCATGGGCCACCTCATGGGTCTGTTCGACCAGCCGTTTCTCGGTATCCGACCCACGCGCCGCGTGGCGATGCTGCCGTACTGCGAATTTCTGCGGGTCGAAGGCGGGCGGATCACCGAAGTCGCCTTCTATTTCGACCTTCCCAGCCTGATGGATCAGGCCGGGCAGAACCCGTTCCCACCGCAAACCGGCGCGCAGCTGATCCAGCCCGGACCACAGGGGCACGGCGGGCTGCTGCTCGACCCGCAGCCGGCCGAAGCGGGCGAGGCGACCCTCGCATCGATCAACGCCATGATCACCGATCTGGGCCAGTGGCAGAGCGGGCTGCCGCTGGAAGAGGAACTGGCCCGAACCTGGCACAGCGACATGCTGTGGTGGGGCCCGACTGGGATCGGCTCGACCTTCACCATCGAGCGCTACGCCAAGCAGCACTCGGGGCCGTTCCGGGCAGCCTTTGCGGACCGGGCCAAGACCAACCATGTCTGCCGACTCGCCGAGGGGCATTTCGGCGGCTTCTTCGGCTGGCCGAATTTCACCGCACGACACGTTGGTGGGTTCATGGGGCTGCCGGGCAGTGACACCACGCTGGAGTTCCGGGTGATCGACCTGTATCGGCGCGAGGGAGACAAACTCGCCGAAAACTGGATCTTCATCGATATGCTGCACGTGCTAAAGCAACAGGGAATGGACGTGCTCGCGCGTCTGGAGACCCTGTAACCCACCGCTGGCGCCTGCGTCGGCTGACAAGAGAAACGCCGCATGACAACCAGCCCGGACAGCCCGACGCCTGCCACCGCCTCTGCTGCAGGTATTGAATCAGCGCCTGCTGCTGCGACGCACTGGGCTGGGCTGGTCGCGGATCTTTGGGGCGATGGCGACGGGGCGGCGCCGGTTCTGACCCCGCTCTACGGCGAATACGACCTCAACTTCCGCGCCGAAGACCCCACAGGCGAGCCGAGCGTGGTCAAGGTCATGCGGGCCGGGTGCCAGCCTGAGCACATCCGCTTCCAGACCGCCATGATCCATGCGCTGCAGTCGGTCGAGGGCGTGCCCGTGCCCGAAATCCTGCCCACGGCTGGGGGTGATCTGATCGCCGGTGGCGCGGATGAGCACGGCGAAGAGCGTCTGATCTGGCGACTGGCATTGCTGCCCGGCGCTACCCTCGACCAGCATCGGCTGACCGAGGGGCTGATCGCCGAAATCGGCGACATGATCGCCCGGATGCATGCGGCACTGGCCGACTTCAGCGACCCCGCGCTCGAACGGAGCTTCAAATGGGACCTGTGCGCGGCGGACTGGATCAGCCCGCATCTTTCCCTTTTCGACGGCGAACCAGCCCTCAAAAGCCAACTCGGCTCTCTGCTGGACTGGTACGAGAGTGCCGGAAGAGCTGCGCTTTCCGCGCTGCCCCGACAGCCGATCCACAACGACCTGAACCTGCATAACTTGCTCGCGGTGAGCGAGCCGGGGCAGGGGCCGCGGCTCTCGGGCCTGCTGGATTTCGGCGATGCGCTACTCAACCCCCGGATCTGTGATCTGGCCATCGCTGGGGCCTATCTGGCCAGCGGCGAGGTCCGGCCCGTCGAGGCCATGGCGGCGCTGGTCGAGGGCTATACCCGGCACTCTCCCCTGAGCGCTGCCGAGATTGACTGTCTCTGGCCGCTGATGCTGATGCGGCTGGCGGTCAGTGTCACCAATTCCGGTTTGCAGAAGCAACAATTCCCCGACGATCCCTACGTGGTGATTTCTGAGGCGCTGACGCTGGCGCTGCTGGCGCAGGTTCGTGATCTAGACCCGCGCTTCACCCGTGAACGGCTCCGGGCCGCTGCCGGGCTGCCAGCCAGCCTCGCGCCGCTGCCCACCCGCTTTGACGGGCTGCACCCCATGTTCGATGCCGATGTCGGTAGCCTGCCGGTTCTCGACCTGACCCCCGATAACGTCGCCCTGAGTGCCGATCGAACCCAGCCCGATGCGGCTGAGCTCGACGCTGTGGTCGATACCATCACGGATCAGGGCACGGGCTGTCTGGGCCGCTGGGGCGAGGCGCGGCTGATCTATGGCGGCGAGGGCTTTGGCCGCACCGACCACGCCGCCCGGCGACGGCGGACCGTGCACATCGGGCTGGACGTGTTTCTGCCCCCGGAAACCGAGGTCCGCGCCGTGCTGCCCGGGCGGGTGGTGTTCGCTGGCTATCGCCCCGAGCACCACGACTACGGCGGCACCCTCGTGCTCGAACACCAGTCCGGCGATGGAACCACGTTCTGCGCCCTCTACGGCCATCTGAGCAAGGCCAGCGCCGACCGGCTGTCGGCGGGTGACAGCTTTGCCGCCGGGGACGTGATCGCCTGGCTGGGTGACGTGCCCGAGAATGGTGGCTGGCCGCCACACCTGCACCTGCAACTCGGTGGCAGCGACGCCCCCGATGACCCCGGCGCCTGGCCCGGCGTGGTCGATGCCGACGATTGGGACCTGTGGGCGCAACTGTTCCCCAACCCCGCGACGCTGGCCGGCGTCGAGCCTGCGCGCGTGGACGCCAGACCCCCGACCCTTACCTCGATGCGGGCGCGGCGGGCGGCGCTTACCACGGCCAACCTCAAGCTATCCTACAGCGATCCGGTACACATGATCCGGGGGCAGGGCTGCACCCTGATCGATGCCGAGGGCCGCCGCTTCCTCGATGCTTACAACAACGTCCCGCACGTCGGTCACGCCCACCCGCATGTCGCCGCGCGGGTGGCGGAGCAGGTGCAGCGGCTGAGCACCAACACGCGCTACCTCTCCGAGCTGCATCTGGACTATGCCGAAGCCCTGCTGGCGCGCTTTCCCGACGAATTCGACACCTGCTTTCTGGTCAATTCCGGCAGCGAAGCCAACGAAGTCGCTATGCGGCTGGCGACCACTTTCACAGGGCGGCGAGACATGGCCGTCTCAGAAGTCGGCTACCATGGCATCACGCAGAAGGCGCTGGATATCAGCCACTATAAGTTCGCCGGGAAGGGCGGGCAGGGACAGGCGGACTGGGTCCACGTCCTCCCCATTCCCAACACCTTCAGCGGGCCGTTTACGGGCGCGGATGCCCCGGCGCGTTACACGGCGGAGGCTGAAAGCCTGATCGCCGCCATCGGTGCGCAGGGCGCCGAGCACGCGCTCGCCGCCTGCCTGCTGGAGATCTACCCCAGCGTTGGCGGGCAGCTGATCCCGCCCCCGGGCTATCTGCAGGGCTTGCAGAGCAGCGTGCACGCCGCCGGCGGCCTACTGATCGCCGACGAAGTGCAGACCGGCATGGGGCGGCTGGCGCATCACTTCTGGGCCTTCGAGCAGCAAGGGCTGCAACCCGACATCGTGGTGCTGGGCAAGCCCATCGGCAACGGTCAACCCATGGGCGCGGTGCTGACGCGCAAGGAAATCGGTGACGCCTTCAACAACGGCATGGAATTCTTCTCCACCTTCGGCGGTTCGACCGTGTCCTGTGCCGCCGGACGCTCGGTGCTGGAGGTCATCCAGCACGAGGGTCTGGAAGACCGTGCAGCGCGCGCCGGCACGACCATGCTCGAAGGACTGAGCGCGCTGTTTTCCCGCAGCGCGCTGCCTGCCGACGTGCGCGGGCTGGGCCTGTTCCTCGGGGTGGAAATCTGCGAGGCCGACGGCGGCCCCGCGACCGCCATCGTCGGACAGCTGGTCAACTCCATGCGCCGCCGCCGCGTCCTCATGGGTTCGGACGGTCCCCACGACAGTGTGCTGAAAATCCGGCCGCCGATTTGTTTTGACGCGGAAGACGCCGCCTTTTTCCTCGAAGCGATGGAAGACAGCCTGCGCGAGGTGGGACTGGTTTGAGCATGGATGCCCTGTCTGTTGCCAGCGATCAGCAGTGGCAGTTCTGGGTCGACCGCGGCGGTACCTTCACCGACGTAGTGGCGCGCCTGCCCTCGGGCGAAATCCGCACCCACAAGCTGCTGTCTGAGAACCCTGAACACTACCCCGATGCCGCTGTGGAGGGTATCCGCGTGCTGCTGGGGCTTGAGCCCGGGCAGGCGATCCCCCGGGGTGTGCTGCACAGCGTCAAAATGGGCACGACGGTGGCGCCCAACGCCCTGCTCGAACGCAAGGGCGAGCCGACGCTGCTGGTGACCACCGGGGGCTTCGAGGACCAGCTGCGCATCGGCTACCAGAACCGGCCCCGGCTGTTCGACCTGCACATCCGCCTGCCCGAAATGCTCTACAGCCGCGTGATCGGCGCTGACGAGCGGCTCGATCAGGGTGGCGAGGTGCTGCGGGCGCTGGATCAGGTTCGTCTGCGCGCCGGGCTGCAGGACGCCTTTGATGCCGGGTTCCGGGCCGTCGCCATCGCCTTCCTGCACGGCTATCGCTTCCCCGAACACGAGCAGGCTGCCGGAGAGATCGCCCGTCAGATCGGCTTTACTCAGGTCTCGCTGAGCCACGCGGTCAGCCCGCTGGTGAAGCTGGTCTCGCGCGGTGATACCACGGTGGTCGACGCCTACCTGTCGCCGGTACTGCGCCGTTACGTGGGGCAGGTGCGGGACGCGCTGGGCGGGGCCATGGCGACGCCCTCGGGGCTGATGT
>PAPT01000020.1 GCA_002708995.1 Geminicoccus sp. | reverse complement strand
TGGTGTTTGGTAAGGCAGCAGGTTACTCAGCATCTCTCGACCTGTCGTCTTTGAACGGAACCAATGGGTTCGTAATCAATGGCATTGATGCGGTTGATGAAAGTGGTTTGTCCGTGTCCTCTGCTGGTGACATCAACAAGGATGGTTTTGACGACATCATTATCGGGGCACTCGGAGCAGACCCTAATGGTGACGCCTCCGGTGAGTCCTATGTCGTGTTTGGCAAGGCATCAGGCTACGCAGCATCTCTGGAACTGTCGTCTTTGAATGGGACCAATGGGTTCGTTATCAACGGCATTGATGCGAGTGATTCAAGTGGTCTTTCCGTGTCCTCTGCCGGTGACATCAATAACGATGGGTATGACGACATCATCATTGGGGCAACCTTAGCTGACCCTAATGGTGACGACTCTGGTGAGTCCTATGTGGTGTTTGGTAAGGCAGCAGGTTACCCAGCATCTCTGGATCTGAAGTCTCTCCTTGCTACTAATGGCGGTGACGGGAGCGCAGGGTTCGTAATCAATGGCGTTAATGCGGATGACCAAATTGGTGAGTCTGTGTCATCTGCTGGTGACATCAACAACGATGGATACGATGACATTATTATCGGGGCGTATCTAGCAGACCCTAATGACGACCAATCCGGTGAGTCCTATGTCGTATTCGGCAAGGCAGCAGGTTATTCAGCATCTCTGGAACTGTCGTCTTTGAACGGAACCAATGGGTTCGTCATCAATGGCATTGATGAGGATGATTACAGTGGTGATTCCGTGTCCTCTGCTGGTGACATCAACAACGATGGTTTTGACGACATTATCATCGGGGCATATCGAGCAGATCCTAGTGGTGCTAGCGCCGCCGGCGAATCCTATGTCGTGTTTGGTAAAGCAGCAGGTTACCCAGCAACTCTGGAACTGTCTGCCCTAGACGGAACTAATGGGTTCGTCATCAATGGCATTGATGCCGTTGATTTGAGTGGTGATTCCGTGTCCTCTGCTGGTGACATCAACAACGATGGATATGATGACATCATCATCGGGGCATCTTTAGCTGACCCTGTTGGTGGCGACTCTGGTGAGTCCTACGTGGTGTTTGGTCAGTCTGAGTTCGATGCGTTCGTGAACCTGTCTGACTTAGCAATCTTGGGTTGATACTCGGATAAAATTGCTGTGGCGTGAGCCGATGGGGGTGGTAACCACACTATTGTCTTTAAGGAGATCGGGGCAGGATGAGCGGGCGTAGTGACAACCTCCACACAGCTAATTGCAGACATCATACCTGGTGCTGGTGCACGACAAAAATCTCTGAGCCCTCTTACCGATGCCGCTGCCCACGTTCCCCCCGGTTCCCCCCAATGTCCACCCACGACCACCTGCACCGCGCGGGGTAGACCACGGGGAACTCTTGAAGGGCACGTGATGCGTGCTCAAGAAACCGGTACCGCTGGGTCTAGGGGTCACGCTGGGTCTCTGTCCCGTTTACACTGATAACCGTTCGGGGCGGCGTGGTTCTTTTGTCCTCGTCAGATCTGCAGAGGTTTACGGTAGCCAAACAGGCATCAGGTGCCATCTCTACCCAAATTTCTACCCGACTTTTCAAGCCTATCCAGCGCCGCACAGCATAAAAATGCACAGAAAACAATAGGTTATAGGAGATTTCGCGAGAGAGAAGTGGTGCTGGCTGCAGGGGTCGAACCCGCGACCTGATGATTACAAATCAACTGCTCTACCAACTGAGCTAAGCCAGCACCGGCCCACCTTGTATCCCTAGAGCGCGTCCGGCTTCAAGCCCTTAGACCCCGGTGACAGGCCGCGGTGACGCCACTGTGCTCCAGCGGTCGCGCCACTGCCCGTCAGCCGCTGCGGTGTCAGGGGAAGTAGCGCTTGATCACGCGTTCCACCGTAAGGCCCTGCACGATCACGGAGAACAGCACGACGCAGTACGTGACCAGCAGCAGCAGGCCGCGCTCGGGACTCTCGGGCAGGGACAGTGCCAGCGCCACGGAAATACCGCCGCGGATCCCGGCCCAGGTCAGGATCGGTACCGTGCCACGGCTGACCTCGCTGTTCAGGGCCTTGACCTGCAAAGGCAGGATAATCGCCGTGAACCGGGCGCCGACGGACAGCAGGATGACCACCACCACCAGTGCTATGATCACCGGCAAAGACACGCCGCTGCCGGCGTTCTGCAGAATGAAGACGATCTCCAGCCCGATCAGCAGGAAGAGCACCGAATTCAGGATTTCGTCGATCAGCTCCCAGAATTTTTCCAGATGGTCGCGGGTCTTGTCGGACATGGCCAGCGCCGTGCCCTGGTTGCCGATCAGCAGTCCGGCGATCACCATGGCGATCGGCCCGGAGAGGTGAAGATGCAGCGCGATCGAGTAGGCGCCGGTCACCAGCGCAAGCGTGACGATGACTTCGAGCACGTGGTCGTCGATGCGGCGGATGACCCAGAACGCGATCAGGCCGCCCACCAGCCCGAGCAGGCCGCCGCCAATGGCCTCTTTGGAAAACAGCCACAGGCCGTAGCTGAACGTCAGCGAACTGCCGCCTGCGCCGTGGTCACCCTCGGCTCCATGACTGCCCTCTGCGCCGTGCGCGCCGTAACCACCGAAGGCGAGCAGTACCACGATGCTGAACAGCACCACGGCGACCCCGTCGTTGAACAGGCTCTCACCCGCGATTTTGGCCTTGAGGTGGGCGGGGACCTTGAGCGTCTTGAGCAGGCCCAGCACCGCCACCGGGTCGGTCGGCGTGACGATGACCCCCAGCACCAGACAGACGATCAGCGGCAGGCTCAGCCCCAGTGCCGTCGCCGTCAGCCAGAAACCGCCACCGATGATTAGCGAGGACAGCACCACCCCGAAGCTCGCCAGCACCAGAATGGTCCATTTGCGCGACAGCAGCTGGCCCAGGTCGACGTGCAGCGCACCGGCAAAAAGCAAGAACGACAGCATGCCCTGCATCAGGGTGACGTTGAAATCGAGGCTCTCGAGGAAACCATTGACCCGGGCGCTCAGACCCAGCGTGGGAACAACGAGGTCAAGGCCGACCACGGCGAGGCTGGCCACAAGCGCGATCACCACCAGACCGATGGTATGGGGCAGCTTGACAAACCAGTAGTTCAGCGCACCGAATAGGGCGGCGAGCCCGAGCAGGATTGCAGGGATATCGAGTAGGCCGGTCACGGTCTTGTCCTCAGTCAGTGTCGGTTAGTCGGGCGCCCTATCAGACTTGGTCCAGCAGTGTCTCGAACCGGTCCACGAAGTCGGCCTTGGCCTGACTGGCGTCCCGAGCAATGAGTTCCGGGCCTTGCGCCGCTGGTCGCTTACCGAAGTAGAGCGCCGCCTCGGTTTCGTCAAAGCCCGCGAGCAAAGTTGCTTCCCAGTAGGCGGCCTCGATGTCCGCGGCCTTGATCGCGCGGCGCAGGGCGTCGTCGGGCTGCGCTGGCAGGCCGAAGCGCAGGTGAATGGCGGCTTCCAGCCGTCGTTCGAGCGCCTTGTAGTCCAGCCCGACCGCGGCCTTGAACGGGGAGATCAGGTCTCCAATGACGTATTCTGCTGCGTCGTGGAGCAGGCAGTAAAGCTGTTCCGCCGCCCCGGCAGTGGGGTGAGACGCCCTGTACAGGTCGAGCACGAGGATCGAGTGCTGAGCGACGCTGAAGGGATGCGCGCCGACCGTCTGACCGTTCCAGCGGGCGACCCGCGACAGGCCGTGGGCGATGTCGTCGAGTTCGACGTCGAAGGGGGAGGGGTCCAGCAGGTCGAGCCGCCGACCCGACAGCATCCGTTGCCACGCTCGGTCCATGGATTGCGTCCTCGTATTCACAGGCTAAGGTGTCGATATCACAGGGGCTCCAACCTGAGGAGCACAACAGGCCCATGGGACTCACTTTCTTTGCCCGCGTGGTGGCAGCAGGGCTGACGATGCTGAGCCTGACAGGCTGTCAGCCCTATCTGCTGCACGTAGCGCTGGGGCAGGGTGACCTTATGACCCGTGCGGTGCCGATTGAGCGCGCAATCGCCGACCCCGGGACATCGGCAGAGACCGCGGAGAAGCTGGCGCTAGTCCGGGATGCTGTGGCCTTCGCAGCCTACTGGGGGCTGGACGTGGGTCGCAGCTATCGGACCTACGCGGCGCTGGACCGGGAGGCGACAGTCTGGACGGTTTTTCGGGCTGAACCGCTGGCGCTGCGGCCGATCCAGCGCTGCTGGCCGATCGCGGGCTGTGTGCCATATCAAGGATTCTTTGACGAGGCGAGGGCGGAGGCTTTTGCGGCCCAGGCCCGGGGGAGGGGTGAGGATGTCAGTCTCGGCCCGGTCGACGCCTACGCGACGCTGGGCTGGTTCCCCGATCCGATTGCGTCGCCGGCGCTGGACAGGAGCCGGACAGCGTTGGTCGAGCTGGTGATACACGAAAGCGTTCACAACACGGTCTACCGGCCCGGTGATGCGGACTTCAACGAAGCGCTGGCCAACACCGTGGCCATTGCGCTGGTGCGGGCGTTCTGGGCGGAGCGCGGGGTGGCGGATGATCAGCTGGCGGCGTTTTTCGCTGAGCGGGCGGCGGCGCGGGCATTATTCGTCGATCTGATCGAGGCTGCGCGTTCAGAGCTGTCCGAGATCTACGCTGCCAGTGAGGTGTCGCCCAGAATACGCCTGCAGGCCAAGGCCGCTGCCTTCGATCGGCTGAGAGTGAAATATGCGGCGGCGCGGCCGGGTTTTGGCGCCTATAATTACGACCGGTTTTTCGCCCAGGACTTGAACAATGCACACCTTGTATCGGTGGGTACCTATGAGGATGCGCGCCCGATGCTCGAGGCGGTGCTGTACGGGCGGTTTGGTGGTGACTTGCGTCGGTTCATTCGGGTTATGGAGGCGGTCGCCCGCTCGGATGAGGACTGGCGGTTGGCGTTGGCGCAGCTTTGACTCTAAGACGGCGCCCTGGCGGTTGAGCTCACGACGGCGGCGTTTATCCTGAGCCTGTCGCAGGGGCTTTGAGCGACGCTTTTCATTGCGCTCAACCTGTGCGTTAAACTGCGCGACGTTGGGCCGCGGCGCGCGAAGCACGGTTCGGTCCAGTCAGCGCCACCCTTTACCCCTCAGTCGTGGCTGGGGTCAGCCACATCCCAGTATGGCGGCGAGCCATAGCGCTTGAGCAGAAAGTCGACGAAAGCCCGAACCTTGGGAGAGAGGTGCCGGTTCGGCGGATACATGGCATAAATTCCCGTATCCATTGCGGTCGGCGAGGCCAGAAAGTCGGTCATGACCGGCCGCAGACGCCCCATCTGTATATCGCGGCCAACGACATAGGTTGGCAGCAACACGAGCCCCAGCCCCGCTCGCGCCGCAGGGACAATCGCCTCTCCGTTGTTTACGTGCAAAATTGACCGCATCCTTACATGCTCGACCCCACGCGGCCCGTCAAAGTGGAAGATGTCGGGTCCCGCCTGACGGCGGTATGTCAGCGCCACATGGTCGGCCAGGTCCGAGGGTGTTAAAGGTTCGCCATAGCGCTCGAGATACTCTGGCGACGCTGCAATAACCCGCTTGTTGGGCGCCAGCTTGCGCGCGATCAGGCTGCTGTCCTGCAGCTCACCGATCCGGATCACAAGATCGGCGCCTTCCTCGATAATGTTGACCAGATTGTCGGTCATGGTCGCTTCGATCTCAACCTCCGGATAGGCCTGCATGAAGGCGGCAAAGAACGGCGCCACGTGGCGTCGGCCAAAGGTTACTGGGACGTTGATCCGTAAGAGCCCGCGCGGACGGCTTTCCAGTTCTGTTACGGCGACAGCGGCGTCCTCGACCGACTGCAGGATATTGATTACCCGGTCGTGGTAGTTCTCTCCCGCTTCAGTCAGGTGCAGCTGGCGGGTGGAGCGGTTGAGCAGCTGCACGCCGAGATGATCTTCCAACGCACTGATTTGCCGCGAAACGCTCGAGGGCGCCATGCCCAGAACCCGCCCAGCCTCGGAGAAGCTGCCGTTGGTGACGGCCGTGTGAAAAACCTTCATCGACGTCAGGGTATCCACGATCGAGCTCCTGTATCTGTGCATTTCATGCAAAGAACTTAGTGATTCACGGCATATTCTCAAGAATTTTTGCGCGGATACGATGGCGTTGAATTGGTCACGATGGCGTTGCGCTGGTTTTCCTCCTCCCTCCCCCAATCGATGGGAACGGCGCATCGACTGTCTTTTCAACCATTCTGATCGACGCCAAAGAACAAACTGTCCGGGATCCCCTCCATAGCCTGCACCACCAGGCCAGGATCCCGGGCATCACAAAGGAAACCGAACCATGAGCATCCGCAACGAGGGCTTTGTTACCTACTCCGAACTCCAGTCCTACGAGCGCCGTGCTCGCGAGCTGCGCAGTGAAGCGATCCGCGCTGGTGTTGCGTCGCTGTTCAACATCGGCAAGCGTGACCGCGCTACGCGCACCGGGAAGTAACCAAAACCGAGGGCACGCACCTCCAAGCGAGCCCTCGTCACGCTTCTTTTTGCTCGCGGTGGACCAACCGGCATCGACATCCTCCCCTGATGCAGCTCAGACCCATCGACTTCAACGGTCCGTCCGACTTTCGCTGTCGGGCGGCTTGTGTTGTTCTGAAGCATGAGTTTTCTTGAGCCATGGATCTTGCTCGGACTGGCTGCGGGCGTATTTCAGGCGCTGCGGGTGGCCGGACAGCGGGCGCTGGCACAGCGAACCGACGCGCAGGTGCAACTCTCCGCCTGGAGCGCGGCGCTGGCGCGTTGCCTGTTCGGGCTGCCATGGGCCGTCCTGATCCTGGTGGTGCTGATCGCGATCTGGGGACCACCGGTTGGCTTCAGTGGCCTTGGACCGGGAGCCCATCCCGGTCCGGATCCCAACCTCGATCCCGGCCTTCGCAGCGTCCGACTGCTGGGTCTGCCGACCGGTTTCTGGCTCTGGACCCTGGGTGCAGCGCTGCTGCAGATTGCGGCCACGCTGCAGCAAACCCTGCTGCTCAGCCAGCGCACCTTCGCCATCGGCGTGGTCTACGTCAAAACCGAAGTCGTCATCGTCGCGCTGGTTGGCTCCACCCCCTTCTTCGCCCAGTATCTCAGCGGCCTGCAATGGGCCGCTGTGCTGGTTTCTGTCATCGGGGTCGTGGTGCTGACCCGAGCCCGCCTGCCCGGGGAGATCGGGTCGGTCTGGGATCTGCGCTCGGCATGGCTGGGGCTGTCTGGCGGTGCGCTGCTAGCCGGAACCTCGCTCACGCTGCGCGAGGCCGGCTTGATCCTGGTCGCCGAAGGTGTGGTCGTCGCCCAGCCTGTTTCACCGGCCGTCGCAGGCATGACCACGTTGGTGGCACTGCTCGTGATCCAGTGCATTGTCGTGATCGGCGTGATGGCGCTCCGCGACGCCTCAGAATTCGCCCGGGTCATGCGCCGTCTGACCCCCATGGCCTTCACGGGATTACTGTCTGCACTGGGGTCTGCTGGCTGGTTCATCGGTTACGTCATGGTCGCCCCGGCGCTGGTCAAATCGGTGGGGCAGGTGGAATTCATCGCCGCCATCGTGCTTACCTTCGTGTTCTTCCGCGAACGACCCTCACGCACCGAATGGGTCGGAATGGGCATTATCCTGATCTCGATCTTGATGTTGCTGCTTTCCACGCTCTAGGCTGCGCCCCGGCGCCACCATCGGCGCTAAGCCGCGAGCGGCAGCAACCCACGGCATGTTGGAGCAGGGCATGAGCAACCCGCCCCAGACAGCGCAAATCACGCCCAGCCTGCAGGCTGGCGGCGGCCGGGCGCCATCGGGAGCCGCCGTTTGAGCGCCGGCCCGAACACTGGCTCGCGCACTGGCTCCAGCACTGTCTCCCGCACTGGCCTGCGCACCCTGACCGGCGAGGTCAGCGCCGAGACGGAGCAGAAGAAGTCGCGCTTCCTCGCCTTCGTTGTCCCCCATGCCCGGTTTGCCGACCGGCTGGCCGAACTCCGCACCGAGCACCCCAAGGCCAACCACCACGTCACCGCCTTTCGCGCCATGCGCCCTGATGGTCGTATCGAGGAAGGGGCCAAGGACGATGGCGAGCCTTCCGGCACCTCGGGCATGCCGATCCTGCGCCTGCTGATCGGCGAAGGGCTGGTGGATCTCGGAGCGATTGTGGTGCGCTACTTCGGTGGTACGAAGCTGGGCACCGGCGGCCTCGCGCGCGCCTACCCCGGTGCGGTCAAAGCCGCGCTGGCGGCGGCCCTCGCCGATGGCGCCGGTTCAAGGCTGCAGGACTGGAGCCGGGTTACCCGCACCAGTCTCACTGCCGGCTTTGCCCGGGCCTCAGCGCTGGAGCAGGCGATCTCGCTCGCCTCGGAAGCGGCCGTCGCCGAATTCGGCCAGCCGGTTCAGGTGCTCGACCGGCGGTTTACCGAAAACGGCGCTGTTGTCGACGTCGAGGGCCCCGAGCCTGTGGTGGAGACCCTGCTGCACGACTGGAGCCCAGGGGCGTAACGGCCGGTGTAACGGCGCAGGGACGCAGGGACGCCGCCGAAAAGAAGGATCGGTGGCGCGGGGCCAGACATCAACAACCACAAAAAAAAGGGCCGCTGAAGCGACCCTTTTCCAGAGCTATGAAAGCTCAAAGCCTAAGCGGCACGCCTTAGTAGACAGCACCTTCCGGGCCGAACCACTCGGTGATCAGCGCGTTCAGCTCGCCGCTCGCCTTCATTTCAGCGATGGCTGCGTCCATGGCTGCCTTCAGGTCGCCGTCGGTTTCACGGATACCCATGCCAACGCCGCCGCCGATGTAGACCGGATCGCCAACGATTGCGAACTCACCGCCCGCTTCTTCAACGATCGGCAGCAGGTAGTCGCCGTCTGCCAGAACCGCGTCAGCTTCGCCAGAGCGTACAGCTGCGATGGTTTCGTCAGGGGTCGCGAATTCGATCAGATCGCCACCCATGTCAGCCACGTAGCCAGCCTGAATGGTGTTGGTCTGCGCCGCGATCACGCCGCTGGCACCACCACCGGACAGCGCCATGTACAGCGATGGGGATGGTGGGTAGTACTCAGCGGTGAAGTCGATAACTTCGTCACGCTCAGCGGTAATGGACATGCCAGCGATGATGGCGTCGTAGTTGCCGGCAACGAGGTTCGGGATGATGGAATCCCAGTCGTTGATAACCCACTCGCAGGTCAGACCAGCGATTTCACACAGACGATCACCGACTTCACGCTCGAAGCCGATGACTTCGTTGTTCTCGTCCAGACCGTTCCAAGGCATGTAAGCGCCTTCGGTGCCCAGGCGTACCTGTGCGGAAGCAACGCTGGCGGATGCAACAAGCGCGAGGCTTGCGACCAGAATCTTTTTCATATCGTTTTCTCCCATAGAGACGATGACGCACGTTGGATATCGGCCGCCGGGTGCGCCTCCGATTGCGGCTGAGGATTGAGCCTCCCGACGGGTCGGAAGGGACACATCTGCCTAAGTCCATGGCTGACTGATGGCAAGCGTAAAGGCCTGATTCACCCGGGCTTTGGCCAGAATCCGGCCACACAAGCCCGGCGGCGGCGGCCGATACCCGTTTGAGTCGCTGAATCCCGAATCCGGGCAGGCATGGCTGGTCCTTCGGCAGCACGCGCCGCTGACAGACCCCGGCCGCAGGATGAAAAACACTTTGCAGCAGCTATTCATCTGCAGACTAACCGCCGCCGCCAGACACGCCTAACCTTTGGGTAGCAGGAAAGGATTACCTAAAATAAGTGACACCAAAATCGAAATCGACGCGCAGTTTATCCATTTCAAATTGGTGACCACGCAGGTTGAAATGATGCACGTCGCTGCTGTCCGCGGCATCTGCAACCTCGAGGAGCTCGGGGTATCAGCACAGCACGAGTTCGACGACAACGAAAACGACAACTTCGCCACCCACGCGCTGGGCTACTATTACGATGAGCCGATTTCGGGGGTGCGTCGCGCAAAAGAAAACCGCCAGGGCGCGGTATTTGAAGGTTTCAGCCGCGTTTCGGTTGGTTTGCCCGCCCTGAATGCGGCAATGTGTCTACCCCACCGGAGACGCTTAACGTCGATACGCTAGGTTAGAATCTGGATCGGGATTGGATGCGCTTTGGGAGGAGCGGGCGGCCATGGAGTTCTGTGTACAACTGTCGTCCGACTATCCGGACAAGGCCTACGGCGGTGACCGCATCTATCGGGACATGCTCGATCAGGCACAACTTGCCGACGGGCTTGGCTTTGACGCGGTCTCGATCACCGAGCACCATCTAGTCAACTGTCTGATGATGCCTGCACCGCTGACTTTCGCTGTTAAAATCGCTGCCCATACCCAGCAGATCAAGATTCTCACCAGCGTGGTGGTGTTGCCGCTCCACGACATGCGCACCTATGCCGGTGAAGTGGTTGTCGCCGACATTTTCTGCGAAGGGCGCTTGTTTCTCGGCGTCGGGCGCGGTGCGTTCAAGTTTGAGATGGAGCGCCTCGGCGTCCCAATGGAAGAGACGCGCGAGCGCTTCGACGAAAGCCTCGACGTGCTGCAGGCGCTGCTGACCGAGGAAGAGGTCAGCTGGCACAGCAAGCACTATCAGTTCGAAGCCTTGACCATCATGCCCCGGCCGCAGCAACCCGGCGGTCCGCCGATGATGATGGCGGTCATGAACCCTGAAGGCATCTACGCCTGCACCCGCCGAGGGTTCCACATCCAGACCACGCCGCTCTCCGGCAATCACCAGATGCTGGTCGATCAGGTCGACGCCTTCAACCGCGCTCAGACCGATATGGACGGGGCTGGCGACGGCCTCACGCTGTCGCTGTCGCGGGTGGCGCATGTTGCGGCGACCGAGGCTGAGCGGGTCCGCAAGAACCGGGCGGCCTACGACTACTACTGCCGCTTCGACAACATCTATCTCGGTCCCGGTATCGTCGACGCGGGCATGATCCGGCAGATCCCGAGGGCGCAATCAGCCGAGGAGCTGGAAAAGAGCCTGCTCATCTGCACGCCTTCAGAAATGGTTGACCGGCTGGGCACCTATGCCGATCTCGGCATCGACCGGGTGATCATGAACCTCAACTTTGGACTTGAGTCCGCAGAAACTCTGGAGGCCATTCAGTGCTTCGCTGAGGAGGTCATGCCGCACTTCACCGACCGTCCCGCCCGCATCCGGGCGCAGACCAGTCCGCCGAGCCTGCAGGCTGTGCGCTGAGCCGCCCCCGCTTGTTCGTCTTACGCTCAAACAGCTCAACCCAGAGGCCCCCCATGACCCAGCCGATTTCCTGCGCTTATTCGGTGTCCGGCAGTGGGCCGCCGCTGATCCTCGTCCACGGCATCGGCGCGTCACGCGCGACCTGGGCGACGGCCTTGCCGCTGCTGGAGCCGCACTTCACCGTTATCGCCTACGACCTGCGCGGGCACGGGGCCTCGCCACAGCCCGAGGGGCGTTTCGGGCTCGACGCGCTGGTTGCCGACCTCGAACACGTGCGGGAGCAGGCCGGGGTCGAAGCCGCCCATATTGCCGGTCACTCGCTGGGCGGGATGATCGGGCCGGCCTACGCACGCACCTTCCCCGACCGTGTGCTGTCGCTGGGGCTGCTGTCGACCGCCGCCTTTCGCACGGAAAAGGACAGCGCCAACGTCAAAGCCGTGGTCGCGGCGATGCGCGAGCGCGGGATCGCGGACGAGCTGGGCACGCTGGCCCACCGCTGGTTTACCGACGGCTTTATTGCCGAGCACCCCGAGGTGATCGAGGCCCGCATGGCGCAGGTGATCGGCACCAACCCAGAGGTGTTCCTGAACGTCTTCGATATCTACGCAGGGACGGAGATGGCGCCGTGGCTACACGAGATCACGGCGCGATCGCTGGTGCTGACCGGGGAGAACGATGGCGGCTGTCCCCCTCGGCTGAACCAGCTGATCGCCGAAGCCATGCCCTTCGCCACGCTGCGGGTGCTGCCGGGACTTAAGCATTCGATCCTGCTCGAGGGCGGGGCCCAGACCGGCGCCTGCCTGCGTGATTTTCTGCTGGGTCTGGGCGACTGAGCCTCAGATCAGCACGCCATCGAGGCTCGCATCCTCAAAGCCGCTGAAGCGATTGTCCGACAGCCCGAACCATCCTGCCAGCAGCCGCTGATAGACGGCGCGGTAGTCCAGTGTGTATTTCAGATCACCGTCGTCGAGGTCTTCGAGGTCCGGGTGCCGTCCGAACAGACCCCCGCGCACCCCACCACCGAGCAGCAGGTGCGGCGCGGCTGTGCCGTGGTCGGTGCCGCGCGAGTAGTTCTCGGTCGCGCGCCGGCCGAACTCGCTGTAGGTCAGGATCAGCGTCTGGTCCCAGTGCCCGGTCAGCTGCAGGGCGGTGCGCAGCCCTGCCAGTGAGCGGCCCAGATCGCGCAGCAGGCGCTCGTGGTCGCCGCGCTGGTTCTCGTGGGTGTCGAAACCGCCGATTTTCACCTTCAGCACAGGCGCGTCGACACCTGCATTGATCAGCGTCGCTGCCAACGCTGCCTGCCGCCCCAGATCGCCGCCGTCGATGTTGACGTGGCGGCCGAGGCCCTTCTGATGGATCTTGGCGCTGATCTGGCCCATGGCGCTGTCGAGGGCGTTACCCCGCTCGAGCAGCATGGAAAGCGCCGGGTTGGCGCTGTCGCTGACCGTGCCGCCAAGGCCGGCATTGACCGCCGAAAGCGTCTGCAGGTGGTGCAGGGAGGTGAACGAAAGCCACAGCCCGCTGGAGGACGCAAAGACCCCCATGCCGCCATCGAGGCTGATGCCGTGGGCATCAAAGCCGCTGCCCATGGCTTCGACGTCTTCGGTCAGCCAGCCGTTGCGGCCGGCGCGGTTGCCATCGCCGCCAGTTTCCCACAGCGCGATAGACTTGAAGTGCGACCGGTTCTGCTCCGGGTAGCCCAGCCCCTGAATGATCGCCATTTCGCCCGCCTGCCACGCAGATTCAAGGCTCGACAGGGCGTTATTCAGGCCGAGCTGGTCGTCGAGGGTGATCATGTCGCTGCGGTCCAGCGCCACGCTGGGTCGAATGGCCCGGTAGCGGTCGTTGGCCCAGGGCGCGACCGTGTTTAATCCGTCGTTCGCGCCCGACAGCTCGACAAGAATCAGCCGGCGGCCGGTGCGGGCGGCAGCTTCGGCGAGCTGGATTGGGGCCAGCGGCAGACACAGACCAGCGACCAGTGAACTCAGAACTTTGCGGCGATCCATGCGGTGCGTCTCCGTTTACTTCAGTTGATAGACCGGATCGGTGATCAGGTCGCTGAAACCAAACCCAGCGGACAAGGGCCGTGCCGGTCGCCCGGTGAGCACCATCTCAACCAGCGTGTCGTCGTCAAAGGCATGGGCGCCTCCAGCGCCGCCAAGCCACTCCACCCGATCATCGGGCAGGCCTAGCAGCATAACCGTGCCCGCAGCCTCCTGCGACATCATACTCGACATCATCGATCCGGCGGGTAGGGGCATGGGTTCGATCAGGGGTACGGTGTTGCTCAGGCCCTTGGCATAGCGGGTCCGGGGCAAGGCATCGGTGATCTTGTTGAGCACGGGGTCCCAGCTGGTGCCAACCCGCTCCTGTCCATTGCGGCGCCAGTTGCGGCCGTCCTGCATGGCTTCGAAGAAAGTCGGTATCGCCGACCACAGCCCATGGATCAGCATCCGGTGATCGTCGTCGAGCTGCTGATACTGTCCCCGCTGGTCGGGATCACCCCCGGGCCATAGCAGGTACTCCACGCGGTTTTCGCCGGTGTTGTATTCCTTGAACGTGGTCGACGGCCACTGCCCGAAAAAGCAGTCGGGACGGCAGTTGCTTTCGCGGATATCCAGCAGGATTTCACGACGACCGTCGCGGCGGTGCTCGACCAGCTCGAGCCGCAGGGCGTCGTAGTGCAGGCTGTTCATGCGCACGTCCATCAGCGAGATCGCGAGGCTGTTCCAGCTGCGGGAGCGGTCCAGAACCCGGCCCCAGTTGAAGGCAACCCGCCCCACGGCAAGCCGGTTGGGCTCAATCGCATCGACCGTTTCGACAATGGGGTCAAGTGGTTGTGCGATGCGCAGTTTCACATCGCCGGAGCAGAATAAGCTTCCCGGCGCATCATTGGGGCAGCCGCTCCTCTGCACGCCATCTTTGGCGAGGTAGAGCTGATCCTCGAACCGTAGCCAATCGATGAACAGGTTACGGTCGCCCCCGGAACTGCCGCCCGGGCCGCAGCAGTGGTCGTTAAAAAATCCCACGGTGAACCAGTCGGGACGATCCAGATCATCAGGGTATTCCAATGAATCGATCCGCCAATTCAGGTCAGCAAGGCTTTCGATCCTACCCAGCTGTTCGGTATCGATCCCACCCCTCGCGGGGAAGGTATCGGAACGCCAGACCGGGTAGGCGCCGCCGTCGGTTCTGTCTTTGTAACCCATGATGACAATTCTGGGGGGGCCTTCGAAGTTTTCCGCGCCATAGCGCAGGCTGACCGCTCTGCCTTCAATGTCGCTCATGCTGACGTCAGCACCGAGTATTGTTGTCGAAGGCATGGCGGGCGGCGGTGGACCGTCATAAAGGGCCGCAAGCTTCTGCAGGGCTTCATTCCGGCTCAGCAACCGGGCCGGGGTGATCCAGTCTGCACCCCCGGGCCAGCCCGCTACATTGGGTGCCTCGAACAGGTGCTGGCCCAGCACCTCCAACTGACCGCTGAGCGTCGGCCACCACTCGGGCAGGCGGCCGCCACTGCGCAGCGTGCCGATCATCAGATCGACCGGCGACTTGACGATGGTGCCGCGATAGCGCGGGTCCCAGAACGCCTGGGACGACAGCATCAGGCGGACCAGCTCTCGGATCTCGTAGTCGGTCTCGCGCCAGGCCGAAGCCAGTGCTTCAATCGCTGCCCGATCCTGCCCGAAGTCGGAAATGTAGTATTGCCAGAAGGTTTCGACGATGAAGATCGAGGCGGCGTCGGTATCGAGCAGAATGTCGATGACGTCGTCTGCATCATAGCGTCCGACACGGCCGAGAATGGTCTTCGACCCATCGTCGTGGTTCCAGGGCTCGAACTGATATTTGAAGTCCCGCAGCCGGTTGTAGGAATAGCCTGTCAGCGCGCGAGCGACTTCCTTGACGTCTTTTTCGGTGTAGTGGCCTTCGCCGAGTACGAAAAGCTCAAGCAGTTCGCGGGCGAGGTTCTCGTTGGGCTGTTCTTCGCGGTTGTTGTTGTTGTCGAGGTAGTTGAGCATCGCGGCGTCGCGGACCACAGCCCGCAGCAGATCGCGGAAGTTGCCGTGACCCTTGTCGCGCAGCATCATGTGCTGGTTGTAGAGCGCATGAACCTCTTCATTCAGGCTGCCGTAAGCGGACACGAAGTGGTTGGACCAGATGAGCAGCAGCCGTTCGCCTGCTGGTGACGATGTCGACAGCATCTCTCGGATCCACCACCGGCGGAGCTCACCCATCTCCTTGTCGCGCTCCACCCGGAACGCCTGTCTGTCTTGTTCCTCGTAGTCGTTCATCATCCAATAGTGGACATGCTCACCGTCGCTGAGGCTGATCGGGGGTTCGTTGAAAGGCGCCGAGACATCGAGCTGGTCGACCATGGCGTCGATGGCCTGTGCCCGGGTCAGGCCGAGCAAGGCCTTGATCTCATCCGGGTGCGCGCCGATGCCTGCCCGCTCAAGAAGGTGCCGGGCGTCGCCGTAGGTCATCGAGGTTTTGAGTCCCTGGGCAGCCGCCAGCCCTGGCAGTCCCGTAAGGGCCAGCCCGAGGAATGCCACTCTTGCCGTCTGCCAGATCCTGGTCAGGGTCACTACACACACTCTCTCGTACGTAATCTGCTTTGCTTGTCTGCCTGTGTAACACAATTCGGACCGGCTTCGTCGGAATGATCCCCACCGATCCAAAAGTGATTATCTCTATGAGACATACCTCTTTTGTTCATGAAAGCTGATGAATCGCTCTGAATTCAGAAATAAATCCCGAATACACTGAAAGAAACGGAAACACGGCGTTTCGGACAGTAACGTAACAGCTGACTAGGTTCCCCTCATCAGATCTCGCCGGACATCATCCGAAATATCTAGAAGGAAACCGACCATGAAACTGCCACTTAGCTTGCTCGGCGCGGGCATTGCCCTCGCTGCACTTTCCACCACCGCCGTCGCGGAAGACTGCGATCTTGCCAACCTCGACCTTCGCAGCTTCCCGGCATGGGAACGTGAGCACGGTTACTGGGTGGGCGAATACACCCTGATGGGTGCCGACGGTAACGCCTTTGCCTCCCAGAACTGGAACTACCCCTACGATCACTACGCGGGCTTCATCGCGCTCGAAGTTGAGGGCAATGCCATCACCCAGCGCAACGTTTTCCTCTCCCCGCCGCAGTACGCCGAAGCCTGCGAAGCCAACTCCAGCGTTCTCGGCGCCGGTGCCTGTGGCATCAACGGCAACGAAAAGATCTTCTCCGCTGCCCAGTCTGCCGTCGATTGTTCGGGTGGTCTGAGCGGTCCTTACATGCAGTTCGGCATGCAGCTGGACACTGAAACCCGGCTGCTCGGTGACGACACCGTGCTGTACCAGGTCCGCATGAACGGCGCCCTGATGCAGAACCAGCTGACCTCGCTGCCGGGCAACGGCACCCGTGTCCGCACGGCGCAGGGTCTGTACGCCGGGAACCCGAGCTACGCCAGCTTCTACCGGGAGCGGAAGGTATCGCGGGAAGAGTTCTTCGATCTGCTGGACGCCAAGCGCGCTGAATACAACATCCTTGAAGCCGATCACTGTGGTTTCGACAACGGCAACCAGCCCAGCGAGATCAGCTGTGAGCAGCACTTCTCCATGGACTAAGCGCCGTCACGGGGCCTGACCGCGGCCCCGGACTTGCTGCCTTGCGAAAGCCAGCGTCGACGAAATCTAGTCGGCGCGGGTTTTTGCGTTCAGGCGGACATCGATGTTTTCGCCCATCGAGTTGGAAAACGGGCAAAGCTTGTGGGTCGTGGCCACCAAGCGGTCCGCCGTCTCCTGATCCATGCCGGGCAGGTAAGCGGTGATGTCGATATCAAAGCGCAGCCGCTTGTTGTCGTCCGAGTTGCCCAGACCCACGGCCACCTGCGTCCGCCAGTCGTCGCCAAGTTCGATTTCCTTGAACTTTGCGGCTTCCTTCATGGCGTTGTCGAAGCAGGCTGCGTAACCTAGCGAGAACAGCTCTTCGGGCGTCAGACCTTCCTTGCCGGCACCGGGCAGCACCGTGTCGATCGAAAAAGTACCGCTATCGAGACTGGTGTTGCCGGAGCGACCACCCCGAGCGGTGGCGGCGGTCTTGTAGTAGATGTTCATGGGTTCACGCTTTTCGAATTGAATGACCGTTTCGGGATGAGCCTTGGGCTTAGTCGGTTCGGGCGATCATCTCAACCGCCTTCTCGCGAACAGGGGGTGGCTAACGAAGTTGCACGTTGAGGGTGCCGATGCCCTCGATGGCACCGAGCAGCGCGTCGCCAGCGACCACCGGCCCGACCCCGGACGGGGTGCCGGTAAAGATCACGTCACCGGCCTCGAGCTGATACAGCGTCGACAGATCGGCGATGATTTCCGCCAGCGACCAGACCTGATCGGCGAGGTCGCCGCTTTGCCGCAGCGCGCCGTTGACGTGCAGGGTGATGGCCCCCTGATCCGGGCGGGCCCCCTTGCCCGGGGGGCACAGGACCGAGCACAGACCGCTGTACTCGAAATCCTTGCTGGTATCCCAGCTGCGGCGCTTGTCCTTGCTATCCTGCTGCAGGTCACGCCGGGTCATATCCAGCCCTACCGCGTAGCCCAGCACGTGGTCGAGCGCGTCCGCGACCGCGATCCCGGTGCCGCCCCTGTCAAGCGCGGCGACCAGTTCGATCTCGTGCTGATAGTTTTCCGTGCGCGGAGGGACGGGGACTTCACCGCCGTCAGCAAAGAGCACGTGGTGCGCAGACTTAAGGAAATAGAACGGCGCTTCGCGGTCGACCTCGTTGCCCATTTCGGCCGCGTGGGCGGCGTAGTTGCGCCCGACGCAAAAGGCGCGGCGGATGGGAAAGACCTGATCGCTGTCGAGAATCGGCAGGGTCGGCGGCGGTGGCGGTGCAAAGAGGTAACTCATGGCTCAGCGGTATTGCACACCGCCCCCGTCGTGTTCAACGCCTTCCGGGTCGGGACTGCTGGGCTTCAGGCGCGGCTGAAGGCGATGGCGTCCTCGAGCCGGTCGTCGCCCCAGAACAGCTCGTCGCCGACCACGAAAGACGGCGCGCCGAACACGCCCGCCGCCTTGGCCGCGTCGGTGTTGGCGCGGTAGGCCGCGTCGGCTTCGGGAGCCGCTGCTGCCGCGGAAACCGCGTCGTAGGACTTACCCAGCTGCTCGCAGACCCGGCGGATGTTGTCATCGCTGCCGGCCTCGACCCCATCGAGGAACCAGGCCCGATAGGTTGCTTCGAAATAGTCGAGGTACCAGCCTTCTTGCTCGGCGATGACGCCGACTTGATTGGCGCGGTCGAAGTCCTGCAGCGGGTAGGGCGCGGGCACGGTCGGCGCGGGCAGGCCATAGCCCCCGGCGCGGCGCTCGATATCGCGCCACATGTAGCGCACCTTGGCTTCTTTTTCCGGCGGGAAGGGAATGTTGTTCATCTCGCGCATGATCGCCCGCACGCTGAAAGGGCGGAAGCGCAGGTCGAGCCCTTCGCGCTCGATCACCCCGCGCAGGCGCAGGGCGGTGAGAAAGGTGTAGGTGCTGCCGATGGACAGAAAGGCGGTGATTTGCATGGAAAGGCTCCGGGTTAGTCGCGTTGTTTTAGTGAGTATACACTAATTCTGCGCGTGCCGGGCTGGCCTTGCACCGGTGCGAGAAGCCGCCAGCGCTTGCCGCTGTCACTGCCGCCGCCTACAACGACCGGCACCGCCTTCGGGCAACCCGCGTCGTGGACGTCCTTGCGTCCGTCCTTATCGCCTTCTCCCTCTCCATCGGAGCCATGCCTGTGACCGCTACCCCCGCTTCCGCCACGCCCTTGCCGCACCGTATCGACGGCATGCGCCCCGACGCCCCGGCGCGCGCGCCCTTTGGCCCCTATGCCGTCGGCCGCGAAACCCTGCGGCTGAGCAACCCGGACGTGGTGAATGCCGTTGCGCTGGAGACCGGGCAAGGCCCGGCTCGCTATGACCGGCCGATGACCCTGAGCCTGTTCTACCCCGCCCGTGGCCCGGTCGAGCCCAGCCCCATGGACAGCCTGCTCCGCGATGGCACCACGCGCTTTCAGCTTTTGGGGCAGTCGGCCGAGGGCGCACCCGTCGCCGACGGGGGGGCGGGCTTCCCGCTGATCATCATTTCCCACGGCTGGCCGGGCAACCGCTTCCTGCTGTCCCATCTGACCGAGAACCTCGCGAGCAAGGGCTACGTCGTTGCCGCGCTGGATCACACGGACTCGACCTACGACGACCAGCGCGAGGTATTCTGCACGCTGGTTCACCGGCCGGTGGATCTGCACTTCGCCCTCGACACGCTGGGAGAGATGGCCGCGGACTGCTCGCACCCGGTGCTGAGCCGGACCACGACCGGGCGGGTCGGCGTCATCGGCTATTCGATGGGCGGCTATGGTGTGCTGGCAGCACAGGGGGGTCTGCTGTCCCCTGCCGCGCTGGCAAACGTGCCGGAGGCCTTCGCCGAGGCGCTCACCACTTACACCACGGCGGCCGACAGCCCCGACCCGGCGCTTGAGCCTGATCCCCGGATCGCTGCGATGATCTCGATCGCGCCGTGGGGGCGGCAGGTGGGCCTATGGGAGTCTGCCGGGCTGGCCCGGATCGCCACCCCGCTGATGGTGGTAGGCGGCAGCGAAGACGACGTCAGCGGCTATGAAGCCGGTATCCGCCAGATCTGGAAGGACTGCAGCGGCACCGACCGCGCGCTGCTGACCTTCGACAACGCCCGGCATAACGCCGCCGCCCCGATCGGCCCGCCAGCGGAAGCCCTGACCGAGCACCCCGAGCACGGTTGGCTGCCCTACGAGCACTACGCCGACCCGGTCTGGGATAGCACCCGCATGCACAACATCATGCAGCATCATGCCACCGGTTTCTTTGATCACTACATCCGGGGGCAGACGGATGTGCCGGATCTGGCCGCCGCCGCGGCAGAAGAACGAATCCTCGGCACGCGCTTCGAGTTTCTCGCTGCCGGCGGCTGATCAAGACCCCGTGTCTGCGGCAGCGACGGCCTTGCCTTCGCGGGAGGCGCGGCGGCATAAGCATGACATGCTGAACCGCCTGCACTCGTTCCGGCTATTGCCTGCTGTGCCTGAATTGCCCGCCCTGATGATCGCCCTGATGGTGGTTCTGGGTGCCGGTCTGGCTGCGGATCTGGCGTGGGCCCAGTCTGAGTCTGACTCGGACTCGCCCGACGCCCCCGCTGACACTGAGGATGCCGCGGCCGCGTATGCACTGCCGGACGGCTTTGTTGCCCGCAACCCCGAGGGCCGGATCGTGGTCGAGGAGTTCCTCGACTACTACTGCAGCTTCTGCAAGGTCTCGAGCCCTGAAGTTGACGCGCTGGCCGCCGCCGACCCCGATATCCGGCTGGTAATCCGCGAGTTGCCGATCCTGACCCCGCAGTCGCTGCCGCTGGCACAGATCGCGCTCGCCGCGTCCTATCAGGGGCTGTATCTGGAGGTGCACAAGGCGATGATGACCGCGCGCACCGTGCATTCGCCCCAGGCGGCGCTGGCCATTGTCGCGTCGCTGGGGGGCGACCCTGAGCAGATCCTCGCCGACATGAACCGCCCCGAAATCGGTCAGCACATCCGTCGTAACCTCGAACGCGCGCTGGCGGGGGGTATCCGCTCCACGCCCGGGTTCATCGTGCAGGGGTTGCCCTTCGCCGGTTACATCGGGCAGGCGCAGATGGCCCAGCTGTTTGACATGCTGAAGCAGCCGGAGAGCACCGGCGCCGACACCGGGAACTGAGCCAGTTTACCCGCTGCCCCCGCTATTTCTGCGGCGAGTTCAGGCGTTTTCTTTGAGTACGTCGGTGATCTCGAACCGGGTGACGTCGACCATTCCCAGATCCGATATCCGCAGTTCCGGGATCACCACCAGCGCCAGCAGCGAGTGCTGCATGTAGGCGTTGTTGAGGCTGCAGCCGCAGGCCGCCATGGCATCGACCATGGCTTGCGCCTTTTCCGCAACCTCGTGCGCAGGCCGGTCGGACATCAGCCCCGCGATAGGCAGCTCGACCAGCGCGATTTCGGCGCCGTCCTTCCACACCGTGACCCCGCCGCCGACCTCACCCAGCCGGTTCGCCGCCGCCGCCATCATATCCCGGTCAGTGCCGACGACGATCATATGGTGGCTGTCGTGGGCGACGGTCGACGCAATGGCCATGGAGCCCTGATAGCCGAAGCCGGAGACAAAGCCGTTGGTGACCCCGCCGGTGGCACGGTGGCGCTCGACCAGCGCGATCTGGCAGACCCCGCCCGTGGCCTGTACCCGGCCCTCAGTCACCGGCAGTTCGAAGCTCAGCGCCCGGGTGGGCGCCTGGTTCTCAACCACGCCGATCACCCGCACCCGGACGGCATTGGCCCCGGGCGGCGCACTGATGCTGAAGTCGGGTGCGCTCAGCGTCTTGCCCAGTCGCACGGTCTCGCGCGCCCGCTGCGGCCAGGGGTAGTGCGGGCAGTCGACCAGCCGCGCCCCGTCTTCGACGATTCTGATCCCGCGGGCGAAGACGGTTTCGACGGGCAGGCTGCGCAGGTCGCTGGTCAGGATCATGTCGGCGCGGCGTCCGGGGGCTATGCTGCCCAGTTCCCGCTCCAGCCCGAAGTGGGTGGCGGTGTTCACCGTGGCCATCTGCAGCGCCACCAGCGGGTCGCAGCCGCAGTCGATGGCGTGCCGCAACACCCGGTTCATGTGGCCGTCGTTGACCAGCGTGCCGGAGTGGCAGTCGTCGGTGCACAGGATAAAGTTGCGCGGGTCCAGCCCCTTTTCCGTGATCGCCGTGATCTGGCTCTCGACATCGTACCAGGCCGACCCGAGCCGAAGCATGGCGCGCATCCCCTGCCGCACCCGGGCGATGGCATCGGCTTCGGCCGTGCCTTCGTGATCGTCGGCCGCGCCCCCGGCGGCGTAGGCGTGGAACGGCGTTCCCAGATCGGGGGAGGCATAGTGCCCACCGACGGTCTTGCCCGCGCGCATGGTCTCGGCCATCTCGGCCAGCATCTGCGGGTCGCCGTTGATCACGCCGGGGAAGTTCATCATCTCACCCAGCCCGATGATCCCGGGCCAGCCCATGGCCTCGGCCACGTCCTCGGGGCTGATCTCGAAGCCTGTGGTTTCCAGCCCCGGCGCAGAGGGCGCGCAGGACGGCATCTGGGTGAAGATGTTCATGGGCTGCAACAGCGCCTCATCGTGCATCATCCGTACGCCTTCCAGCCCCAGAACGTTGGCGATCTCGTGGGGGTCGGTGAAGATGGTGGTGGTGCCGTGGGGGATGACGGCAGCGCAGAACTCGGCCGGGGTCAGCATGCCGCTTTCGATATGCATGTGGCCGTCGCACAGGCCGGGGATGACGTAGCGCCCACCGGCGTCGATCACCTCGGTCTGCGCGCCGATGCAGTGGCCGGCGTCGGGGCCGACGTAGGCGAAGCGACCGGCGGCAACCGCAACTTCCCAGCCGTCGAGCACTTCGCGGCTCTGCACGTTGACCACCTTGCCCCCGAGGATAACCAGGTCGGCGGGGCTGCGCCCGGCGGCGATGGCGACCAGACGCGGGGCGCTCTCGGCCCATGTGTTAAAGGGGCGCGCGGAGGGGGCGGCCTCCGGGGGGCTTGGGGCGGTGTGCTGGGCGGTGCTCATGCGCTGGGCTTTCCTGCTGGGCCGCGCCTCAATCGGTCGCGGCTGTCGGCAGCATAGACCTGCGCCGCACCCGCTGTCACGCTGACGCCGGCGGCTAAACCCAGCCGAACAGGCCGATGGCTGCGATCCCAGCGGCGATCACGATCGCCCAAAGGAACCGACGGCTCAGCCCACTTTCACGCAGGATGAAGACCCCCATCAGCACCGATACCGGGATCGATGCCTGTCGCACAGCGCTGACGGCGGCCGTTTCCCCGCCCATGGCGAAGGCCTGCAGCACAAGCAAATAGGCTGCGTAGGACGTGGCCGCCGCCACCGGCACCCGCCACGACAGCGATGCCCGGATCTCCCCCACCAACGTGCGCGGTGCGGCGCCGTCCTTCGGCCCCCCGGCCTTCCCTGCAAAGCAGGTGTCGATGGTAAGCAGGACCAGCAGCCCGGCCGACACCAGCAGGTAGATGTAGAACAGGTAGGCGCCCGGCTGCACCGACTGCATCGCGCGGGCGTCGACGATGGTGTAAATCGCCGAACCAACCATCGCCAGAACCGCCGCCAGCAGCGCCAGCCGGTTGCCGAAAATGCCGCCCTTGGGTTTTTGAAGCATGATCGTCCCGACGAAGATCATCAGGATGCTGACCACCACCAGCAGACTGTACTGCACCCCGAGCACGACGAAGGAGAACAGCAGGATCGCCACCGGCGAGCAGCGGATGATGGGGTAGTAGATCGACAGGTCGCTGACCCGCAGCGCCTGAAACGTACCGAAATAGTAGAGCACCAGCCCCAGTGCCGACAGGCACACCGACAGCCACAACGCGGGCGGCAGGCTCAGGTTCTGCTCGAACACCAGCCCGTGGACCAGCGTCATCGGAATCCAGTACAGGGCGTAGAGGAAATAGCGGCCGTTGGGGCTGCTCCCGCCCTTGAGCAGCAGGTCGCGCACCGGGTGGATCCCGGCCGATGCGATCACCAGCGCGATCCACGATGCTTCCATCAATCGGCTGCCTGCCTGCGGCCGTTCATGTGTTCACCCTTCATGCGGCCACCCTAGTTTTCGCCCTTGGCTTTGGCTTTACGTGGGTCGAAGAAGGGTTTTTCGACCACCTCGGCGGGGCAATCCCCCTGCGGGCGCTGAACCCGTAGTTCGGTGCCCAGCCCGGCGCACGCAGTGCTGACGAAGGCCAGCGCGATATTCTGCTCCAGCCGTGGTGAATAGACGGCGGAGGTGACCCGGCCCACGGTCTCACCCGCAGCATCGGTGACCGGCCAGAAGGTGGTGTTCGGCCCGGTCAGCGGCTCGGCGTCCAGCCGCAGCCCGACCTGCAGCCGGTCGACCCCGGTCTCGCAGATTTTCAGCAGCGCCTCGCGGCCGATGAATTCGTGGCCGGCGTTGAGTTCGACCAGCCGGTCGAGGCCCAGTTCGAAGGGATTGACGGTAATGTCGGCGTCGGCCTGATAGGACAGCATCCCGCCTTCGATCCGCCGGATCGAGGACGTGTGCCCGGGTTGCAGGCCGAAGGGCTGGCCCGCCGCCATAATTGCTTCCCACAGGGCGTCGCCCTGCACGCTGTCCTGCAGGTAGATTTCGTAGCCCAGCTCGCTCGACCAGCCGGTGCGGGAGACGATGACCGGGATGCCGTCGAGCTCCAGTTCGCGCAGCCAGTAGTAACGCAGGTCGCGGATGTCATCGCCGAACAGCGCGGCCATGATCTCCCCTGACTTCGGCCCCTGCAGCTGCAGCGGAGAGACGTCTGGCTCGTGGATATGGACGTCGAGGCCGCTGTTCACCGCTACCCCCTGCGCCCACAGCAGCACGTCGCTGTCGGCCAGCGACAGCCAGAATCGGTCCTCGGCCAGCCGCAGCAGCACGGGATCGTTGATCAGGCAGCCCTCGGCGTTGGTGATCAGCACGTACTTGCACTGGCCCACGGCGAGCTTGGACAGGTCGCGCGGGGTCAGCCGCTGGACGAAGGCGGCGGCGTCCGGGCCGCTGATCTCCACCTGCCGTTCGACGGCGACGTCGCACAGGATGGCGTCGTTGATCAGGTTCCAGAAGTTCTGCGCCGGGTCACCGAAATCGCGCGGGATGTACATGTGATTGTATACGGAGAACCCCGTCGCCCCCCAGCGCACGGTGGCGTCGAAGTAGGGCGATTTGCGGATCTGGGTGCCAAAGCCGAAGTCTTTTGAGACGGCGCCGTATGGCGTGCCCGCGCGGGCTGCGGTGTCGGTCATGGACGGGGTTCCTGCGATCGGGGGGAAGGGGGTATCAAACTTTCCCTGCCACTTATCCGGTTTGGCCGGGAAAGCAAGCGCGCGCTTTGTTTCTCTGACAGCCGTCCTGAAAATCCGGGCTTCGGGCGCTGTGCAAAGCGAGCCTTCGGATTGGGTTGGAATCGGTCTGCCCCCAGCAAGCTTCTTGGCCTCATAAAGCATTTATATTAAATGCGTATTGAAATGAATTTGTGCTTTATGAGGCCTGTTGTGCGCTTGTGTCTGTTTTTGATGCTTCTGTTTTTTCCCTTGGTGGCTGCCGGTTAAAAACTTAATGGTCCTGCCTATTTGGCAGAGGGTGGGTCGTCCGAGTTTTATCACGATGTGGATGATCAGTATCGCTACCTGGCCTACTAATTTGCGGTTCTGGCTGGATCCATTGGCTTCATCGGCCTGCGCAGGCTGTCCGGGGACGCCGCCGCCGAGATGCGGGTGGGAACGAGCATCGCGGCCGGGACTTTCGACGGCGCGCTGGTCGACGGCATCCTCGCAAGCAACACCGAAGACGACGTGCTGCCGAGCCTCATGGTGTTTGCACCCGAAGGTCTCGCTGCTCAGACGGTCTATGCAGAGTTTTGGATTGTCGACAACAACCCCGGCGTCTGGAAGGTTAGCCACGAGACCTTCAACATCGGCGCCGAGTTGTTCGCTGCGAGTGCGTCGGCAGCGATCGAAACCATAGTTATTTGCTCGATAATTGACTGCAACGCCGAGCGGGACGTGTTCTCCGAAAATCTCGATCGAGCGATCGATCTCGGCATGTTGATCATCAGCCGCGATAACGTCTGCGCCGTCGCCACAGACGTCATCGTTCGTGAAATCATGGCGGCTTTCGAGAAAGCGATTGGCAGTAGTCGCTTCGTGATTGCGATGGCCCAGAACCTGTTCAAGGCGCAGGTTGCGACCGCTGCCGATGCGCATTGCTCAGCTGAATGCTCAGGCCCGGGGTTCTGGGTTGGTCAGCCGTAGAGCCCTGTATGGTCCTCCCGCAGCGCCTTCTTTTGCACCTTGCCCATGGCGTTGCGGGGTAGGGCGTCGACCAGTATCACTTGCCGGGGTTGCTTGAACCGCGCCAGGCGATCGCCGAGGAAGGCCGCGACGCTCTCGGCTGTGATCGCCGCCTCGTTCACCCCCGTGCTCTCCCCTGAGGCTCTACCACCCGCCTCCGGCACAATCACCGCGGTCACCGCCTCGCCCAGATCGGGGTGGGGCAGGCCGATGACGCAGCTCTCCCGCACACCCGGCATCCGGTCCAGCTGCTCCTCCACCTCCTTGGGGTAGACGTTTAAGCCACCACTGATGATCAGGTCCTTGGCGCGGCCGACGATGGCGATACGCCCGTCTTCGGCCATGGTCGCCATATCGCCGGTGATGAAGTGGCCGTCGGCGCGGAACTCCTTCGCCGTCTTCTCCGGCATGTTCCAGTAGCCGGCGAAGACATTGGACCCGGTGATCTCCAGAATGCCGATCTCGCCCGCCGGTAGCGCCTTGCCATCCGTGTCAGCGACCCGGGCGCTGACCCCGGGCAGGGGGAAGCCGACCGTGCCCGCGATCCGCTCGCCCCCGGCGTAGGGGTTGGAGGTGATCATCCCCGCCTCGGTCATGCCGTAGCGTTCGAGGATCGGCTGCCCGGTCAGGGCAGCGAACTGCGCGAAGGTCTCGGGCAGCAGCGGCGCCGAGCCGGAGATGAACAGCCGCAAGCCGTCGCTGACGCTGCTGTCGAACCCGGGCGTATCGAGCAGTCGGACGTAGAATGTCGGCACCCCCATGAGCACGCTGGCCCCAGGCAGCTCCGCCACCAGCCGCGCGGGGTCGAAGGCGTCGAGGAAGATCACTTCCGAGCCGTTGAGCAGGGCGCAGTGCAGCGCGACGAACAGGCCGTGGACGTGGAACACCGGCAGCGCGTGGAGCAGCACGTCTCCCGGTACCCAGCCCCAGTATTCGTGCAGCACCAGCCCGTTGGAGATCAGGTTACCGTGGGTGATCATCGCCCCCTTCGACCGCCCGGTGGTGCCGGAGGTGTAGAGGATAGCGGCGAGGTCGTCGCGCCCGCGGTTGACCACGCCAGTGGCGGGGGGCAGGGCCGCTGCGGCCTCAGGCAGGCTGCCGCCGCCGTCGGTGCCCAGCGTCAGGCAGTGGGCGACGCCCGTCTCCGCCGCCAGTGCAGGGAGGTCGTGGGCCGCCGCCGCCGGGTCGCAGACCAGCACGCGCGGGCTGGCGTCGCAGAGGAAGTAGGCCAGCTCGGCCCGGGTATAGGCGGGGTTGAGCGGCACAAATACCGCGCCCATGCGCAGACAGGCGAGGTAGAGCAGCACGAATTCCACCGATTTGCCGACCTGCACCACAACCCGGTCGCCCGGGCTGACCCCGCAGGCGGTCAGCGCTGTGGCGTAGCGCCCAGTTTCGGTGTCGAGGTCGCCGTAGGCGAGGCTGCGCCGGTCCCCGCGCAGGAACAGGGCGTCGGGGTCAGCCGGGCGCCGGTCCTGAAAGCAGCGATAGAGGTTCTGGTCGAGCATGGCGGGTCTGGAGTTGTGGCGTCGCCTTCACCCTTCCCGCGCGGCGTGGCGGCGTCAAGGCTAGCTTGCGCAGTGCGTCATCGCGGTCGGGTGATCAGTCCCCGCGGCTGTCGACCCCTTCGCCGTCGCTGCCGTTGCGGTCCTTGCGACGCTCGCCCAGCCGCATCCGCCGGATCAGCAGCGCCACCACCAGCACCACCGGCACCACCAGCCCGGCGGTCAGCTGCGGCTTGGAGAACCCAGCAGCGTCCGCCAGCGGATACAGCAACCCGGAAAGCAGGTTGACGGCGTAGTAGCTGATCGCGATCACCGACAGGCCCTCGACTGTGCGCTGGAGCCGCAGCTGCAGCCCCGTGCGCCGGTCCATGCTGGTCAGCAGCGACTGGTTCTGTGCCGAGCGCGAGACGTCGACGCGGGTGCGCAGCAGCTCGGCCGTCCGGGTGGTGCGGTCGAGCTGGCTGTTAAGCCGGTCCTGGGTCGAACTGACGGTCCGGATTGCCGGGTCAAAGCGGCGCATCATGAACTCGTGGAAGGTCTGCAGCCCCTCGAACCGCTGCTCGCGCAGCAGCTGGATCCGGTCGTGGACGATGGCGTTGTAGGCCTCGGTCGCGCCGAAGCGGAAGATCATCAGCGCCGCCTGCTCCTCCAGCGTCGATGAAATGTCGAGCAGGTTGAACAGCAGGCCTTCGGCGTCCGCGTCGGTCTTGGCCATGGTCAGCACTATGTCCTCGAGCCGCTGGTCGAAGTCGGTCAGGGCCTTCGCAAGCTTGCGCGCGCGGTGCAGGCCGAGCATAGCCATGGCGCGGTAGGTCTCAATCTCCAGCACCGACTGCACCACCTGCCCAACCCGGGCAGGGCTGGTAGCGGGCGCGACGAACAGGGCGAAACGCATGTGGCCGTGCTCGTCGAGCTGGAAGTCCCCGGCGAGCACGCCGCTACCGTTGAGGATGCGGGCAGCCGCGAGGCTTTTGGGGTTGAACCACTGGGACAGGCGCGCAGCCATGTCGGCGGGGTCTTCAGGGGCGTGTTCGACGCGGATGGAAACCTTCACCAGCGCAGGCGCGGTCAGGCCCTTCGCCCAGGCGTCGAGGGTGGCGCGGGCCTCATCAAAGGCAAAGGCCTCGGCGGCTGTGTCTTCACGGAACAGCGCGAGGCTGGTGAACTCCGAATGCTGCTCCCACTTGAGCCGGTCGCTTGCCGCCACGCGGTCGAGGAAGTGGTTGGTGCCGACCTTATTGGGGTCGAGCCCGGCAGCACTCAGCCGGTCGGTCAGCCGGTCGCGCTCGCCGGCGCGGTCGCGCCCGACCGCATTCGCCGGGTGCTTGCAGGCGAGAAATACCACGTCGCAGGGGGCGCTGACCTCCGCAAAGGGGCGCGCGTGGAGTTCGTCGATCAGGTCACGGCGGCGCGGATGCTCCTGCATGGGGCGGTCTCCGGCAAAAAACTGCTTAGATTGGTGAATTAGGCCATTTTTCCTAAAAGTCCTGCGCGGCCGTCGGTCGCCCTTTGCCGTCTTTATTCAATTTGCGCTTGCTGCGCGCGGTAATGGCGCAGCAAATGGCGCCATGATCAGCTTCGGCCTCGCCGCATTTTTCCTCGTCCTGACCCCCGGTCCGGCCGTCCTCACGGTGGCGGGCTTCGGTGCGTCCTATGGCTTCCGGCGCTCGGTGGTGTTTGTGCTCGGCATCATGCTGGGGGCGAACATCGTCATGCTGGCGGTGATGAGCGGCCTTGCCGCCGTGCTGCTGTCGGCGCCGGGGCTGCGGCTGTTGCTGCTAGCCGGGTCGACGGCGTTCCTGTTCTACCTCGCTGGCCGGATCGCCTTTGCCGGGACGCGGATCGCCTTCATCGAGGCCCGGCACCCGCCCGGCGTGCTCAGCGCGGTGGTGTTGCAAGTGCTCAACCCCAAGGCCTATGCCGTCAACACGGCGCTGTTCACCGGCTTCAGCTTTGCGCCTGAATCCCTGTGGTTCGAGATCGGGGCCAAGCTGCTGATTGCTAACCTGATCTGGTTCCCGCTGCACTTCCTGTGGCTCTGGGCCGGGGTGCGCCTGCACGCGCTGGAGCTTTCCCAGCGGTGGCAGCGGGTGATCAACCTCGGGATGGCAGGGGCGCTGGTGGCGGTGGCGGTGCTGTCGGCGGTGACGCTGCTGTTCGCCTGAGACCGGCCAACTCGTCGCGGCCTCCGGGTGCAAAAGTGTCGCATGGGTGACGCAAATCGATAAACTCTCCTTTACTGAATCCTGTCTGGGTTTTGTGCAAGAGTTTCGATTGGAGGATGCCAGGATGGACGGCGAGTTTTACAGCAACACTCGTAAGGTTATGCCCTTTGCCAACGTCAAGGCCGAAGCCGCCCCACCGGTACCGATCGACAGTGCGCGCGGCGACACCCTCGACGACGGCAGCCCCAACAACGGCAACCGCATCGAAATCGGTCCGACCGACCTAGCGTGGCAGGAGTGGCACGCAGCCGGGCTGCAGGCGCCGGACCTGCAGGCCATGCGCGCCTACCGCCTCGACCGGATCGTCAATGCCCTACACGAGCGCGAATGGGGCGGCGTGCTGCTGTTCGACCCGGTGAACATCCGCTACGCCAGCGACAGCACCAGTATGCAGCTGTGGAACACCCACAATCCGTTCCGCGCCTGCTTGGTCACCGCCGACGGTCATCTGGTGGTCTGGGACTACAAGAACAGCCCGTTCCTTTGCGACTTCAACCCGCTGGTCAAAGAAGTGCGCAGCGGGGCGAGCATGTTCTACTTCGCCAACGGCGATCGGACGCAGCAGGCCGCCGATGGCTTCGCGCAGCAGGTCGTCGAGCTGATGGGCGAGCACACCGGCGGCAATATGCGGCTGGGTGTCGACAAGATCATGCTCGATGGCTTCTACGCGCTGCGGGATTCGGGCTTTGACGTGATGCGCGGCGAGGAAGCGATGGAAAAGGCGCGCAGCGTCAAGAGCATCGACGAGCAGCTGGCCATGAAGTGCGCCAGCTGGTCCTGCGAACAGTCGGTCTACGAGATGCAGGCGGCGGTGCAGCCGGGCATGACCGAGGATGAAATCTGGTCAGTCCTGCACGCCGGTAACATCAAGCGTGGTGGTGAGTGGATCGAAACCCGCCTGCTCGCCTCTGGCCCGCGGACCAACCCGTGGTTTCAGGAGTGCGGCCCGCGCAAGCTGCAGAACAACGAAATCCTCGCCTTCGATACTGATCTGGTCGGCATCTACGGCTTCTGCATCGACATCTCGCGCACGTGGTGGATTGGTGATCAGGCGCCGCGCGCCGACATGATCGAGGCCTATAAGCACGCGGTCGAGCACATGCGCACCAACGAGCAGTTGGTGAAGCCCGGCACGACCATGAAGGAGCTGACCTTCGGCGGGCACCAGCTGGACCCAAAATACGTGGCGCGGCAGTACAGCTGCCGGTTCCACGGCGTGGGCCTGTGCGATGAGTGGCCGTGTATCCCCTATAAGGAAGAGTTCCAGGAAGGGGCCAACGACTACGAGCTCGAGCCGGGCATGTGTCTGTGTGTCGAGGCACTGGTGGGCGAGGAAGGCGGCGACTTCTGCATCAAGCTCGAAGACCAGCTGATGGTGACCGAGACCGGCTTCGAGAACATCACGCAGTACCCCTACGACCCGCGGTTGCTGGGCGAGGCCTGAGCCGGGTGGCCATCGCCAGCCGCCTGAGGCCGCGCAGTGGGCTTCGGTGACCGGAAAGTACGAGCGCGTGCGCGGGGTGGTCGATGCCATTGCCGGCCTGCTCCGTGCCTGCTGCGGTGAGGGCGGCGCAACAGCTAAGGCCGCGCAACGCATGCTCGACCGGCTAGCGACGACAGAGCTGACGCCCGGAGCCTTCGCGGACCTTCCACCGCAGTCGCCCGGTCTTCATCGCGCCCTGCTAAATGAGGCGATCGAGCACATGCAGGCGCCCGGCTTGCTGGCTTTGCAGCAGGCCCTGATGGCGGCGGTCGACGATCTGGTCTGGGCTGAGGATCAGATGAAATACTACGCCCCGGATGCGAACGTTGGCGCCGGCTATCGCACCGGCAACCTGCACACGCTGCTGATTGGTCCCGGCGCCTGCGGCTTCGAGCACGCAGACTTCACGCTGGGCTTTTTCCTGCTGCATCCGCGCACGCTTTACCGCGATCACGCCCACCCGGCGCCGGAGACCTATGTGAACCTGTCACCGCGTTCAGGCTGGCGCTTCGGAGAGGGCGACTGGCGCGACCTCGGCCCGGGCAGCCTCGTCTTCAACCCGCCGATGGCACCGCACGCAACGCGTTCCTACGCGCAGCCGTTCTTCTCGGTGTTTTCCTGGCTCAAGGACATCGGTGAGCCCTGCGTGGTGCTGCCGCGCGACGACTGGACGGAGATCGAACAGGCCCTGCCAGACCTGTGATGGCTGCGGCGGCAAAAACCGGCTAGCATCGGGCGAAGTCCCTGTGATCGTTCATCCTTCCTGTTCGAGAGGCTCCCGCTATGCCCCGATCTCCTGCTGCCCTCAGCCCTGAAGCCGAAGCCATTTTCGTGGCGATGGAGCCCTTTGACTCGCCCTACGTGCTCGACCAGCCGCTGGACGGCATCCGCAAGGCCCAGCGCGAGGGCTACACCCCGGCGGTTGAAATGGCGCTGACGCGCTACCCGGTGACCATCACGGACGTCGAGGTTGGCGGCGTGGCCTGCATGGAGGTCGGCGCCGACGGCACTGCGCCCACCAGGGGCACCATTTTGTACCTGTTTGGCGGTGGGTTCATGGTCGGTAGTCCGTTTGAAGACCTGCCGATCACCGCCGCGCTGGCGGTCAAAACTGGCGCCCGGATCGTCGCCCCCTACTACCGTCTGGCACCCGAGCATCCCTTTCCTGCTGCGCTGGATGATGCCTTCGCGGTTGCGCAGGCGCTGTCCGGGGAGGGGAGCTTCTGCCTCGCCGGGGAGAGCGCGGGTGGTAATCTATCGCTGGCGCTGACCCACCGCCTGCGCGCGCGCAGCCTGCCCGTGCCGGCGGCAATCGCGGCCCTGTCTCCGGCCTGTGATCTCAACGACTTCGGCGACAGTGCGGTGGCCGACCGCGACCCGGTGCTGCGCGCGGATGAAGGGCCTAACATAACCATCGCCTATCTGGCTGGGCACGACGTGACGGACCCCGAGGCCTCCCCGGTCTTCGGCGCGTTCGATGCGGCCTTTCCACCGACCCTGATCACTACGGGAACCCGCGATATGCTGCTGAGCTCCTGTGTGCGGCTGGCGCGGGTGATGCGCGAGGGCGGCGCGGCCGTTGACCTGCGTGTCTGGGAAGGGCTGTGGCACGTGTTTGAGTTCTACCCCGACATTCCTGAGGCCGAGCTGTCATTGACGGAAATCGCGGACTTCCTCCGCCCGCGGCTCTGAGCGATTGCAAGCCGGGGACGACAGCGGCGGGGGGACATACTTCACAACACCGCCGTTACAAACCGAAACAGGGCGTTTCTGACCGTTAAGCCGCGTTTTCCTAGATTGCCGTTGTCAGCAGGCCAACAGCAATCGTGGAGACGCCATCATGACTTTGCTCAGAAAACACCACATCGGCCCGCAGGGTCAGGGCAACAGCGCTCAGGCAGGATCGCTTGACGCGGCACCCATCGACGCTCCCCTCCCATCGCCTGCCTCAGCACCTGTCGCCCCCATCCGCAGTCTTTTCTTTGCCAAGCAGGGCGCAGCGGCATCCCGCATCACGGGCGCCGGTGCCGATGCCGTGGTTCTCGATCTCGAAGACAGCGTGAAACCCGCCAATCGCCCCGCCGCTCGCCGTTGGATCAACGGCCTGCTTCGCGACGGCTTGGGTGAGGAGCAGCGCGTCTTCGTCCGCGTCAACGCCCTCGACGCAGCAGCCGATCTCGACGCCGATCTGCAGGCGGTCATGCACGCAGGCATCGAAGGTCTGGTGCTCCCCATGCTCAACAGCGCCGCCGACGTTGTCGCCTTCGACCGCCGGGTCGTGGCGGCCGAGCGCGCCGCTGGCCTCAGGGTTGGTCAGGTCCGCTTCGTCTGCCTGCTCGAAACCCCCGCCGCCATCCTCGCCGCGGCCGAGATCGCCAGGGCCTCCCTGCGCACCATCGCCCTTTCGTTCGGCCACGCCGACTTTCTCCACGCCACCCGGGGCGACAACAGTTCAGAGAGCCTGCTCATCGCCCGCTCGACCGTGGTCATGGCCGCGCGGGCCGAGGGGCTGCAGGCCCTTGCCTCCCCATTCATGGACCTTACCAACGACCGCGCCTTCGCCCGCGCTTGTGCCGGCATGAAAGCGCTGGGCTTCTCCGGCACCTATACCCTGCACCCGCGCCAGAACCCCATTGCGGCCAAGGCCTTTGCCCCCTCGCACGCTGACCAGCACCGTGCCCGCCTGATCGTCGAGCAGGTGGGTCAGGGCGGGGTCGCCACCCTTGGGGGTGAGATGGTCGGCCCGCCGATGCTCGCCTGGGCCGAGACCGTGCTGGCTCAATCCCCGCCTGCCGCGGCGCCTGAGACCGGGGCGGTTTCTGCAACGGCGTCTGCCCCCAAGGCGCTGGCAGCGACTGTATCCGCCGCCATACCCCGCTTCGGCATCGACCTGACCCGCCTCCGCCCCGGGCAGGTGCTGGAAAGCCCCTACGCCCTGACCATCGACGACGGCTGGCGCGCGACCTGGCAGAGCGCGTTCCACGCCTCCAACCACCTCGAGACCAGCGTCGAATTCGCCCGAAGCCTCGGCCTGTCCGACCGGATGCTGCCCTACAGTCTGCTGCTCAATCTGACGCTGTGCATGTCGGTCGAGCCCTTCAGCGAGAGCTGCCGCCTGCATCTGGGGCTGCACGACGCCGTCGCAGAGCGCCCGGCCTTTGTTGGCGATACCTTGAGCAACCGGATTCTGGTGGAGAGCGTTCGAAACACCGCGCGCAGCGACGCCAGCGTAATCCGGCCCCGCCACGTGCTCATCAACCAGCGTGAGGAGCGGGTCTTCAGCCTCACCAAAATGTCCTACTTCGACCCGGTCGCCCCAGCCTGTGTCGGTGCCATCGAGCCCGACGCCGTAAGTGGCGACTTTGCCGCCGCTTCCGCGCCCGTCCGATCACTGCATGAGCGCATGATCGAGGCCGTCGGCGCAGGCCTTCCCGCGAACCCGGCTTCCATCGCGCCGGATCTGGCGGCCGGGCAGCTGATCCTGCACCCACCCGTGCGCCCCATCGGCTGGTCTGAAAACCTCGGCCTGAGCACCCTGCTGCGCAACACCCACCCGCTGCACTTCGACGCCCAGCGTTACGGCCGCCAAGATATCGTGGTCTGCGGCGGCTTCGTTCAGGCCTTGGCCCACGCCGCCGGGGAGCGGGAGTTGCGCCAGATCGTGCACGAACAGGTCATCCAAGCCTCCCACATCAACACCGTCGCCCCGGAAGACCGGATTGGCGCCATCAGCTTTATCCGCAGTGTCACCCCGATCAGCGACCGGCTGGAAGAAGTCGAGCTCAAGACCTTCGGCCTGTGCAACGTTGATATCGCGCGCGAGCTGGGGGGCCGTGCGCTGCCGCTGGCACTGTTCGAGGCGGAGGGCACGAAGCCGTCAGTCTATGAAGAAATCTGCCAGCGCGACTGCCCGGATCTCTCGGGTCGGATCGCGCTCCAGATCGAACGCCGGATCCTGCGCCTGCGCGGCTGAGCCGTCGCCCGTCTCAGTCGCTGCTCGTCTCAGTCGCCACTTTGGCGCATCAGCTCTTCCTTGAGGCTGCGGATTTCCTTGCGGGCTTCGAGCAGATCAGCCTCCAGCCGATCCCGCTCCTCGCGCACGGTCGCCACCCACCGGAAGAAATTCATCGGGATCGCAAGCGCACCGATGACCACCACGGTCAGGCCGATGAGCAGGAGGACGGCGATCAGGGGAGCCATGGGAGACCCTTTCCAGCAGTGACAACAGGGGCAGGGCTGCACTTTGGCTCAGTGCAGCGCTCTTTCTTGTAAATGGGGTCTCGAAGGCCAGCGTGCAAATCGGCCGGCGGCGGTCGCTGTCAGTCTGCCGGGCCGACGTCGAACACGCGGTAGCCGGTATCGCCATCCCAGTCCGGGTGGGCCTTGGCCGGGTCCAGCGCAGCGCCTGCGCGGTCGATGCGGTCGCGGCACAGGTCGGCGATGCTGGCGTAACCCGCCTTTCCCGCCGCCGAGGTCGGCTCCACCGGCACGTCGAGCTGCACCAGCACAAACCGCCGCTGCTGCCCGTCTTCGGCGTTGAGCGACAGCACCGCATCGGCCGTCGTCCCCGACCCGCCAAAGAAGTCCAGAACAATGTCATCGCCCTGCGTGGTGAAGGCGAGCAGGTCGCGCATCAGGCGGATGTGCTTGGGGTTGAGGAAGACCTTGGCCCCCATCAGCCGGGTCAGATACTGGGTGTTGTATTGGGCATCGTAGAGGCCGAGGGAGGACTTGATCGGGATGTTGGCGTTGCGGAATTCGTAGAAATACTCCTTCATCCGCACCTGCCCGGTCTGGGATTTGGGGAAGATCAGCTCGCCCGCCCCCGCCTTGCGCGCCATCTCCGCCGGGCTGAAGGTCCAGACATCGCGGAACCGCCGCCCGGTCGCCGGGTCCTCGACCTCGAAGGCTTCGCGCGGGTCTTTCACCGTGGATTTGCAGTTGGTGTTGCGCCAGGGGCCGCGAGGGTCGTTGTCGGGGTTGTCGAAGCCCTCCGGGCTGCGCGGTCGTCCGATGAAGGAAAAGGCCGGAGAGCGCTGGAACACCAGCAGGTATTCGTGCACCCCGGCGATCATCTGCGCCGGTGGGACACCCTTGGCCGAGGATTTCTTGTCGTAGACCATGCACTCGACGAAGTTCTCGGCGCCGAACACTTCCTCGCACAGCTTCCAGAGGTTTGGGAGCTCGTTCTCGTCGATGGAGATGACGATGCAGCCGTCTTCGCGCAGCAGATCGCGGGCCCCCTCCAGCCGTGGCAGCATGAAGCTCAGCCAGTCGGCATGAAAGCGGCCATGGTGGTCGGCGTCTTCGGCGGCCTGCTGCGGGGCTGTCGCCGCCGTTCTGGGCTTGCGCGCGGTGTAGGAGCGCAGGCTTTCGCGGAAGTTATCCGGGAAGATGAAAGCGTTGCCGGTGTTGTAGGGCGGATCGATGTAGATCAGCCGAACCTGCCCGGCGAGGTCGCCGATTTCCGGCTCGGCAGCTGACCCGGCCCGCAGCAGCCTCAGCGCGGTGAGGTTGTCGCCAACGATCAGCCGGTGCCCGGTGGTCTCGGGTAACTTGCTCAGGTCGGGGCGGGGGTGGAGCCGGCCTTCGGGTGGCGCCGCAGCCTGCCGCCGGGCTTCGGCCTTTCCCGGCCAGGTGAAGGCGTAGGTTTCAGCCGCAATGTGTTCTTGGCCCAGCTCAGCCTGCAGGGCGGTGCGCAGCCGATCGGGGTCGACGCGCCAGGTGACGCCGCCCGTACTCGGGTCGCGGGTCTCGATCACGCTCTCCGGAAACAGCCGTTTGAGCCCCGTGATTTTATCGTCTGGGGTCATGGCCCGATCCCGTCATTCTTGGCCTCACTGCGGGTTGGTCGCCAGCCATACCGACCTGGTCTGCATGAAGCAGCGCATGCCCTCGATGCCGTTTTCGCGGCCATAGCCCGACTGCTTGAACCCGCCGACGGGGCTTTGCGTTGCCGCGTTGAAGTAGGTGTTGATGTAGACCGTCCCCGCCTCGATCCGGGCCACCATCCGCATGGCCAGCGCCACGTCGGCAGTCCAGATCCCTGCGGCCAGCCCGTAGGGGGTATCGTTGGCGCGCTGGATCGCATCTTCGTCGTCCGTCCAGGCTTCGGTCGAGGCGACGGGGCCGAAGACCTCGGTCTGGGCCAGAACCGCGCTGTTGGGCACGTCGGCGAACAGCGTCGGGCCGACGTAGTAGCCCCGCTCCCGCACGGCGCGGCGCCCGTCGAGAACCAGTCGGTGACCGGCGGCCTCGGCAGCGTCGATCTTGGCCAGCACGCCTTCGTAATGCGGGCGGTTGGCCAGCGGGCCGATGGTCGTCGCCGGGTCCTCGGGTGGGCCGACCACGGCCCGCGCGCCGAGGGCCGCGAGCCGCTGGGTGAAGTCCTCGATGATGTCGGCGTGGATGAGCAGTCGCGAGCCAGCGATGCAGCTCTGGCCCCCACCGGGGAAGATGGCGTTAGCGATGCCCCGCGCCGCCAGATCGAGGTTGGCGTCGGCCCGGACGATGTGCGGGGATTTGCCGCCTAGCTCCATGACCACCGGCTTGACCTGCTCAGCCGCCAGGGCCGCCACCGCCCGACCGCCATGGGTGCCGCCGGTGAAGCTGACCATGCGCACGTCGGGGTGACGGACCAGCGGCGTCCCGGTGGTAGGGCCGTAGCCAGTGACGACATTGACCACGCCAGGGGGCAGAATCTCGGCGTTCTGCAGGATTTGCATCAGCGCCAGCGTCGAGCAGCTCGCGTGCTCGGAGGGTTTGATCACCGCCGTGTTGCCCGCCGCCAGCGCCGCAGACAGCTTCCAGATCAGCGTCCCGATCGGGGCGTTCCACGGCAGGAACAACGCCACCACGCCGAAGGGCTCCCAACTCATGTAGTTGTGCATGTCGGGCATTTCTGCGGGGATCACCCGGCCTTCGAACTTGTCGCAGAGGCCGGCGTAGTAGTGCCAGCTGTCGACCTGCCAGCCACCTTCCTTCAGGCCCGGTGCGATGCTGCCGGTGCGGCCATTGTCGTGGAGCTCGACGTCACCCAGTTCGTCGGCCCTCTCGGAAATCAGGTCGCCGATCTGGCGCAGCACCCGGCCGCGCTGGGCGGGCAGCATCCGGCCCCATGGACCGTCGTAGAAGGCGGCCTTGGCGGCCTGCACCGCGCGGTCGACATCGGCCTCGCCGCAGTCCGGCACCTGCGCCCAGACCCTGCCGTCGGCGGGGTTCTCTGAGTCGATCCACTGGCCACCGGCGGGCTGGTGCCACTGGTTGTCAGCGAAGTAGGGGAAGCGTGTCACCTCAGGCATGGATCACCTCACTGGCAGCAGGGGTCTCGCCGGGATATTCGGGCGGCGGCGCCGGACGCTGCAAAATCATGTCGGCGGCCTTTTCGGCCATGGCGACCACGGTAGCATAGAGATTGCCGGTAATCTGCGTCGGCATGGCGGCGGCGTCGCAGACCCGCAGGCCGTCGATCCCGCGCACCCGCAGCTGGTCATCGAGCACGGCGTCGAGGTCGGTGCTCATGCGCGCGGTGGAGCAGGGGTGATGGCCGGTGTAGGCGGTTTCGCGGATGGCTTCGACGACCTGCGCGCGGTCGACGGCGTCCTTCCAGACACCGATCTCGCCCTGATGGTAACGGGCGATTTCCGGCCGGGTCATGACCGCACGCATGGCGGCAACACCGCGAACCAGCGTGTCGATGTCCGCGGGGTGGGACAGGAAGTTGGGGTCGATCCTTGGGTGGTCGAGGGGGTCGGCGCTGCGCAGCCGCACGGTCCCGAGGCTCTGGGGCCGTTCGAGGTTGATGTCGATCTGCAGCCCCGGCCGCGCCACCTTGCGCCCCCGCACCAGCAGCCGTCGCCCAAGCCGCTGCAGCAGGGGCGCGTTGTCCCGGTCCCCGCTGCCGAGGTTCTCATCGATGATCATCGGCGTCATGAACACCTGCAGCTCCGGCAGGGTCACGTCCTCGAAGGCGTGGAACAGCACGGCGGAAAACAGCGCCCCGCCCCCCGGCCCGGAGCCGTTGAGCAGCCAGCGCCCCATCAGCAGCGCTGCCCGGTCCAGCCGCTGATACCGGGCGGTGCTGAGGTCGATCCGGTCGGAGGCATACTGCATCGAAACATCGACGTGGTCGGCGAGATTGGTACCCACACCGGGGGCGTCGAGTACCGGCTCGATCCCGTGCGCGCGCAAGTGCTCGGCGGGGCCGATCCCCGACAGCATAAGCAGCTGCGGCGTGCCGAAGGCACCCTGGCAGACGATGACTTCACGCCTGGCGCGGATCACTTCGCCGTCGGTGGTCTCGACCCCCACGGCGCGGCGGCCATCAAGCACCAGCCGCGCAACGTGGCGGCGGGTGAGCACGGTCAGGTTCTTCGGCCGCTGGCTGAGGTAGGCGATGGCCGAGGACTGGCGCACCCCGCGCGAAACCGTGCTGTCCGTGCGCGCCACCCCGGTGCGGTCCGGGCCGTTGAAGTCGTCCAGCTCGCGGTGCCCGACGGCAAGCGCGGCGTCGATAAAGGCGCGCTCCAGCGTGCCGAAATTCACCGAAGGTTCGGTTTTCAGCGGGCCGTCTGTGCCGTGCCAGTCATCCCGACGGTCGCGCGACCCCTCGGCGCGCTTGAAGTAGGGCAGGAGGTCGGCATAGCCCCAGCCCCTGAGCCCCGATTGCCGCCACTGCTCGTAGTCGCTTTCGACCCCGCGCATGTAGATCATGCCGTTGACGATGGACGAGCCGCCCAGGGCCTTCCCGCGCGCGAAATAGATGCTGCGCCCGTTTAATCCGCCCTGCGGTTCGCTGTGATAGCCCCAGTCGAGCTTGGGATTGCCGAAGACGAAGCCATTGCCCGCGGGCATGCGGATAAACAGGTCGCGGCCGGGGCCGCCAGCCTCGACGATGCAGACCGAAACCCCCGGGTCTTCGGCCAGCCGTGCGGCCAGCGCGCAGCCCGCCGATCCCCCCCCTGCGATCACGTAGTCGAATTCCATGGCCACCCGTGCTTCGGACCTGCTTTCTGTTTCGAGTGGGAGCCTACACCAAGCCCGCCAGCGGCAGAAGCGCCGCGCCCGCTACTGCTGGTTGCGCTCCAGCCGCCGGAACCAGTCCAATCCTTCGCCGATACCGGCTTCAAAGGGCGTCGGCAGACCGATGCTGGTGCAATGCGGGGTGCTGAACCAGTCATGATACTCCTCGACCGCCGTTTGCAGGGTGCCGTTGTAGACGTCAAAGAAAATATCGGTCAGCGACCAAGTCAGCTCGAAGATCATGTCGGGCGAGGCCGGATGCGCGGCGATCAGCGCGCGGATTTCGTCGCTTTGCTCGTAGGTTGACCTGCCAACTGGCCGCCGCCGGGAGCCGTCGTGCATGGTCGCGGCAAGCTGGTGCGCCGCCGAGCAGACATCCCGGCTGTAGTCGGGGCCCATCTGGGCGGCCGCGGGCCGGGAGAGCGTAAGTAGGCTCAGGCCGGCCAACGCGGCCAGAGAAAGGGGCTGAAGGGTTCGGCTGATCATCGCGCGCGTGTCTGTCCCATCTGTCATCACCGACGCAGCTGACCACAAATTTTCGCGCTGCACCATCGGGTGCTTCAGCCAGAGCCCGCCCAAGTTTTCTTGAGCACAGCCCCCAAAATCATTAGAATGCATTAAAATAAATGCAAATTGGTAGAGCTGACCATGCGGACGATGCGGACTTTCCTCGGCCTTCTGGCTGCAACAATGGCGTTGGCGACGGCGGGGACGGCCGCCGCCGAAGACGTCTACACCTGTCCGGTCGAGGACGTCATTGGCTTCCGGAAAATGGAAGAAGGTGTAACCGCCGACAACAAATTCGGCTGGGCCATGGACGTCGATACGCTGCAACCCGATGACATCGTTTACCAGCTGATCATCTCTGACGGTGGCATGGTTTCGGTCTATGTCAGCACCGACGGCAGCGAATACATGAACCTCGAAGAAATCTACGACCTCGGCATCGACACTTACCAGCGTGGCGTGCTCGCTCTGTCTGGTGGCAGCGATATCGAGGAGGGGTCGACGCGGTTCAACTTTGCCTTCGACGTCGTGGAAATGACGATGATGCTCCAAATCTCCAGCGTCTATGCAGCGGATACACCGCTTAATACGTCCATGTACATGTACACTGCCAAGTGCAGCTGATCGCGCAGGGCGAAAAGACATGACCTCGACCGATGGACCCGTGAAGAAGCTGCTGCAGCAGGGACCCCAGAACAATTCGGTGTTCTGGGCTTCACTGGCGGGTTTGCTCCAGGTTGCGCTCGCGGTCTCCGCAGGCGTGATCGCCTACTGGCAGGTGACCGAGCAGTGGGCAGTGCAGAACGAGCAGGCTGCCCGCGATGCCTACAAGGACTTTCTCAAGATCTCCATTGATCATCCGACGCTGTCGGGGGGGTATCTGTCCGATTATGAGTACACCGAGCAGGATGACGAGCAGTACTTCTGGTACGTCACGTTGATGACTGAGACCTTCGAGCAGGTGCTGGCCTACGTGCCCAACATCGACGCGTGGATCGACCTGCTGGAACTGCAGGTGGACATTCATTGCGAATACTATTCCTCTGACGGCTTTCAGCCTGAGCTTTACAGCCCACGGCTGCAGGAAGTGGTCGAGCAGGTTCTGGCGCAGGGCGACTGCTGACCGGGTTTCTGCTAGCCTGTGACGGTTGCAGGCGCTTTCGGGCGTGCAGGCAGGCCAAGGGAGGCGAGGCAGCGGCATGATCTTTCACCAGACACTGACCGCGCTGTTCACCGCCATGGGAGCGGCAGCGCTACTGGCGCTCGCCGGCGCGTCGACAGCCACCGCGCAGGGCGCATGCCCCGCCGGATTCCGGTCCGCGACCAGCGACAGCTTCGGCATCCCGGTCTGCGCCACAGAGCGGGTCAGCGACCGGGCGCTCGAGCACGCTGCCGGCGTCATGAACCGCCTGCTCGACTTCGACCGGAACGGCACAGCGGACAGCCCGCCGGTGCTGGCTGAACTCCGCGACAGCGGCGCGTTCTATGCCGTGTTTCCCAACGAGCGTGCGGTCGACCGCTTCTTCCACCGATTGGATGACAGCGATCACGACAGCTACGAGGCGTCGGTGGTGGTCATTGAAGATGAGATGGACATCAGCGGTCGCGAGGGCTGGGATCCGACCATCGAAGAGGCGCTGCACGTCATCACACAATTTGGCTATGCCGAGGCCTTCCCCGAGGCCTTTGGCGAGTTTCGCGGCAGCGCCATTGCGGACCTGATGGACGCGGCGCGCGGGGGCCATCACGCGCGTGTGCCGAAACGCTATCCGGCGGGGGCCGTGTACACCTACGACGACCGAAGCTGTGACTACAGCTGCCAGATTACCGAATTCACCTTCTGGGCCATCACCTCGATGCGTGGTCTGAACCGCAATCGGGCCGACGAGATCGGTGAGGAATGGCGCCTGCACACGCCCGAGCTGATGGCGAGCCGGGCGCCGGGTCTGGTCGCGCTGCTCAGCGATCCCCGTTTCGGCATCCTGTTCTGACCCCTATGACTGCGCCGCTGCGTCTTGTGCCCTTCGACGGGCTTTGGGAAATGGCAATCGACGTCCCATATTCGATGCTCGCAGGCCGGGGTGATCTGGCCTGGTCCTGCGGTCAGCTGGCCCTGGGCGCTGGCGCGCGGGTGCAGGCGCCAGGTGATCTGCTGGCTCAGGCCGATATCGTCGCCGACCACCTCGGCACCATCCTCCGCCGCGCCGGGCTGGACCGATCACGGGTTCGGCGTCTCGTCGCCTACTACGTGCCTGAGGCCAAGCGTGATGGCCCCGCGCTGACAGCCCGGCTTGAGGAGCGCCTTGGCAAGGCCGCGATGATCGATCTCGTCCCGGTGCCGGTGTTCTACTACGACGGCGTTCGGCTGGAGATCGACTTGTTCTGCGGCGAGGCGCAGACCGTGTCGAACGGGTACGAAGTCACGCTCGCAGGCGGGGCCGCGACGGCCCGGTTCCAGCCAACGGCGGAGGAGACCTGGCTGAGCTTCGCTGCGCAGCCAGCCGCCCTCGATGCGGCTCTGGAAGCCCTGCGCGAGGCCTGCCGGGAACGCGGTCTGGACCCGCAGAACTGCCTCGAAGAGCACTGGACCGCCCCGGAAGCCGCGCTTGCCAGCTTCGGGGCCTCAAGCGGCGGGTTTGGCCAAGGTTTCGGGGCAGGCTTCGATCCGGGTGCGGTGGTTGGTACAGGCTCGGACGACCCGCTGATCCGACTGCGTGCGCAGGTCCGCTCGGACACTGCAGCGTTGCTGCAGACGACGCGCGCGGGCTGTGGCTTCATCGTGCGTGTATGCGGCCCGCATATGTGGCTGCAGGGACGGGCGGGCGCGGGCGTGACCGGGCTGGTCGGGCAGACCGCTGCGATCATGCAAGGGGCCGACGAGATTCTGGCCGAATACGGCATCGGCTTTGAGGACGTAATCAAGCAAACCGCCCACTACTGCGGCGGGTCAGCCGAGGAGCTGCACGACAACATGGGCGTGCGAAACGCGCACTACAGCAAGCCCGGCCCGGCCTCGACCGGGATTCCGGTACGCGGCTTCGAGCAGGCGGCGACCCGCACGGTGATCGACCTTCGGCTGCTGCGGGGTTGGAAACAGGGCGCAGGGTCAATGGACAGGGACGGGTGATCCCGGCTTCATCACCGCCGTAATATCACTGCCTAAATATCACTGCAAACAGTCCAGATCAGTGGAATCGACCCGACATTATGCGGTGCATTCCCTTACAGCGGTCGGATAATCGACAGAGGTTCAGCTCCAATGTTGCAGCTGTGCGCGCTACGGCTGCAGACAGGCTGAAAACCGAGACTGACGGTGCCGAATGCTCATATAAAAATTGAAAATCAGCTAGTTTAGTGCGCTGTGATTATTCCTGTGAGTTCGCCCGCTGTCCTATCGCCCACCCATCCTGATTTTCCGCCCGCTGAGACGGGCGAATGAACCGGCAGCGCTGGCGCTGATGACGGCTGGCCTGGGGTGGACGGGTATCGCTGATGCAACCAAGAGTGCAGGCGCGGGCGGCCTAGACCCTCTGATCCTTCAGGCCCACTATCGGGTTCACGAAAATGGCAGGGTTATCATCGCGCGCGACGACGGGCAGCAGCTTACCTTGGAGCCCCACCAGTATGCCATTCTGGATGGCGGGCTGTTGTTGATCGTCGATGAACTGGCGCTGAGCTCGATCTCGTTCCTGCCCACAGTCGGGGAACGGCCGACCGGGCTGAAGGCCGACCTTCAACCCGTCCGGAGCCACGACGGCTCAGTGGTGACCGTCGGGTCCGCGCAACCGCTGTGGTCGGATCAGGCCCCGGTGTCGCGGCTATCGGACCGGATTGATATCGAGCGCTATGAACTGGCTCAGGCGATTGATCTGGATGGGTCGACTGGCGCAAACGTTCAGGGTTTCGATCTGGCCTCGGCGCCTCTTGTGGAACTGGGCGCACTCGGGGTGGGTATCGTCACCCTGATTTCTTCTTCGTCTGGCTCATTCTTCGCGTTGGCCGAGGATGGTGCAACCGGCGCGGCACTCGCGGTCGCCGGGAGCGTAATCAAAGGCCCGCTTCTGAACGCCTTCGTTTTCGTCGACGAGAATGGTAATCGTCAGTTCGATGCCGGCGAACCCCATGTCACGACCGGATCGGACGGCGTTTTTTCCCTTCAGACCAGCGTGCCGGATGCGTCGGTTGTCGTCATAACCAGCGAGCAAACCATCGACACGATCTCGGGTGCCATGCTCTCGGGTCTGAGCCTGAGCGCGCCCGTTGAAGCAACGGTGGTGACTCCGCTGACCACGCTGCTCGAAGGGGGCGACCTCTCTGTTGACGCGGTGAAATCTGTCCTCGGACTGCCGGCGGCTGTCGATCTGCTGACCTTCAACCCCTTTGCCGCCCGTGTGGACGCGGATGACGCGCTGCTGACCGAGAAACGAGCGGTCCAGATTGCGGCGACCCTGTCGTCCTATTCCGCTGTGCTGACGGGTGCGGGCGTTGATGCCGAAGATGCAGGCTCAGCGGTCCTGTCCGCTCTGAAATCGGTGCTGCAATCCAAGAGCAGCAGCGGCCTTTCGATTGATCTCAGTGATGCCACCGACTTGGGTTCGATCCAGACGGCCTTCTCCGCGGCTGTCGATGACCTTCCCGGAGTCAGCGGCCCTCAGAGCACCGCGATCAACGATATTCTGGGCGATGCCACCACGGCGCTGCTGAACGTCAACAGCAAGGTCGAAAGCATCGTCGATACCGATCTGACCAACGCGGCAAGCGCCAACACATTTGGCCTGCTTCAGGTTCTGAGCGATCAGGTTGCAGACGCCGCTGGGGCTGAACTGGCATCCTCCGGCTCGGGCAGCATCGGTTTCACCGATCCCAGTGCCGTTGATAGTGCGGCAACCAATGCGGCACCTACCGACATCGGTCTGTCTGCCGCCGCCATTGCCGAAGACGCAGCTTCCCGGGTAGTCGGTGTGCTGACGGCCACGGATGACAGCACCACAGACTTCGATTTCACCTTCGAGCTCGTGGCGATCGAAGCATCGAGCGATCACGCCGCCTTCACGATCAATCAGGCCAACGGTGAACTCGCCTTCATCGACCAACCGGATTTCGAGACCCAAGCCAGCTATACCATCACCGTCAAGGCAACGGACGAAGGCGGCAAGTCCTTCACGGAGACCTTCACCATCACGGTGACGGACAGCGCCAACGAGCACAGGCCCGTCTTCTCCTCGCCTAGCAGTGTTGAAATGGCGGAAAACGAGACCGCCACGGGTTACACGCCGGTGGCCACGGATGGGGACGGCGACACCGTCACCTACAGCATTTCCGGCGGTTCAGATGCGGGTGAATTCAGCCTTGTCGCGGACGCGCTGCGGTTCGACACCGCACCTGACTTCGAGGGCTCCGGATCAGCCGACAATGACAACGACTACGAGGTTGAGATCGAGGCTGCGGACGGCAAGGGCGGAACGACCACCCAAACCGTCACCGTCACGGTCACTGATGCGAACGACGATCCTGTTTTCAGCTCCGGGAGCACGGCTAGTTTCGCTGAGGAAAGCACGGGCACGGTCTACATCGCAGCCGCGACCGATGCCGACGGCGATACGCTGGCCTATGGCCTGTCAGGCGGCGCAGATCAGGCGCTTTTCAACCTCGACAGCAGTTCCGGTGCGCTGACCTTCATCGATGCGCCGGATTTCGAGACCCCCGGCTCGGCAGACGGAAACAACGACTACGAGGTTGAGATCGAGGCTGCGGACGGCAAGGGCGGAACGACCACCCAGACCGTCACTGTCACGGTTACAGACGTGGACGAAAACACCGCGCCCACGGCAACGGTTACCAATCCGCTGGTGCAAGCCGATGGTTCGGGCAACCTCGCGTCCACCCCCTTGAGCAACTTCGTGACCTTCGACGACGCGACACCAGGTGCAAGCATTGACGTCACGGTATCCGGGGTTCCGACAATCAGTCTGACGCCTGCGGCGGACACGGGTTCTCTGTCGGGTGTCTTCGACGGTGTGCTTGTGACCAACAGCGTCACCTGGGACTCGAGCACAGCCACCCTGACGCTGGTGGCCGAAGACGAAGGGGGCCTGACAGCAACCACCAGCCTGACCGTGGCGCAGCAGATCGATCTGACGGAGGCCGACCTGAACAGCTCGGCGGTGAGCTACAACATCAACGGCTCTAAGGCCGACGACAGCGTCGACCTCGGTTCTTCTGGCAGCCTCGCCTTCGACACGGCGGCGGACGCTCATACGGTCACCCTCGATTTGGGCGACGGGAGCAATACCTTCGAGGCGCTGCACGTTGGGTATGGGGCCAACGAGACCTTCAGCTACATCGGCGGCAGTGGCGCGGATCAGGCAATCGTCAACGGCCATATTGCGTCTAACGATGGCAGCGCCAGTTTCGACATGGGCGGGGGCAGCAACTCGCTTGACCTGCTGATGACACAGATCCGGCTTGGGAAGACACAAGGCGCGGGCGCCCACGTCACGGACTCGGTCTTTATCTACACCGGTGGCGACGCCGCCGACGCGGTGACCATTTCCAATTCCTATGTCGGTGGCGGCGCGGACAACTACGTCGGTTCTGACGGTGTCGTTGCCTTCAATATGGGAAATGGCACTAACAGCCTGACGATCTCGACCGGCGAACCGACCTACTTCTCGCTCTACGACGGGACTGTCACGTACACCGGTGGCACGGGCTCGGACACGATCGACCTGTCGACCAAGGCGCGGGTCTATGGTGGCAGTATCTTTGACTTCGGTGCTGACACCGCCGCCGATAGCCTGACGAGCGGAACCCTCAATTCCGGGGTGATCATCCGCAACTTCGATCCCGATCTCGACACCGTCACGGTGGGCGTCGGCAACGGTTTTACACCGTCAAATGTCAATCTCACCCAGAGCGGTGGCGACACTCTTGTGAGCTTTGAAATGAATTCCGGCATCTATGAATTCACGCTGGAGGGGTTTTCGCTGACCGCCGACGCGTTCGAGGTATCCGGCGACTTCCTCATTCTCTGACCCGGATGGGCTGCCGACCCCGCTGCCCGGGTTTACCCCGGCTTGCCAAGGCTGGGGCTCTTCGACAGACTTAGGGTGAGTTTTTCCCCGTCGCCAGCCTATTGCTCTGGGTGGTTTAAACTGATTTTCTAGTGGTCTGCGCAAACCAAGTGCGACCCGGCTGATGACCCTGAAGAATGCCCTTGCTGCTGGCCCTGTAACCGCGACCTTCGCCTCGCTGAAGGACCCGGCCGTTGCAGGCGTGCTGGCCCAGGCCGGATTTGGCTGCATCGTCATCGACCGCGAACACGCTGTCATGGGGTCGGAAACCGCCGCTGGCCTGATCATGGCCAGTCAGCGCGCGGGCCTGAGCGCCATCACCCGCATCCCTGAACTCGCCCGCGCGGCGGTGCAAGACGCGCTCGAAGCCGGTTCTGACGGTATTCTCGCGCCCATGGTGGAGAGCGCGGCGCAGGCTGAGCAACTGGCCAGCTGGTGCCGCTATCCACCCGAAGGCACGCGCGGCGTCCACCCCCTGACACCCGCGACCGGCTATGGCGCCATTCCCTTGCCGCAGATGTTCCGCGCCGCCAATCAGCAGGTGCTGGTCTGCGCCCAGATCGAGACCGCCGGAGGGTTGGAGCAGGCCGGGACCATCGCCAAAACCGACGGGATCGACTTGCTGTTCTTCGGTCCCGGGGACATGGCCGTTTCACTCGGTGTCGGCATGGACGACCCGCGGCTCGCCGAGGCCTTCGAGCGCGTGCTCGCGGTGGCGGGCAAGGCGGGCAAGCTGGTTGGAACCTTCGCCATGAACGCCGGGGGCGCCCATCGCGCCGCCGCCGCCGGGGCCCGGCTGTTGGTTCTGGGCAGCGACCTTGCCTTGCTCAAGCAGGCGGGAACCGAAGCCAGCGAAGGCCTCAAACGGCGTTTGCAAAGACCATGAGCCTGCGCATCGCCGTTATCGGAGCAGGACCGGCGGGCGGCCTGATCGCCGGTCTGCTGGCCCGCGAGGGCCACCGCGTCACCCTCGGCGATCGCCGCAACCGCGCGGCCATGGAGGCCAACGAAGACCGCTCGATACAGCTCTCGGTCTCTCCCCGCGGCATGGGCGCGTTGAGCGCAGCCGGTCTCAATGACAGCATTAAGACCCGCTCGATACCGCTGGCCGGTCGGGTGTTTCACCGCCCTGACAGCAGCCTGCTGTCGCTCCTGCCCACCGACTCTAGCTGGAAGAACTTCTCGACCGACCGGGGTGACCTGACGGGCACCATTCTGGACTGGACCGCGGCGGCGTCCGGGTTGGAACTGCGGCTCGGCTGGCAGTGCATCGATCTGGTCCGGCGAGCCCGGCAGGTGGTCTGGCGCGACCCCGATGGCGGGCTGAAGACCGAAGCGTTTGATCTGGTCATCGGTGCGGACGGTGCGGCTTCGACCGTTCGGGCCAGCCTCGTCCGGTCGCCGACGATCGACTTCGCCAAGCGGATCTCACCCTGGGGCTACGCCGAACTCAAGATGCAGCCGCAGGCCGGGCCGGAAGGCGCGCCTACGGCCCCCTTTGCCCCCGATGCGATCCACATCTGGCCACGCGGCGAGTTCTTCATGGTTGCCTTTCCGGCAGGCGATCAGAGCTACCGCGCCACGCTGGTCATGCGCCACAGCCACCTGGACGCGCTCCGGAACAGCGGAGAGACGCAGGCCTACCTCAGCCGGACGTTGCCGGATGTCGTCGATACCCTTGCCGCCCCGGCTGTCGAGTTGAACCCCGACCGGCTGATCCCGATCCCTATCGTTCGCTGCGGCCGCTGGGATGACGGTGGCTTCACTGTCATTTTGGGCGATGCCGCGCATGCGACTGCGCCGTTCATGGGGCAGGGGGTCAACATCGCACTCGAAGACGCAGCGCGGCTGGCGGGGCACCTGCGTAGCATCGCCCGCGTCGACGATCTGGGCCCAGCTTTGGAGGCCTTTTCCGCCGAACGGGTGCCGGAGGGCATCGCCTGCTGCGATCTGTCGGAGAGCGCCGCTAACCTGCTGCTCAACCTGCCCCCGGACGACACCGACCCCGACGCCGGCCCGCTGAATGGCCTGAACTTCAAGGGCGCGGGCTACAGTGAGGTTGCCCCGCTGATGCTGCCGGGCTGGCAGCCGCAGGTTTACGCCGACACATTCCCGTCGCTGCACCGTGGCCCGCTGCCGGTTGATCCCTCGCGCCTGACTGAAATGAGCGTCGCCGAGGGTGACACCGTGATTGCGGTCGACGACCCTTCCGAGGCGCTGTTCATCCTGCGTCAGGGACAGCTACGGGTCGATCTGCCGCAGGAATCGCTGCGACTGACCGCGCCAGCAATCGTCGGTGAAATGGGATGGTTCGGTTCCCGGCGCCGCACGGCAGCCGTGGTTGCCGAAACCCCTTGTAAACTCGACCGCCTGGCCTTCGCCGACCTCGAAGCGTTGTGCCGCGAAAACCCGGCCGGGGCGCTGCCGCTGGTCCGGCAGATTTCCGACCTCGCGGTCGAGCGCCTGACCTTACGCTTCCACCGGGCAGCGCGTTACGTGCTGCTGGTTGCCGGTGATCAGGCCCGTGCTGCTCTGCTCGACTTTGCTGGACAGCATCGGGAAGACCTCGGCGGTCTGCTGCTCGCAACCGATGCAGTTACGGCCGGGGTTCTGGAGGCAGACGCCGGGCTGCAGGTTGCCCGCAGGCTGCAATCGCCTGCGAGTGCTGGCGCTGGCGCGAGTGCAGGCAGGCTGGAGAGATGGTTGGAGCTGGCCGAGACCGGGCAGTTGGCGGCCGCGCTGGTGTTTGGTGAGCCCGAACCCGCGTTCAGGCCAATGCTGCAGGCGCTCGAAGCCCGGGCCATCCCGGTCCACCGCGACCCCGCGGACCTCGCCGGCGTTGTTCCCGCCGACTGAGCACACCTGAGATGGGCGGGGTCGTTCAGCCGCTGCGCAGGTCGAGGTAGGCGTTGGCCACCCCTTCGTCGATGTCGCGCGGCACCGGCACCACGCAGTCGCTGGCATCCGTTCCCCCGGTCGCGATCCGCTCCAGACACCGCGCCTGCAGCGCAAAACCGAAGTCCATGGCCTCGATCGAATTGCCAAGGGGCCGCGGCCCGGCGAGGTTGGCCATATGCCCCGCCGCTGCGATGGTCAGTCGTCGCCCGTCTTTCAGCTGCAGGGTGGTCAGCGCCCCGTTCTCGAATTCATCCCGCTGTTCGACCTCGGCCGAACCGGCCATGCCGGCGAAGTCGATCTCGCCGGGGAAGTGGCCGCCGTTGAGCAGGATCGCCCCGTCCTTGATCAGGCCGAGGTGGTCGGCGGTCAGCACGTCGACAGCGCCGGTTTCGGTAACGATGATATCGGCGCTGGCGATGGCCGCGTCGGTCGCCGGGGTCATGAAGCCATCCAGATGCGCTTCCAGCCGCCGCACCGGGTCGGCCTCGCACACCGACACCTGCGCGAAGGCATGGCGGAAACACGTCGCGACGCCTTCGCCGCAGGGACCGTAGCCGAAGACCGTGACCCGCTTGCCGTTGGTCGAGCGGTTGGTCAGCCGCATGTAGGTCTCAAACATACTCTGGCCCACGGCGTGGCGGTTCTCCCCGAACTGTTTGATCGGGCTGTCGTTGATCACCAGGATCGGCATGCTCAGCTGCTCGCGCAGCGGTTCCAGCCGCATCCGGCCTGAGGTGGTTTCCTCCGTCCCGCCGCGCAGGCCCGGGTAGGGGGCTTCGAGATACAGCGCGAACAGGTCGCCGCCGTTGTCGAGCAGCAGGTCAGGCTGCGCCTCCAGCACCCGCCCGAGCAGGGCGGTATGCAAGGCCGGATCAGTGGTTTGCTCCGCCTCGACCCGGACCCCGGCGGCGCGCAGATACTCGACCGAGTCAGGCTGGGTGCTGCTGAGGTTGCCCGAGGCGATCACCTCGGCCCCGCCCGCGCGCAGGGTCATGAGCAGTGCGACGGTCTTGGGTTCGAGGTGGATACCGGTGCCGATGGTGAGCCTGTCAAAGGGACGGGTCTGGCGGAATTCGTCGGTGATCTGGCTGAGCAGGGCGCAATGATCGGCGACCCACTCAATCCGGCTTCTGCTTCTGGTGTCCACGGCTCTGCCTCCGCCCCTATCGCTGTCCCTGTCATGTTTGCTACGCCTGATCGGACGCGGCTCGGGGGCATCTTAGCGCGAACGCCGGGCTTGAAAAGCAGCCTCAGTCGGAGCAACCAAAAGGCAGGATAAGGGGCGTCAGCCCCCCGCGACCTGCCACTTTGGCAACGGGTCAGGCAGATCGGGCAGTACCTCGATCGTCTCAAGGCCCGCGTCGGCGATCAGGCAGACATCGAGCCGCTGCTTGAGCGTCGACCAGTCAAAGTCTGCGCCGATAAAGACGATTTCCTGGCGTCGGTCGCCCCAGGGCTCGGCCCACTTTTCTTCGAGGTAAGCCCGGCCGGAGCCCTCGCTGGGCCAGCGTTCAATCGGCACGTGGGCCCACCAGTGACCCAGTGGCTTGATCGTTGACAGCGCGCCTGCGAGCGAAAACTCGATCACCCACTCCGGCCGGGTCGCGACCCAGAAGTGGCCCTTGGCGCGGATGACGCCGGAGATTTCACCGTTGAGCAAGTCGACGATTTTTGCGGGATCAAAGGGCGCACGAGCACGGTAAACCTCGGAGGAGACACCGTATTCCTCAGTTTCCGGGACGTGGTCCGCGAAGCCGTAAAGCTCCTTAGCCCACATCGGATGCTCGTGCGCTTTCTGGAAATCGAACAAGCCGGTATCCAGAATTCGGTCTGCCTGAACGTGGGAATAGTTGGTCTCGACGATCTTCGCGTCGGCGTTCAGGCTGCGGATGATCTTGCGTGCGCTCTCGACCTGCCCGGCGTTGGCGTCGCCGACTTTGTTCAGGACGATCACGTCGGCGAACTCGATCTGTTCGGTCAGCAGGCTGACCAGCGTGCGGTCGTCATCGTCCCCGAGGCTTTCGCCGCGCTAGCTAAGAAACTCATGAGACGAGAAATCGTTGAGCAGGTTCACGGCATCAACGACAGTCACCATGGTATCGAGCCGCGCGACATCGGCGAGGCTGACCCCGGCTTGATCCCGGAATTCGAAGGTGGCAGCGACGGGCAGCGGCTCCGAAATCCCGGTGGAATCGATCAGCAGGTAGTCAAAGCGGTCCTCCTCGGCCAGCCGCGCAACCTCGACCAGCAGGTCGTCGCGCAGGGTGCAGCAAATGCAGCCGTTGGACATTTCAAAAAGGGTTTCATCGGTGCGGCTGAGCTCGGTATCAGCCCGGACCAGATCGGCGTCGATATTGACCTCCGACATATCGTTGACGATCACCGCGACCCGTCTACCCTCACAGTTGTTCAGCACGCGATTGAGCAGCGTGGTTTTTCCAGCCCCGAGAAAGCCGGAAAGCACAGTAACGGGGAGGCGGTTATCAAGCATGGTGCGAAGCCTTTGCGCGGTCAGTTTGTTTCAGTCGAAAACCGGGTCGAACACGAGCACGAGGCGGGTCTTGCCCGTGCCTTCGATCGGCGGAGAGCGGTGGAGCAGGCCGGATGCCGGTGCATCTGGCCAGAGCGTGCCCTTGAGCAGGATCGGCGATCCGCGGGAAACGGTCAGAACGGCGCCCGGGTCACCGGCAGATTCGGCGGCTACTAGCTGGGTGCCGGTCCCCCGTAAGGTACAGATCAGCCGCGCCGACACAGCGTCGATGTGGAACCGCTTGCAGGCGTTTGAGGTGATGACATCCAGCCGCAGCAAGACGGCGGAGACCTTCATCAGCGCCGCGAAGGTATCGGCGAGCATCTGGATTTCGGTGATGAGTTCATCGCGCTCGGCACCCTCGGGGGTGCCGGCTTCGGCGCATGCGTCGCAAACGGCATCGCTGACCTCTTCCACCGCTACGATTTCACGCCACCGAGGCAGCTGGCTGGCGGGCAGTTGATCGAGCCACACCGCAAGGGCCTTGCTGTGCTGGCGGGACCAGATCGCAGCCGGACAATCGGGGGCTGTCAGGACTGTCAGGTCCGCCGGGTCTGTGACCCGCGGTAGGTTCGGCTTGATCGGTGGGAGGTCACGGACGAGGTTCATGCCTCTGCATCCCCATTGCTGCTCTATCTAACTTCATAATGTTATAACATAACATCTTCAAACAAGATCTTTCTGCGCACGATTGTCTGCAATGCGGTCAACAGGCTTCATTTTTCGGACAATATCCCGCACAACGAACTTCTGATCCTGTTTACAGGAAATTATCCCATGTCAGAAGACTTTTACCGCATCAGATGGCTTCCGCCCTATGTATTCGCCGAGGTGAACACCCTCAAGCAGGCGGCGCGGGCGCGGGGCGACGATATTATCGACTTCGGCATGGGAAACCCGGACCAGCCTCCGGCACCGCACATCCTCGCCAAGATGCAGGAAGCGATCCAGAACCCGCGCGCCCACCGCTACTCCACCTCGCGTGGCATCCCGGGGCTGCGCAAGGCGCTGGCGGCTTACTACGACCGGCGCTTCAACGTCGACCTCGACCCCGAACGGGAAGTGATCGTCACGCTGGGCTCCAAGGAGGGTCTGGCCAATCTTGCGCAGGCGATATCGTCGCCCGGCGACACCATCCTCGTGCCCAATCCGTCCTACCCGATCCACGCCTTCGGGTTCATCATCGTCGGGGCGGCGCTGCGCTATCTGCCCTCGGCGCAGACAGGTGCGGCGTTCTTTCAGCAGCTCAAGCGCACGGTTGAACACGCCGTGCCCAAGCCGGTCGCCATCGTCATCAACTACCCCTCGAACCCGACGGCGGAGGTGGTCGACCTCGACTTCTACGGGCAGATCGTCGACTTCTGCCGTCATCTCGGCATCTACGTTCTCTCCGACCTTGCCTACGCCGAGGTATATTTTGACGGCAACCCGCCGCCGTCGGTGCTGGAAATTCCTGGTGCCAAAGACATCGCGGTCGAGTTCACGTCCATGTCCAAGACCTACAACATGCCCGGCTGGCGGGTTGGTTTTGCCGCTGGCAACCCCGACCTGATCGCCGCGCTGGGGCGGGTGAAATCCTACCTCGACTATGGTGCCTTCACCCCGATCCAGGTGGCGGCGACCGCAGCACTGAACGGGCCGCAGGATTGCGTCGATGAGATGCGGCAGCTCTACGCCGGTCGCCGGGATATCCTCGTGCACGGGCTGCGCTCGGCGGGCTGGGACTGCCCGCTTCCGCCCGCGACCATGTTCGTGTGGGCGCCGATCCCGCCCGCCTTCCGGGATATGGGCGCCATCGGTTTCACCAACGCGCTGCTTGCCGAGGCAGATGTCACCGTCTCACCCGGTGTCGGGTTTGGCGAGCACGGTGAAGGCTATGTCCGGCTCGGGCTGGTGGAGAACAGCCACCGCATCCGGCAGGCCGTGCGCAACATTCGCGGCTTTTTGCACCGCCATGGGGTGGAAAGCGACCTCGACGCTGCGAGCTGACCCCGCCGCCCGGCGGCGCTGTCTCGCGGGGGCGCTCTGATCAACGGGCGCTTCCGCAGCCCATGCAGCTGCCTCGGCTGGTTCAAGAAAACCGGCTGGCCAAGCCGATGATCCGCGCCAGTACGCCAGGGTAGCACGCCTTGCGCCCCCGCCGTACCGCCCGCTCCGCCGCCGCGACCACGCTCTCCGGTTCCACGGCCAGGAACCGTCGCCCTAAGCGCGAGTTGAGGAGCGGTGGGCCGTCCACGGCCTGATCAAGCAGGGGGGTTTTGACCGCCGGCGGGTAGACCAGCGTCATCCGCACCTTCGACCGGTTCTCGGCGATCAGCAGTCCCGCGTAGAAATTGTTCGCCGCCTTGGAGGCGCCGTAAGCACCGAAGCGCTGCATTGGCATGAGCCCGGCTGTGGAGCCATAGAGGATGACCTCGCCCTCGTTGCGCGCCACCATCGCCGGGATCACAGTCTGGCAGACGTTGACCATGCCGACGTAGTTGATCTCCATGATCCGGCTGATCTGCTCCGCCGAATGATTGAGCAGAAGCCCCCCGGGCATGATTGCCGCACAGTTGATCAGGCGGTCGACGGGACCGTGGGCTTCGATCACGGTCGAGACGGTTTGTTGCACCTTCGCAAGGTCGGTGACATCGCGGGCGTAGGGGTGGATGCGGGGCGACTGGCTGGCGGTCTCGCGCAACCCGGCTTCATTCACGTCAAGAATGGCTACCGCGTAGCCCTCGTCTGCCAGCCGCTGGGCGTGGACCCGGCCCAGTCCGCTGGCGCCACCCGTGATCAATGCCGTCTTCACCGCGCCTTGCTCCCATGCTCGTTCCCGGGAGCCTACGCAGGCGCAGCCGCGATTTCAAACCCGTTCGTGCAATGGGGCTGCGTGGTCATGTGCCTCAGCTGTCAACGCCAAATAAATCGTAAACATAAGACCCCCTTATTCGCTGAAAATCCCCAAATATAGAATTTTACTTATTTTGAGATAATTCTCTCTGACGTTTCAATTGTCATTGATGCACAAATATCCTCATGTATGCTTCATGCTGAAGTTATTGAAAAAAGTGCGAAGGAGACATGAGATGGCGAGCGTTGAAGCAAAGAACTTTTCGTCTAACGCCGACGAAGTGATGACCCCCAACAACGCGCGGGTCGAAACCGTCAATGTCATGGGTCAGCGGGTCATGCGCCTGACGGTGCAGCCGGGCTGGCAGTGGTCGAAAGACATCAAGCCGCTGGTCGGCACGGACTCCTGTCAGGCCAAGCACGTCGGTGTGATCATCGAAGGCACCATCAAGTGCGTGCACGATGACGGCAGCGAAATCACCTACTCCGCCGGTGATGCCTACGCGATTGCACCCGGGCATGACGCCTGGGTGGTGGGTAACTCGCAGGCTGTTGCCTTCGAATTCCATGGTGCGTGGGGCGAAAACCACTAAAGGCCCCTCTGCACACACACACACTCTCTCTCTGGGGGCGGGTCCCGATGGACCCGCTCCTTTGAACCTCTGCAATGACTAGCGCTTGGCCGAGATGAACAGCCCGACGGCGACAGCGGCATAGCTGATCCCGTGCGCCATGGTTAGCGACTCACCCAAGAATGACAGCCCCAGAACACTGGCCACCACCGGGGTCAGGTAGCCGTTGCGCGTGGTGAAGGTTGCCCCTTCCCGCTGGACCAGCAGGCCACGCAGGGCCTGCCCCGCGCCGGTCGTGATCAGCCCCGCCATCACCGCACCACCGATCGGGATCCAGCCGGGGAGGGCCGTGGGGGCGTTGAACATGAAAAGCGGCAGGGCCAGCGCACAACCCGCAATCAGCGAATACCCCTGATACTGCACTGGCCGAAAATCCCGGATGGTCGACATGTGGACGACCCCGGCGGCCAGCGCCACCGAACTGAGGATGCTGACCCCGTGGGGTAGCAGGATGAACCACGATGGGCGGCCCGGTTCCAGCGACGCTGGCGCCGCGCCAATCTGGCTGAGCGCGAGGTACGAGATCCCGATAGAGCCGATCAGGAAGCCAACCCACTTGCTGAGGCTGATATGACGGCCCAGCAGAAAACGCGACAGGGCCAGCACGAAGATCGGTACGGTGGAGTAGTAGATCGCCACCATCGACGTCGGGATGAAATTCAGGATCCACGGCAGCGAAAGGAACGGGAAACCGATAAACAGCACGCCGTTGAGCAGCACGGGAACGCGGCTTTCCCGGGGCAGGCTGAACCGATGCCGGGTCAGGCTCATGATGAACAGCAGCGACAGCGCGGCGACCACGATCCGCAGGGCGCCCGCCGACAGGTTCGAAAAGCCGTCCAGCGAAATCTTGATGAAGAAGAAACCGGCGCCATAGCAGGTCGACAGCAACAGCAGCATGAGTATGGAGATCGTCAGGCGTCTCGTGCTTTCGAGCATGGAGTGGTGTTTCCTCAGGGCCTCTGATCTACGGCTGATCAGGGCAACAATTGTGACGTTAGCACCGGTTCTGCTCGCAAGACCATGGAAACCGTCAGACCGTTCAGCGCGACTGCAAGACAGAGGCGAAACGATACAGACCGATACAGAGCGTTTCTGATTGAAAAGTTCGTTTGCACTACCGTCCGAGCGTTACAAGAAAACACACCACAGGAACCAAACCAATGAAAACCGTTTCCTCCCTGTTTGCGGCTGCCCTGTCGCTCACCGCTGTCGCAACCACAGCTTCGGCCATGCCCCACTTTGTCACCTTCGACGGCCTCATGGCCCCTGAAATCACCAAGAAGCTGAACCCGGCCACCTCCGGTGCAGGTTTCGCACGGGCTGCAGCTACCGGTGCCGCTGGCTCCTCTGTGTACGACACCACGCCGCCCACCTTTGGCGTTTCTGATCAGATGCCGCAGGTTCAGACCACCTTGAAACTGGCGTCTCAGTCGGCCGGTATCGCGGTCGAGAAGGCCACGGGCGGCGGTTCCAGCGATGAGGATATCGCAGCCGCAGGCTGTGCCGCGCCCCACGATACCGGTTTGGTCGCTGTGGTCATCATTGCTGCGGTGGACGCCGATAACTGCCCGAAGCCTCAGGCGGCGACGGCGATCGAATACGGCCT
>PAPT01000019.1 GCA_002708995.1 Geminicoccus sp. | reverse complement strand
GAGGCCGACCGACTGCGGGTGCCGACCAGCCTTCACTACGGCGACGATGACCCCCATGTCCCGATGGAGCAGGTGGAGATGGTGCAGGCCGCGCTGGCGGACAAGGACGGCTGCGAGGTCGTGGTCCACGCCGGGGGGCAACATAACTTCTCCATGCCGACCAAGGCCGGTTACGACGCCGCCGTGGCCAAGGCCGCGCGCGATGGCGTAATCACCTGCTTCTCCGGGATGTGACGCGGTCTATCGCCGCATAGCGCGATTATTTGCACCTTGACGGCTGGCACCCGCCTCTAGTGAACTACCTTCTCGCACACTAAGTCATTCTACCATGAGGCCATCTAGACATGCTGGATCAAAGCCCCCAGGACCTGCTCGAATACTCCGTCGTCTTCACCGACCGCTCCGTGAACCACATGTCCGCGCGGTTTCAGGCCTGTATGAACAGCTTGCACGCAGGGCTGACCGACACCTACAAGGCTGAATCGATGGTGCTGGTGCCTGGCGGCGGCAGTTACGCCATGGAAGCGGTGGCGCGGCAGTTCGGGCTGGGCAAGCGCAAGACGTTCCTACGCAACGGCTGGTTCTCCTACCGCTGGACCCAGATTTTCGACGCCATCGAACCCGGCCACCGGGCCCCGGTGCTCAAGGCACAGCGCACCGGCGCAGGGGAGACGGCACCCTTTGCCCCCATGGCACTGGACGAGGTCGTGAAGCACATTGCTGCGACCAAGCCGCAGGTCTTCTTCGCCCCCCACGTAGAGACCTCAGCAGGGATGGTGCTGCCCGACGACTACATCCGCGAGGTGGGCGCCGCCGTGCGTGCCAACGACGGCCTGTTCGTGCTCGACTGCGTGGCTTCGGGCGCGGTGTGGATAGACATGCAGGCGCTCAACGTCGACGTGATGGTGACGGCGCCGCAGAAGGGCTGGTCGTCCTCGCCTTCAGCTGGGGTGGTGCTGATGGGCGCCAGAGCGCTCGACCGCATGGATGAAATCCGGGCGAGCAGCTTCACCGTCGATCTGGGCAAGTGGCATCAGATCATGCAGGCCTACCTGAACGGTGGCCATGCCTATCACGCCACCATGCCGACCGACGCGCTGCTCGGCTTCAACGACAACATGAACGAAACCCTCGATTTTGGCCTGCAGAACTGCCGCGCCGCGCAGGAGCGGATCGGCAGCGAACTGCGCGCCATCCTCGCCGAACAGGGCTATCACAGTGTGGCGGCTGAGGGCTTTCAGGCCGCGCCTGTGGTGGTGTGCTTTGCGCCTTCAGCGGAGATGCAGAACGGCTCGGCCTTTGCCGCGCAGGGGCTGCAGATCGCGGCGGGCGTGCCGCTGGCCATCGACGAAGGGCCGGACTACTGCAGCTTCCGCTTCGGTCTGTTCGGCCTCGATAAGCTCAAGAATCCCGAGCGCACCATCAGCCGGGTGCGAGAGGCCATGGGCTGGTAGCAGCGACGGCGGCTTCGGCGTCTGCTAATCGTCATTCATGAAGTAGGGAACGAGGAACACGAGGCAGGCGACGAGGAAGAACAGACTGCCGAACAGGCCCCAGAAACTGCTTATGCTGGCGATGGTGAAGCCCAGCGCTGAAACGATAAACAGCAGCCAGCCGGCGATTTCGAAGTGGCGTTTCTTCACGGTCGTTGACCCTCCTGAACCTTGAGGGGCTATATTGCCGGGTTCGTGTCGAAAGTCGATATGGATCCGGGAGCTTTTCCGGCCTGTGCAGCGTTAAGCGAGGGGTTTGAGCCATGACTGATGATCGCGAGACTGATAACACGCCAGAGCGCCTGCTCGCCCGCGCCTATGCCCTGCGCAACGACGATCCCGAAGAGACGCTCAAGCTCTACGCCGACTGGGCCGAAACCTACGACCAGACCATGATCGATGGGCTGGCCTATCGCTCACCCCGGCGGATCGCCGCCCTCGCGGCCGTCAGCGAACCGTGCCGGGATGCGCGGGTGTTGGACGTGGGCTGTGGGACTGGCCTGCTCGCCGATTGCCTGCGCGAGGAGGGCTTCAGCCGCATCGACGGGCTGGACTACTCCGCGCCCATGCTGGCGGTGGCAAAGCGCGAGGGGAGGATCGACGAGGCCTTTCTGCGCGATCTGAACGCGCCGCTGGTGATGGAGGCCGGGCGCTACGACATGCTGGCTTCGACCGGCACCTTCACCCATGGACACGTGGGGGCAGGGTGCTTGCCAGGGCTATTAGCGCTGCTGGTGCCCGAGGGGCGATTGATCTGCACCGTTCACCGTGATGTCTGGGACGAGGGCGGCTTTGGTACCGGGCTGGAGGCGTTGACCGCCGGCGGTGTTGCCGTCCTGCGCTCGCGGGAGGCCGACCGCCTGTTCGAGGATGACGACGAGCCGACGGGTTGGTACCTCGTGGTTGAAAAACTGCCGGCCTGAATGCGCCCCTCAGGCGGGCTTTGCGGCCTCGCGGCGGTCGAGGAAAAGCACCAAAACCGACGGCAGCAGTGCCATCGCGGCCATGACCGTCAACGCCCACAGGAAAACGAAGGTCGACGGGGTGCTGGTCAGCAGCAGGCTCACGAGCGCGGCGCACAGCGCCCCGATCCATGAAACCAGCGCCTGCGACAGCCCCGCTGCCGAGCCCGCCAGATCCGGCCGGACCGAAACGATGCCGGAATTGGCCAGAGGCAATGACAGCCCGTTGGCTGCGCCCATCAGCACCAGCGGCGCAAAAATGACAATTGGGTGGGTGAACCCGAGGACGATAAACGCCATGGAAATCAGTGGTCCGATCAGGCCTAGCACGCGGGCAAATACCATGATGCCCGCCTGCATGAAGCGGTCTGAAATCTGCCGGAGCACACCGTTGGCCAGCAGATAGCCCAGCGTCAGCGTGCCGAGCATGACCCCGATCATGGTCTCGCCGAAGCCAAAACGCGCCTTGGCGATAAACGGCATGCCAGCGAGGAAGGAAAAGAACACTGCCACCCCCATGCACAGGGTCATGACGTAGCCCCAGAACCGCAGCGAGGACACCAGCCCGGGGTAGGCGCGGAACTGGGCCAGAAAGGTCGCTGAGCGATGCTGGTTGGTCTCGTTGAGGTCAAATACGCAGAGCAGCAGGGTCAGGGCACCGACCCCAGCCTGCGCCATGCACACGGCCCGCCACCCCATCAGGTCAGCGATCACCCCGCCAGCCATGGGCCCGATCAAGGGTACCAGCGCCATCGCCATGGCGATCAGGGCAAGCTTTCGGGTGGTGTCAGACTGGCTCGCAGAGGTATCCCGGACGACGGCCTGCCCCAGCACCCCGGCAGCGACCACGACCGCCTGCAAGAAGCGGAAGACGAACATAAACACGGCGTTCGGTGCCAGCGCGCTGCACAGCGAGGCAAGAATGAAAATACTCAGTGCCGTCACCACGATTGGCCTGCGCCCGAACCGGTCCGACAGCGGCCCCATGACCAGCGTCATCACACCGGTGACAATCAGGTAACCGGAGAACACAAACGAGGCGGTGGCGTAGCTCAGCCCGAAACCCTCAGCGAGGCTCCCAAGAGCCGGTAGGATGAGGTTCAGCGACATCACGCTGGTGCCAGCCATCAGTACCAAAGTGAACAGTCCCGGGGAACGAGGCAGTGTCATAGACAGACCCTAAGGGATTGCCGCGATTTCTTCGCAGCGCGAAAGCGACAGGTCAGCCGCGCTTCCCGGGGTTATGGGCGTGCAAAGCTTTGCGTGACAGCAGGACTGAAGGGGTCCAGACTTAGGTGTTGTAATGACAGTAGAGTGCAAATCCATGGCGACCCCCACTTCACGGCCTTTCCTCGCCATCGCGCTGGTCTTGCTGTCCATCACCGGTTTTGACCTGATGGCGGTAGTCGTCAAGGTGCTGACGTCGCGGGGCTATAGCCCGGTTGAGCTTTCGACCTATCGCAATATTTTCGGCATGCTGCCGCCGATTGCGCTCATGCTGTTCCTCGGTGAGTTGAAGCTGGAGCGACAGTGCTTGATCCTGAAAAAGTGGCGGATGGCGCTGTTCCGGGGGTTGATGGTCGCGATCGCGCAGCTCGCCTTCTACACCTCGCTTTCAGTCATGGAACTGGCGACCATCGCCACGCTGGCGCAGTCCAGCGCGCTGTTCGTCGTGCTCATGTCGGTGCTGTTCTTCCGGGAACGGGTCGGGCTGTGGCGCAGCGGCGCGGTGATTCTCGGCTTTGCGGGTGTCGTTCTGGTGCTGCGGCCGGGCAGCGAAACCTTCACCCTGACGGCGCTGCTGCCGATTGCGGCTGCGGCCTGCTACGGCTTTTCGATGGTCTCGGTGCGTTTCTTTACCGATGGCGAAAGCAACGGCCTGTTGCTGCTCTATTCCTCGGTGGCCAGCATCTTTGCGTCTGTGGTGATGGTCCTCGCCAGCTCGAGTTTTTCACCGGTCAGTAGTTGGCAGGACGCCGGGCTGATGTTGCTGATGTCGATGGTCGGCGGGGTTTCGGTGCTGTTGCTTATGGTGGCCTATCGCATGGCGGAGGGGTCGACGCTGGCGCCATTTGTCTTTGTCAGCATCCTGACATCACTGACCTTCGGCTGGCTGTTCTTTGGGGAATTGCCGGTAACCACGCTGTTCCCGGGTGTGATTTTGATCGTCGGGGCAGGGGGTTTGATACTGTGGCGGGAGCGGATAAACAAAAGCAAGTAGATAGCGGCTGCGCGCTCTGTTTGTTTCGACATTAAGTATAGAGAACCCTTGGAAGTAGCGCCACACTGAGTTGGCTAAGGTTTCGGAAGCGCCGCGATCCTTGCAAGATAGTCAGATCGCCTTTGCGCAAATAGCACAAAAACAGTCCTATTTTGTTATTGACGGCAATAAGGCATGCCTGAGATATTCAGTACTAATCTCGTACTGATTAAAAGGTTGTGAACTCATGTTTAAATTGTCGCTGGTGGCTTCTGCTGCGGTGTTGCCACTTCTGATCGCTGCAAATGTAGTAAATGCAGACACTTCGATCTCCACCGCCGGTGGCGGTAGTATCGGACTTGCGTCTGGTTCTGCACCTGCTTCCTATGGCCCGTTTCCAATTACGCTCTCAGGCTATGACGGGGATAAGACGAACAGTGTATCGTATACTGGCCAAATTGCTCGGCATGCTCTGGAGCAGAGTCTTAAAAAGATCGCTGCAATGGGCGACGGCGGTGCTAATGCTGCGGAGCTTGAAGCTCAGATGCTTGCCTACTTCGATGGGGCAGACCAAGACCGCCCCATCATCGCTCCAGTTTCTAAAGACGGATACCCTATCCTCCAAACCACCGTTGATGAGATCTCATCTGGAAAAAATATTTCGGGTAAGTTCTATGGTGGCTTGATGCCTGCGTGGCCAGGGAACATGACGGGCAAAGATGTTGCTTATCACATGATCCGGATGGCCGCTCAGTCTGAAGGTGGTTTTGACGCTGAAAACGGCTATGACTGGGCCCAGCTCATTTCAAAATTTACCATGGGTGCAATGGCTTACAACCAGGCAGTTGATAACTACCTTGATGAAAAGCTGCTTGCTGATAATAAGCCAAATAACAAGCCCTACAAAGATGGCGCTCATTACACTGGCAAAGAACACAGCTGGGATGAGGGCTTTGGTTACTGGGGTTGTGCGGCCCACTGCCTGAGCCTAACAGCTGACGAAATTTACAGCATCGCAAAACAAAAGGGTTTTGATCTCGCGGACGCCGATGGTGATGGGGTTGTGGATCTCAAATCAGAGCATGTGTTCGGACCCGCTTACTATGCTGCGGCCTTTGATCGGTCCGGGACGAAAACGACCTCGTACACACATAACATTATGTCAGCGTACATCGATGGCCGTCAGCTCATAACCGACGCTGCTGGAGAGGCTCTCTCTGATGAACAACGGTCTACCCTGCAAGGCTATGCGGCTACAATCGCAAGCAATTGGGAACAGGTCTTAGCTGAGGCAGTCTTCAAGTACGCAGGCTCTGTCTACAAGGACATAGAAAAGATGAAGACCTTGGACGGTGATGAGTTGACTTCAGCCTATCGCAGCTACGCTAAGCACTGGGGTGAGCTGATGGGCTTCTCTATGGCGCTTCAGTCCGGAAAAAATAATCTTGGCGCTGTAGCTGTCGAATTAAATAGCCTGATTGGCTATGGGCCTGTGACACTTGATAAGTCATACGTGACTGGCGTGGATGGCGATGGCAATTTTGTCCGGGAACGGCGCCGCGGCTGGCGTGACTATCAGCTTCACATGTTGAAGGTACAGAAGCTGATGGTTGATACCTTTGGTGTGGAAAGCCGTGTAAACGATGGGTTAGCCACATTAGAAGAACTCTCCGACGCCCTTTACAACGAGTCCAATGCTGAAACCGATTGATGTCCAATCGATTTCTCTCTCGCTATAGCATTCTCATAAGGATGTAGGAGGTGTTTCTGGGCAGCGGTGTTTTAACTCCGCTGTCCAGATCTCATTGATATGGAAATTTTCGCTGGAATAGAATTCTTCCTGTCAGATTTTATCAATCCTAAGAAGCGTGTCTTCGTTGGCTATCTTCTTATAGCAGTCGCTATCGCAGCCGCATGGCTTATGATCAGCAATAGACATAATTGTAGTGTTGCATTCCGGAAAATTTTCGATCGTAAGATTTTCTTCTCGAGGTCGTCTATCGCTGATTATAAATTATTCATTTTGAATAGAGTATTTTCTTTCTTGTTCACGCCGATTCTTGTGTCACAAATTGCATTCTCCACCGCGATTTACTTCATGTTGATAGGGACGGATTGGCTCCCCCAAGGTATATTTCAGGACGTAGGTCGGATCTGGGTTGTTGTGCTGTTCACGACCACCAGTTTCGTTGCAGATGATTTCTCTAAATACCTGGTCCACCGTTGGATGCACAAATGGCCTCTGTTATGGGCAATCCATAAGGTTCATCATTCAGCTGAGAGTTTAACACCCATCACCGTCTACCGAGTACACCCGCTCGAGGGCATTCTGTACACGACCCGTGGAACGATAGCTCAGGGCTTGATCATTCCTCTGTTCCTATTTTTCTTTGGAGCGGGTTTCAGTATTTATACGGTTGTTGGGGCAAATATTTTCAATTTTGTTTTCCACGTGACAGGTTCAAACTTACGCCATAGCCACGTCGCAATCCGCTACTGGCCTTGGCTTGAAAGAATCTTAATTTCCCCAGCTCAACACCAAATTCACCACTCTGTTGAAGAGCGGCACTATGACAAAAATTTTGGTGCGGCGCTTTCCATTTGGGACTGGGCGTTTGGATCTTTGCATTTCTCTGAAGCCGGTGACCGTCTGCAATATGGTTTAGACGCGAGAGAAAAGATGGAAGCAGGAAGCATCACTTCTCTATACATTCAGCCTTTAAGAGAAATATTTAATTTAGTAATCGGGTATATTTTTCAAATATTCAAGTTGTCGAATTGGATCCATCAAAAATTGAAGATGTCTTTTTGGAATTCAATTGATCGTGTTGAGCAAGGGAGTTTGGCCTCTCCGCGGGTTAGCAAATGTGACCCTAATAATGAGTGAGATCGTGACTTCTTCGAAATACCGGTCCCAGCTGCAGCGCTCTGAAGGATACAGTCAAAATCAGATCAAAATTTACGTTGATCGTGCTAGTATAGATGGCTACACAAAGACTATGACGCTCGTTGCTATTAGAGATATTGGAGAAGAGAGATTTATACGATTTGCAAATGTATATATATCCCACTTTAAATACGCTAAATATCGCCGGGCTGTCTGCGAGCTGCTAAAACTAACACTACAAGATCAATTTATTTTTGATCCTAAGGCGCAGCAGGACACGTTCTCAGACAAGTTCAACACGCTGAAGAAGGCTTGTCCCGCTTTAAAATCCGGCGGTCTCTCAAACCTCTCCAACCGCTCTCTAGAGCATGCTTGGCAGGCTCTTGCAATCGACAAAAATGGACTATAATGGTACTGTATCAGATGGGCTGGTGGCTTAGAGTTGCGCCGCCCAAAACCCTCAAAATCTGGATAGTGAAAATGAGAAAATTACTGACGGCTGTTTCGATATTTGTAGTCACTTTGGCACCAGCGTTTGTCCAGGCGCAGACGGTTAATATCTATTCAACTCGCCAGCCGGATTTGATCGAACCTGTCCTGTCAGCATTTACAGCATCTACGGGCATCGAAACGCAGGTGTTGTTTGCAAAGAAGGGTCTGGTTGACCGAGTGGTTGCCGAGGGGAGCCTATCTCCGGCTGATGTTCTGATGACGACAGATATCGGAGGTTTGATTACCTTTGTGAATGAAGGTGTTACCCAATCGGTAACATCAGCTGTGATCGAGAAGAATATTCCAGCATCGTTCCGGTCTCAGGACGGTAACTGGTTTGCACTCACAATGCGCGGTCGTGTGATTTATGCGTCCGTCGATCGTTTGGATATCGACAGTATCACTTATGAGGAGTTGGCTGATCCAAAGTGGAAGGGGAGCATTTGTACGCGCTCAGGTCAGCATGGTTATAATCTTGCCCTTATTGCTTCGATGATTGATGAGATCGGTGAAGAGGCTGCAGAGACGTGGTTGGCAGGAGTACGAGATAATCTTGCACGGAAACCTAATGGAAACGACCGAGCTCAAGCAAAAGGTATCTTTTCAGGTGAGTGTGATTTGGGCATTGGAAACAGCTACTATGTTGGCCTGATGGAGACGAACGAAAAAGAGCCTGAGCAGCAGGATTGGCGAAATGCGCTGAAGGTGATTTTTCCAAACAATGACGGTCGTGGAACTCATGTGAATGTATCCGGCATGGCGATGGCGAAATATGCGCCAAACCGTGAGGCTGCCCTCAAGCTCATGGAGTATCTGACAACATCGGAAGCGCAAGCCGTTTATGCTGAACAGGTTTACGAGTATCCGATCAACAAGTCAGCAAAAATTTCGGATGTTGTGGCCAGCTTTGGAGTTATGAATCCCGACAATCGTGACCTGAATGTTGTGGGTAGCTTGCGGTCTAGAGCTTCCCTAATGGTTGATCGCGTACGATTTAATGATGGGCCGCGTTAAATCAAATTTCAGAGCGGGCTGTCTTAGGTTCGCTTGTCCGGCTACGATGATGCATGGGTCTGGCGGTTGAGCAACGATTTCGACAGCCAGACCAGCCCCCCCAGCACCAATCCCCAGAACGCCCCGCTGACCCCGAACAGGGTCATACCGCTGGCCGCCGTGAGAAAGGTCAGCGCCGGCGCCTCAAGCTGGCCGAGTTCGCTGAAGGCCGACCGCAGCGAGCCGACCAGCGCCGGGATCAACGCCAGCCCGGCAATCCCGATGATCAGCGCCGTGGGCGCAATCGTTACCAGTGTTGCCGTCACCCCGGCGAGCAGCGCCAGCAGGCAGTAGCTGACCCCGCTGATGGTAGCCGCCCAGTAGCGTTTTGCTGGGTCGGTGCCAGCGTCCTCGCCGCACATCATCGCCGCCGTGATCGCCGACATGCTGATCGGCATGGCCCCGAAGGGCGCGCTGAGCAGGCTGGCCACTCCCGTCACCCGCAGCATGAGCGGGCGGCGCGCGGGAAAGTTGTTGAACTCAAGCACGGCAAAGCCCGGAATATTCTGCCCGGCCATGGTGACCAGATACAGTGGCAGCCCGACCGAGAGCATCGAGACCGGTTCGAAGATCGGCATCGAGGGCGCTACCGCGGGGAACCAGCCCGCGTTGAAGGCCGCACCCGCCGCGTCGAAATCGACCGTAAAGGCCAGCACCACGGCCATAGTCAGCACCGCCAGAGGCATGGCGGCGAGCCGGTTCAGCCGCAGGCCGACGATCCACGCCAGAATGACCGGGATCATCAGCGCAGGGATCGACCCCAGCGCCAACGCTGGCGCCAGACACAGCTTGAGCAGGACCCCGGCGAGTAGGGCGTCGGCGATGGGCTTGGGAATGCGGCCAACCCAGCGGCCCAGCGCCGGGATCAGGCCGGTGATCAGGATCATCACGCCGCAGGTGATGAGTGCGCCCAGAGCCTCGCCAAAGCCCCCGGGCAGGGTCGCCGAAGAGGCGAGGAAGGCTGCCCCCGGCGTCGACCAGGCAATGGCCGAGGGCGCGCGCGTGATCAGCGGCAGGACCAGACTGCACAGCCCCATGGCCAGCGTCGCAAAGAACAGTCCCGTGGCCGCCTGTGCCTCGGTAGCACTCATGGCTTCCAACGCCGCCATGACAATGGCGAAGGAGGCTGAGTAGCCGACGAAGGCTGCCAGCAAGCCCATCATTACCGCCGAGGCCATCAGGTCGCGCAGAGCTGTCAAATTTTTGATCCTTTTCCGGGCCGCGGTGCTGGATTCCGAGGTGCCGTTGCCGAGGAAGTGTCACCAAATGCATGGAGAGTGCAAACGGCGAGCAACGCAGATCAGGACGCGCGCGCCCGGGTCCGAGATCGTTGACCCCAACCGGGTCGTGTTGCATAATCCTCCATTGGTGACAATAACGCACCAATGGAGGCGTGATTGACCCCAGATAAGGGCGCGCGCTGGGGAGGAACAGGGTGGCACCAAACCTGCCGTCTCAGGCACCTGTCGTCATCATGGGCGGTGGGATCATCGGGCTGTCGACGCTCTATCACCTAGCCGCGCGCGGGGTTGAAGCGGTACTTCTTGAGCGCCGGAAGCTGGCTAGCGGCACGACCTGGCACGCCGCCGGGATCGTTGGGCAGCTGCGCGACAGCACCGCGCAAACCGCACTTGGCAAATATACTGCCAAGCTGTTCCGGGACCTCGAGGCTGAGACCGGACAGGCGACGGGTTACAAGCAAAGCGGCACCCTTAACCTCGCACTCGGCGAGGTTCGACACGAGCAGCTGCTGCGCCAGCACGATCACGCCGCGCGGATGGAGATCGAAAGCGAGATCCTCGACCGCGAGCAGATTGCGGCGCTGTGGCCGACCATCCGGGTCGATGACGTGCGCTCGGGCCTACTGGTGTCGTCGAACGGGCAGGTTAACGCACTGGACGTGGCCACCGCGCTGTCCAAGGGCGCCCGCGCCCGGGGCGGGCAGGTGTTCGAGGACTGTCGGGTCGATAGTCTCGATATTCAGCACGGCCGGGTCCGCGCTGTGTTTACAGAACACGGTACCATCGCCACCAACCGCGTGTTGATTGCCGCTGGCATGTGGAGCCATCACTTCGCCAAGGCCCACGGGATCACGGTACCGCTGCACGCCGCCGAGCACTTCTACATCGTCACCGAGCCGGTGGACTGGCTGGCCCGGGAGCAGGTGATCCTGAACATCGCCGAAGAGCGCACCTACTGGAAAGAAGACGCAGGCAGGCTGCTGATCGGCGGGTTTGAGGCGCAGGGCAAGGCCTGGGCGCGGAACGGTATTTCAGAGGATTTCGAGTTTGACGAACTGCCTTTTGATATGCAGCACGCCGAGCCGGAGCTGGAGCGCATGTTCGCGCGCATGCCGGCGCTCGAAGGGCTGGGCATCCAGACTTTTTTCAACGGTCCCGAGAGCTTTACCCCCGACGGGCGGCCCTACATGGGCCCCAGCGCCGAGGTCGAAGGCGTGTTTCTGGCCACGGGGATGAATTCCAACGGCATCCTCAATTCCGGCGGGGCCGGGCTGACCATGGCCGAGTGGCTGATCGACGGCCGGCCTTCACGCTCCATGCTGCCACTGCTGGCGGTGCGGGCGCACCCCTTCCAGCGCAACAGCGCTTACAACGCCAAGCGCGCCGCCGAGAGCGTGGGCTTTCACTACGGCCTGCACTGGCCCGGGCGGCAGGTGACCAGCGCGCGCGGCTTGCGCCGGGTGCCGCTGCACGCTGAACTGCGCGCGGCCGGGGCTGCCTTTGCTGAACGCATCGGCTGGGAAGTGCCCATGCACTTCGGCGGTGGCTGGACGGGTGAGCCGTCGATCCGCTGGAAGCCGTGGTCGGAACGGATGCAGGTCGAGTGCCTCGCCGCGCGGGACCACGCCGTCCTGCTCGACCAGTCCATGTACGCCAAATTCATCGTACAGGGGCCTGACGCACAGGCGGCGCTCAGCCGCGTGGCTTCGGCCAACCTAGAACGCCCGGTCGGGACATCGATCTACACGCCGTTTCTGAACGAACTCGGCGGCATCGAGGCTGACGTGACCGTGGTGCGGCTGGCTGATGATCGCTTTCTCGTGGTCACGGGACACCCCAGCCAGATGCGCGACCAGCATTGGATCTGCGCCCACGCGGACCCGGACTGGCGCTTCGAGCTGTTCGACGCCACCGCCGCCTTTGCCCTGCTCAGCCTGCACGGCCCGAAGTCACGGGATATTCTGTCGGCGCTGGCCGGGAGTCCCGACCCCGCCTCGGCCGCTGCTTTGCCCTTCGGCGGGGCGCGCGAGGTCGACCTCGGGCTGGCGCGTGGCTGGGTGATCCGGCGCTCGTTCCTGGGTGAGCTGGGGTTCGAGCTGCTGATCAGCGCAGAGTTCGCGGGCAGCGTCTACGAGGCTCTAATCGAAGCCGGCGCGCCACTGGGGCTGGAGCATATGGGCATGTTCGCCATGAACGCCTGCCGGATCGAGAAAGGCTTTCTGCATTTCGGACACGATATCGGCGAAGACGACACGCCCTTCGAAGTCGGGCTGGGCTTCGCCATCGATCTTGATAAGCCCGGCGGCTTCCTCGGCCGCGACCGGCTGCTGGAACAGGTCGAAGATCACCGCGCAGGCCGCCTGCGCTATCGCACGGCCATGATTTCAGTTCCAAGCCTGACCGGCGCGGACGGACCCTATCTGATCCACAACGAGCCAGTGTGGAAAGAAGGGGGGATCGTCGGCCACGTGACGTCGGGCGACTGGGGCTTCCGGCTGGAGCAGATGGTCGGCCTCGCCGCGCTGCACCGCGAGGCGGGGATTGGCCCAGACTGGATTGAGGCGGGTGGCTTTAGCGTGCAGATTGCAGGCGAGCACCTTCCGGCGCAGCTGAGCCTGCGCGGTTTCTACGACCCCCGCGGGGAGCGCATGCGGGGATGACAACGGGCTAGCGGACCCAGTGACGGGAGGAATGAAGGCGATGAACAAGACTATTCTGGTGATCGGAACCTTTGATACCAAGGACGACGAGCTGAACTACGTCTGTGAGGTCATCCGCGCGCAGGGCGGCACGCCGATGAGCATGGACGTCAGCGTGCTGGGCGACCCGCAGCAGCCCACCGATATCTCCAAGCACGACGTGACGGCGGCGGTGGGGAAGACCATCCAGGATGCCATCGACGCTGGGGGCGAGAATATCGCCATGCAGATCATGGCGGCGGGCGCGGCGACCCTGACGGCAAAACTCCACGCCGACGGCAAGATCGACGGCATCATCGGTCTGGGCGGCACCATGGGCACGGATCTGGTGCTTGACTGCTGTCAGGCGCTGCCCATGGGGGTGCCGAAGTACGTAGTCTCCACCGTCGCCTTCTCCCCGATTATTCCCGCCGACCGGCTGGCACCGGATATCCAGATGATCCTTTGGGCCGGTGGGCTCTACGGCCTGAATTCGGTCTGCAAGTCCTCGCTGAGTCAGGCTGCTGGCGCGGTGCTGGGCGCGGCGCGCGCGGTTGAGCCGCCCCGGCGCGAACGTCCGGTGATCGGCATGATGAGCCTCGGCTCCTCGTGCCTGAAATACATGACCCTGCTCTCGCGCCCGCTGGAGGAACGCGGGTTCGAAGTCGCCGTCTTCCACGCCACCGGCATGGGTGGGATGGCCTTCGAAGCGCTGGCGCGGCAGGGCTACTTCGCCGCCGTGCTCGACCTGTCACTCTGTGAGCTGGGCAACCTGATGGTCGGCTCGGTCATCAACAGTGGCGAAGACCGGCTGCGCGGGGCAGGGGCTGCGGGCATCCCGCAGATCGTCTCTCCGGGCTGTGCCGACCTGATCGATTTTGCCGGGTGGCAGGAGATCCCCGAGGCCTATCAGGACCGACCCTTCCACGCCCACAACCGGCTGATCAAGTCCTCCGGTCTGGCCGGCGAGGAACGCCGGGCGCTGGTGCGCGATATCGCCGCCCGGCTCGATGAAGCCAAGGGTCCGGTCAGCTTCTTCATGCCCCTGCAGGGGGTCGAAGAGTGGGATCGGCCCGGCGACGTCGCCCACGACCCCGAAGCGCTGGCCGAAATGATCGACGAGGTGCGCAGCGCCATCCGGGTGCCGGTGGTCGAAGTCGACGCCCATATCAACGATCAGGCCTTCTCTGATGCGGTGCTGCAGCAGCTCGACGCCTGGGTCGCTGACGGCACCGTCAACATGGGCTGAGGCTGGCTGTCGTGAGCTTCAATCCCCGCTACGCGCTGCTGTTCGAGCCACTGAAGATCGGGCCGGTGACCGCGCCCAACCGGTTTGCCGTCGCGCCCTATGCCAACGGTCATTCTTTCCTTATGCCCAACGGCGCGCGCGGCATCCGCGAGACCCGGGCCGAGGGCGGCTGGGGGATCGTCGGCATGCAGCTGACCGAGATCGACCCGACCTCGGACCTCTCGGGACTGCCCTACGAGCGGCTGTGGGACGATGACGATGTCGCCGTCCACGCACGATCCGTGGCCTCGATTCAGGCTCACGGCGCGCTGGCGTCGATCGAACTGGCACACACTGGCCTGCGCTCGCGCGGGGTCGGCACCGGCTACCCGGTGATGGGGCCGTCCAGCGCCAGCACGCTGCGCCCGGAGGTGCCGTTCATGGCCAAGGCCATGGACCGGGACGACATTCGCCGCTTCCGCCAGAGCCACTGCGACGCGGTCCTACGCGCCCGCCGGGCGGGCTACGACATCGCCTATGTCTACGCCGCCCACGACGCCTCGCTGCTGTGGCACTTCCTCAGCCCGGCCTATAACCGCCGTACGGATGAGTACGGCGGCAGTTTCGACAACCGCCTGCGCTTGCTGCGCGAAGTGCTTGAAGACGCGCAGGACGCCGCCGCTGGAGAAATGGCGATCGCCATCCGCTTCGCCGTGCACGAACTCACCGGCCCCAAGGCGATCCGGTTCGATGGAGACGGCCGGGACGTGGTCGAGGCGCTGGCCGAACTGCCCGACCTGTGGGACGTCAACATCTCCGGTTGGCAGCGCGACAGCGGCACTTCGCGCTACGACGCCGAGGGCTTTCAGGAAGCCTTCACCAGCTTCGTTAAGCAGGTAACGAACAAGCCGGTTCTGGGCGTGGGGCGCTTTACCTCACCCGATACCATGGTCAGCCAGTTGCGGCGCGGGGTGCTCGATATCATCGGCAGTGCCCGTGCGTCGATCGCCGACCCGTTCCTGCCCAACAAGATCCGTGAGGGCCGGGTCGAGGACATCCGCGAATGCATCGGCTGCAACGTCTGTGTGGCGGTCGAAAACGCAGGCGTGGTCGTGCGCTGCACCCAGAACCCGACGGTCTCCGAGGAATGGCGCCGGGGCTGGCACCCCGAGCGTGTGCCCGTGGTCACCGATCGGGGGCAAGCGTTGGTCATCGGTGGCGGTCCGGCTGGGCTGGAGGCGGCACTGACGCTCGCTCGGGGCGGGCATCGGGTGACGCTGGCGGAGGCAGGCGCGCACTTCGGCGGCCGGGTCCACCATGAGAGCCGCCTGCGCAACCTTGCGGCCTGGGGGCGTGTCGCCGACTACCGCCTATATCAGCTCGGACGCATGGAGAGCGTGTCCCTGTTCGCGCAGTCGACCATGACCGCTGAGACCGTGGCCGAACTGGCAGCCGACCACGTTCTGGTCGCAACCGGTGCCCGCTGGCTGCGGTCGGGCCGGGGACGGACGCACCGCACGGCCATCGACGGCTTTGCTGATGCGACGCTGACCCCTGATGACCTGTTCACCGGCATGGCGCTGGCGCCGGGCCTGCGCGTGGTGATCTACGACGACGACCACGACTATCTTGCAAATGCGCTGGCGGCGGACCTCGCCACGCAAGGGCTGCGCGTCGAGCTGGTCTCGCCCATGCCCAGTATTGCTGCGTGGATGGGCTATACTCTCGAACAACCGCGCATGCTGGCCGAACTGATCGACGCTGGCGTGGGTCTGCATCCCAACACGGTCGCCCGCGCCTGGACCGGGAATGGGCCGGGGAAAGGTCTGACCGTGCAGCGGGCTGATACCGGTGCCGAACTGCCGGTCATCGAGGGCGATATCCTGATCAGTGTTGGCCTGCGAGAGCCGGATCTGGCGCTATCAGAGGCCCTGTACGCAGCGGGCATCGCCCATCGCGTCATCGGAGACGCTGAGGCTCCCGGGCCGATCCAGTCGGCGGTGTTTTCCGGGCATCGACACGCGCGCGACCTGCTGGGGCAGGAGCCTGAGGGCGGCCATTTCCGCCGGGAGCGTCCGCGCCTGTTCTGAGCGCTTAAATCGTCTCTGGCCTCAGGCTTTTTCAGACCCTTGTCGCGTCGACCTGCGCCTGCACCATGGGGGCAAAGTGCCAGAAATCCGGGGTTTCCATATCGGGCAGCTTGCCTTCGTCGTCCAGGAGGCGGACTTCGACGATTAGGCTGTGGTTGGGGTTGGCTTCGAATTCTGCCACCTCGTCCGCACTCATCGGCCCGCCCTGCAGCTTCAGCGAGTGCACCGACGCGGCGGAGAGCTGGTCGAAATAGGCGGGTCGACTGGCGCAGAGATAGCGCTTGGCGGCGACGTGGTATTTCACGCAATCGACGATCGCCTCGGGGAAGAAGGCGCCCAGAATCCGCGCGCCGGCTTCCTCGTGGAAGCGGTCTTCGGTGTCATCCATGGTGAAGCTGCCGAATTCGGAGGTGAAGTGCCCGATATCGTGCAGGAGCGCGGCGACGATGATGGCCTCGCTCTGCCCCCGATGCTCGGCGAAGGTCGCCCCCTGCAGCATATGCGCGGCGATGGTCACCGGCTCGCCGAGGTATTCCTCGTTCCCGCGGCGCTCAAAAATATCACCGATGTAAGCAACAATGTTGTCGTGGTTCAGGGCGGCGAGGTCTGGAGCTGACATGGGCGAAGTCCTTTTTCGCGGATCAAACGGAAAGGCGATCAGGCAGCCCGCAGCGCTGCGAGGCGCGAGCGCAGGCCGTCGAGGTCGGCGTAACAGCCCTGAAGCCAGCGGGTCCCGGTCCCGGAATAGGCCTTGCGGGCGTGCAGAACCCGGGTGTTGTCGACCAGAAAGCTCTCGCCGGGGTCGAGGCGGAAGCTGACTTCCATCGCCGGGTCGTCGATGATCTCGCCCAGACGCCGATAGGCCGCGTACCAGTCTTCCATGGCTTCAAAGGGCACGTCGGTCACCGCCGCCAGCGACCGGTTGTTGAAGCGCACCCCAATCAGCTCTCCGTCGGGCGCAAGCTCGATCAGTGGACGCCGTGCCTGCAGCCGAACCCCGGCTTCTCCGGCATACTCAAACCGCGCGCAGTGGCGGCTGAGCACATCAAAGGCGTCCGGGTCTTCGGCCTTCAACCGCCGGGCAGCCGCAAAACCGTCGACCACCATGCTGTCACCCCCGGCTGCCGAGCTTTGCAGGCAGTAGAGCACCTGCAACGTCGGCTGTGGGTCGCGGTAGGGGTTGTCGGTATGGGCCTGCAGCCCCAGCCCGGTAAAGGCGAGGTTGGTGGGGTTGATCTCAGTTCGTACCTCGAACAGGCGGCCGTAGTTGGTCTCACGCACGTAGCCGAACAGATCGACGACGGAGAACAGCGCGCCTTCTGCAACCGGCCCATCGGTGAGCTTGGCAAAGCCGTAGCGCTCGACCTGACCCAACCACTGCGCCAGCGCTGTTTCGTCCTGCTGTAGCTCGGGCAGGCTGGCGCTGGGCACCGCGTTCATGAGGCTGCTGTCCCAGAGCGTCACCGAAGGCGGGGTCCAGCCGGGCGCACGCCGTGTGCCGTTATCGGCGTGGTCGTAGGCATGCGCGCGAAGCCAGTCGAGGTCGAAGCTGATTTCCTGCCCCTCGGGGGCAAAACCCAGATGCAGGCGACCGGCGCCCGGGTCGACGCGGGCGCTGGTGATGTGGGTCTGAGCCGGAATATCGGCGATGGTGATCAGCCGCTGCCCATTGGCTGCGCGCGTACCGGTATCAGGGGCATTGTCCCGCAGCCAGATCGCATGGAAGCGCTTGGTTCCCTGCTCATCGACTACGGCGATCGCCGTGCCCTTTTCGAGAATGCTGACTTCGGTCATGTCGGTCGCCTTCCACTGTCTGAGCGGCATTCTGAATTTTCTCTTTACGCTCGAATGCCAAGCCGGGGAAGCCTTCGGAACGACGTTTCAAACCTCTTTTCGCGACACGGGATGACGGCAAAAAATTCAGCTGTTTCGCGCCTTGGGCCGACAAAGTTCAGGTCTATGGTGTGACGGGAGGAAGATGTCACAAATCCACGAATTCCTTTGATTGAAGGGGGATCAGCATGAACTCTCTGGCTCGAAAATCACCCCCTATTGATCAGAAAGTTCCCCATGACCACGCAGTCTCAAAACCCCGAAACTATTGGCCTGCACGGCGGTAGTTTCCGCGCCGACCCGACCAGCAACGCGGTTGCTGTGCCGATCTACCAGACCACGTCCTACCAGTTCAACGACGCTGACCACGCGGCCAACCTGTTCGGGCTTGCCGAGCTGGGTAACATCTACACCCGGATCATGAACCCGACCGTCGCCGTGCTCGAAGAGCGTCTGGCCCAGCTCGAAGGTGCCGTCGCGGGCCTCGCGGTTGCTTCCGGGCAGGCAGCGATTTCAACCGCGATCCTGACCATTGCCGAGGCAGGCGATAACATTGTCGCCTCCACCGACCTCTACGGCGGGACTGTCAACCTGTTCAGCAACTCGCTGCGTCAGATCGGCATCGAAGTCCGCTGGGCCGACCCGGCTGACCCGGAGAACTTCCGCAAGCTCAGCGATGACCGCACCCGTGCTTTCTTCGGCGAGACCCTGCCGAACCCGAAGCTGCAGGTCTTCCCCATCGGTGAGGTCGCGCAGATCGGTGAGGAGCTGGGCATTCCGCTGATCGTCGACAACACGGCCGCCCCGATCATTTGTAAGCCGATCAAGCACGGCGCCCAAATCGTCATTCACTCGACCACCAAGTACATCGGCGGTCACGGCACCTCTATCGGTGGCGTCATTCTCGACAGTGGCAGCTTCGACTGGGAAGGCAACGCAGCCCGCTTCCCGCTGCTCAACCAGCCCGATGCCAGCTACCACGGCGCGGTTTGGGTTGAGGGGGTGAAGCCGCTGGGGCCGATCGCGTTCATCCTCAAGGCGCGGGTGACCGTGCAGCGGGACTATGGCTTCGCGCTCAGCCCGCAGAACGCCTTCCAGTTCATTCAGGGGCTGGAGACGCTGGCGCTGCGCTTCGAGCGCCAGAACAAGAACGCGGCCAAGGTTGCCGACTACCTCTCCAACCACCCCGACGTCGTGCGTGTGATCTACGCCACTGCACAGGAAGGCGCGGCGCTGGAGCGGGCCGGGAAGTACCTCGACGGCGGTGCAGGCGCGCTGGTTGGCTTCGAGCACAAGGGCGGGCTGGAAGCTGGCAAGGCCTTCATCAACGCGCTGGGCATGCTCTACCACGTCGCCAATATCGGTGATAACCGCTCGCTCGCGATCCATCCGGCCAGCACCACCCACAGCCAGCTGCCCCCCGAGCAGCAGGCAGCGGCGGGTGTGACCCCCGGCTACGTCCGGCTTTCCATCGGGATCGAGCACGCCGACGATATCATTGCCGACATCGATCAGGCACTGAACGCGGCGACCAGCAATCTCGCGGTTGCTGCCTGACTGACCAGAGGCTGAGGCCTTTGCGGGGTGGCGCTGCTTTTTCACGGTTGAGCAGCGCCCCTCTGGCCACCGTCCGGCGATTGTCCGGCGAGGGTGGGTGACCCTCTGCGCCCACCCTGCTGCTGGCTTGCTGTAAAAAAGGGGCCTAGATGACGCCCTTTTCGTACAGGTCTGCCAGGTCATCCTCGCTCAAACCCAGTTCACCCCAGATTTCAGCGGCATCGGCGCCAAGCGCCGGGGGCGCTGTTTCGACCTTTGGCCGCGCCCCGTCGATCTTAACGCCGGTGGAAACCACCTGAATGTCGCGGTCGAGCGTGGCACTCGCCGCGAAGTCTTCGAGGAAGTCACGCGCGGCCAGGTGCTCGCTTTCCAGCACCTCCTGCACGCTCAGCACGGCCCCCGAGGGGATGTCCAGCGCGTTCAGTTCGGCCTCCCACGCTGTGGCTGATTTGGTGGCGAGGCTGTCTTCGAGCGTCATACGCAGCCGGTGGCGGTTCCTCTTGCGCTGCTCCCGGTTGGCATAGTCCAGGTGTTGGAGCAGATCATGGCGCCCGAGATGCGTGCACAGTGCCTGCCACTGCTCGTCCTTGTTGGCTGCGATGTTGAGCAGGCCCTCACCGGTGCGGAAGGTGCCCGAGGGGGCAGAGGTCGGGTTTTCATTGCCGTAGGCCCCGGGGTACTGCCCGCCGATGAGGAAGTTCGACAGCACCCAGCCCATGGTGCTGAGCAGGCCTTCGAGCATGGATACGTCGATCAGGCACCCTCGCGGGCGGGCGTTGAGTGCGGCGTTGATCGCCATGGCTGCGGTCAGGCCGCCAACGGTGTCGGCGATGGGGGAGCCGACGCGCAGCGGCGCGCTGTCGCCGTCACCGGTGACCGACATCAGGCCCGAGGCGCCCTGAATGATCTGATCATAGGCCGGGCGGCTGACCCACGGTCCATCCTGCCCGAAGCCGGAAATCGCGCAGTAGATCAGGCTGGGGTGGATGGCCTTGAGCCGGGGATAGTCAAGGTGGAGCCGGGCCATGACCCCGGGGCGGAAATTCTCCACCAGCACGTCGGCAGTCGCCACCAGCCGCTTGAGCAGGGCTTTGCCGTCCGGGTGCTTGAGGTTCAGCGTAATCGACTTCTTGCCCGCGTTCTGAGCGAGAAAGGATATGCCCATGCCGGTGGCGTTCAAATCCGGGTCTGAGCCAAGATTGCGGGCAAGATCACCGCGCCCGACGGCCTCGACCTTGATCACCTCGGCGCCCAGATGCGCAAGCTGGTGGCAGGCGAAGGGCCCGGCGAGCACGTTGGTCAGATCGAGGACGCGGGTGCCCGCCAGCGGTCGCGTGGTCATGGCGCCGTACCTTTGCTGCCAAGGTCGTCCTCACCGTCGAAAATCAGCGCAACTTCGGCCCGGAGGCCGAGGTTCTGGGTCACGCGGCCCTTATGCAGGTCCATGATCTCATGGACGATGCTGAGGCCGAAGCGCTGCACACTGGACTCGTTCGAGCCCTTCGGCCGGAACCCCGGACCGTCATCGGTGACAATCAGGCGGTCTTTATGGACCTGTATCGTTGCCGTGGTCGCGCCGGCGGCGTGCTTGATAACGTTGTCGATGAGGTTGCCCAGCGCTTCCAGCAACAGCGACTGGTGACCGTGGACGCGGGAGGGTGCCTTGGCTTCGACCTGCAGGCCAAGGTCGATTCCTGCCTCGATCGCCCGCAGCGACCATTCCGCGACCGCCTGTTCCGCCAGCACCCGCAAATCAACGTCGCCGAAGGTGTCGACGCCTGAGGGCTGCTCACCGATACGGCTGAGCAAGACCATCTGGTCAACCAGATGCGCCAGACCGTCCACCCGTCCGCTGAGGCCGCTTAGATCGGGGGGCGTCCCCTCCAGGCGTGCGACCTCCAGCTGCGTTTTCAGTTCGGCCAGCGGCGTTCGCAGCTGATGGGCGGTGTTGCTGACGAAGCGACGGTGGGAATTGAGTGCCTTTTCCAGCCGCGCGAACAGGGCGTTGATTTCATCGACCAGCGGCTGGCCCTCGGGCGGCACCGGTCGCCGGATGGCGCGCAGGTCACGCTCGCCGCGCAGGCGCACGGCCTGAGCGAGGTTGCGCAGTGGCCGCAGGCCGAGATTGACGGCGTAGAGGGTCAGGGCGGAAACCAGAAAAACCCCAATGACAAAGGCGAGCACAGCGCGCCGCAGGTAGCGCTCCAACACGACCTGACGCTGACCCATGGTCTCGGCGACCAGCACGACAAAGGTCTGCTTGGCGGCATAGCTCAGGGCTTCGTCGCGGATGGCGACCATCCGCATTCTCTCGCCGCGGAAGTCGATGTACTGCACAATCCGGTCTTCACCGTCGTTGCCCGTGGTGAAGTCTGGTGCGGGCAGGTCGCGGTACCCGGTGATCACCTCGCCTGAGGGGTAGATCTGTACCGAGTAGAACACCCGGTCTTCGGCGGAGTTGGTCAGCATCTGCAGCGCGGCGTAGGGCAGGTCGACAACTAGCGTGCTGCTTTCCAGCACCACCCGGTCGGCGATGGCCAGCGCGGAACCCTCAAGCACGCGATCGTAGCTCTCGGTCGTCGCCGATCGGATCGCCCAGTAGATCAGCATGATCAGCATGGCGGACAGCGGGATCAGCGGCAGCAGCAGGAAAAGCAGCAATCGCCGCCGCAGGCTCATTTCAGTGCGCGCGCTGTTCGGTGGAGCGAGGTCGCCTTGCCGGTTTGCAGCCGTCATCGGTCATGCTCCAGCAGCATATAGCCCACGCCGCGTACGGTTTTCAGTGCAATCGCGGGGTGGGTCAAGCGCTTGCGCAGGCGGCTGATGATCACTTCGATCGCGTTGGGCATGGGCGGGTCAGCGTTGTTGTAGAGCGCGCTGATGAGGCTGTCCTTGGAGACAACGGCGTTGGCATTGGTGGCGAGGATCGCCAGACAGGCAAACTCGCGCCGGGGCAGGTTGAGCGCAATCTGATCGAGCCAGGCCTGATACCCAGCGGTATCGAGCATCAGCGGGCCTACGGTCAGCCGCGCATCGGTTGCCCCGGCCTGCCGGCGGGCGAGTGCGCGGGCCCGTGCCATCAGCTCATCGAGGGCGAAGGGCTTGGTCAGGTAGTCGTCCGCGCCCCGGTCCAGCCCCGTCACCCGGTCCCGCACCGCGTCCCGGGCGGTGAGGATCAGCACGGGCGTCCTGTCCTGCCGGGCGCGCATTTCCCCCAGCAAGGTCAGACCATCGCCGTCTGGCAAGGTCAGGTCGAGCAGCACGATGTCGACGCTGAAGGCGCTGAGGAAGGCGCGGGCACCCTCCAGCGTCCCGGCGTGTTCCAGGTTCAGCCCGGCCTTGGAAAAGGCCAGTGCCACCCCGTCCGCCAGGACCTGGTTATCCTCGACAAGCAAAGCTCTCATTGCCTCAGGTTGGCATGATTTTGTCAGGTTTTCGACAGCTTACTTCCCTTACGATTTTGCTTATCCCCGGCAGTGCGTCTGCCAGCAGGGGGACGCTTCTGGGAGGAAGGCGTGGTCGGATACCTGTGGTGCCTCGGCACCATCCTGTCAGCACTGGCTTGCCTGTTCTGTGCGCGCTTGACCGCTGCCGAACCCTTCGTGCTGGCCGGATCGGGTGACGAGGAGCTGGTGGTCTACTCCACCGCGGACTACATCGCGGTTGAGCCGGTGCTTCGCGCCTACACGGCGCAGCGGCCTGAACTGACCCTGATCTATCACGAGTTGCTGACCCAGGAATTGCACGCGCGCGTGCTGGATGAGACCAGGCAGACGGCGGACGTGGTCTGGTCCTCGGCCATGGACCTGCAGATGAAGCTGGTTCACGACGGCTACGCGCGCCGGTTCATGCCGGCGGCGCGCTGGCAGTTGCCCGACTGGTCGCACTGGCGCGATGAAGCCTACGCCGTCTCGGTTGAACCCGCGGTAATCGTCTATAACCGCAGCCTGTTCGATGGGGCCACAGTTCCCACCACCCGCGAAGCGCTGCTCGCGTGGCTGCAGTCCGAGGGCGATGTCGCTTTTCAACGGATAGGCACCTACGACATCGAGCGTTCGGGTTTCGGGTTGCTGCTCGCCGCCCGTGATGCAGACCAGAGCCGGGATTTCTGGACGCTGGTGCAGGCCTTCGGTGCCAATCAGGTCGAGCTCTATTCTTCATCCAGCGGCATGATCGAGCGGGTGGCAAAGGGCGAGCTGGCGCTGGCCTACAACGTCATCGGGTCCTACGCGGCCCAGCGCGCGCAGACCGCTGAAGCCCTCGGGGTGGTGCTGCCCCAGGACTATACGCTGGTGGTCAGCCGGGTCGCCTTCATCCCCGCCGCTGCAGCCCATCCCGAACAGGGCGAGGACTTCCTCAATTTCCTGCTCAGTCTCGAAGGCCAGACCATCCTGAACGATGATGTTGGCTTTCCGGCGGTCCACGAAGACGTGGACTGGAACTCAACCCTCTTTCCCGAAAACGGTCTGACCCGGGGCTATCTCGAGCCCATGGGGGTGGACACGCGCCTGCTGATCTATCTCGATCAGGCGCGGCGGGAGAACGTGATCCGCCTTTGGCGGCAAGCCCTGGGGGGGCCGCTGTAACGTGCGCCTCCAGAATCCGAAATCAGCATAAATGGGAGGATTATCCATGCTGAAGAAACTGACTCTGGGCGCTGCGGCGCTCATGACCGCTGCTTCCGTGGCTTCCGCGGACCAGATGGTCGATTCCGTACACTTCCTGATCCCAGGTGGTGCCGGCGGTGGTTGGGATGGTACCGCTCGCGGTACCGGTGAAGCCCTGACCGGTGCAGGCTTGCTGGGTTCTGCGTCGTTCGAGAACATGTCCGGCGGCGGTGGCGGTGTTGCCATCGGTCACCTGATCGAGAACGCTGATTCCATGCACGACACCATGATGGTGAACTCCACGCCAATCGTGATCCGCTCGCTGCAGGGTGTGTTCCCGTACAACTTCTCCGACCTGACCATGATCGCCGGTACCATCGGTGACTACGGCGCGCTGGTTGTGACCCCGGGTTCCTCGACCTCGCTGTCCGACCTGGTTGCAGCCTACTCGGCTGATCCGTCCTCGATCGCCATGGGTGGCGGCTCGGTTCCGGGCGGCATGGACCACCTGATCGGTGCCATGGTCATGAACGCTGCAGGTGCTGATGCAACCCAGATTGCTTACCTGCCGTTCGATGCTGGTGGTGTTGCGCTGGCGGCTCTGCTCTCGGGTGAGATCGAAGTGCTCTCGACCGGTCTGGGCGAGGCTCTGGCTCAGCAGAAGGCTGGTGAAGTCGACATTCTGTGCATCACCTCTGATGCCCGGATTGCCGACGCTCCTGACGTCCCAACCTGTTCCGAAGCCGGCGCTGATGGCGTTTACTTCGTGAACTGGCGTGGCTTCTTCTCGTCCCCGAGCCTGCCGGACGAGAAGGCTGAGGCTTACCGCGCGATGCTTGGTGCCATGTACGAAACCCCTGAGTGGGAAGCTGTTCGTGCGCGCAACGGTTGGGTTGAAATCTTCAACCCAGGCGACGACTTCGTGGCCTTCCTTGAGAACCAGGAGCAGGTCATCGGTGAACTGATGACTTCGCTGGGCTTCCTCTAAGCCCTGCGGTCTTCGTGAACGGGGAGGGGGCTGCCCGGCGGCTCCCTCTCTGCTTCGACCCCTCTTCGTTTTTCTTCTGTTTCATTTTCGCTTTCTCTCGCCTGTTTTTGTTTAACCCGCCACTGGTGTAGCCTCATCGTAACGTCGAATGAGGACCCAATTCGCGAGCGCAGCAGTGGGCCGGCCCACCGGTGCGAGCGCTTAGACCAAGGAGCCGTTTCGATGGCGCGCTTACTGACCCCCGACCGGATCATAGGGGTGATACTGCTGATCTTCAGCTGCCTGTTTACCTGGGCAGCCTTTGACCTGGAGAAGACGATCCCACCGTTCTTCCGCAACCAGCCGATGCGGCTGGATACGCTGCCGCGGATTCTCGGGGTTTTCAGCATCATCGCCTCTGTGATCACCATCATCTCGCCGACCACCGGCGCCAAGCGTGTTTCCGACAATAAGCAGCTGAAGGAAAGCGAGGACCGGATGGCCGACCTCAGCTTCGAGACCTTCGGTCAGGCGAAGTGGGGCCAACTCTGCGCCATGATCGCGCTGATGTTCGTCTACGCCTCGGTTCTTCGCCTCGGCGGTTTCATTCCGACCACCTTCTTCCTACTGCTGTTCGGCTCGATCCTGCTCGGTGAGCGGCGCTGGATCGCCATGGTGATCGTATCGCTGGCGGCACCGCTGGCGATCTGGCTGCTGGTGACTTACGTGCTGCAGCGGACCATCGTGCCGCTGCCGGCTCCACTGATGAACCTGATCGGGGGCTAGGGGCATGCTCGAGGGAATTCTCACCGGCCTGAGCGCCGCCTTCACCTTCCAGGCCATCGCACTGGTGGTTCTAGGCTGCATCATCGGCTCGTTCATCGGCATGGTACCGGGGCTTGGGCCCATGCAGGTGATCGCCATCATGATCCCGGTCGCCGTGGGCATCGGCGAGCCGTCGATCGCCATGATCATGCTGGCGGGGGTTTACTATGGGGCCGTGTTCGGCGGTTCTACGTCATCGATCCTGATCAACGCGCCGGGGGTCGCGTCCACCGTCGCGACCTCGTTCGACGGCTATCCCATGGCGCGCAAGGGCTTTGCGGGCAAGGCGCTGACCATTGCTGCGATCTCCTCGTTTGCCGGGGGTACCATCGGCGCGCTGCTGCTGACCGCCGCTGCCAAGCCACTGGCTGACGTGGCGCTGCTGTTCCAATCGCCCGAGTACCTCGCCGTGATGGTGCTGGGCATGACGGCCGTTGCCGCCTTTGGCGAGCGCGGGCGGGCCTACAAGGCCGTGCTCATGGTGATCTTCGGCATGATCCTCGCCTCGGTCGGCGAAGGTTCGCAGTTCGCCAATCGGCCGCGCTTTACCTTCAGCTATGTGCCGCTGCAGGACGGGATTTCCTCGATCACGCTGATCATGGGCCTTTTTGCGGTGCCGGAAGCCTTCTTCCTGATCCTCGACCCCAAGCGGGGCCAGTACAAGGGCGACGGGGCGAGCAAGGAAATCACCAACATGCGCATCAACGCCAAGGAAGCCCGCGAGATGGTACCGGTGATCGGTCGCCAGTCGATCCTGGGCTTCCTGATCGGGGTCATGCCGGGGGCAGGGGCGACCATTGCATCGCTGATGGGCTACGCCATGGAGCGCAACATTGCGCCCAAGGAAAAGCGGGAGGAATTTGGCAAGGGGTCGCTGCGCGGTCTGACGGCGCCGGAGACCGCCAATAACGCCGCTTCCACCGGGTCGTTCGTGCCGATGCTGACGTTGGGTATTCCTGGCTCGGGGACCACGGCAATCCTGCTTGTGGCGCTGATTTCGCTGGGCGTGCAGCCCGGCCCGGGGCTGATCAACGATAACCCAGAGATCTTCTGGGGCATCATCATCTCGATGTACTTCGGCAACGTGGTGCTGCTGATCCTCAACTATCCGCTGATCCCCTACATTGCCAAGCTGCTGGCGGTGCCGCGGACCTTCCTGATCCCGTTCGTGCTGTTCTTCTCGATGGTCGGGGCCTATCTGGTCAGCCAGAACCCCGCCGAGCTCTACACCATGATCGTGCTCGGGGTCGTGACCACCATCCTGCGACTGGCGAGGTTCCCGATCGCGCCGATCGTGATCGGCTTCATCCTCGGCATCCGCATGGAGGACAATCTCGGCCGGGCGCTGACCGACCCCGACTACGTTGGTTTCAGCTTCATCTGGGAGCGTCCCATGACCCTGGCTTTCCTGCTGATCGCCGTGGCCATGCTGCTCTACCCGATGATCGAAGGCCGTCTGGCCCGCCGCGAGCGCAAGGTTGTCGCGGACAGCACCATGAACAAGGACTGAGCCGTGGCTGCGATGGACATTGACCGGGGCCTGCACGCGGACACTCGACCGGGCACAGCCCCGGCGGCCCTCGGGCAAGGCGCCGGTCCTCAAGTACGGGTGCTGATCCCTTCGGGCGCGCTGGGGATCAGCATCGACCCCGCTGCCCTCGAAGCCGGCCTGGCCATGGCGCCGGATATCATCGCCATCGACGGCGGTTCGACCGACAGTGGTCCCTACTATCTGGGCACCGGTACCTGTAAGTACGCCAGAGCATCCATCAAGCGCGAGTGGGCCATGCTGATGCGTGCGCGTGCGCGGCTGGGTGTGCCGCTGCTGATCGGTACCGCCGGTACCTGCGGTGTCGACGCCATGGTCGACTGGATGCTGGAGATCACCGCTGAAATTGCCGCCGAAATCGCGGCTGACGATCCGGCGGGTGTCGGCGCTGCTTTACGGGTCGCGACCCTGAAGAGCAGCCAGTCCCCGGCCACCCTTGCCGAGAAGTTCGGCCATGGCGCGATCAGTGCGCTCGAAGGCGCGCCGGATTTGGCCGCGGCGGATTTTGCTGGCTGCAGCCACGCCGTCGCGCTGGCCGGGGCCGAGCAGATCCAGGCGGCGCTGAAGACCGGGGCGGACATTATCATCGCTGGCCGGGCGACCGATACGGCCGTGATCGCTGCGCTGCCGCTGGCGCGCGGTTGCCATCCCGGCGGGGCCTGGCACGGGGCTAAAATCGGCGAGTGCGGCGCGCTGGCCACGGACAATCCCGGACCCGGTGCGATCCTGATCGAATTTGACGCAGCCGGGTTTACCGTGCAGCCCACCGGCGCGGGCGTGCAGGCGACCCCGCATACAGTCTCGGCGCACATGCTCTATGAGAACGCGGACCCTTTTGTGCTGCACGAGCCTGGCGGCCACCTCGACGTGACCGGCGCCTGCTACACGGCGCTTGATCCCCGTCGGGTGCGGGTGGAGGGGTCGGTCTGGGTGGCAAGCGACGCCTACACGGTCAAGCTCGAGGGCGCGCGGCAGGCGGGTTTTCAGACCGTGTCGCTGGTCATGGTGCGCGATCTGCACTACGTCGCGCACATCGAGGACTGGGTCGGCGCGCTCGAGGCTGCCTTTCACCGCCGCGAAGCCTCCAACATCGCCGTGGACTTTGAGCTTGATTTTCGCCTTATCGGGCAGGATGCGACGCTTGGCGCTCTGGAGACGCAGGGACTTCGTGCTGGCGGCGGCAGCGGCGGTATCCACGAGGTCGGGGTGATGGCGATCATCACCGCCTCGACGCAGGACGCCGCCCGCGATATCGCCCGGTTGCTCAATCCTTATCTGCTGCACTTTCCGCTGACGGAAAACGAACCCATGCCGACCTTTGCCTTTGCCTTCTCCCCGCCGGAGATGGATCGCGGTGCGCTCTATGAGTTCCAGCTCTATCACGTGCTGCGTCTTGCAGACCCGATGGCGGCCTTCGCGCTGGAAACCCACGAGCTGGGAGCCTCGGCTTGAGCGCCGGGACCGGTCTAGTCCGGGAAATCCGCTCCAAGAACGCCGGACCGTTCTGGGTGACCATCGACGTGTTCTGCCGCGATGCAGACGCCTTTGAAGTCGTCCGGATGAGGCTGGAGACCGCTGAGGTCGCCCGGGTTTTGCAGGCTGATCCGCAGCAGCTGAAGCGCTTCGATATCGCCGACCTGCAAGTGATCAAATTCAGCTTGCCGCGCCCCCACGTGCAGGGCGCGCGGCTGGACCGCGACATGCATGGGGCGTCATTTGCGGTGCTGGTGCGGGAGGTGCTGGAGGCCGCAGGCGGATCCGGCTAGTGTGGGGGCTATGTTTGATGCCCGTCCTCTTGAGAAAGCCACGCTCTCTTCGATCTTGCGTCTGGAGGTCGCGCCCGAGCAGCGGATTTTTGTTGCCACGGCGCCGGTGACCGTGGCTCAGTCGATGTTCGAGCCGGCCTCTGAAGTCTTTGGCCTGTGGGACGGGGCGGTGGCTGTCGGCCTGATCGGCATGATCGATTTCACCCGTCCGGATGCCGATTTGGTCGAGGGTGAGGCGCCGGACAACTTCTATCTTTGGCGGCTTCTGATCGATCAGGGTCAGCAGCGCCAAGGCTACGGCAGCCTTGCTCTGAGGTTCTTTCTCGATCGGGCCAGGGAAAAAGGCTTTGCGCGTGTGACCCTGACCGCCGTTGATGCACCGGGAACACCCATTCCCTTCTATGAACGCTACGGATTTACCCGCACTGGGCAGATCATCGAGGGCGAGGTACAGATGGCGCTGGTTGTT
>PAPT01000018.1 GCA_002708995.1 Geminicoccus sp. | reverse complement strand
CGGACAGCCTGACCGAATTCGAGATCGAGGGGCGGCGGCAGGCCATGCTCGCCATCGACGCACTGCGCGCCTACACACCCGGCTGCGAAGGCGTGCGCCTGCGCAACTTCGGCATGAGCATCGGCATCCGCGACACCCGCAAAATCGATGCGGTCTACAACATGACGGAAACCGACGTGCGCGAGCAGGGCCGGTTTGAGGACAGCGTTGGTATCTATCCCGAATTCATCGACGGCTACGGCATCCTGATCCTGCCCACCACGGGGCGGTATATGCATGTACCCTTCCGCTCCATGGTGCCCAAGGGCATCGAAAACCTGCTGGTTGTCGGTCGCTCGACCGGCGGTGACAAGGTAGCCCACGCCGCAACGCGCAACATGGCCTGCTGCGCGGTAAGCGGACAGGGCGCCGGCATCGCCGCGGCGCTGTCGGTCAAGGCGGGCACAGCCATGGAGCAGCCCGATATGACGGCGGTGCAGGCCGAACTCACCCGGCAGGACGTACGCTGGCGGTGACAAGCGCCCGCCATCGCCGCCCCCTCGGCCCTCCCGTGAGCCGACCCCGACCATCAGCGAATCAAAGCCAGGAACAGCCCGCGCCATGAAGCAAGATATCCCTACCCCGCAAGTGGGCAATGGCCTGAAGCGGATCCTCAGCGTGATGAAGCAGCTGCGCGACCCTGAGGACGGCTGCCCCTGGGACGTGAAGCAGAGCTTTGCCACTATCGCCCCCTATACGGTCGAGGAAGCCTACGAAGTTGCCGACGCTATCGAACGCGACGACTGGGTCGATCTGAAGGAAGAACTGGGCGACCTGCTGCTGCAGGTGGTGTTTCACGCGCAGATGGCGCAGGAAGCCGGGCTGTTCGACTTCGACGACGTCGCCCACAGCATCGCCGACAAGATGGTGCACCGCCACCCGCACGTTTTCGAAGACACGGCCTATCCCGACGAGGCCGCGCAGAAGGCCGACTGGGACCGGATCAAGACCGAAGAAAAGCGCGCCAAGCAGGCTGCAAAGGCCGCTGCCGGCCTCACGACCCCGGACGTCGACCCCCGCGCCACGCTGCAGGACATTCCCAGCATCTTCCCGGCCCTGCTCGCGACCGACAAGATCCAGCGCAATGCAGCGCGGGTCGGCTTCGACCACCCGGAGATGCACGAAATCTACGGCAAGGTCGACGAGGAGCTGGCCGAGGTGAAGGAAGAGGCCGAGCGCGACCCACCGGACCGCGATGCGCTGGAGCTGGAAGTTGGCGATCTGCTGTTCGTCGCAGCGGCCGTGGCGCGGCGGCTGAACATCGACCCGGAAAACGCCTTGCACCGGGCCAACGCCAAATTCACCCGCCGTTTCAATGCGGTCGAGCGTGTGCTGGAATTCCACTGGGACGACCGCCACATCGACGAATTGCACGCCGCCTGGAACGCCGTGAAAGCTGCTGAGAAGGTAGGCAAAGCCGCAGCGGCTGGCGCCTAGCCCGCCTCGATCAACGTCCGCAGCTGGTCGGTCTTCTCCGCCAGAAGGGCTGTGTCGCCCCGTGTCTCGACGTTGAGCCGCAGGAGCGGTTCGGTGTTGGACAGACGGACATTGAAGCGCCAGTCGGCAAAGCTGTAACTGACTCCGTCGATATCCTCCCGCTGACCCGTTCCGGCAAAGGCGGCTTCGACCCGCGTGAGCGCCGCTGCGGTGTTATCGAGCCGGAAGTTGATCTCGCCCGAACAGGGAAAGGCTGCCTGCGCCGCCGCAACGTGCTCGTACAGTGACCGGTCCCCCTCGCCCACCAACTGCGCGATCAGCAACCAGGGGATCATGCCGCTGTCGCAGCTGTAGAATTCATGAAAGTAGTGGTGGGCGCTCATTTCCCCGCCATAGGCCGCGCCGTGCTCGCGCAGCGCCCGCTTCAGGAACACGTGCCCGGTGCGCGAGACCACCGCCCGGCCACCAGCAGCGGCGATGGCAGCCTCGGTCGCCCATGTCATGCGATTGTCGTAGACGATCGGCGTCCCGGGAGCGGAGCGGCCGAGAACGGCCCGCGCCAGCAACCCGACGATGTAGTATCCCTCCACGAAACGGCCTTCGCCGTCGAAGAAAAAGCAGCGGTCGAAGTCGCCGTCGAAGGCGACCCCGAAATCGGCGCCAAGCGCCCGCACCACGTCGGTCGTTGCCTGCCGCCGATCGGGGAGCAGTGGGTTGGGAATGCCATGGGGAAAGCTCCCGTCCGGCTCGCCGTGCACGAGGCTTAGCCGCACCTGCGGCGGCATCCGCTCAGCCAGCGCTTCGACCACAGGGCCCGCGCAGCCGTTGCCGGCGTTGAGCACGATATGGAGCGGCCGCACCTTCTCAAGACTGGCGAAGCCCATCAAACGGTCGATATAGGCCTCCGGGTGCGCCGGCGCGCGCACGCGCCCGGGCTGCGCCGCAGTCGTCAGGAGCGCTTCAGAGGCCGCCCAGTCGCGCACGGCACCCATCCCGTCAGGGCTCAGTGGCGCGGCGGCCTTACCGACGAATTTCACGCCATTGTATTCGGCCGGGTTGTGGCTCGCGGTCACCATCAGACCGGCATCGGCATCCTCGTGGCCGGTCCAGAAATAGACTTCTTCGGTCCCGCACAACCCCAGATCAATCACGTCTCCACCAGCGTCGACCAAGGCCTCGATCATGGCCTCGACCAGCCCCCGGCTGTGCAGCCGGACATCGTGGCCGACCACAAAGGTCCGGCCACCGGTCGCCGCCATCACCCCGCCGGCAATCCGCGCCGCAACGCCAGGATTGAGCTGGTCCGGGACAATACCTCGCACGTCGTACGCCTTGAACATTCTGCGGTCCAAAGTATCTACCTTCTATCAATTTGACCGTCTAAATGACGGGTTTTTGTCAAATTGGGTTTTCAAGGGCAACTCCCCAGATCGATGCCCCTCAAGCGACTACACCTAAAGATCGTAAATCTATGTAACATATCACTTTATACAGCCGACCCAAGCCCTTCGGGCCTAAACCGGACTGGCGTCAATTGTGCAAGCGTCGGCAGTGTAACCGAGGCGGACAGGATGAGAACCCATGCCAGAGACTATCTGGGACCGATATGGTGGCTATAGCTTTGTTGCCCGAACCGTTCGTGACTTCTACGATTCCGTGCTGGTTTCGGCGGCCCTCTCCCCTTACTTTGACGGCGTGAATATGGAGGGCCTGATCGAGCATCAGATCCAGACGGTCGGCGCCGTCATGGGCGGGCCCTACGACCTCGACGTGGAAGCCTTGCGGCGGGCGCACCGCCATCTGCGGGTGCAGCAGGCGCACTTTGATGAGCTGGCTGTTTCCGACCCATGGCCGCAGCCTTATGCGAGCGCCCTGTTATAGCACACGCGGCCAAAAAGTAGAAAAATCGAGAATTTTTAGACAATCTTATGCGGCTGTAACCGCTGCCAACTCAGTCGCCGTCAGCCGAGCACCCACACGCTGGATCACCGCTGCGGCTGCCCGCGCACCCCACAGGCCGCAGGTTTCCAGCGACTGCCCCTGCGTGAAGCCATGGAGGAAACCAGCGGCGTACAGATCCCCTGCGCCGGTGGTATCGATCCGCTTGACAACTTCCACGACGGGAATGTCGACCGCGCCCTGCCCCGGCACCAGCAGCTCTGAGCCCTCATAACCCTTGGTCAGCGCAATCAGCTTCACGTTGGCCGCCAGCCCTCGGTCCCGAGCCTGCGAGAGGTCATCGGTCTGGTAGAGGCTCTTGAGCTCATCCTGATTGGCGAAGACGATATCGATCATGCCAGCGTCGATCATCTCCACGAACTCGTCGCGCCAGCGGTCGACGCAGAAGGGATCGGAGAGCGAGAGCGACGTCAGGCGCCCCTGAACATGGGCAACCTCAACGGCGAGGCGCAAGGCATCCTTGGCCTCGGGCTGGTCCCAGAGATACCCCTCCATGTACGTCACGGCCGAAGCGCCGATCACCGCCGCATCGATGTCCTGCGGCGCCAAACGGGTGCTGGCACCGAGAAAGGTGTTCATGGTCCGCTGACCATCGGGAGTGACAAAGATCAGGCACCGTGCCGTCGCCGGGCCGTCGGTGCTGAACGGCGTGTCATAGAGCGTGCCGGTCCCGGTCAGGCTAGACCGGAACGCGCGGCCGAGTTCGTCGTCCTTGACCTTGCCGACGTACGCCGACCGCCCGCCCAGCGCCGCGATGCCAACGGCGGTGTTGCCTGCCGAGCCGCCGGATTCCATCAAGCAATCCTCACCCATGACGCTGGTCAGGAACTCAGCCCTGTCCTCGTCGATCAGGGTCATGCTGCCCCGGTTAAGGCTGTAGTCGGCGATCGCGCTTTCCGGTGCCTGCCAAAGAACGTCGACGATGGCGTTACCCATCGACGTCACGTCATAGCGCGCCGTTTCCGGCTTTCCGCGGTCCTGCATCAGGATAGCTCAGCCTTGATGGCGTCGATCAGGTCGGTGCGCTCCCACGAGAAGCCGCCGGCGTCATCCGGGGTCCGGCCAAAGTGCCCGTAGGCTGCCGTGCGCTCGTAGATCGGCCGGTTCAGGCCGAGGCGGGTGCGGATGCCCTTGGGGCGCAGGTCCATGACCCGGCCGACCACCTCGCCGATGCGGGCATCATCGACCGTGCCTGTCCCGTCGGTGTTGACGAAGATCGACAGCGGCTGGGCCACGCCGATGGCGTAGGACAGCTGGATCGTGCAGCGTTCCGCCAGCCCGGCTGCGACCACGTTCTTGGCCAGGTAGCGCGCGGCGTAGGCCGCCGAGCGGTCGACCTTGGTCGGGTCCTTGCCAGAGAAAGCACCGCCGCCGTGTGGCGCTGCGCCGCCGTAGGTGTCGACGATGATCTTGCGCCCGGTCAGGCCGGCATCGCCATCGGGGCCGCCGATGATGAACTGTCCGGTCGGGTTGCAGTAAAAGCTGTCTTCGCCCGGCATCCAGCCCTCGGGCAGCACCTCGCAAACCACGCCTCGGACGATATCCCGGATCTGGTCCTGCGTCGCCGATGCGCTGTGCTGGGTCGAGACCACCACGTTGGTCGTCGCCACCGGAACGCCGTTTTCATAGACCAGCGTCACCTGTGACTTGGCGTCGGGGCCGAGGCGGTCTTCACCGCCCTTACGCAGCGCTGAGAGCCGCTGCAGAATTTCATGAGCGTACTGGATCGGCGCCGGCATCAGGGCCGGGGTCTCAGTACAGGCGTAGCCGAACATGATGCCCTGGTCGCCCGCACCTTCTTCGGTGAACAGGCCTTCGCCCTCGTCCACACCCTGCGCGATGTCCGCAGACTGGCCGTGGACGTAGCAATCGATGGCGGCGTTCTGCCAGTGGAAGCCGTCCTGCTCGTAACCGATCCGGCGGATCACATCGCGGGCGGCGGCGATCATCTCATTGCCGCTGACATCGCCGCGCACTTCCCCGGCCAGCACAACCCGATTGGTGGTGGTCAGGGTCTCCACCCCGACCCGGGCCTCGGGATTGCGGGAGAGGAACAGGTCGACTACGGCGTCGGAAATCTGATCGCAGACCTTGTCAGGATGACCCTCGGACACGGACTCCGAAGTAAAAACGTAGGACGACATAGACAAACTTTCCCCCGGGGAACAGCACCAGCAAACCTACCGGTTACACCACGCAGAACCGGAGTTTTCAACACTTTGGTGCGGGGGAAAACTTCCAATCGAAAGCCCGCGTCCACGCTGGCCGCAGGGCCGTAAGGAAGCGGGCCATCAATCGCGGAAAAACACAGGGGCCTCGCCACAGCGCAAACGCACTGGAACTAGATCCCCGTGATCACAGGAAGGACAGAGACTGACCCGCCAGCCTACTTCACGTAGAGCGGGGCTTCGATGGTCTCTGGCTCGTGCACGTGCGCCGGATCGGTGACAGCCTGAGCGCCGCTACCATATTCCTTGCGAACTAGGTCGCTCTCGCGGACCCAGCCGTACTGAATGCTGTCTTCACCCTTGGGGTAGTAGCCAACCCGCCAGTGACCCTGGTGGTAGCCGGTGACGTCGACCAAGCGCTTGCCGCCACCAACATAGGCCTTCGCCGGACCGTGCCAGCGGCTGGCGGTCAGGTAGACCGGCACCTTGGCGCCCGAAGCGCTGCGCGCGCAGACGCAGTCGTAGGGGCCTGCGGTAAAGCGCGCTGCGACAATGGTGGACCAAGCCATGGGCGTGGACATGTACCCGCCCGAAGCCGTGGTTATGGTTATGGTTATGGGCATGGGCGTGGGCATGGCCGCTGACTACGAACGCCGCGACAACCACCGGGCTCGTGGCATAGACAATCGGCTTGGACGCGGAAGGGCTTGGAGGAGCGGCGGCGATACCAGCCAACAGCACAATTCCAAAGGCTGCAAAACCAAGACGGAGTGCGTTCTTCGCCATACAAAATTTCCTCAATTAGATAACGTATGAAATTCTGCCGCCCCGCGTTTTGCCAATCCGGCACAGATCGATCCGGGCCAATATCGGAGAGAATCCAAATCTCCGACATAATAATGAAATATATTATGTAAATTCGCGTCATGCGCTTATTCTGTGCTGAAGGTGCTCACCATAATCGGGTCTGCGGCAAAGATTACGGTCCACCGGTTTACCGTTGCACCCTGCCCTTGCGCCGGTAAAGTCCGCCCCCGTGCGCCGCTTGCGCCACGACATGACAGAACAAGGACCCTCAACCGTGCAGATCTCCGACCTCATGGCACGCGAAGTCGCCTTCGCCCTGTTTGACGTGGTGGGCGTGGAAGACCTCTCCACCTTATCGCGCTTTGAAGCGCACAACCGGGAGACCTACGAAGCGGTGCTGGAAACCGCACGCAAGATCGCTGACGACTATTTTGCCCCGCACAACCGCAAGGGCGACCTGAATGAACCCCGGGTGATCAATGGCATGGTCGAGCTGATCCCGGAGGTCGCGGAGGCCATGGATGCTTACCGCGAAGCCGGCTTTTTCGCTGCCCACCATGACGAGGAAGACGGTGGGCTGGCCCTGCCCTGGGCTGTGGCGCAGGGGGCTTCAGCGTTTTTCCAGTCCGCCAACATCGCTACTGCAGGCTACCCCTTCCTGACGGTTGGTGCAGCCAACCTGATCAAAGCTCATGCATCCCCCGAGCAGCAGGCGCACTGGCTGCCGTTCATGCTCGAAGGTCGGTTCTTTGGCACCATGTGCCTCTCCGAACCGCACGCAGGATCGGGTCTGGCCGATATCCGCACCACGGCGACCCCGATCCCGGATCAGCCTGGACGCTACAAGCTGCGCGGTCAGAAGATGTGGATCTCTGCCGGCGATCACGAACTCAGCGACAACATCGTCCACCTCGTGCTCGCCCGCATCGCAGGCGCACCGGTAGGCACCAAGGGCATCTCGATCTTCATCGTGCCCAAGCGGCGCACCGATGCCGCCGGACAGGTCGGCCCCCCCAACGATGTGCGGCTGGTCAGCCTGAACCACAAAATGGGCTACCGCGGCACCACCAACACCATCCTCGCATTCGGTGAGGATGACAGCTGCGAAGGTGAGCTGATCGGGGAAGCGGGACAGGGGCTGGCCTACATGTTCCACATGATGAACGAGGCGCGGATTGGTGTCGGCCTCAGCTCGGCCTGTTTGGGGTTGGCGGGCTACGCGGAAAGCCTGCGCTATGCCGGGGAGCGCCAGCAGGGCCGCCACGCTGACGAGCGCGATCCGACCTCCAAGCCAGTGATGATCATCGAGCATGCCGACGTGCGGCGCATGCTGATGGTGCAGAAGGCGCTTTGCGAACCCGCGCTGGCTTTGTGCTTCTACGCCGCCCATCTGGTGGACGTGGAGAAATACGACGCCGACCCCGAGCGCAGGGCGCAGGCACACCAGATCCTCGACCTGCTCACCCCTGTGGTCAAAGGCTGGATCAGCGACGCGACCCTGCGTGCCAATCACGAGGCCATCCAGATCCACGGCGGCTACGGCTACACCCGCGATTTTCAGGTCGAACAGATCTACCGCGACAACCGCCTCAATCCGATCCACGAGGGCACCAACGGCATTCAGGGCCTCGACCTGCTGGGTCGCAAGGTCATGCGCGATGGTGGCAAGGGACTGGCGGCCTTCTCAGCGCTGGTTCAGGCAGATATGGAGGCAGCCGTCGCCGGTGGTTTCTCCGCCGATCTCGCCGGACAACTGCAGGCCGCGATGCAGGAACTGGCCGGGGCAACCACCGCGCTGGGCGCCGTGTTCCAGCAGAGCGGGCCACGAGAGGGGCTGTCGCAGGCGACACTCTACCTCGATGCCTTCGGCGTGCTGGTTATGGCGTGGACGCACGCGAAGATGGTGGCGGCGGCCAAATCAAACGACGCGCTCAGTGCTGACTATGTTGAGGGTAAGGTCCTGTCAGCCAGGTATTTCTACCGCCACGAACTCTCACGCGTGGCCGAGCTGTGCAGACGCCTGCGCCAGCCCGAAGACAGCTTCGCCGTCGCGAAGGCCACCAACTTCTGATCCCCGGTCAGGCGCTGTTGGCCCGGCCCCCGCGTACGTCGGGGGATCGGGGGCAGGCAGCGCTTACCAGGCCCGGAAATAGCCGCCGCGGTCGAGGACCGGACGCAGCCCGCGGTTAAAGCGCTCCACGAAGCCTTCGATGATCTCTTCGGCGTTTTCGATGGCGTTATCGGCGCCGATCACACCGGCCTGCGCCTGCACCTTCATGCTGTCGCGCAGCACATCTGCCGCACGATCGACAAGGCCGTCGTTGCCGCCGCCGCGGGCGCTGACCGCGAGAGCATAGAGGGCCGGTGGCACCGCTCGGAATTCGCCCAGATTGGGCAGGAACAGGTGATAGGCCGGGGCTTTGGTCTCCCGGATCCACGCGGTCAGTCCGGCGTCGAAGTCGAGCACCGACTGATCATGGTCCTCGAACAGATCCTCGCCGTAGTACAGGTTGAGATATCCCAGCGCGTGCCCGATACGGATGATATCCATCATCTCGGTATCGCCCTCAGGGCCATCGGGGAAGAACCGCCGCAGCTGACCAAATTTCTCCGGGCCTGAGGCTAGAGCGCTGAACACCGGCCCGAACTTGGCCGGATTAAGCCGCAGGTCTTCGTTGAGCCGAAAGGTCCGGTTCATCTCCAGCTGGTCATGCCTGACCCGCAGCATCAGACGCGCATCGGCCCAGAAGTCGATGATTTCGGCGTGCGATACCTTTTCAGCGTTCTTGATATAGAGGTCGGATCGGTGGCTGCGGTTGACCGAAAAATCGTAGAGGGTTTCGCTGATGATGCGGTTGGGGTAGCGGTTCAAACGCTCAACCATGGAGACGGGCAAGGCCTGGGCCTTGGCGTTGTTCAGATGGGCGGCATCCCCGCAGAGCTTGAAGCCGCGTCGCAGGAACATCGGCATGATTTCATGGGCGAAGTAATGTTCCCACTCGATGTTCATGAACTCCTGATAGACCTTGCGCGCGCCAGCGCGGGCGGACCGGCGGAAACGGTCGGAAATCAGATTTTGAGAGAAGTAACCGGCCTGCTCACCCACCAGCTCTTCCATCAGGTGCATGGCGCTCTTGGTCTGCTCGATCGGCTCCTGCCCCATGGTGTCGATGAACAGCTTGAGGAATTCACGGAAGGGGTCGTGCTGGGTGTTAAACACCGAACAGTTGTAGGTGAACAGCACCAGCCCGCCGTCCTTGACCTGCTCAAAGGTGTCGAACACGCCGGGGCGGTCCTCGGGGACCATCTGGCCGTATGTGTCCATACTAAGCACCACGTCCCACTGCTTGCCAGCCTGTGCCTGATTGAAGTCATTCAGGCTGCAGTGGTGAACGTTGATGTTCTCATTCCCCATGGTTGACTTCAGCGTTTCCGCTGATGCGGCCAGTTCGGGGTTATGATCCACGCTGTTGAAGTGCGCCCCGGGATACATGAACGCAAAGGCATTGGCGGCAAAACCCGGCCCCGCGCCAATATCGACGACGCTGAGATTATCATCACTGCTGGGATAGAGCAGGCGCTCGTCGGGGATGAACCCCCCGAGCAGGGCAACCAGCGCAAGATTGCGAAGCGACGCCGTCGGCCGTGCATGGAAGTCGTAGTCGTTGTGGGTCAGCGGCGAGGCCTGAAGTTCGGGCCGGGCTGGCGTATTTTCCGTCAAAACAAGAACTTTCGATCACAAACCAAAGGGATGGCCGGGAGGCACCGTCCGCCCCCTAGAGCATACTTTCAATCACCACGGCAATACCCTGACCGCCGCCGATGCACATGGTCATCAGGCCGTAGCGCCCCTGCACCCGCTGCAGCTCGTAGACTGCCTTGGTCGCCAGAATGGCGCCGGTTGCACCGACCGGGTGCCCGAGCGCGATGGCACCACCGTTGGGGTTGACCTTCGCTGGGTCCAGATCGAGCTCGCGCGAGACATAGCACGCCTGGGCGGCAAAGGCCTCGTTGCTTTCGATCACACTCAGGTCCGAGGCCTTGATCCCGGCGCGCTCGAGCGCGATGCGGACCGCAGGCACGGGACCGACACCCATCTCGTCGGGTTCTACAGCGGCGTGGCCGTAGGCCATGATCCGCGCCAGTGGGGTCACGCCCAGGCGCCCGACAGCGCTTTCGGCAACCATGGTCAGGGCGGCCGCGCCGTCGTTGATGCCAGAGGCGTTGCCCGCCGTGACGCTGCCATCCTGCTTGAACACAGGCCGCATGCCCGCGAGCTTCTCAGCCGTGACCGCGCGCGGGTGCTCGTCGACCAGAAAGTCGAGGGTTTCGCGGCGCTGGGTGACCGGCACCGGCACGATCTGATCCTCGAAATAACCTGCCTTGATTGCGACGGCGGCCCGGCGCTGGCTTTCCAGCGCGAAGGCGTCCTGGGTTTCGCGGTCGATGCCATAGCGGTCAGCGATGTTCTCTGCGGTGATGCCCATCAGCCCGTGACCGAAGGGGTCGTAGAGCGCGCCCTGCATCATATCGACCACGGCCGTCTCACCCATGCGCGCGCCAAAGCGCAGGCGCGGCATCAGGTAGCCGCCGTTGGACATGCTCTCGGCACCGCCCGCGAGCACGGCATCGCAATCCCCGAGCATCAGGGTCTGGGCTGCGGAGACAATCGCCTGCAGGCCGGAGCCACAGAGGCGGTTGACCGTTAGTGCGGGGGCAAAGCGGGAGACCCCGGCGTTCACTGAGATCACCCGGCTGATGTACATATCCCGCGCTTCGCCGTGGATAACGTTGCCGATGACGCTATGGCCGATGGCTTCCCCATCCAGCCCGGACCGCTCGATGGCGGCGCGCGCGGCGATGGTGCCCAGATCGATCGCTGACACGTCTTTGAGCGTGCCGCCAAAGGCGCCGATGGCGGTGCGGGCTGCGCTGGTGATGACGACGCTTTCTACCATAGTAAGGTTCTTTCCGGTCTGGATGGCCCACGCGGGCCGGTGTTGGTGGCAGTCGTGATGTGATAAACGACGGCGGTTCCTGGCAAAAGCCAGCCGACACTGCAGCCTGCAGGCTTACAGGCTTCGGGTTCAGGCCTCAACGGAGCTGAAACTGCCGTCGTCCTGCATCCACCACAGCGCCGCATCCGTAATCGAGAACCAGCCCCCGTGCAGGCTCAAGCGGCCCTCGGCTTCGGCGCTGGCGATGAAAGGATAGGACCGCAGCCGCTCCACGGATTGCCGCACGTTGCGGAACTCCAGTTGCTGCTGCAGTGTATCGGCGTCGGCTCCGGGGTGATCGGCCAGCACCTGACGGCCATCGTCGGTCATCTGCCCGACCCAGCGGTCGATGAAGTAACGCCCGCTGCCTTTGTCCTCGGCAATTTCAGGGTGGTGGCACTGGTGCAGCGCCGCCGCGACCCCGCCGCAGCGGGCGTGGCCCATGACCAGAATACAGCTCACCCGAAGGTGTCCGACGGCAAATTCAAGCCCGGCGGCGGTCGCGGTCAGCGGCCCCTGCCCCCCGACTTCGCTGCCTTCATGGCCGTCGTCGCTGTAGCGGTCGAAGGCCGGGACGAGGTTGGCGACGTTGCGCAGGACGAACAACTCGCCCGGCGCCGCACCGAAAATCGTGGCCGGGTCGACGCGACTATCAGCGCAGGACAGCACCAGCGTGTGGGGTGACTGGCCCTGACCGAGTTGCTGATACAGCGCTTGTTCGGCGGGTGCCCTCTGGTTGACGAAACGGCTATAGCCTTCGGCTAGTGGCTCGGGTAAGGCAGTGCGCGACACGGGCTTTCCTCTGTTTTTCTAGTCGGAGGAACGGCCCCCGACCCGCCCCCTATAGCTAATCGATCACGGAAGGGACGAAAATGGGCTACGAGAACAAATCAGTCCTGATCACAGGTGCTGGCAGCGGCTTTGGCCAGCGGCTGGCCGAACGCCTCAGCGGCATGGGCGCCCGGCTGGTGCTGGGGGATATCAACGAAGCGGGGCTGGAGGCGACGAATGCGCTGTGCACCGGGCCGGTGACGCTGCTGCGTTGCGATGTCAGCAAGGAAGGTGACTGCCAGGCGCTGGTTGCTGCCGGGGTCGAGGCCTATGGCGGGCTGGACGTGGCTTACAACAACGCCGGCATGGGCGGTCATGGGCCCAAACCCCTGCACGAAGTCACGCACGAGGAGTTCGACCTCACCCTGCGCGTCAACACCTACGGGGTCTTCTACGGCATGAAGGCGCAGATCCCGGTGATGCTGCAGGCGGGTTCGGGCGTGATCCTCAACACCAGCTCGGTGGCCGGGATCCTGGGCGCGCCTTTCCTCGGCGCTTACGCCGCTGCCAAGCACGCCGTGGTCGGTCTAACCCGGGCGGCGGCAGACGAGTACGCACGTAAGGGCCTGCGGGTGAACGCCATCTGCCCGGCCTTTGCCGACACGCCGATCATGGATGGTGTCGTCGGGCATCTGGGCCTACCCAAGGAAGAAGCCTTTGCCAAGGTTTCCAGCCGGGTTCCCATGCGCCGGATCGCCGATGTCGACGAGATTGTGCAGGCGATGATCTGGGCCTGCTCGGATGAGAACAGCTTCATGAACGGGCAGGCTTTGCCGATCGACGGCGGGCTGAGCGCAGTTTAGCGCGGCCTAGGGCCGTTTTGCCGCCCAGGCTCTTGCGAGGCCCAGCAGCGCCAGATCGCTGCCGCGCGGCCCCATGACCGACAACCCGCGCGGAATGCCGTCTTCATCGGGCATGGGAACGTGGATTTGCGGCACCCCGAGGATGGGCGCCATGGCCGTCAGCCCGAGCAGTTGACGGCGCACGGCCTCGCGTTCTTCCAGAGCGCCTGCGTCCTGCATCATGGCGAAGCTCGGCGCGGCCGTTGGCCCGGTTGGCATGACGATGAAGACGCCGCCTTCCAGCGCTTCAGAAATGGGCCGGAGGTGGCCTTCAGCGGCCTGTCGGTGATGAGCCTCGTCCTCGGCGCTGCGCGTCCCACCAAGGCGGAAGCGGGCTTCGATCTCGGGGGCAAGGCGGGGCCGTTCGCGCTCGATCCAGGGGCCGTGGGCCTGCCAGATCGGCCTTCCCTGCAGCACGCCGTAGGCCTCGTAGCAGGCGGTGGAAAGCGCAGGAACCGCATCTGTCGGCAGGGATGACAGGTCGCACATGGCGCCAAAGTGGTCGATGGCAGCCTGCGCCAGCTCGGCCATCCGCGGCTCGAGCCCCGCAAACAGGCTGGAGGCCATCAGGATTTCTGCCTCGGGCAACTGCGTGGGCGGCGTGTTTTCACCCATGAGTACGGCCATCCCGGCGGCCAGGGTGTCCGCGTCCCGGGTCATCAGCCCGACCGTGTCGAAGGGCGCGCAGAGCTCCATGCAGCCCTCGACGCTGACCCGTCCGTGGGTCGGCCGCAGCCCAAACAGACGATTGTAGAGGCTGGGAATGCGGATCGACCCGCCCGTGTCCGTGCCCAGGCCCAGATCAGCCAGCCCCCCAGCGACGGCGGCGGCAGACCCGCTCGAAGACCCGCCGGGAACCCGGTCTGGCGTGATCGGGTTGCGGGGGGTGCCGTAGTGCAGATTGGTTCCAACGAGCGAACAGGCGAGCTCGTCAGTGATGGTCTTGCCGACCAAGCTGGCGCCGGCGTCGATGAGCGCCTGCACGGTTGGTGCCGTCCGCACAGCGGGCTGGTTGCGGCCCGGCCAGTCGAGCGTTCCGCAAGCCGTGGGCAGGCACTCGACGTCGAACAGATCCTTGACCGCGAGCCGCAGCCCCGTCAGCGGGCCCTGCCCTGCACCGTTAATTCGATGGTGCAGGACGAAGGGATCATCGACGATGCGGTATTGATCAGCGGGGGCAGACGAGGGCGGCTTGGTCATGTCAGATGGAATGGCTTCAATGGTTCGGTCGGTCGGTAGACTGATGGTGCAGCGCGCAGGCCAGTCGGACCATCAGGACGAACCCTAGGCTGCGGCGAAGGGTGTGTCGAGCGACGCCGGAACCTCAGCAGCGCAATCGTTAAGCCTGAGGGCGGCGCGCATTTCACCCCCGCGCTCACCACGCGGCGTTTACTCTGAGCCCGTTGAACGGGCTGTGAGCGAATTGGGGATCATTTATTGAACGACACTCAAAGTGGACCGAGTTGAGTGTTGAGTGTCAACTGAAAGAAGTTGCGTCGACTTGCCGTCGGCCGCGCTTCGCGCGGCGGAGCCAAGCGTCGCGCATTTTCATAGAAAGTGCGAAAAAATGTCAGGCCGCATGCAGCGCGGCCTGTCCGTTTAACTGCGCGGGGGAGATTTGTAAGCAGCGAAGCGGCGTCAAATTGAGCCCGCAACCCATTCCCCGCCACAGAACCGAAGCCAATACCTCAGCGATCGCGCTTCCACACCGGAGCACGCTTCTCCATGAACGCAGCCATGCCTTCTTTCTGATCTGCAGTCGCGAACAACCCCGCGAACAGCCGACGCTCAGCCTGGACGCCCTCGGTGACGCCCATATCCTGCGCGCGTCCCACCGCATCTTTGGCGATAATGGTGCTGAGTTTGGAATAGCCAGCAATCGTGGCCGCTGCCTTCATCGCTTCCTCGTCCAGCGTTTCGGGCTCCACCACCCGCGCGACCAACCCCGCGCGCTCAGCCTCTTCAGCATCCATCATCCGCCCGGTTAAGCACAGATCCATCGCCTTGGCCTTGCCCACCGCCTGGGTCAGCCGCTGCGTGCCACCAGCGCCGGGGATGATCCCCAGCTTGATTTCCGGCTGACCAAAGCGGGCCGTCGTCGACGCCATGATGATGTCGCACATCATCGCCAGCTCGCAGCCGCCGCCCAGCGCAAAGCCAGACACGGCGGCGATCATCGGCGTCCGGGTCGCCGCGATCTTGTCCCACTCGCCGAAGGGGTTAACGCCGTAAATGTGATCATAGTCCTTGTCCGCCATCTCCGAGATGTCCGCGCCAGCGGCGAAGGCCTTTTCCGAGCCCTTGATCAGGATGCAACCAACGCTCTCATCGGCATCCGCGGCCCGGCAAACCTCCAGCACTTCGGCGATCAGCTTGGCATTGAGCGCGTTCAGCGCCTTGGGACGGTTGAGCTGGATGACCTGTACCCGGCCCTCGCGGCTGGCGATAATGGTCTCGTAGTCTGACATGCGCTTCTCTCCCTAATGTCGTCTTTGACGCTTACGTGCTGGCTTTCGATTGCGTGCCAGCCTGATAAAGCGTTTCGGTTCGGATCACAGACCTGAACTGGAACCCCATCAGCAATTGTCGAGCCGTCACCGTGATGAAAGCCCCGAGGCGCGCAAACCTTCCTCAGCTTTGCGCTCGGCGTAGCGCTCAATAATGCCCTCGGCCTTACGCCGGTCCAGCGGCGCGCCGTGTCCGCCGAAACTCCACTGAAACGGGAGCTCAAGCAAGCGCTGATGCGTGCGCAGAACTTCGGTTTTGTCGGAATCAGGCAGCATATCGACGATATAGGTGGCGATCATGACGTCACCGGGGAACAGCCAGCCTTGCTCGGCCTCGAACAGCGTCAGGCTGTGCCACGAATGCCCGGGCGTCTCGTGAACCTCGAGCCGTCGCCCACCGAGATCGACGCTGTCACCCTGCGCCAGCACGTCAGTCAGCGGCGCCGGACGAAAGGCCGTGCCGTAGTCCTCCGGCACAAAACCAAGATCCTCGAAGCCTTCGGCCAAAATCTGCAAGTATGGCGTCCAGGGCTGGGCATTGGTGTTTTCCTGATCAGGCGCCCGCATCACCGCATCCGACAGCGCGTGCCCGAACCGGCGTCCCGTAAACTGGAACGCCTGAGCAATGTGGTCGCAGTGCGCGTGGGTGGTGAAGAACCACAGCGGCCGGTCCAGACCAGCGAAGATCTCATCCAGGGGCCAGTCAACAAGCCCCCAGCCGCCGTCAACGACCAGCACCGCATCCTCGCCCTCGATCACCCAGACATTGGCCCGTACCAGCGAGCGCACGGTTTTTTCGACCAGCAGCCACAAGCCCGGCCGCACGGGTTCCAAGCGGAAAAATCGGTTTTCAAAGGCGCGCATGATGGGGATGAAGGGTCCAGCTTGGTGTCGTTATCAAAGTCCGTGTCGGCGCAGGTCTAAGCGTCGTTATCGGCGTCGCTGCCGGCCTCGCTGCCGCCCTATAGCAGAGGCTGGGCCCGACACCACGACAGCTTTTGTCGGTGGAGGCGTCAGCGCCGGGCATAGCGGCTACCCGAGTTATGATCACAGCACCGCTTTTCTTTGTGGCACGAAGACGCCAATATCAGGTCCATGAGAGACCCCTTTGGCCGCACTGTCGACTACCTCCGCGTTTCCGTGACGGATCGCTGTGACTTCCGCTGCGTCTATTGCATGTCCGAAGACATGACGTTCCTGCCCAAGCAGGACTTGCTGACGCTCGAGGAGATGGACCGGCTGTGCAGCGCCTTCGTCGACAAGGGCGTGCGCAAGCTGCGCCTGACCGGGGGCGAGCCGCTGGTGCGCAAGAACATCATGTGGCTGATCGAGCGCTTGGGACGCCATCTGGAAACCGGTGCGCTCGATGAGTTGACCCTGACCACCAACGGCTCCCAGCTTAGCCGCTTCGCGCCGAACCTCGCCCGGGCTGGCGTGCGCCGGATCAACGTGTCGCTGGATACGCTCAAACCACAGAAATTCGCCGACATCACCCGCTGGGGACGCCTGCCTCAGGTGCTCGAAGGCCTGCAGGCCGCCAAGAGCGCCGGGCTCGCGATCAAGATCAACACGGTCGCGCTCAAGGGTATCAACGATGATGAGCTGGAAACCATGGTGGCCTGGTGCGCGGATGAAGGCTTTGACCTGACTTTCATCGAGGTCATGCCCATGGGGACGATCATGGACGACAGCGGCGCTGATGACAGCGGCCGCGCGGGCCAGTTTATTTCACTGGAAACCGTGCGCGAGCAGCTTTCGGCGCGCTGGACACTGGCCGAAACGTCCTTCCGCAGCGCGGGCCCCGCCCGCTATTTCAGCGTCGGGGAAACCGGTCAGCGTCTCGGCTTCATCACCCCGCTGAGCCATAACTTCTGCGAGCTGTGCAACCGGGTCCGGCTGACCTGCACCGGCATGCTGTACATGTGTCTGGGGCAGGACGACAGCGCCGACCTGCGCGCTGTTCTGCGAGAGAGCGAGAGTGATAAACCACTATCCGATGCGATAGATCGGGCCATTGCGCTTAAGCCCAAGGGGCATGATTTCCAGGTTGGCCCGGGTGCTGCCGCGGCGGTTTCCCGACACATGAGCGTCACCGGCGGCTAGACCGGAAAGACAGGCCAGGAGACGCAAGTCAAAGAAGACAGGTCAGGAAAAATGTCTTTTTGCGTGCAGGATCAGTTTGCTGCAATTATTGCGGGCATTTTGAATCAATAGTTGCGGACTGCACGCCCGGCGTCGAGGAACAATTGCGGGTTTTTCACCCGCTCAAACACCCGCACTTCCCAGTGCAGATGCGGCCCAGTGGAAGCACCGGTCGACCCAACGGTTCCGATGATTTCAGCCATATCGACAGTATCGCCCTCACGGACTTCGATATCGCGAAGATGAGCGTAGCGGGTCGTCACACCGTTGCCGTGATCGAGCTCAATCAGGTTGCCGTAGGACCCTTTGCGGGCTGCATAGACAACACGCCCGGCCGCAGCGGCCATCACGGGCGTACCGCTGGGGCCAGCGAAGTCGAGGCCTTTGTGCATGCGATTTTTGCCGGTAACCGGGTGCTTGCGCATGCCAAAGCCGGACGACAGCCGCAGCCCCTCCACCGGGGGACTGGTTGGCAAAGCATCAAAGTGGTTACGCCGCAGGGTCAATTCCGCATGGCGGCGTGCAAGCGCATCAACACGGTCGAGGACATCTGACACCAGTACAGAGGCAAAATCACCACCGTAAATCTCTTCAAGGCCGGCTTCCGCAGACGCGCTTACGCCATCGTTGGCGCCACCCATGCCGTTCCAGAACGGATCCTGCACGCTTTCCAGCAGGGCATCGAGCTGCAGAGAAGTATCGTGGTCCACGCCGGTCATATCGATGGCCGACCGCAGCGCGGCCATCTGCTGCTCAACCTGCGCTTCCAACTGCTCGAGGATCCCGGACTGGGTGTCGGTCAGGATAGTGATCTGCGCATCCCGCTGCTCGACCAGTTCCGCCAGCCGGGCTTGTTCGCTCTCGCTGCGAACCAGTTGTTCCTGCAGCGAACGGAGCGTTTCTGCATTACCATTGAGCTGGCTCCGCAGCAGGCGAAGCTCCGATATTAGCTCGTCGTTCTGGGTATTGAGCAGGTCAATGGTGCCCCGCCGCGCATCCTGCCCCTCCGCGCGGTCAGACTGGACCGTTGCGAGGTCACGCTTGAGCACGGCGATCAGCTCATCGCGGCGATCCACCGTCTGCGCCAGGCGCAGCGACTTCCGCTCCAGCACGCTGACATCAACGCGCACCGACGCGAGGGCATCGGACAGCGTTTCGATGGTCTGACGCTCGAGGTTCAATTCGGCGGCCAGCATGTCCTGCTGGGTCTGGCTGAGCGCGAGCTCGTACTCGAGCCGATGCAACTGAGTATCTGCGGCTGCGCCATCGGGAGCCGCACCCGCTGATTTTGCCGCCAGCGCCCCGTCCGCATGCGCGCTGTCGACGGGTTCCAGCGCTGCTTCAAGGGTCGAGAGCAGACGCTCATTGTCCGCCATCAGAGCTTCGATGCTGACGTTGGCATTGTCGACGAAGATGAACCCAGACAAAGCCGTTGTAGCGTCCAGCAGCTCGATCTGGCGGTCGAGCACGTGGTCGCTCGCCAATTCGAGTGCGGTCACCAGCGCCCTTTCGCGAGCTTCGAGCGCGCGAACGTCGGCCCGCTTGGCTGCATAGAGGCCCAGGCCGAGCGCGAGGACGCTGGCCAGCGCCAGCGCCGCGGCGGCGCCGACGGCCGCAGCCTGCTGCCATGCCCGGATCAGGACCGGGCGACCGCCGCTGTGCTGGTCAACAAGAAGACGGTCGCGCAGGCCGAATACGCCCGAGCGGACACGGGCAGCGTCCGCCACCTGAGCCTGTTCCCCATCTCCTTCCGCGGCACCAGTCGTTTGATTGACCCGAGCGGCGGCCTTCATGACCGCCTTTAACCGCGAAACCGCTGGATGTGTCATCCAGTGTTCCCCTTGCGAACTTTACAATGCTTTGTGAACACAGGCTGATTTGTCATCTACCACCAAAAGTGGGGCGAATTTCCTGTGCTTCCCCTCATTGCAAGTCGTATAATATTTTTATGTGGGATTACCCACTGACTTCTTGTGTGATCGGATGGCGTACCATTACGCGAAGCCTCGCGCAGCGCCGGAAGCGAAAAAGTCTGTGGGTTTCTGGGGTGGTTTTCCCCAGCTGGTTGTGGGTTGTTTCGAGACCTGACCTTATCCCAGTGAATTTCGACTGGTCGGATCGGCAATTTCAGGAAAAGCCCTGGCTTTTGCCCTCGACCACGTTCCGCCGCCTCTGACTGACAGGTCAAATTGGTCACAATCCAGCCCTCGAATGGCACCAATATGTTTGCTATCAAATTCCATCGGCGAGACGCAGGAGGATTGGTCGGCTCATGAGGCTGTTGGGTGTTTTGGTGCTGTCGATCGCGCTTCTGCTGGTGTCGTCACTGCTGATCGACCGCTCTGCCAGTGAGCAATCTGGGTTTTTCCAGCGTATTCAGGATATGAGGATCCGCAGCGGTGAGTGAGTCTCCGTGGGGCCGCTGGACCGCCGCCCTGCCCCGTGGCGGAGGCGACGGCGCTGTGGCTGCGCAATGTGGTCCAGACCGAGGCGCTGGAGACCTTTGGCGCCCGTGCGGTAGGCCTCTCCAACGTCAACGGCTATTCGTGCCGGATGCGCTCCGGGGGCTATATCTCCGAACACGGTTTTGCCAACGCCGTCGACATCGGCACCTTTCACTTCGAAGATGGACGCCGGGTGAACATCGAGGACGGCTGGCGGCCCAACAGCACGGCCATGGGGGATTTGACCGCCAACTGGTTTGCCCGCATCAATGATGGCGCCTGCGACTACTTCCAGCTGGTGCTCAACCCCAACTCCGACGCCGCCCATCGGGATCACTTCCACTTCGACCTCGGTCCCTGGAAGTCCTGCGATTGATCCGGCGCACAGCCCTTTGCAGAAAGGACACCCGATGACACTGCGACAGCCACTGACCACCGAGCAGGTGCAGAGTATGATCTGTCGGGTGGCCGAGACCTGCCCCACGACAGCCGCTGGAATCGAGCGCGTGGGCCTGCCGGAAACCCGTGCGCAGACCCAGGGGATCGGCACCTTCCTGCGTGTGATCTGCGGACAGCAGCTGTCGGTCAAGGCGGCTGCGTCGATCTGGGCGCGGGTTGAAGCCCACTTCGAGGGTGACTTTGCCCCCATGCGCCTGCTCGACCTCGAGCCCGAAGGCTGGCGCAAGCTGGGGCTGTCGGGGCAGAAGACGCGCTATATCTACGGGCTGGCCAACGCGCTGGTCGAGGGCAGTTTCCGGCCCGACGAGCTACCCGGCATGGAAGACGCCGAGGCACTGGCTCACATTACCGCGCTCAAGGGCTTCGGCACATGGAGCGCGGAAATCTATCTTTTGTTCGCCGAGGGCCGCTCCGACATGTTCCCGGCCGACGATCTGGCCGTGCAGAAGGGCTATCAGATGCTGTTCGGCCTTGATGACAAGCCTACCCCCAAGGTGCTGCGCGAGCTAACCTCCCACTGGGCGCCGCACCGTGGACCGATGGCGATGTTCCTCTGGCACTACTACGGCGCCGCGACGCTGGACGGCTAAGGCCGCCGCCGCCGAATTAACCGATCACCTGTCCGCCTTCGAGCCGCAGCACCCGATCCATGCGGGCAGCCAGCGCTTCGTTGTGGGTCGCCATGAGAACCGACAGCCCCTCTTCCCGTGTCAGCTCGACGAACAGGGTGAAAACCTGCTCCGCCGTGTCGGGGTCAAGGTTGCCAGTCGGCTCATCAGCCAGCAGCAGGGCGGGCCGGTTGGCGATGGCGCGGGCAACGGCAACCCGCTGCTTCTCCCCGCCGGAGAGCTTACCCGGACGATGGCCGAGCCGGTGCCCCAGACCCACGCGTTCGAGCAGCATTCTGGCCCGCTCCCGCGCCTCGCCCGCTGGCACGCCGGCGATCGACTGGGGCAGAATGACATTCTCCAGCGCGGTGAATTCGGGGAGCAGGTGATGGAACTGGTAGATGAAGCCGACAGTCCCGCGACGCAGCCGGGTCCGGGCGTGGTCGCCGAGGGTTTCGACCGCCTGCCCGGCTATCTCCAGCGTGCCGCTGCTGGGGTTATCCAGCAGGCCGCAAATCTGCAGCAGGGTGGATTTGCCGCTGCCCGACGTGCCGACCATGGCCACCAGCTCACCGGGCAGAATGGTGGCATCACAGCCCCGCAGCACCTCCAGCGCGCCATCGGGCTGAGGGAAGGCACGGCGGATATCGCTGAGTACCAGATTGGGCCGGGCGGCAGACGGTGCGGCATCGCCGGACGCGGGGCTGTGGGCTGTGGCCGCTCTGACGGTTTGGCGGGGATCAGACATAGCGAAGGACCTCTGCGGGTTCGGTTCGGGCGGCCTGCCAGGCCGGGTAAAGCGTGGCGAGCACGGTGATCACCAGCGCCAGACCGACGGCGAGCAGACTGTCGCCGAGGCTGAGACTGACTTGCACCGACCCGAGGAAGGCCGCCGCCCCGGCCATGGCGGGGATGGTAGCGAAGAAGGCGACGATGGCATCAAAATTGAGCACCACGCCCAAACCGATCCCCAGCCCCAGCAGGCAGCCTGCGCCGGCGAGGAACAGTCCCATGCCGATGAACACCCGGGCGACGGAGCCCTGCCCCGCCCCCAGCGTTCGCAGCAGGGCGATCCCGCGCCGCTTCTCCCGTACCAGCATGATCTGGCTGGCGAGGATGTTGAAGGCCGCGACCACGACAATCAGGGCGAGGACGAGGATCAGCACCACACGCTGGATTCCCAGTGTCGAGACCAGCGCGCGGTTCCGGTCCTCCCACGTCGAGGTTCGGAAGCTACGGGCGTCAGCCGGATCAACGGCCAAGTCTGCTTCAAGGCTGCTGGCGAAGGCAGCAGCATCGGCGGGCGCGCTGAGGAACAGCTGAAGATTGTTGAAGCGCCCGGGCTCGAAGCCGAGGAAGGTCGCCGCCGAGCCGATGTCCATGTAGGTCTCGTTGCGCTCGGCAAAACCACCGAAGATGATGTTCACACGTCCGTCCCGCCGCCGCGGGGTCCAGCCGATGACGGTCGTGGAGCCATCCGGGGACACCAGATCGAGGGTCTGGCCCAGCAGCGCCAGACTGGCCCGTCCGTCGGCGTTGAGGTTGGCGGCGACACCATAGCCGAGTGCCACTTCGCCCCGCGCCAGATCCATCGACCCGGAAAGCGCGAAGGCCGACGGATGGCCCGTCAGACGCTGATCGAGCGCCTCGGGGGCCAGCCCGCGGATGAAGGTGCCACTGACCGCCCCGCTCGAGGGCAGGACGACCATACCCTGTCCGGCGACCTCGAAGAACGCGGCCTGCACCTCGGGCCGGTCAAGGACAGCGGCAATGCGGGGGTCAGTCGGCTCGAAGCCTTTGAGCCCGGCGGGCGGGGTCTCGCAGGTCTCCAGAATCCCCAGCGCGATGTTGAGCGCGTCGGTTTCCGGCACGCATACGGGCGTGGGTGGTGGTGGCTCCACGGCCGTCAGGGTGACGTGGGGGCTGCGGCCCTGAAGCGCCTCGAGCAGGCTGTCGCGCTGGCCGTTGAGGAAGGCGCTGGCGATGATCAGCGCCGCCACGCCGATGGCGATCCCGGCCAGAGAGAACAGCGCCGACAGCGACAGGAAGCGACTGTTACGGCCGCTGAGATATTTGCGCGAGGCCTGGCGCTCGAAAGATTTCAGCACGGCTCAGACCTCCTTCAGCGCCAGCGCAGGCGGCACCCGCGAGGCCCGCCACGCCGGATAGAGCGTGGCGAGGAATGAGACGCACAGGGTCACCGCCGACACGAACACCAGACCCGAGGCGCGGACATCGCCGCGGATTTCATCGATCTGGTAGAAGGCGGCGTTAAACAGCGGGCGGCCGATCATCGCCTCCAGCGCCAGCCGGATTTGGTTGAGCGAGACCGAGATATACCAGCCCAGTGCCAGCCCCAGTCCCAGCCCGATCACTGCTACCAGCAGCCCCGCGAGCAGGAACACCCGCAGCACTCCGCCGGGCTGCACCCCGAAGCCGCGCAGGATGGCGATATCGGCGCGCCGCTCCTGCACCATCATCAGCTGCCCCGAGGCAACCCCGAAAGCAGCAACAATCAGGATGACGAGGACGATCAGGGTGGCGGCGTTGCCCTGCGCCCGGACCCAGTCGTAGTCGCGGAACAGGTCGCTGGCCCGGTCGCTGATCAGGAGCGTCTCAGGCAGGCGCGAGCGGATGCGCGGCAGCACCTGACGGCGCTGGCTAAGGTCGTTGAGCATGAGCCGGATTTCGCTGACCTCGCCGGGGGTCTGGTCCGTGTCGCTGCCAGTGCCGCTGCCGGAGCCGCTGCCGTAGCTCTCTCCGGCGCGGGTCTGCCACCCTTGCGCATCGGCAAGCAGGGCCAGCGCGCCTGACTGGTCAACCTCGAACAGTCCGGCAGAAAACGCCCCGGCATAGACCAGGCCGAAGCTGCGTGCAGCGGTGGTGCCCTGTGCCCGGTCGCTGCTGTCGGCGGAGAGCACCAGCCGCAGGCTGTCGCCTCGGGTCAGGCCCAGTTCGGCAGCGAGGCCGGCGCCCAGCACCACGGGCGAGAGCCCGCCTGCTGCGTCGGCCCCGCCCGCCGAGGCATGGGATGGGGACAGCGCGTAGAAGTGCCCGGCCGCTTCGGCGAGAACGGGGTCGGCGCGCATGTCGCTGAGCTCCATGGCCTGCACAACCACGCCCGCACCCTTTTCACCGCGCAGGATCAGCCCCTCGGTGATCAGCACCGGCTGGCTGCGCGCCACGCCCGTCTGGGCGGCGACCACCGCCTGCGCGGGCGTGGGGTTAAAACTGCGGAAGCCGGGTTTGGTGATGACCAAATGACCGGTCTGGGCCAGAAGACGGTCGAGCACGGCCGTGCGGTAGCCCTCGAACACCGCCATCACCACCACCAGCGTCGCCACGCCGATCATGATCCCCAGCCCGGAGAGCAACGGCACCAGCGACAGCCCTGCACCCTCGCGGCGGGCGGTCAGGTAACGCAGGGCAATGGTCAGGGTGGTCCCCATCTTAGCTCCAGTCGGATGTCGGGCGGCTCAGCCTTGGGTTCAGATCCGCCTTAGCCGGTAATTTTGGCGAGAACAGCGTGGATGGCGACGTCGTGTTTCTCCCCGGTCTTGCGGTTTTTCAGCTCGGCCATACCGTCATTGAGCCCGCGCGGTCCGATGGTGATCACCCACGGCAGGCCGATCAGTTCCATGTCGGCGAACTTGCCGCCCGGGCGCATGTCGCGGTCGTCAAGCAGCGGGTCGAGCCCGGCGGCCTGCGCCTGCGCGTAGAGCCGATCACAGGCTGCGGTGCAGTCGGCGTCGTCGACCTTGAGGTTGAGAATGCCGACGCCGAAGGGGGCGATTTCCGTGGGCCAGATGATGCCGTTCTCGTCGTGGCATGCCTCGATGATCCCGCCGACCAGCCGCGACACCCCGATACCATAGGAGCCCATGTGCACGGCAACATCCTTGCCCTCGGCGTTTTGCACGGTCGCGCCCAGCGCGTCGGAGTATTTGGTGCCGAAGTAGAAGATGTGGCCGACTTCGACCCCCCGTGACACCACGCGCCGGTCAGTCGGCACCTGCTGGTCGAACAGGGCCGCATCGTGGGTTTCGTCTGTCCGCGCGTAGGCCGAGGTCAGCCGGTCAAAGGCTGCCTCCAGCTCGGCGTCGCCAGTGAGGTCTTCGGTAAAGGCTGGGTCGGAAGAAATGGCGCTGTCAAAGAACACCTCGGACTCGCCGGTTTCCGCCTGGATCAGGAATTCGTGGCTGAGGTCACCGCCGATCGGGCCGGTATCGGCCTGCATCGGGATGGCCGACAGCCCCAGTCGGCGGAAGGTGCGCAGGTAGGAGATGAACACCTTCTTGTAGGCCAGCGCAGCCGAAGCCTCGTCGACGTCGAAGCTGTAACCGTCCTTCATCAGGAACTCGCGCCCGCGCATGACCCCGAAGCGCGGCCGGACCTCGTCCCGGAACTTCCACTGGATGTGGTAGAGGTTGAGCGGCAGGTTCTTGTAAGACTGCACCTCGCGGCGGAAGATGTCGGTGATCATCTCCTCGTTGGTCGGGCCGTAGAGCATGGTCCGCCCGTGCCGGTCTTCAAAGCGCAGCATTTCCGGACCGTAGGCGTCGAAGCGGCCGCTTTCCTGCCACAGGTCGGCGGACTGGATGGTCGGCATGAGCACTTCATTGGCCCCGGCGCGCGCCTGCTCGTCACGAACAATGTCAGCGATCTTGGTCAGCACCCTGAGGCCCAGCGGCAGCCAAGTGTAGATTCCGGCTGCGTTCTGCCGGACCATGCCAGCGCGCAGCATGTAGCGGTGAGACGCGATCTGCGCCTCGGCGGGGGTGTCTTTCATCGTCGGCAGAAAGGTGCGGGACCAGCGCATGCTCCGGGACTCCGTTGGGGCGTGATTGTTGCCGGGCCGTTTTAGGCGGGCTTGGGGCGCGGGGCCAGTGCTTTGTCGCCATTCTCGGCCTTGGCTTTTGTGTCAGCCATGGAAGAGAGTCCCGCACGTGGGGGCGGCAAGCCGTTTTGGTCTCCGCCACCCGCCGCGCAATGCCCACAACTTTGGCAGGTCAAGTCAAGGCTGGTCACAAAAGCTTCATATTTGGACTTGCGCCTGATGCGTGCCTCAGGCATAGGAGACGGGCATCAATTGGATGGCTGCGCACTGGATGGTCACACAGGACCGCGCCCTTAGGGCAGACAGTGCGCCGGGTTCTGCTCATTGCTTGTGGGGAGGAAGGCAGGACCAACCGGCTGATGTACCGAACAGAGGGTTTCAGCGCCTGCTCAGCAGGCGCTAAACAGGCTGTTAAGGACCAGGTTTGACGCTTTGGTGTGGTGGCCAGAGCCTTCCATCGAACTGGGTTCTAGGTTCCTTTGTCTCCTTAAGGGCGAGTGGATTTCGATCCGCTCGCCTTTATTTTTGGACAAAGGGCAGCGCCCCACCGCGCCTCAGCCTTCGAGCATCGCCCGCAGCTGTGGCCCGAACAGCCCCAGCAACCACACGAATACCGCCGTAAACGCCAGCGAGCCGAGCGTCACCCAGATCGCTTTCCGCCAAAGGGCGGGCTGCTCGGGGGCACCGGTCTCGGGGTCGGCTGTGCCCGGTCGCAGGCCCACGGACAGAACCGCGAACCAGATCAGCCACCAGACGATAACCCAGATCAGAATGAAGGTGAGGGGCTGCATGCGAAGGTCCCTGAAACTGAGGAAAAGCCGCGAGGGCAGCGGTGACCGCCGCGCGGGATCAAGGGTGTGCCACGACTGCGCGCGGAAGTCACCTAGGCTGCGTCGATCGGTCGTTTGCGCAGGCGAGACTTCAAGGTCGCGAAGCGGCGTCAAATCGAGCACGCACCACTATTGCGCCGTCCAGCCCCCATCGACTTTGATCGCCGTCCCAGTCACCAGCGACGATGCATCAGAGGCGAGAAACAGCATGGCACCGATCAGATCACCCGTCTCGCCCACCCGCCCCATGGGAATACGGCTGAGCGTATCAGCCATAAAGGCCGGGTCTTCCAGAAACGGCGCGGTCAGCGGCGTGCGGATGAACGTCGGGCACAGCGTGTTTGCCCGGATGCCCTTGTCGGCGAGGTCCAGCGCCATCGCCTTGGTGAAGCCCTCCATCGCGTGCTTGGAGGCACAGTAAACCGAGCGGTTGCGGCCACCCACGTGCCCCATCTGGCTCGAAACATTGATCATCGACCCACCCTGACCAGCGTCGAGCAGCCCCTGCACCACCATTTGCGCGAGGAAGAACGCGGAGCGCACGTTCAGCCCGAAAATGGTGTCGAAGTTCTCTTCACTGACCTCGGCGAAGGTCTGGGGGCGATTGATCCCGGCGTTGTTGAACAGGATGTTGAACGGCCCGTGCGCGGCCAGCCCCGCCACCGCCTCGAGATCACTGAGGTCGGCGGGGACAGCCCGGGCCTTGCCACCCTGTTCCCGGATTTCGCCCGCCACAGCCTCGACTTCGGCTGCGGTACGGGAGACCAGCGTTACGTCGGCACCAGCACCGGCAAGGGCTTCGGCGGCGGCCTTGCCGATCCCACGCCCGGCACCGGTCACCAGCGCAGTCTTACCGCTGAGGTCGAAGAGTGTGGCGGGATCGGGGAGCATGGGCAGTCCTTTTTAAAGGGGTGTCGGCAGGCTTGTTGGCGAGGCTGTTAACGAGGTGAGGCTCCTCAGCAAAGACCAGCAGGCAGCCGTCTGGAACTCAGCTAAGCCAGCTCAATTTACCGCGCCCACGGGACACGTCCACGGTCTAAATGCTCTACTTTGACCTTCCTCAACCACCGTTTGAAGCCGGGTCAGAGGCTCGGCCGCTCTCGCCTTCCGGTCTGATCCATTCGTAGTCCTGCGACAGCGCCTTGGGCGCGCCCATGTTGATTTCAGCGAACCCATAAACCCCGGTCTCATCAACCTCGAAGCTGACCGGCAGGGTCAGTTCCCCCACCGCGCGGTTGAAGGTCAGGGTTATCTCGAAAGCTTCCCTGTCCCGCACCGCGTCGGTCAGGCCAGTGACCGCCAGCACAAAATCAGGCGCCTCCAGCGCCCGCCCCTGACCGCTGCGCAGGGCAAAGGTCCGGCGTTCGTTAAGATTGTCCTGGCCGTAGACCTTCTTGGTCGAATAGAGCCGCGTCTTGGTCCCAGCGGTCGATGACAGCCCGCGCAGGGTCAGGCGTTTTCGCAATCCATTGTCGAGAACCGCCCCGACCACCAGCGCTTCCTCCCCCAGCACCTCGGTGATCTCGAGGCTGGTGACGATGAACATCACCCGGTTGTTCAGCTCAGCCGGGTGCCCGCGCGCCAAAGGACCCACGAGCAGCATCAGCATCGCAAGGGCAGCTGCCATCGCAGCCCGCACCAAACCACGCATTCGGGCAGGTTTTGCTGACCGGCTAGGCTCACCAGCAGGGATCCAAAGAGGGTGCAAAGTCATGCGGGAAATCCTTTGGGTCACGCGCTCCTGGTCCTCTCCGTCCTATCAGCCCAATCAGCCCTAACGACCCTATCGACCCTGCTTGCGCAGTTCCATCTTAGCAACAGACTCAAGGTGCACTTCGTCCGGGCCATCGGCCAGCCGCAGCGTCCGCAGCTGGGCATAGCTCTCGGCGAGGTGGAAGTCCTGGCTGACCCCGCCGCCGCCGTGAACCTGAATGGCGAAATCGATCACGCGCTGGGCCATGCGAGGCGCAGCGACCTTGATCATGGCAATTTCCTTGCGCGCAGCCTTGTTGCCGACGGCATCCATCTTCGCAGCCGCGTGGAGCGTCAGCAGTCGGGACTGGTCGATGTCGATGCGCATCTCCGCCAGCTTTTCCCGGAACGAGCCCTTGTCGGCGATGGCGCTGCCGAAGTTGACTCGCTGCTTGGCGCGAGCGACCGTGTCCTCGAAGGCGCGCTCGGCTCGGCCGATGGTGCGCATGCAGTGGTGGATGCGGCCGGGGCCGAGGCGGCCCTGTGCAATCTCGAAGCCACGCCCTTCGCCCAGCAGAATGTTCGACGCGGGCACGCGCACGTTCTCGAACAGCACCTCGGCGTGACCGTGGGGGGCGTCATCGTAGCCGAAGACGTGCAAGGCGCGCTTGACCGTCACCCCCGGGGCGTCGCGCGGCACCAGAATCATCGACTGCTGCTGATGACGCTCCGCGGTCACGTCGGTCTTGCCCATGAAAATAAAAATCTTGCAGCGCGGGTCAGGCGCGCCGGAGGTCCACCATTTGCGGCCATTGATGACGTATTCGTCACCCTCACGGCGAATGTCGGACTGGATGTTGGTGGCATCGGCCGAGGCCACCTCCGGCTCGGTCATCGCGAAGGCCGAGCGGATCTCCCCAGCCAGCAGCGGAGTCAGCCACTGCGCCTGCTGTTCGGGCGTGCCGTAGCGCACCAGCACCTCCATATTGCCCGTGTCCGGGGCCGAACAGTTGCAGGCCTCGGGCGCGAGGTTGGAGCGGCCCATTTCCTCGCACAGGTGGGCGTATTCGAAGTTGCTCAGCCCGGCGCCGAACTCGCTCTCCGGCAACCACAGGTTCCAGAGCCCGCGCTCGCGCGCCTTGGCCTTGAGCTCTCCCATGATTGGCGGGGTGACCCAGCGATCACTCTGAGCGGCGTGCTGCTCCCGGAAGGTGGCTTCGGCAGGGTAGATGACGTCGTCCATGAAGGCCTGAAGGCGTTCCTGCAAGTCTTTGGCTTTGTCTGAAAGCGCCATGAGCATGGACGCGTCCTCCTCGGGAAGTTGGGGCCGGAAATCGGGGTATTGGCGGCGTCGCAACACACTGGCAAAGCCTGCACCCGCTGGCAATGGCGATGGCGCTGGCGCTGGCAAGGACAGTGATCAGCACTGCGCCACTGTCGCAGTCAAAGTCGCAGTAGCAGTAGCATTCAAAGTCTCAGTCGCAGTCGCAGTCACAGTCGCAGTCGCAGTCGCAGACAATCCGGAGCCTGTCCCCCCATCGCGCCGACGGCAAGCGCGAGGGCCGAGCGCCTCTCGAGCATCGAAGCCCCCCGCGCCAGGTCAGAGCACGCCCTTGAGCGCCAGCATCGGCACCGAAAAATCACGCTGATCGTGGCCATCGGCGGCGAGCGCGGCGTAGGCCTGCTCCGCAGCGCGGCCGAAATCGACCGGCGCGTCATTGGCCGCAGCGGCAGCTGTGGCCAGCTGCAGATCCTTGAGCATCATGGCGACAGAGAACCCCGGCTGGTAGTCCTGGTTCGATGGTGCGGTCGGCACCGGCCCCGGTGCCGGACAATAGGTAGTCATCGACCAGCACTGCCCCGAGGCCTTGCTGGAGATATCGAAGAAGGTCTGGGCATCCAGCCCCAGCGATTCAGCCAGATTGAAAGCCTCGCAGGTAGCGATCATCGAGATCCCGAGCAGCATGTTGTTGGCGATTTTGGCCGCCTGCCCGTTGCCGGCTTCACCGGCGTGGAAGATGTTGCCCGCCATGGGCGCGAGCACGGGCTGAGCGCGAGCGAAGCCGTCGGTCGAACCGCCGACCATGAAGGTCAGGCCGCCCACCGCCGCCGCCGCCACCCCGCCCGAAACCGGGGCGTCGAGCATGGTCAGCCCCATGGCTGCTGCGCGCTCGATCGCTTCCCGCGCCTGCGCCACCGCGATGGTGGAACAGTCAATCAGCAGTGCCTCGGACCGGGTTTCCGACTGGGCTGCGACCGCCGCTGCAACCCCACCAGCACCAAAGTACAGGTCGAGCACGTGCTCGCCGGCGGGCAGCATGGAGATCACCACATCAGCACCGGCGGCGGCCTCGGCCGCACGTCCCGCCGTCTGAGCCCCCGCCTGCACTGCACGCTCGAGGGCTTCGGGCACCAGGTCATAGGCACAGACCTCGAAGCCTGCCCGGCAGAGGTTGGCGCACATGCCTGAGCCCATGTTGCCCAGGCCGATGAAGGCGATGCGTGTCATGGAATGGTCTCCTTCAAGCAGTTGCTCGTATCTGGCTGGCCTCGCGCCTGCACCTTCGCCTGCTCCGACTGAGACGCCGGGTCCAGCCTCAAAAGCGGTCATCGAGCGCGCGGGCGATGATCAGCCGCATGATTTCATTGGTGCCCTCGAGGATCTGGTGCACGCGCAGGTCGCGCACGATGCGCTCGATTTCATAGTCTGCGAGATAACCATAGCCGCCGTGGATCTGCAGCGCCTGGTTGGCGACGTCGAAGCAGGCGTCGGTGACGAAGCGTTTGGCCTTGGCGGCGTGGGCGATCAGGCCGGGGTCGGTGCTGCTGCCCTCGCCCGCGGCATCAAAGGCCCGCGCGGCCGAGTACAGCAGCAGGCGCGAGGCGTCGAGCTGTGTGTCCATGTCGGCGAGCTTGAAAGCCGTGTTCTGGAAGTCACCAATGGCCTGCCCGAACTGCTCTCGCTCGCGGCTGTAGCGCAGCGCCCGCTCGAAGGCTTCCTGCGCCCCGCCCAGCGAGCAGGCGGCGATGTTCAGCCGTCCGCCGTTGAGCCCCTCCATGGCAAAGCGGAAGCCCTGCCCCGGGCCACCGATGCGATTGGCGGCCGGGATCCGGCAGCCCTCGAAGCGAACCATTGCCGTAGGTTGGGCATTCCAGCCCATCTTGAGCTCGTTGGGCCCGAAACTGAGCCCGGCGGTGTCCGCCTCGACCACGAAGGCGGAAATCCCGGCGGCGCCGGACCCCGGCCCCTCGGACCGGGCCATCACCACGTAGAGGTCGGAAAAGCCGGCCCCGGAGATGAACACCTTGGCGCCGTCGAGTACAAAATGTGCGCCATCCTGCCGAGCGCGGGTGGTCAGGTTGGCCGCGTCCGAGCCGTGGTCGGGCTCGGTCAGGCCGTAGGAGCCGATGCGCCGACCCGCCGTCAGGTCGGGGACGAAACGCGCGCGCTGGTCGTCGTCGCCGAAGCGATCGATCATCCAAGCGACCATATTGTGGATCGAGAGAAAGGCCGCGTGCGAAACGCAGCCCCCAGCCAGTTGCTCGAACACCAGCACGGCATCCAGCCGCCCCATGCCAGAGCCGCCGAATTCAGGCCGGGTGTAGATGCCGCCGAAGCCAAGCGCGCAAAGCGCCTCCAGCGTCGGTCGGTCCAGGTGTCGTTGGCGGTCCCAGTCCCGGGCGTGCGGTCGCAGGCGCTCGTGGGTGACAGCGGCGGCGGTGTCGACCACCAGCCGCTGTTCGTCGCTCAGGGGGAATAGTCCCTCGGCCGCCGCCTTTGCAACGTCATCCCCGGACACTATGCCGCCTGCCTCGCCTGTCCCGCCTGCCCAGTGCAGGCCTAGCTCATGGTCGGGATGATGAAGGCCTGGTCGCCGATGTTCTCGGTGCCCGGCCAGCGCTGGGTAACGGTCTTGACCTGGCTCCAGAACCGGATGCCCTCCATCCCGTACTGGTTATGGTCGCCGAAGGCTGAGCGCTTCCAGCCGCCGAAGGAGTGGTAGGAGACTGGCACCGGGATCGGTACGTTGATCCCAACCATGCCGACGTTGACCTGGCTGGCGAATTCGCGCGCAGCCCGGCCGTCCTGGGTAAAGATGGCGACACCGTTACCGTATTGGTGCTGACTGGGCAGCGCTGCAGCTTCTTCGAGCGTACCCACGCGCATGACCTGCAGCACTGGGCCGAAGATCTCCTCGTGATAGGTTTCCATCCCTGGCTTGACGTTGTCGAACAGGCTCGGGCCGATGAAGTAGCCGCCCTCGTTGCCCTGCAGCTTAAGGCCACGGCCGTCGAGCAGCAGGTCGGCGCCTTCGTCCACGCCCATCTGGATCATGCCTTCGACCTTGTTCTTGTGCACTTCCGAGATCACGGGGCCGTAGTGGGCCTCGGGGTCGGTCGAAACACCGACTTTGAGCCCGCGGGCGGCATCGATCATACGCTCGACGAATTCGTCACCGGTGCGGTCGCCGACAGTGACAGCCACCGGCAGCGCCATGCAGCGCTCGCCAGCCGAGCCGTAGGCCGCGCCGACGATATCCTTGACCGCCTGATCCATATTGGCGTCGGGCATGATGATGCCATGGTTCTTGGCCCCGCCCATGCACTGCATCCGCTTGCCGTTGGCGGTGCCGTTCATGTAGACATAGTGGGCGATGTCCGAAGAGCCGACGAAGGAGATGGCGCGGACTTCGGGCGCCTGCAGCAGGCCATCGACTGCTTCCTTGTCGCCGTGGACGACGTTGAGCACGCCGGCCGGGCCGCCCGCTTCCATGAACAGCTCGGCGAGCCGGACCGGCACGGAGGGGACCTTTTCCGAAGGCTTGAGGATGAAGGTGTTGCCCATGGCGATCGACAGCGAGAACATCCACATCGGGATCATGGCCGGAAAGTTGAACGGGGTGATCCCTGCCGTCACACCCAGCGGCTGGCGCATGGAGTAGACGTCGATTCCCGGGCCAGCGGCGTTGGTGTATTCGCCCTTGGACATCTGCGGGATGCCACAGGCGAGTTCGACCACCTCGAGTCCACGCTGGATGTCGCCGTGGGCGTCCGCGATGACCTTGCCGTGCTCCGAGGAGAGCAGTTCGGCCAGCTCATTCGCATTGGCCTCGACCAGTTCCTTGAGCTTGAACATCACCCGCGCACGACGCTGAGGGTTCACGGCGGCCCACTCCGGCTGGGCGGCAGCGGCGGCGGCGATGGCCTGCTGCAACACGCTGGCGTCGGCCAGATCGACCTGCGCCTGAATTTCGCCGGTGTTGGGGTTGTAGATGTCCCCCTTGCGCTTACCGGCTCCCGCCACGTGGGCGCCGTTGATGAAATGCTGGACCTGACGCATGACCGTCTCTCCCTTAGGTCTGTATTGGCCGGCTGGCTGGTGTGGCCAGCAGATTATCTCAGGACCGGACTGTGCCGGTCTTCGGCTTTAGATGGAACCCCTGAAACGCAACTTTGCTCGGCGGCCCGAAAAAGCAAGCCAGATGGCGGACCTGCTGGTGGGCCTGTTGGTGAGTGCGGTGGGGCTTAGTGCCGGGCTGGCGGCTTAGTTGCCGCCTGACTGCGGCGGCTCTCGCGCCAGACGATATAGAGCCCCGAAGCCACGATAATGGCGATCCCAGCCCACTTCAGGGCATTGGGCACGTAAGCCCAGATCATCCACCCCAGCAGCACGCCCGTGACAATCTCCAGATACTGGATCGGCGCCAGCACCGACGCCGGCGCACGACGGAAGGCCTGCACCAGCAGAAGGTGGTTGAAGGTCGCAATCAATCCCATGCCTCCGAGTAGCATCAGCGCGTAGCGGCTGGGCGGGGTCAGGGCAAAGGTCGTTGAGCCCAGCGGATCCAGCACCATGAGGATCGCGCCGAGAAACACCAGTCCCGTGACGCCGGTGTAGGCCTGCATTGCCACGGGTTCTTCATGTTGCGCCAGCTGTCGGGTCAGGATCAGGTAGATCGAGAACAGCAACGCCACCCCCAGCGGCAGGAACGCCACCCAGCCAAGCTCCTCGAAGCTGGGCTGGATCACCAGCAGCGCGCCGACGAAGCCGACCGCACAGGCCACGTAGCGCCGCCAGCCAACTTGCTCACGCAGTATCAACCCGCCCAGCAGGGTGACGATCATCGGCTCGACGAAGAAAATCGCGATGGCATCGGCGACGTACATGCTCTCAAGTGCAGTGGTGAACATAACCGTCAGAGTCGCCATCAGCACGCCACGCAGCGCATGAAGATGCGGCGCGCGCTGTGGCCACAGGCGTGAGGGGCCCCAGCGCAGCGCAACCAGCGGCACGAGGATCAGCGCTTGGATGAAAAACCGTGAAAAAGCGATGACGCCACTGGAGACATGATCTGTGGCCAGTTTGACCAGCGTATCCTGGACCGGGGCGAGTAGGCTGAAAATTACCATCAGTCCGGCACCCCAGAGGATGTCGGCGCGCAGCACGGACTGGGTTGGGTTGAGCGTCATAGGGCGTGCAATAGACCAAAGTCCCGGTGGGAGCACGTCTGAAACCGGCGTGGCTGGCGTCGTCTTTGACAGAAAGGCGTCTTTCCGTTGCGCTCAAAACGCTGCGCTGTGAGCGACGTATTTTCCTTGCGCTCAAAACGCTGCGCTGTGAGCGACGTATTTTCCTTGCGCTCAAAACGCTGCGCTGTGTGCGGCGTATTTTCTTTGCGCTCAAAACGCTGCGCTGTGAGCGCGTTGGAGTTCCTCGATGCAGCAACACTCAAAGCGAAGCGTCTTGAGTGTCTACTGAAAGAAGTTGCGCCGACCTTGTCTCGACCGCTTCGCAGCCTTCGGCCCTCCCGCGCGCATTTTTTTAGAAAATGCAAAAAGACGTCAGGCCGAATGTAACGCGGCCTGTCCGTTTAACTGCGCGCAGGAGATTTGTAAGCCGCGAAGCGGCGTCAAATCGAGCACGCAACCATAGACCAAGGTGGGGCTGGGGCTGGAACTTGGGATCAGAACCCAAGCTGGAACAGCAGGCCAGACTGGCCGTTGCCCGACTGGCTGACGTGGCCGGTGGTACCTTCACCGAACTGGAACAGGCCGAAGGCATTCTGGTTGCCGGATTGATCCAGGTTCGCCGTATGACCATCGCCATTCTGTTCGACGATAGCAAAGTTGCCGAAGCCGCCCTGTGACAGGCTCGCGGCGTTGCCGTTGCCAAGCTGCTGCAGCATGGCGGTATCACCATTCAACCCCTGAAACAGGGCGTAGAGAAACAGGCCGTTGGCGATGGCCGCGTTTTCTTCGGCGTTCGAGCCCTGGATACCGATGGAGAGTTGACCAGAGAGTTGGGCGTCGGCCTGGGCAGCTGTGTTCATCCCGGCGAGCGAGAGAGAAGCAACGGCTGCAGCGCCGGCGATTTTGAGGGTTTTGAGCGAGAAAGACATGGCGGGGTTCCTTGAGCAAAGAGAGAGAGAGAGAGAGAAAGAGAGGAGGAGGAAGAGGCAGAGAGAAAAAGTGATAGAGAGGGAGGTGGGGCCAGTCGGCCGCACATTTACAACGGACCAGCCCCGCCCCGTCCCCGGGCGCAGGGGGCGCTTAATACTGGATGATCACGGCTGAGTTGCCGGAGCCGACCTGGTTGGCCGTGGTCGACTGACCGGAACCGAACTGCAGAACCGCAACAGCGTTGCAGTCGCCGCTCTGGTTGGTCTCGGCGTAGTGACCGCCGCCGAACTGACCGATCCCGGAGACATTGCAGTCGCCGAACTGGTCGCCATAGGCCTGATTACCAAAGCCGGATTGGCCGATGGCAATGACGTTGCCCGCGCCGTCCTGTGCTGTGACGGCGGTGTTCCAGGCACCGTCCTGCCAGAATTCGATGTGGTTGAAGAGGCCGGTCTGCGATCCGGCAATGGCGTTGTCGAAGCCATACTGGTTGATGTTGACGGTATTGAACCAGAAGGCCTGTGCACTGGTCGCGACGGTGGTCGAAGCCACGAGGACAGCAGCAGAAGCAGCAGCGACTTTGAGGGCAGATTTGAGAAGCATGGGTTTGTTCCTTTGATGGGGTCTTGGACTGTGTGGTGGAGAAGAAGAGACGGGAGGAAGGGAGGAAGGGAGGTTGCATGGTTAGGAGAGTGGAAAGGACGTCGTGGTTGACGAGGAGGGTTTTCGCAGGCTTCCGTAACGCCCGCTTGTCCGCCGCTTGAACAAAGGAAACGGCTGTTTTCCCGGTATTTCAGCGATGTCAGCGGTGAAATAATCTGACCATTATAGGTGTCGTCAGGATTTTTTATTTCTCGTTTTGGGTGATATTGACCAGCTAGAGGCTTGTTCACCAGTACCGCCACGGTGAACGCCGCGCCGCGCGCAGCCCTTGCGCATTGTCGCGCCTGCCGCCCTAAGCTTGACGCCCGCAGGCTGGTTTCGCACAGTCAGGCTATGACCAAGCCCGCGACCAACCCAGCGACGAGCCCGGCGACCAAGCCCCCGTCGCAAGTCCTCCTGCCCCGCGCCTTCCGGGTCCGCTGGCTGGTCGGCTTTGTCACCGCGCTGATCGCGCCGGGGGTACTGACGCTGATCTGGGTCTGGGACCAGCCCTGGCTGGCGCTGAGCCTGCCGGTGATCCTCTACGGCCTGATCCCGCTGCTGGACCTCGCCTGCGGGCGTGATGGGTTCAACCTCAGCCCCGAGCAGGAGCAACGCGCCGGGCGTGACCCGTTTTTCAAGGCGCTGCTGTATCTGACCGTTCCGATCTACGCGGCGAGCATCTACGCCGTACTGATCACGGCCGGGCTTTGGATCAACGCCTGGGCCAGCGAGCCGTCGTCGGCGGGCTATGGCGGACCGCTGGCAACGCTCGTGCTGGTGGCGGGCGCGGCACTGTTCCACGGCACGTTGATCAACGTCGGCCACGAACTGGGCCATTCGGGCAAGAAGCTCGACCGGCGCGCGGCCAAGATCGCCAACGCGCTGGTCGGTTACGGCCACTTCACCCTCGAGCACAACACCGGCCATCACAGCCGCGTCGCCACGCCCGAGGACTGCGCCAGTGCCCGCTTCGGCGAGGGCTTCTACGCCTTTGCCCTGCGCGAAGTCCCCGGGGCCATCATCGGGGCAGTGCAGATCGAGGCTCGCCGCCTCAAGGCCAAGCAGCGCGGGTTCTGGCACCCCACCAACCAGTTGCTGCAGATCTGGGGGCTGAGCGCCCTGCTCGCCGCGCCGCTGATCCTCGCCTTTGGCTGGATCATGCTGCCGCTGCTGGCCCTGCACCACCTGATCTGCTGGCTCATGCTGACCCAGGCCAACTACGTCGAACACTACGGGTTGGGCCGGGCACTCAACGACAAGGGCCGCTACGAGCCAGTGCGCCCGATCCATTCCTGGAACGCCGACCAGTGGCTGTCCAACGCGCTGCTGTTCAACCTCCAGCGCCACAGTGATCACCATGCCCACGCCTGGCGGGATTATCAGGTGCTCCGTACCTTCGACGACGTCCCGCATCTGCCCACCGGCTATCCGGGGACCTTCCTGCTGGCGCTGATCCCGCCGCTGTGGTTCCGGGTTCTCAACCCGCGGGTCGAGGCCTGGGCCGAGGAGCACGACGCCACCATCAACCGAGGCTGAGTTATTCAACCACTCATGCTCGGCAAGGGCGCCTCAAGGCAGCGGCGATCGATCAGACGGTCCATTCCAGCAGATGTCGAGGGTGGAAGCCTCCTCCAGTGAACATCGGTGCGCGCGGGAGCGAAGCCAAAGTTCGAAAAAGGCCCGAGATTGTTCAAGCGGAGAAATCGTATCTCCGGGCCATGCACTCAAAGGACGCAAGCGCCGGGTCGCTCCGGCCTTTGACCGCATGAGACCAAGGCAGAGTGACAGCCCCCTGATCCCCCCGGCGAGCAGCGCTGGAACGGCCTCACCCAGAACTTCTCCTGTCGGGCGGGTCCGGCCCGTAAGCGCGCTCCGCCCCTCGGCCACGGCTTCCACCAGACCATCATCAGGGCCGAAGAAATGAAAACCACTGGTCGCACGCGGATTACACTCCAGGGCGCGCCATTGCCCTTCAGCATCCCGACGCAAATCAAAGGAGAGCTGCCCGGTGACGTTCAAAGCCTTGGCAACTGCCTCGACCATATGACGAAGCTGGGAGCCGACCCAATCCTCACTGGCAGCAAAGGCGACACTGGCACCTCGCCCCTGACGCAACCGTAATAGCGGTTCATAGGCTTGTAAGGCCAAGAGCTGCCCCCCTACAGCGACGGCAGACAGACAGATCTCCTCGCCGGGCAAATAAGCCTGCGCCAACCAGGGCTGTTCGGGTGATATGGGTAACCTGAGGATCGTCGCCCGGTCCGGCTTGATCAAGACGCTGGTGGCAAATCGCGAAAATCTCGGCTTGAGCACCCACGGCCCCTCGCCGAGGGCCGCCGCGTCGGCGCCAGTTTCTAGGCTTTGAAAGGACGGCGCAAAATCCGGTGCCACGCGAGCGAGCAGTGTATTGAACGCGGCTTTGTCGTGGAGTGTGATCAGGTCTTCGAGCGATGGGGCAAAGAGCCGCTGAGCCCAACCTTTGGCTTCGGGGCGCAGGGCAGCCCGGGCCAAGAAAAGCACTTCCTCGCAGGTTGGGAGTATAAGATCAGCGTCTGTCTCTTCAACCGCGCTGGAGATGGCTTTTGCAAAATTGTCCGGTTCTGATCGCGGTGGAGGCAAATGCAAGTAGCCTTTGATAGAACGCGAAAACCGACCAACCGGGTCGCGGAGGCTGTCGGCACCGAAGACCCGCCAGCCAGCCGCCGCGAACAATCGGCACCAGTGCAGGGCCACAGGCGCCCTGAGGCCCGTGATGAGTACCGTTCGTTTCATCGCTTCAACCGCTCGACCCGCCGCAGTTTGCGCGACAGGAGTTGGTCGGGGGTCAGGTTCCAGTTGGCTAGGCGGACTAGGATGGGGCCCTCGGTCTGTTCGTTTGTATCCGGCATACACCGCTGAACCGGAACCGCCGTGTGCAGTGCACCCTCAAGGGCAGCGAGTGCTGATTTCTGGACAGCGGGTTCGACTGTTGATGGCAGGCGGAGATCCACCGATCCATCGAGCCGCTGCTGAATGCGGAAATCCGTGATCGACGGGCTGCAGTCTAGCACAGCGTTTCGCAGTACATCGGGGGTGACCATCCGATCACCAAACCAGAACACGTCGTCTTGCCTGCCCTCCACCGCATCTACAACCTGGAGAGGGGACCTGCAGGGACAGCCTCGACCGCCCAGCCGAAGAAGATCATTCATGCGATAGCGGCATGTGAGCTGAAAGTGTCTGGAAAAGTCAGTGACAATGGGCGTGACAAGCTGATCGCCGACAGGCTCGAACTCGAACCGGACAAAGTCCTCCGTCAGATGCAGCCGCCCTTCGCTACAACTGATGGCAAACAGGCCTTCGGTCGCCATGTAAATCTGACCCAGACGGAGAGAAAAGGCTGCCTCAACGATCCAGCGATCGGGTGGATCGAGTGACTCCGCCCCCGCGAAAAGCCGCTGCGGGCGGAGACGTCCGAGATCAGCATTCTCGGCGAGCCAGCGCAAAATTTTGGGCGGTGCAATGATGACGGTCGGGTCAAAGTCAGCGAGCGCCTCTTCCCAAGAGGCCGGACCCTGCCTGAGATCAAAGAATGCAAGCTTCAACCAGCGGGATTGATTTCCGGCTCGGTAGAGTGCGCTGCTCTGTGGCAGGATCACGGCGACGCGATGCCGCCGCCGCCAAACGTCAGGTAACCCCTTGGCGAGGATAGTACCCAGCCAGCGGTAGCGCTCGGCTTCTGTGATGATGTAAAGCCCCCGGTTGCCAGAAGTCCCGCTCGAAACACCACAGTACAAACCGGGCGCCAGGCCCCCTTCGGCTGCCTCGCCTCGATCGAGCGCGTTGCGAACAAAGTGCGCGCTGATACCATCACGGTTATAGGTAGCGAAGTTCGCCATCAGCTGCCCTTTGTCCATTTCGAGATCCTCGGCCATAAGGTGAGGAAAGTGGGTGGTAAGCGCGGCGCGCCACGATGCCATTTGTCTGCGCTGATGGCGCAAAACATCCTCACGCGTGCGCAAGGTCGCAGCCAGCCAACGCGCCCGCACAAACGCCGCCAGGACGGCCATTCCCGCTTCAACCGGCATCGAACGGATCGCGATCAGGATCATGGCAGAGCCCGACCCGGCCCCCGGCCCGCTTGAAGGCTGCAAGCCGCGCAAGGGTGGTTTCCGCCGCTGCAATATCATCGGCTATGAGGCGTGGCAGACCGGAGAGCGTCACCTTTGGCTTGGTCAGACCCGGTTCCAAGCCCTCGGCGGCTCGATCAAGAGCACCGAGTACAAAGTGCGCATCGACAGCGTAGAGATAGTGTTCGCTATGGATATAAATTCCGACTTGCCCCGTCGCATGACCGTTCATTGGCACCAGTGAGGCCAGTTCTGGCACCAGCAACCAGCCGGTACCAAGCCCGTCCGGCAGATTGATGGGCGGCAAGGCCTCAATCGGCTCCAATCGCCGGTCTAAATCCGTTGGCAAAAGCTCAGTAAAGGTCCCGTGAAGCAAGGACGCCCGCCAGCCAGCCCTTCTAACCGCGTCGAAGCCACGCCGGCTGGCGAGGATGCGCGCATTGGAAAAGCGGCGCAGTTCGCTCACATGATCGACATGAAAGTGGGTGACAATCACGTATTGAATGTCTTCGAGGGTCAGACCCTTGTCGGCCAATACGGCGTCAATCTGTCCTTCGGGTCGTAGTCTGGCCCGGAACAGGCTCGTATACATTCGAAGCCCGATGCTACGAGTTGGTAAACCATTGCCGCTCGGTGAAGAACCACCCGATGCCAGCGATGGATAAGTCGACGGGCCATAACCAGTATCGACCAGGGTCGGTCCGAACGTCGGGTGATCGAGGAAAGCCCAGCGCACCTTGAGTGTGACCGGCGACCAGTCAGGCCCTGCCCCGACCAAAGCGCCGGGTGCCTTGATTGTTGCGCTGTTATAAAATTCGAATTTCATGAGGCCTGCTCTTTGCCATAGTCATCGCGCTCGTGTGTGGGTAAAGCCTCAGGGCGCACGCCGAAGATCGCCTCGAAACCATCGGCTATTGGAATTCGGGGTCGCCAGCCTAAGACCTCCTGGGCCCGCTTGGTATTCAGTGTCAGACTATAGGCGAAAATGCCCAGGCTGTAGCGGGTGAGCCGCGGCTCACTTGGCAGTTTCAAACCAGTGAAGACGGCTTCTATGCCGCGCGCAGCGAGCATGGCTATAGACAGAGGAACGGGTCGCCAGCGGAATGCCAAGCTGTTTGCTCGGGCAATTTCGTTGACCAGCCAGTTCAGCGGGATCGCCTCACCCCCTGCAATATTGAAGACCCCCCGTGCCGAACTTTCCAGAGCAGCAACAATGGCATCGCATACGTCATCAACATGGGTCAGGTTTGTCACGGCCTGCCCGTCACGCATGAGTGGCAGCCACCCGCGTCGCAACGCGGCCTCGAGCCGGGGTAAAAGTGCCGTGTCGCCCGGTCCGTAAATAGCTCTGGGCCTCAGGATGGCCGTACTGAGAGGCGACTGGAGTACGAGACTTTCCGCTTGTGCCTTAGTCCGGGCATAGTCGTTGATGGGCTTGCCCGGCAAGACCTCCTCCTCCCCGACATCAAACCGGTCGAAGGAAGCAAAGTACAGCGCGGGAGTCGAGATATGAATCAGGCGCTGCACACCTGCCTGCTCCGCCCATTCAAGCAGGTTGCGCGTCGCAACAACGTTTGCCTGGTCAAAATCCTGCGCGCGGCCCCAAGGTGATGACAGGGCCGCCGTGTGGACCACTGCATCGACGGCGGGAAGCCGCGCAAGTGCCCCTGGCTCACTGAGGTCGGCAGCGATGAAGTCGAAGCCTGCAGGCGCGCTCGAAAGACGGCGTCCTGTTGCAGATGCGTCGAACCGACCAGACGTCGCCAAGGCCTGCAGACAACGTCCGCCGAGAAAGCCAGTCCCACCGGTAACGAGGACCCGCATCAGGCGATCAATGCCGCAGCGCCAAACTGCACCCCCGCAGAGGTTCCCAGCAGCAAGACCCGAGAGCCATCGCTGATCTGCCCCCTTGTGCGGGCTTCGGCGAAGGCAATGGGCAGTGAAGCCGCGATCTGATTGCCGTGACTGCGCGTCAGATCAATGTATCGCTCGCGGCGCACCCTGAATGCTCTGGCCATATGCACTAGACTAACTGGGCTGGCCTGATGCGGAACAAAGAAGTCAACATCATCCAGAGACCAGTCAATTTGTTCGAGGAACGCAAAAAGAAACCCTTCGAACTCTGACCGGACCAAACGGTACAGCGCCTCACCATCCATTTCAAAAAATGCATGCTGCATAAAGAAATCAATATCATCGTGCGGGGTATTGGCCGTCCCGCCAACTGGTATCTGGCACGCCTCGAAAGCCGAAGGGAAGCTGGCAAAGGACGAACCGAGGATGCCCGGCTGATCTGCCCCTTCGATAAGCCACGCCCCGGCTCCGTCCCCAAACAGGGCGGCAACCTTCGGCGCGGTTTTCCAGGGCAAGGCGGCACTCGCAATCTCACTGCTGATAATCAGGACCCGACTTGCTCGCCCCGTCCGGATGTAACTGTCGGCCAGTTCGAGCGCCGACAGGGCGCTGAGGCAAGTTGTGTTTACGTCCATCGTACGGCAGCTGCCGTCGGGTAGACCAAGCCCCCGATGAAAGAGCGCGGCAGTGCCAGGTATCAATTGCTGGGGTACAGCTGCGGCTGCGATTATCAAATCAACCGATGACGCGGGCAAGCTGGCCGATGCCAGGGCTGCCTGACCAGCCCGAAGTCCGAGTGCAACCTGCGTTTCATCCTCTCTTCGGTTGGCGATGTAGCGGGTTTCAACGCCGGTGGAGGCCACAAGCGAGCCAGCGGGCAGCCCATGCTGACCTTCCAGAAGACCCGAGGCCAGCTTCCTTCGGGGTAAGGCTTGGCCCCAGCCACATATTCTTGAACCAGAGTGCACCTTGCACCATCCACGCAGAATCACGGTAAAAGCTATATTGCATTCAACCTTAGCGAAGCGCTAGCAGCCTTGGTAAGGTCTTTGTCCAAATATCCAAACCGGGCGAAGGCAAAGATAGAGAGCAAAAGTTGCAAGACACTTCAACACGCCAATTCGTCTCGATGGTGCAGAAGGCTGAAACGAGCTCGCTCGTCACCAACCTTGAGACTGAAATGATGATCTCACGCGTCGGGGACTTCGAGGTGCCGACGACGATCAACGATGGCCGATGTCCGACCTGCTACATCTGCTGCCCGTCTACCGCCTATCTCGAATACGGCCAATTCGAGTTGTTGCAAGTTACCCGAAATCCGTTGTTGCGCGCTCTTGGTTCTGGAGCCCTTAGGGCAGCCTCACCGGTCGTGCGGGCCATGCAACTCGGTCGTCAGATACAACTCAACAACTGGCTGGTGTCCACAAATATCCTGCCACCAGTCGGGCCTGAGGCCTGGCTGGATGCTTTTGACGCCGCGTCCAATAGTAATCCGAGCTTTGTTCCGGTGCTGCGCTCAGTAAACGATGCAGCGCACGGTCCACTCATTGAGGCCTTTGACCGCGAAGGACTGACTCTGCTTCCCGTCCGAAAAATATTTTTTCGCACCTATCCAGAGGATTGGCACCGAACCCGCGATGATCAACAAGATGTTAGGCTTCGTTCGAAAGGCCGGTTTATCGAACGGTCTGGCACTACGTTTGGTGAAAGTGATTTTGACCAGTCCGCCAGGCTCTACCGGATGCTCTACATCGAGAAATACAGCCACCTCAACCCGCAATATACTGGTCGCTTTTTTGAAGAGTTTCAGAACCGTTGCGGCTTTGAACTCACCGGCCTTTTCGACCCTGAATGCGGTGGGAGAATGGTCGGCGTTCTGGGGCAGTTCGACCAACACGGAACAATCGTCAGTCCGGTGGTCGGTTACGACACTGACCTGCCCCAAAAACTGGGTCTCTATCGATGGCTGGTCAGCCTGAGCGATGCAACCGCACGATCGCGTCAGCGCTTTGCCAACTGGAGTGCCGGTGCTGAACAGTTCAAAAGAAACCGTGGCGCCCAGCCGGCCATCGAATACCTTGTCGCTGATCTGCGTCGCGCGAGCCGTAGCCAGCGGCGTGCAGGAAGGATCCTGTCTCGTGTGCTGCAATTGGCTGCGCGCGCTGCAATGCGGCTCTGAGCGACACCATCAATGACCTGAGCGACCCGCCAAAGCGACGGAACAACCCACATGGATGCATCGATCCTTATTGTTGGCTTCGGCTGCTTCATCGCGGCCTTCATCAACGCAGCCTTCGCCACCGGCGGTGTGTTCATCGTGCTGGCCACGCTGACGCTGGTGTTCCCGCCCTCGGTCGCCATCCCACTCATGGGGCCGGCATCGGCCGGATCACTGGTTGGCCGTGTCGCGCTGTTCCGGGCGGAGATCAACTGGCGCATCTGCCTGATGTTCAGCCTCGGCGCCACGCTGGGCGTACTGACCGGGGCGCTGGTGTTTTTCTCCCTGCCCGAGACCGCGCTTCGGGTCGGGCTGGCGCTGATCCTGCTGCTGATGGTCTGGGTGCCGCCGTCGATCTGGCTGCGGGACCGGCGGATTCCCTTCCTGCCGCTGGGGGCTGTCCATACGTTCATGGCAACGACGCTGGGGCTGGGCGGCCTGCTGCAGGCCGTGGTGATCAACACGCCGATGACCAAGGGTGCCCTGACCGGCACGCTGGCCTTCTGCATGCTCACCGCAGACGTTTTCAAGGTGCTGGGCTACGGCTCGCTGGGCTTTGACTTCCGCCCCTACATCCAGCACATCATCGTTGCGACCGCCGTCGGCTTCGCCGGTGCGTGGGCCGGAAAGCGCGTCAGCCACCGGATCAGCGATGGGTTGTTCCGGCTGGTGTTCAGACTTATCGTCAGCGTCGTCGCCCTTCGCCTGCTGTGGCAGGGAGCACAGGCGCTCTAGGCTGTCTAAGCCCCGATCGCTCAATCATCCAGGATAGAACAGGCGCACCAGAAACAGCGTGATGAACGGAAAGGCCACGAGGATGACAATGCGGATGATGTCAGAGACCACAAAGGGCAGCGCCCCGCGGTAAGTCTCGGCGATGCTCACGTCCCGCGACATGGCGTTGATCACGAACAGGTTGAGCCCCACCGGCGGGGTGATCAGCCCGATCTCAGCCGACATCAGCACCAGGATCCCGAACCAGATACCGACCTCGCCCGCGCTCAGCCCCAGATCGAGCTGGGCGACGATGGGGATGAAAATCGGCACGGTGAGGAAGATCATCGCCAGCGAGTCCATGACCGTCCCGAGCACGATATAGAGCAGCAGCATGCCGATCAGGATCAGCCACGGGTTCAGCCCGCTCTCGCTGAAGAACCCGGCAAGGGTCTGCGGCACCAGCGCCGAGGACAAGAACGAATTATAGACCCCGGCAGAGAGGATAATGAAGAAGATCATGCCCGAGGTCTTGGCCGTGGCCAGCAGAGATTCGCGCACGGACTGCATGCTCAGCCCACCATTCAAAAAGGCGAGGATCGCGGTCCCCCCGGCCCCGACCGCCGCAGCCGCCGTGGGCGAAAACAACCCAGTGTAGATGCCGCCGATCACCAGCGCAAAGATCAGCATCACCGGCCACACCGGTCCCAGCGCCCTGAAGCGCTCGATGTAAGCCAGGCGCGGCAGCGTCCGTTCGGCGCCTGGGTTGAGCCGGACATAGACGCCGATGGTGATCATGTAACCGAGCATGGCCAGCGCGCCGGGGATAAAGGCAGCGGTGAACAGCTTGGCGATGTTTTCTTCCGCGAGGATGGCGTAGATCACCAGCACCACCGAGGGCGGGATCAGGATCCCCAGCGTCCCGCCTGCGGCGAGCGTGCCGGTGGCCAGCGCCCCGGAGTAACCCGCCCGCTGCAACTCCGGCAGCGCCGCCTTACCCATCGAGGAGGCGGTCGCCAGCGACGAACCGCAGACTGCGCCAAAGCCTGCCGACGCGCCAATCGCTGCCATGGCGACCCCGCCGCGCCGGTGCCCCAGCCACGCTTCTGCCGCCTTGAACAGCGCCCGGGACATGCCCGCGCGGGTGGCGAATTCGCTCATCAGTAGGAACAGCGGGATAATCGAAAAAGAATAGTTGGTCAGCGTGCCGAAGGCGAAGGTCTTGAGCTGATTGTTCATCATCCGCATATCGCCCGCCAGCAGCCACGTGCCGAGCAGACCGACGATGAACATGCTCGCCGCCAGCGGAATGCGCAGAAAGATCAGCGCAATCAACAGCGGAAACGACAGCAGGCCAATCTGGAAGTTGCTGAATAGGCCGGTAGCGAGATCAAACATGACCACCCTCCCCGGTTCCGTTTCCGCTACCAGCAGAGGGCCGCAGCAGCGCCCGCGCGCTGCGCAGGCAGCAATATACCGCCGTGATGAAGAACAGGATCACACAGACTTCAGCGACGATGTGCAGGGGCCAGAGCTTGAGACCGAGGATCTGGCTCTCGTCGCGCACCCGCACCCGCTCCAGCACCGTCGCCCAGTCCCCGGCAAAGACCAGATCGAGCAACGGATCTTGAGAGCGCCGCGCCTTCTTGAAGATCAGATACCATTGCTGGGTCATGATCAGATAGGCAATCACCGTCAGCGCGAGGTCGCCGATCAGATCTAGCCAGCGGTTCAACCGGGCGCCGAACCAAGGCTCGAGCAGGTCGATGCGGATATGGCCCTTTTTCAGCATGACCCAGGGCAAGGCGGCGAACAGCGCGAAGCCGACGGCGAAGGAAACCAGTTCTTCCTCACCCAGCACCGGGCGAATGCCACCCCACGGCACGGTCTCGAAGTACCGCCCGAGCACAGCATCGAGGCTGCGCCGAACCAGCTTCAGCACCACACTCAGGCAGGTTACCGAAATGGCGAGGATCAGGCCCAACCCGCCCACCAGCGCAATACCGGCGGCACCCCGCTCCATCCAGCGATCAAGTACGGCAAACACCTGTCAGTCCTGCGCCTCTCACCCGCCGATAACCCCCAAAAAAACGCTGGCACACTTTAGCGTGCGCCAGCGTCAATGCCACGGTCAGCGTGGGATTACAGGTTTGCGTCGATCAGCGCGCGTGCCTGTGCAATGGCGGCTTCACCATCGAAGCCCATTTCGCCCGCGCGGGTGACCCAGCGGTCGACCACAGGCTGGGCTGCAGCCTTCCAGCGCTCGACTTCAGCACCATCAAGGGTGATGAAGGTGTTTCCCGAAGCGACGTTACGGCCACCGGCATCGGCGTCGAGCATAACCTGAGCGGTCGAGGCAGCCAGCCCCTTGCCGGTGTGGTCATCGAGGATCTGGCGCAGATCATCAGGCAGGCCTTCGTAGGAATCCCAGTTCATCGCCATGATGAACACGGCCGTGTACAGCGAGGTGTCACCCGACAGCTCGGTGTGGTTGGAAACCAGCTCGGCCAGACGGATCGATGGGGTCACTTCCCACGGCAGTACGGTGCCGGAAATCACGCCCTTGGACAGGTTTTCCGGGATCAGCGGCAGCGGCATACCCACGGGGGTTGCACCCAGCTCACCCAGCAGGTCGGTGACCACGCGGGTCGGGCCGCGCATTTCCTGCCCCACCATGTCTTCGAGGCTGCTGATCGGCTCCTTGGAGTGAAGCACGCCCGGGCCGTGGACCCACGAGGTCAGAATCTTGGTTTCCTCGAACTCGCCGTCCTGCAGGTCCTGCGTGATCAGATCGTAGTAGGCTTCAGCGGTCGCAACTGGGTCCTTCATCATGAACGGCAGTTCAAAGACCTCAGAGCGGTTAAAGCGACCGGCGGTGTAGCCCGGCAGGGTAACAACGATATCGACCGCGCCGTCAGCGGCCTGGTCGTAGAGATCACCGGGGCGGCCGCCCAAAGACATGCCTGAGAAAACCTCGACCTTCATCCGGCCTTCAGAGGCCTCTTCGATGGCTGCCGCGAGCGGAACCATCATCTTGCCGTGTAGGGGCGCCTTCTCCCCCATGAAGTGGTGCAGGCGAAGTGTGACTTCCTGAGCCGCCGCCGCCGTGGTCATCAGCAGCAGACCTGCCGCCGCCAGAATAAGCTTTTTCATGGTATCCTCCTTCTGTCCGGTCAGCGCGCGTAGGCGCTGGTGCGGACTGTTTCCGAGTTGGTCAGCATCCTTCGTCGGTCAGGGCTTGTCTAGGTCGAAACCCGCCGAAAACGCAGGGGATTGCGACGTCGGCCTTCACAGTTTACCGCTGCACCAACCGCAGAAGGAGACCACCCCATGCCCGACTACGACGACAGCCTGATCCGCGACGTGCTCCAAAGCGCCCCGCACATCGCTTTGGTGGGCGCCAGCGCCAACCCCGAGCGGGACTCGTTCAAGGTCATGGCCTACCTGCTCGAGCAGGACTATCAGGTCTACCCTGTCAACCCGGGCCTGGCCGGTCAGACCATCCTCGGGCAGCCGGTCTCTGCGTCACTCGCTGATGTTCCGGGACCGGTGGAGATGGTCGACATCTTCCGCAACGCGGAAGCGGCCGACGGGGTCGTCGACGAGGCCCTCGCCCAGCGAGAGCGGCTGGGTCTGCGCGCCATCTGGATGCAGGAAGGCGTAATCAACGAAACCGCCGCCGCCCGCGCCGAAGCAGCCGGGCTGCGGGTGATCATGGATCGCTGTCCCAAGGTGGAACTGCCGCGCCTCGGTCTCGCGCCAGAAGAAGGGCCGCAGACGGAAGACGGGCTGGGCGAAGGCTGAACAGCGCGGCTGGTCGGCTAGACCGACTGGGTCAGCCCGCCGTCAACCCGCAGGTTCTGCCCGGTGATATAGCTCGACGCATCGGTGGCGAGAAAGGCGATGCTCTCCGACAGCTCGCGCACCCGAGCGTAGCGACCGGCGGGAATGCGCGCCACGCGATCGGGCTTCTCCGGCAGGCTGTCGATGAAGCCCGGCAGGACGTTGTTCATCCGCACCCCGTCGCCCGCGTGCTTGTCCGCAAACAGCTTGGTGAAGCCCGCCAGACCGGCGCGGAAGACGGCCGATGTTGGAAAATCCGGGTCTGGCTCGAACACGGCAAAGGTGGAGACATTGACGATGGCGCCGCTGCCCTGAGCCACCATGATCGGCGCCACCAGCCGGGTCGCGCGAATGACGTTGAGCAGGTAGTAGTCCAGCCCCAGATGCCAGTCCTCGTCGCTGATCTCCAGCACCGGTCCCTTGGGGCCGTGACCCGCGCAGTTGATCAGCGCGTCGATGCGGCCAAACTGGGCCATCGTGCCCTCGACAAAGGCGCTCAGATTGGCCGGTTCAAGATTGGAGCCGGTGAAGCCGAAACCGCCCAGCGACTGCGCCAGCGCCTCGCCCTTGCCGCTGGAAGACAGGATGGCGACCGCGTAACCCAGCTCGTTCATCTTTCTGGCGGCATCAGCACCGATACCGCTGCCACCGCCGATAATCATTGCGACGGGCTTTTCAGAGGGAGAGGTCATCAGATTACTGCCTTTTCGAGGAAGGGGTGCCCGGCTTCGATCCGGTCGAAACCGAAGGGGCTGAGGTCGAGGTTGCGGTATTCACCGTACATCAGCCACTCTGACAGACCGCGCCCGAGCGCCGGTGACTGCTGGAAGCCGTGCCCGGAAAAACCATTGGAAAACAGGAAGTTGCTGACCTGGCTGTGCGGGCCGATGATGGCGTTCTGATCGAGGGTGTTGAAGGCATAGTGCCCAACCCACGAGTTGATCAGCTTGATCCGCTCGAACTGGGGCACGCGGCTGGCCAGCACCGGCCAGACCTTGTTCTCCCACAGCCCGTGATCCGCCGCGAAGTCGTCGTAGGCCACTGCCGGATCGTCACCTTCTTCGGGTGGACTGCCGGCGAGGTAGTAGCGCCCGTCGGTGCGCATGTGCACCCCGCTGGGGTCGATGGTCAGCGGCAGGTCCTGATCCAGCGGCTCAGCAGCATCAAAGATAAACGTGAAGCGCTTGCGCGGCTCCACGGGCAGCTCCGCACCGATCATGCGCGCGGTTTCGCCCGCCCGGGGGCCGCTGGCGTTGACCACCTGTCCGCAGGCGATGGTCTCTCCGGTCGCCAGCCGCACGGCGTCCACGGCGGACCCGGCCGGATTGAGGTCCATGCCGACGACTTCGTTGGTGCAGTATTCGACCCCGCGCTCGCGCGCCGAACGCCGCCACCAGTCAAAGATGGTCGCGCCGTCGAAATAGCCCTCGTCGACCGGGTTGTGGCTGCCGGCGATGATGTCGTCGAGCTGGTAGAACGGGAATTGCGCCGCGATCTGCTCGCGGCTGAGCATGCGCGTGCCCGCGCCGAGGTCCGACTGGATCTGCTGGTTCTGGCTCAGTAGGTCGGCGAAGGCCTGATTGTCGGCCAGATAGAGATAGCCGAAGCTCTGCAGCACGATATCCGGCACCCGCTCGTCCCCGCCCATGAAGTCGCGGAAGTTGCGGATGAAGTGAGCGCCGAACTGTGAGATGCGGACGTTGATCTCGTTGCTGAACTGCTGGCGGATGCAGGAATTGGTGTGGCTGGTCGAGGCTAAGGCGTAGCTGGGGTCGCGCTCGACCACCAGAATCGAGCCGTCAAAGTCGGGGTTGCTCGCCGTCCACCAGGCGATCGACGAACCGTACATGGCACCGCCAACGATAACCACGTCGTAGCGCTGCTGCCGTGGTGGCCGGAAATTCTGATCGAGGCTCAAGTGCGTCTTCCCGTTACTGACTGCGCGTCAGACTAGGGGAAGACCGGAGCCTTCATCAAGCCTTGATCGGCGCCTTATCAGGCCTTGATCAAATCGTTGACTCGGCCGATCAGCGGCTCCTTGTCATAGAGGTCGTAGTACAGCGAATGCATGAGTGCGGGCGGGCCGAAGAAGAACCGCTCGTACAGCGCCTGACGGCTGCCGAAACCACTGACACAGACATCGTGCGCCAGCCGGAACAGCGCCACACGATCGCGCGATTCAAGGTTGGCGAGCTGGAAGTAGCGGGCCACGTCCTCGGAGATTTCGTTGGAGAAATCAGCCTCTGCCGGCGTCGCCATCAGCGAGCTCGACCCCAGCAGCTGCAGGATCTCGACCATGCGCGGGTACATCTTCGGGAACAGGTTGCGCGAGGTGTCCAGCGGACAGCGCAGCGGGATCCAGTTGCCCCACTCATCCTCTTGCGCCTGCTCCTCGGCAGAGAACAGCAGCGCCCGCACGGTCTCGCACATCATCATTACCTCAGCGATCATGCCCTTGACGTGCAGGTCCTTGTCGCGCGCAGACGACTGCGCGATCGCCGACATCAGGCCGACCATGAACTCGGCCTTGGCCAGCTTGCCGCAGGCGACTTGATGCATCATGTGCACGACCGCGTTGGTCTTGGCGAAGGCCTGATTGCACAGGCCCGGCTCGCGGTACATGAACAGCCGCTCCCACGGCACCAGCACGTCGTCGAAGATCACGACGGCGTCCATTTCCTCGAACCGCGAGGACAGCGGCGCATCGAAGTGGCTCTTGCCCAGATCGTAGGTATCGCGCGCCAGCAGCTTCAGCCCCGGGGTGGCAATTGGGATGGCGAAGGCAAAGGCGAAGGGAATATTCTCATCCGAGCCCTTGAGCACGGTCGAAGGGAAGACCTCGATTTCGTCCGCCGTCGGACCGAGCGTGGCGAGCAGGCGCGCGCCCCGGACGATGATCCCAGCGTCGGTCTCGCGCACGACGTGCAGCGCGACCTCGTCGTCAAACCGCCCTTGCCCGGCAACGGCGTGGGACTTGTGCGGGTTGAGCAGCGTGTGGGTCAGCACCAGATCGTTCTTGCGGGCGTAGTCGTAGTAGTTGCGCATGTTCTGGGTGAAGTCAGGGTTCCCCATCCCGCGCTCGGTGCCAAGATCGAGCCACTGCGCAGCACCGGCGAAGGCCATCAGCGAGGCGTTCTTATAATCGGGGGTCCGGCCGAACATGCCGTGCGACCAGGTAGCCCACTCATAGTAGGCCTTGCCGCGCCGCTTCACGTCTTCCTTGGATTTGGGCAGCATGAACGCCATGGCGCAACGGTCGCCGTCCTCGTCCTCGTACGTCAGGGTGTCGAGCAGCGCCGGGTCGGACTGGCGTTCGAGGAAGCTGGCCAGCGTCGCCGCCCCCCGCCGCGTCGCCGGGTGGGTGGTCACGTCCTTGACGCGCTCACCGCCGGTCCAGACCTCGCGGTCATCCTGCAGCCCGGCGAGGTATTCGGCGGCCGTGCGGACGCCCTTACCGGCGCCGGTCGGGTTGGTCTTAAGCATGCTGTCGGTCCTCCTCCTGCGAAGCGGCGGGCCGGGGCCCGGCTTCGAATTCCTTCAGTATCTGCGTGAGCGCCTGCCACTGCTCGGGGCTGACGCAGGCCCGCACCGAGGCCTGAATATCATCGAGACGCGGGGCAATCTGTCGCTCGAGCGCGCGCCCCTCGGCGGTCAGTTTGGCGATGACCACGCGGCGGTCTTCAACCGAGCGGATCCGAGCGATCAGGCCCTTGCGTTCGAGCCGGTCCAGCACGCCGACCAAGCTCGCCGCCGGGATCAGGGTGCGCGCGGCCACGTCCGTGCTCGACAGGCTTTCGTTGTCCCAAAGCGTGCGCAGCACCCGCCACTGCTGCTCGGTCAGCCCGTACTCTGCGAACAGCGCACGGTAGGCGGGCATGATCGCGTCGAGCACGCGATAGAGCATCATCGGCAGGCTGGTTTCAAAGCCCGGGCGCTCCAGGATGTCGATACCGTTCATGTCAAAATCATTCATATGTTAACTATTATTGCAAACTTCGCCTGAAGCAACTGTTTTCTTTGATAAAACTGGGAAAAAGTCGCTCAGACGAAGCGGCAGGAAACCTGTCCGAAGGCGCCGAAATCAGCCTCGATCAGCGATCCTCTGGGGGCCTGCACCGGCCGGATGAACGAGCCGCTGAGCACCACGTCGCCGGCGCTGATCTTGTCGCCGTACTGCGCCAGCCGGTTGGCCAGCCAGACGATACCCTCCACCGGGTCGTTGAGCACGCCCGCGCCCAGACCGGTTTCCTCGACCTCGCCGTCGCGGCTGACGATGGCGCCAACCCAGCGCAGATCAAAGGCATCGATGGCGTGGCGCTCGTCACCCAGCACGATCCCGGCGTTGGCGGCGTTATCGCTGATGGTGTCGGTGACCTTGCGGATGGCACCGGTGTCGGGGTCTTTGGGAATGATGCGGGTGTCGAGAATCTCCAGCGACGGGCAGATACTTTTGGTCGCCGCGATGACATCGGCGGCCTTAACCCCCGGGCCTTGCAGGTCGTCTTTCATGATGAAGCAGATTTCGGCCTCGATCCGGGTGGCGATGAAGCGCGCCGTGGGCACCTCGCCGCCATTGTCGAAGAACATGTCTTCGAACAGCACGCCGCTGTCTGGGATGTCGATATCGAGCGCGTACTGCATCGCCTTTGACGTCAGGCCGATCTTCCAGCCACGGATCACCCGCCCGGCGTCGACGAACCGGCGCACCAGTGCCGCCTGTATGGCGTAGGCGTCTTCCATATCCAGCCCCGGATGCTGTTGACTGATCACCGGGATCTGGCTCTGGCTGCGGTCGGCGTCGAACAGGGCCTTGGCGAAGGCGTCGCGCTGGGCGTCGGTCAGGCTCATGGGGCTTCATCCTCGATGCCGTTGCGCAGGATGCCGATAGTCGGCACCTCGACCTCGACCACGTCACCCGGCCGCAGCCAGATCGGCGGGTCAAAGCGCGCACCGGCCCCGGTCGGGGTGCCGGTGATGATCATGTCGCCGGGGTGCAGGGTGGTAAAGGTAGAGATGTAGTTGATAATCTTGGGAAAGCCGAAAATCATGTTGGCGGTGTTATCGTGCTGGCGCACCTCGCCGTTCACGCGGGTTTCCAGCGTCACCCCGTGGATCATGTCGGGGCCGGTAAAGGGCATGAGCCACGGCCCCATGGCTGCCGAGCGATCCCAGTTCTTGCCCTGCGTCACGTTGAACTTGGCATGGCGCACCCAGTCTCGGATCGTGCCTTCGTTGCACAGCGTCACCGCTGCGATGTGGTGGTAGGCCTCGGCCTCCGGGATACGGCGACCACCCTGCCCGATGACGATGACGATCTCGCCCTCATAGTCCAGCTGCTCGCTCTCCGGTGGGCGGATCAGGCTCTCGCCCGGCCCGTTGAAGCCGTCGATGAAGCGCGGGAACAGCGACATGTATTGCGGCGCGCCCGAGCCGTCCTTGTATTCGGCGTTGCGGTCCGGGTAGTTGACGCCCACGCACAGGATTTTACCCGGCCGGGTCAGCGGCGGCAGCATGCGCACGTCAGCCACGGCAAAGTCGCGGCGCTCCGGGTCCACGCTCGCGGCCAGCGCGTCCCAGGCCACGTCTTCGGCAACGTCGCTGAGATCGAGCCACTCGCCCTCGCTGAGGTCGCAGATTTGGTCTTCACCGACCATGGCGCCGAACTTGGGCAGGCCTTGAGACGTTTCAAAGGAGACGTAGCGCATGGTCATCGGGCCTTTCCGGCTTGCGGGTGTCTGAGGGTGGTATCAGGGGGCGATGATCGGGCTGGCGGTCAGGTCGGGCTCGCGCGCCGCCTGCCCCTCGAAGGGCATGCCGTGTTCGAACCAGGACCGCGGTGCAGGCGCGCCCCACAGCGTCTGCCGCTGCTTGTCCTTGAGGTCCCAGCGGATCGGTTCGTGGTCCGGGTCCAGCGTCTGGTAGTCCGAGCAGTAAATCTCGGTCCGGTGACCATCGGGGTCGAGCACGTAGAGGAAGAAGGCATTGGAGATGCCGTGCCGCCCCGGGCCGCGCTCGATGTTGTCGACGTAGCCGGTGGTCGCCATGATATCGAGCAGGTCGATGATCGCTAGCGGGGTCGGCACCCAGAAAGCTGTGTGGTGCATGCGCGGCCCCATTCCGTTGGTGAAGGCGACATCGTGGACCCCGCCCTTGCGGTGCAACCACGCGGCCCAGAGTGCGCCGGTTTCCTCGTCTTCGGTGAACTCGGTCGTGCGGAAGCCGAAGTCGTTGTAGAAGGCGACGCTCTCGTCGACGTTGGGCGAGAAGACGTTGAAGTGGTCGATGCGCAGCGGTCGCACGCCGCGATAGAGTGCGTATTTCTGGGTGATGGTCGGCAGGCGCTCCATGTCCCGGTAGAACTCGATCGGCACGCCGTGGTTATCGCGAAGGCGCAGCGTCCGGCCCTGAAAAGGCCGCTCGACCCAGCTGGTTTCAATACCCTTGGCTTCAAAGTAGTCCTGCGCCCGGTCGAGGTCAGCCTCGTCCCAGACCTTGTAGGCCGTATAGCGCACGCAAGGGGTCTCCCCACGGGTGAGGATCACGCAGTGGTGACCGCGCTCTTCCATCGCACGCAGAAATATCTGGCTCGAATCCTCGTGGGTAACCTGCAGGCCGAGGGTGTCGACATAGAAGTGACGGCTCGCGGCCAGATCGGTGACGACAAGCTCGATGTGGCTGAGCCGGACGGTGTTGAACGCGGGGTAGAGATTGAACTCAGGTAAGGGCATGGGTCTCAGCCTCCGAGCTTCGGAATGCGGTGTTGGGACGTGGCGAAGGCAATGTTCTTGGTCTCCATATAGAAGTCGAAGGACCAGTCGCCCCCGTCACGGCCGATGCCCGAGGCCTTGTTGCCGCCGAAGGGCGTGGGCAGGTGGCGCAAATTCTCGGAATTGACCCAGATCATGCCAGCGTCGAGCCGGTCGGTAAATCGCAGCGCGCGGGTCACGTTGGCGGTCCACAGATAGCCGGTGAGGCCGTACTGGGTGTCGTTGGCCAGTGCCAGCGCCTCTTCTTCGGTATCGAAGCCGATGGCCGTGAGCACGGGGCCGAAAATCTCTTCCTGCGCGATACGCATGTCGTTAGTGGCGTTGGTGAACAGGGTCGGACCGACATAACAGCCCGCCTCGCCAACCTTCTCCCCGCCCAGCGCGACGGTCGCGCCCTCGTCACGGGCGATCTGGAAGTACTCCAGCACTTTCTTTTCGTGCACAGGGTGGATCAGCGGTCCGATGGTAGTCTTGGGGTCGAGCGGATGGCCGACCTGGATGCCCTTGGCGCGCTCTACCACCATTTCGATGAATTTGTCGTAGATGCTGTTCTGCACCAGCAGGCGGCTGGACGAGGTGCAGCGCTCGCCGTTGAGCGAGTAGATCATGAATACGGCCGCATCGGCCGCACGCTCGAGATCGGCGTCCTGGAACACGATAACCGGGTTCTTGCCGCCCAGCTCAAAGTGCACGCGCTTGAGGGTGTCGGCGGCCTGCTTCATGATCATCGAACCCGTCCGGCTCTCACCGACAAAGCCGATGGCGCGGATGGCGGGGTGCTCGGTCAGTGCCTTGCCGGCGACCTCACCCATGCCGTTGACCGTGTTCCAGACCCCGGCGGGCAGGCCCGCTTCTTCAGCGATTTCCACCAGCAGCCGGGCGGTCAGCGGCGAGAACTCGGCGGGTTTGTGCACCACCGTGCAGCCGCAGGCCAGCGCGGGTGCGATCTTCCACGTGGAGAGCATGAACGGCGTGTTCCACGGCGTGATCACGCCGACCGGGCCGAGCGGCACGCGGTTGGTCATGTTGATCTGGTTGTTACCATAGAGCGACTGGCCGTCGCGCGCACCCGGCGCCCGGTCAGCGAAAAAGCGGAAGTTGTCCGCAGCCCGCAGCGCGGCCTTGGACATGAACCGCAGGCTCTGGCCGGTGTCTAGACATTCGAGGAAGGCGATCTCTTCCTTCCGCGCGACGATGCCGTCGGCGATGGCGTGCAGGATAGCGCGGCGCTCGGCGCCGGGGGTTGCGGCCCAGTCCGCAAAGGCCCCCTTGGCTGCCAGACAGGCCGCATCGATATCCGCGGCGGTGCCCTGCGCAACGGACGCCAGCACCGACAGGTCGACCGGTGACAGGCTCTCAAACGTCAGGCCATCGCTGGCTGCAACGTCCTTGCCGCCGATGCGGTGCAGGATCGGCTGAGCCTTGAATTGCTGTAGATAGCCCGCCGCGCGGGCGAGGTTGTCTTCGAGAGTCATAGGTGTGCCTGTTGTTTGTGGTATTCAGTACTGTTTCGATGGTCTGTGGGTGCTGGCTCAGCGTGGATCCGCCGCGGCTTTGAGCCGGGGCAGAATGGTGTTGCGCTTCCAACTGAGCGCCGGGTCATTCTCGAATATCTCGAACGAGAGCAGGAAATGCCCCCCAGCCAGCCGGTCGGCGAAAAAGGCTTCGGCCACCGCATAGATCGCGCTCCCGGCCCCTTGCTTGTCTTTAAGGCTGCGGCCAGCACCGACATAAGCCTGCATCGCGACAAAGGCGTTCTCGGGATGATCGTCAGCGACGAATTCATGATGCACGGGAAAGGCCCGGACCCGAACCCCGGCGCGGGGGAAAACGCCGGTTTCGACCATGACTTCGCCCAGCTGTTCGCACAGGGCCTTGATATCGTGGCTCTGGTCGAGTTGTGGCGAATACTGGATCGACAGGTGCGGCATACTTTCTCCCTATTTGCTTAACATGGTAAGCAAATCCGTTTGAGGAGGTCAACCGCCAAAGCAGACGCCGCTCTCATCCTCGATGTGACCGGTTTACGCCCTGCCGCAGAAACGGCAACATCGGTTATCATGTTTCGGGTCTGACAGTCCCGGATGAACAGGTGTCCCGTCCCGTGAAGCCCAAAGCCAGCCATAGACCCAAGTCTGAGCCCTCATCCACGCGGACGACCACGTCGCGGCGAGGGCATCTGCGCCAGCTGGGTGGTGGGGGCCTGCTGGGCGCTGGCGTGGCGGCAGCAGGACTGAGCGCCGTCGCCGCTGCCCTGCCCCGCACCGGGCTTGCAGCACCGGCACCCGCCGCTTCAGCCCGGCTTGAAGGGATGATTTTCACCCGCTGGCGGGCCGATCCCTGGGCGCTGGGTGCCTATTCCTACATTTCCAAGAGCGCCCGGGCCCGCGACCGGCTGGCGCTGGGTGACCCGGTCGGCGACCAGCTCTATTTCGCTGGTGAAGCGACCGATCGCGACTGCCCGGCGACGGTCCACGGCGCCCTGCAGTCCGGCTGGGATGCCGCCGAGCGTCTCGCCACCAACGGGCCGCGGCGCGGACAGGTCGCCGTCATCGGCGCAGGCTTTTCCGGCCTCGGCGCTGCGCAGGCGCTGAGCCAAGCCGGCTACCAGGTGACGGTGATCGAAGCCCGCGACCGCGTGGGCGGCCGGGTTCACACCGACCGCCGTCTCGGGCTGCCGCTGGACATCGGGGCCTCGTGGATCCACGGCACGCGCGGCAATCCGCTCAGCCGGCTTGCCCGCTCTCGCGGCGTGGATTGGGTCAACACCAACTATGATCGCGGCGTGATCCGCGATGCCCGGGGCCAGCGCCGCCGGCTGTACGGTGGGCCGGACTGGCTCTATCAGATCGCCGAGGTCCAGCATGCCTTCGGCGCCGACCCCGACCAACTGGGCCGCGAGGCCTATACCGAGGGTGCCTGGTACGGCGGCCCGGATGCCGTCATTCCCGCCGGCTATGATCAGTTGATCCCTGCGCTGGCCGGGAACTACCGCCTGCTCACGGGTCTGCCGGTGACCCGCATCGACCATGGGTCTGCCGGGGTCAGCATCACCACAGCAGATGGCTCGACGGCGCGTTTCGAAGCCACCGTGGTGACTGTGCCGCTGGGGGTACTGAAGGCCGGAAGCATCGCCTTCACCCCCGCCCTGCCCGACTGGAAACAGGACGCGATCGACCGTCTGGGCATGGGGCTGTTGTCCAAGGTTTGCCTCAGGTTCGACCGCCCGTTCTGGGACCCGAAGGTGCTGCGCATCCTGCACGACGCCGAAGCCGGGCGCTTCAACCAGTTCGTCAACCTGGTGCCCAGCACGGGGGTGCCGGTCCTCGTTGCCTTCCACGGCGGCTCAGATGCTGATGCGCTGGAACGCCTGAGCGATGCGCAGGTTCAGGCGAAGGCGCTGGCGGCGCTGGACCGGATGTACCCGGCGTCGCTGTCGTCTTGAAGGTCGCTTGAACTACGCTTCTTTCGATCCCGCGTGTCCAGGATCGCCGGTAAGTTCTTCGAGCAGGTCGAGCATAGCCTCGATCTTCTCCGCGCCCAGACGGCGCTCGATGTCAACGAGGATGGCTGCAGACTGGGCTGCGTGCTCGCCGAGAATGGCGCGCCCGGCATCGGATATAGCAATGACCGTCTTGCGCCGATCCTGCTCGTCCTCGCGCCGCTGCACGAGGCCATCCTGCTCCATGGTCTTGAGGATCCGGGACAGGCTGGGCAGGTGCAGGCAGGCCTCCTGCGCAATCACGGTAGGCTCGATTTCACCGGCCTCTTCGAGCACCCGCAGCACGCGCCATTTCTGCTCGGTCACACCGCTGTCGGCGAGCATGGCACGGATGGGTTCCATCACTTGTTCACGCGCGCGCAGCAGGGCGATGGGCAAAGAGCGCTTGGTCTTGCGGAAACCAACGTCTGTCATAGGATCTTCCTTATAGGATGTTGGAGGTTGTGACAAAGCAAATGGCAGCGCTTATCGCCGAAAGGCTCCAATAGAACGAGCGAGTGCGGGTCAGACTGCAAATAACCGGCTGCGACAGATTGACCGCTGCTACCAGCTGCGCGATACCAGTCCGGGCCTTCCGGCCAGCGCCCCCATAGGGCGAGCAGCCTAAACATGAGCTTTGTGAGGAATCCTGATGCTGATGTTCTTCCGAACGATCGCTGTTGTGAACTCATCTCTGCTGTGGGTTGGCCGACAATTGGCGTGGGTTGCACTCGCGCTGATGGTGACCGTGATCCTAGCGCAGGTCTTCTTCCGCTACGTTCTCAACAATGCCCTGCCATGGCCGGATGAAGCGGCCCGCTTCCTGATGCTATGGATGACGGCGCTGATCGCGCCCGCGGCATTCCGGACGGGTGGCTTCGTTTCCATCACCATGCTCGCGGACCTGATCGGAAAGCGGCTCGCAAAGGCACTGAGTTGCATCCTGCTTGCGATGTCCCTTGCCGTGCTTGTGGTCGCGATCGAGCATGGCCAAAACCATACCTTCGGCTTTGGCGGCAAGTTCGACAGCTCCTCACTGCGGATCCCGCTGAACTGGGTTGGCGGCGAGGTTGTGAAAGTCAAACTGCGGTACATGTACGGATCGCTGCTAGTCTGCGTCATGCTGATGGTCATGGTGAACACCGAGCTGTTGCTGCGCTCGCTCGCATCTCTGTTGCGGCCCGGTCTGCGGCTGCCCGCGATCAATGCCTTCGATACTAAAGGGGAGGCAAGCTAAGTGCTGGTCTTTTTCCTCCCCGTTTTCCTGTTGCTGCTGCTGGTCGGCCTTCCAGTATTTTTTGCCTTGCTGCTCGCGCCGGGTTTCCTGCTCGCCCTCAATGGGCAGGAGCGCGACCTCGCCCTGCTCTACCGCAACGTCTACAACGGCATGGACAGCTTTCCGCTGATGGCTCTGCCCTTCTTCGTGCTCGCCGGCGAACTGATGAACCGGGGCGGGATTACCATCCGCCTTGTCGAGTTTAGCCAGGCGCTGATGGGGCATCTGCGCGGGGGCCTCGCCCACGTCAACATCCTGAGTTCGATCCTGTTCGCAGGGCTTTCCGGCTCGGCTGTGGCCGACACCTCGGCGCTGGGATCGACGCTGATACCCGCGATGGAAAAGAACGGTTACACCCGCCGCTTTGCCGCTGCGATCACGGCTGCGAGCTCGGTTATCGGGCCGATCATCCCGCCCTCAGGCATTATGATCATCTACGCTTATGTCATGGGCGAAAGCGTTGCAGCGCTGTTCCTCGCCGGTATCGTTCCGGGGATCCTCGTGGGGCTTGGCCTGATGGTCGTGGTTCGGCTGATGGCGGATGTCTACGACCTGCCCAAGGCCCAGCGGATCGTCACCCCGAACCAGACCATTTCGCCGGTGGAACACTGGGTTTCCTTCATTCTGCTCCGGCTCAACCTCGCCGCCCTGCTGCTTGCGCTGTTCAACCTGGTCAACAGCCTGCAGGCTGGGGCCACGGGCGCCAAGCTGGTGGTCAATGGCTGGGTCGTGTTCGGGATCGGCGTGTTGCTCGCTCACGGCACCCTGCTGCTGATGCGCAGAACGGTCGGCAACGATTTCAGGATGATCTGCAAGAAGGCCGTCGCGCCCCTGCAAACGCCGATCATCATCCTCGGCGGCATCCTGCTGGGCGTGTTCACCCCGACTGAGGCCTCGGCGATTGCGGTCGCCTACGCGCTGTTCATCTCGCTGATCGTGCTGCGAAGCCTGCGACTGGACGATCTGCCGCGCATTCTCGCGCGCGCGGCCTTCGCCTCGGCGTCGGTCCTGCTGCTCGTGGGTGCAGCGGTTGCCTTCAAGACCGTGGTCAGCCTGAGCCGGGCGCCTGAGCAGATGACCATCTTCATGCTCAGCCTGACCGACAACCCGCTGATCTTGCTGTTCCTGATCAACGTCCTGCTGTTCATTGTCGGGATGTTTCTTGATGCCGGGCCGGCGATCATCATTCTGGGGCCTATTCTGGGCCCGGTTTTCATCGATCTCGGCGTGGATCCCATACATTTTGCAATAATAATGTCCGTGAACCTTACGGTAGGTCTCGCCACGCCGCCCATGGGTCTGGTACTATTTGTCGCGTCATCTGTTTCGGGAGAGAAGATTGAAACGATATCCAGAGCCATCCTGCCTTTCCTGGCAGTAGAGGTTGTCGTGATCTTTCTGATCACTTTCATCCCGGCTCTCTCAATGACGATCCCGCGCCTTACCGGGTTCGCCTAGAGGACGTAAGCTAAACATCACACTCAGGAGGAAATGATGTTGAAAATGACTATCAAAGCCATGATGGCTGCAGCGGCCCTGATAGGCGTTGCGCTCACGGCAAATGCGCAGGACTACACCATCCGCGCCACTGCGAACTCCAACGAGAACGATGAAGACTATGACGGTCTGATCGTCTTCAAGAACTACGTCGAAAGCGCGTCCAACGGCGCAATCGCAGTTGAACTGTTCATCGGCACCCAGCTTTGTTCCAACGGCGCAGAGTGTCTGCAAGGCGTCGCTGACGGCTCGATCGACGTGTACATTTCGACCTCGGGCGGTGCTGCAGGTATCTTCCCTTACGTTCAGGTTCTGGACCTTCCCTACCTGATGTCCGGTGACCGCGTGGCCGAAGCCGTTCTGGCTGGTGGTTTCACCCGCAAGATGCGCGACATGGCGCTAGCTGATTCCGACGGTGCCATCCGTCTGATGACCATCGGTAACACCGGTGGCTGGCGGAACTTCGCCAACACCAAGCGTGTTGTGCGGAACCCCGGTGACCTCGCTGGTCTGAAGATCCGTACCGTTGTTGCTGACCTGCCGCAGGAACTGGTCCGTGCCCTCGGCGCTTCCCCGACGCCTATTCCATGGCCTGAGCTGTTCACGTCCTTCCAGACCGGCGTTGTCGAAGGGTCCAAGAACGGCATCACCGACATCATGGGCATGAAGTTCCCGGATGCCGGCCTGCAGTACGTGACCCTCGATGGCCACGCGTACATGGGCGCTCTGTGGTGGATGAACAACGAAAAGTTCCTGTCCATGCCTGAAGACCTGCGTCGTGTCGTCGTCAACGGCTTTAGCGACCTGCAGCAGGCAACCTTTGCTTCGCCAAAGCGCAAGTCCATCCAGGCTTACGCTGACTTCGTTGCTGGTGGTGGTTCGCTCTACGTACCGACCCCAGCTGAGAAGTCTGAGTTCCGTGAAGCCGCTGCACCGGTCTACGACTGGTTCAAGGCCAACGTTCAGGGCGGTGGTGAAATCTTCGACGCTATGGTTTCCGCCGTAGCCGAAGCTGAAGCCGACATCGATGCTGGCATGTCTTCCGACCTCAACTAAGGTCTGAAGTCAGCCAAAACAGACGCGCCGGGTTCACTCAAGTCTGAGCCGGCCCGTTCAACGGCATCAAAGGGGTTCGTTCGCGAACCCCTTTTTTCATGATGGGTCGCAGAGCCCCGGGGTCGACAGGTCAGTTGGCGGGCTGGTGGGCAGATTAGCCAGTCGGGAATCCTCGGGATCCAGATCACCGGAACGGGTACAGCCAGCCTCGATAATCCTCGATCAGAATATGGGCGTATTCGATTTCTTCCCGGGTCATTTTCTTGACCACCTCTTCCTGCGAGATTGCCGCATCGGGGTCGCCCCCAATTGCGGAAAGCACGTACCAAGTGTAGGCTCTTACCAGATCGGGCGCGGGTAAGCCACGGCCGACTTCGTAGTACCAACCGATCCCGGACTGGGCGCCCGCATGTCCCTTGAGCGAAGCTCGCAAATACCATTCGAACGCGCGGACGTCGTCTCGCTCGACACCCAGCCCCAGCGCGTACATGACCCCGATCAGCTCTTCGGCTTCGGCGTTCCCGGACCGAGCGGCCGGAAGCAGTTCGGCCATGGCCTCTTCGTAGGCTTTGGCGTCCATCAGATCGCGCGCCTTTTCCAGTTCAGCCGCGGCCGGGCTAGCGGCGAGAGACAGGAACATCATCGGTATCAGGATCGGGCGAAGCAATTTCATGGTCTCAGGGGCCTTTGGCTCGTTTTAGTCAGTGTGGTGATCGGGACGGCGAGCGTCGCGCCAACAGCCTCGGCTGAGTCTGCAGCGCCGGTTCTGCCCCCTCCCCTGACGGCAGAGAGCTTTCACCCGGTTGACCCGGCCCGCGTTCGGATCGGGCATCTGTTGTTCTTCGATCCTATCCTGTCGGGCAACCGTAACATTTCCTGTGGGACATGTCATAACCCTGACCACGGGACAACCGACGGGCTGAGCCTCGGCATTGGCGAAGGCGGGATGGGCGTTAGCATAAACCGCACGCCGGGCGCAGGCGCCGATCGAATCAAAAAGCGCATCCCCCGCAATGCCCCTGCGCTGTGGAACCTCGGTGCTACCGAAATCCGCCAGATGTTTCACGATGGGCGGGTGACCCATTCACCCGACTACGACAATGACTTCGCGACCCCGGCGCAGGAGTGGCTGCCCGAAGGTCTCTCCGGGCTGCTCGCGGTTCAGGCGCTGTTTCCGATGACGGCCCAGTTCGAGATGGCCGGCGATCCGGCGGAGAACGAAGTCGCGGGCGCTGCTTATTCCCGCATCGACGAAGTCTGGCCCATAATCGCTAAGCGCGTCCGCCTTATTCCAGCGTATTCAGACCTGTTCATCGAGGCCTACGACGACGTGGATGACCCTCTGGACATCACCATCACGCATTTGGCCAACGCGCTGGCCGACTTCCAGAATTTTGAGTTTCAGAGCTACGACAGCCGGTTTGACAGCTATCTGAACGGGGATCTGGACGCGCTCAACGATACTGAGAAGGACGGGATGGCGCTGTTCTACGGCAAGGCTGGCTGCTCGGGCTGTCACTCGGGCTCACTGCTGACCGATCATGACTTCCACGCGCTGATGCTGCCGCACTTCGGACCGGGAAGAACCCGCGTCTGGGACACGATTGTCCGCGATGTTGGCCGGATGAGCTTCACCGACCGTCTGGAAGATGCCTATCGCTTCCGCACGCCGTCCTTGCGCAATGTCGCGCTGACAGGCCCCTATGGCCACAATGGTGCTTATGCCTCGTTGGAGGACATGGTGCGCCACCACCTGAACCCGCGTGAGAGTTTTGAGGCCTGGACCCCGGACAACCTCATCCTTCCCGAAGTCCCGTGGCTGGCGCATGTCGACTTCTTGTCCTTTGAAGACCGGCTGGAGCGCGCGCGCCTGAGCGCGCAGCTGGACATAGAACCAAAGACCCTGACCGACGGGGAGATCGATCAGCTGCTAAGCTTCCTCGGCGCGCTGACCGGCGAAGCGTCGACCCAAGGGCGCCTGGGGCGTCCCTCGGCTGTTCCCAGCGGCCTTCCCATCGACTGAACCGCGTTACCGCGGGCCGCGCCTGCCCGTGGCACAAGCCCGTCTCTCAGCCCGGGTTGACCGCCCCAGACATTCGCATAAGCTCGGCGCATGAGCCTCGAGTCTGCCCCTCCCTTCGTCCACCTTCGGGTCAAATCAGCCTATTCGTTGGCCGATGGCGCGATCCCGGTCAAAGGACTGGTCAAGCTTGCTGCTGGGCTGGATATGCCCGCGGTGGCACTGACCGATCAGGGCAATCTTTTCGGCGCGCTCGAATTCGCGGTCACCGCGGCTGATGCCGGGCTGCAGCCCGTGGTCGGCGCCGTGCTGGGGCTGAACCGCGCCAGCGACGAACCCGGCGCCGGGACCGCCGACCCAGACCGCCTGCTGCTGCTGGCACAGGATCATACCGGTTACGAAAACCTGATGGCGCTGGTCTCCAAGGGCTTTCTTGAGGGTGAAGGCATCGAGCCGGCGGTCGGCTTCGCCCACCTCAGCGCCCGGGCCGATGGGCTGATCGCGCTCGACGGCGTGAAGGGTTCCCCGCTGGGCCGCCACCTAATGGACGGCTCCTCGCGCGCCGCCGCACACCTGGAGGCCATGCAAAGCCTGTTTGACGGGCGGCTGTATCTGGAAATCCAGCGCCACGGCCAGCCCCACGAACGCGCCCTCGAAGCCCGCCTGCTGCCGCTTGCCGCCGAGCACGGCCTGCCGATCGTCGCCACCAACGATGCCCACTTCGCCGGCAAGGATCAGTTCGACGCCCACGAAGTGCTGTCATGCATCGCGCAGGGCGTCACGCTAGCCCACCGCGACCGCCACCGCCTGACGCCCGAGCACTACTTCAAGACCAGCCAAGACATGGCGCGGCTGTTCGCCGACCTGCCTGAAGCAGTCGAAAACACCTGGAAGATCGCGCGTCGCTGCGCGGTCATGCCCCGTCTGCATCCACCAATCCTGCCCGCGTTCGATGATGGCTCGGGACAGGCAGAGACCGAAGTTCTCGCCCGCATGGCGCGCGAAGGGCTGGAAGCGCGGTTGCAGGCCCTCGAACCCGCCGCCGATGCGGCGCTGGAGCAGACCTACCGCGACCGGCTCGACTTTGAGCTGGGCGTGATCGAACAGATGGGTTTTCCCGGTTACTTCCTGATCGTTGCCGACTTCATCCAGTGGGCCAAGGGTCAGGGTATTCCGGTCGGACCCGGGCGGGGTTCGGGGGCAGGTTCGCTGGTCGCCTACAGCCTGACCATCACCGATATCGACCCCCTGCCCTTCAACCTGCTATTCGAGCGCTTCCTCAACCCCGAGCGGGTGTCGATGCCCGACTTCGACATTGACTTCTGCCAGGACCGACGCGACGAGGTTATCGCCTACGTCCGCGATAATTACGGCTCGGACCGGGTCGCGCAGATCATCACCTTCGGCAAGTTGCAGGCCCGCGCCGTCGTCCGCGACGTCGGCCGCGTGCTGGGCATGCCCTACGGTCAGACCGACCGGATCGCCAAGCTGATCCCCAATAACCCGGCCGCCCCGACGACACTGGCCGAAGCCATCGCGGGCGATGAGCAGCTGCAGAAAATGGGCCGGACCGAGGAGATCGTTGCCAAGCTGTTCGACATCGGTCAGCGCCTCGAAGGCCTGTTCCGCAACGCCTCGACCCACGCCGCCGGGGTGGTCATCGGCGACCGCGACCTGACCAAGCTGGTCCCGCTCTACAAGGATCCGCGCTCGGACATGCCCGCGACCCAGTTCAACATGAAATGGGTCGAGCCTGCCGGGCTGGTGAAGTTTGACTTTCTGGGCCTCAAGACACTGACTGTCATCGCCGAAGCCGAGCGGCTGATCCGGCGCTTCCAGCCCGATTTCAACATCAATCGCATTCCTCTGGATGATCCCAAGGTGTTCGAAATGCTGAGCCGGGCGGAGTCCGTCGGCATCTTCCAGCTGGAATCCACCGGTATGCGCGACGTGCTGCGCAAGCTGCGGCCCGACCGCTTTGAGGACATTATTGCTGTCGTGGCCCTCTACCGCCCGGGCCCGATGGAGAACATCCCGACCTACATCAGCCGCAAGCACGGTGAAGAGAAGGTCCACTACCTGCACCCTTTGCTGGAGCCGATCGTCTCCGAGACCTACGGCATCATGATATATCAGGAGCAGGTGATGCAGGCAGCCCAGGCGCTGGCCGGGTACTCGCTGGGCGGTGCCGACCTGCTGCGCCGCGCCATGGGTAAGAAGCTCAAATCCGAGATGGATAAGCAAAAGGCTTCCTTTATCGACGGCGCGGCTGCGAACGATATCAAGGAAGCCAAGGCACTGGAAATCTTCACCCAGATCGAGGCCTTCGCTGGCTACGGCTTCAACAAGTCCCACGCGGCGGCCTACGCGCTGGTGTCCTACCAGACCGCCTATCTGAAGGCCCATTTCGCCGAGGAATTCCTCTGCGCGTCGATGATCCTCGATGCCGGCAACACCGACAAGCTGGCCGTGTTCAAGAGCGATCTGGAACGGCTCAAGATCCCGCTGCTGCCCCCGGACATCAATGCGTCCAAGCCGATTTTTGATGTCGAAACCGACCCGGAAACCGGGCGCAAGGCCGTGCGCTACGCGCTCAACGCCATCAAGAACGTCGGCGGGGCGGCCATGGAGCAGCTGGTCGCTGAACGCGAGCAAGGCGGGCCATTCAAGGGGCTGGAAGACTTCGCCGCCCGTGTCGATACCCGGGCAGCGGGCAAGCGGGTTATGGAGAACCTGATCGCGGCGGGTGCCTTCGACCGCATCGACGAAAACCGGGCGCGGCTGTTCATCAACGTCGACCGGCTGACCCGCTTTGGTATTGCCCTGACCGAGGAGCGCAATTCGGCGCAGACCTCGCTGTTCGGCGGTCCTGCCAACGGCACTGGAAACGGCACCGGGAACGGCAATGGTGACGCCAGCGGCAGCAGGGACGGCGGCAACGGCGCCGCGACCCTGCAGATGCTCGACGCTGAGGACTGGCCGCTGCAGGAGCGGCTGAAGCGCGAGTTTGATGCTATCGGCTTCTATCTCACCGCCCATCCGCTCGACGCCTACGCCGACGCGCTGGAAAAGAACCGGGTGCAGCCCATCGGCGAGCTGCTGACATCCGGGCCCAAGGGCAACCGGGTGCGGATCGCCGGGGTGGTCGGCGCGCGCAATGAGCGCCGCTCGGCCAATGGCAATCGCTTCGCGTGGATCACCATCTCGGACACCACCGGGTCGATCGAGTTCGTGTGCTTCTCGGAAATCCTGATGGCCAACCGCGACAACCTCGAAGTGGGTACGCCGATCTTTGTCGAGGCGGACCGCGGCAAGGGCGCCAGCGACGGCGATCTGCGGCTGTCGGCGGCTAAGATCGAGCAGCTCGATACACTGATCGCCAAGGGGTCAGCAGGTCTGCGGCTGTTCCTGTCCAGCCCCGAAAGCCTGGCCCCGGTCTCGGCGCTGATCGACGGCTGCTCTGGGGGCAACGACCGGGTGCACATCGTCATCGAGATCGACGAGGACCGCGAGGCCGAAGTCGTGCTCAACACCCGCTACCGGCTCAGCGGCCCCGTGCGGGCTGCAATCAAATCCGTACCCGGCGTCGAAGCGGTCGATTTTTGAAACAGGCTCTGAGGCCCTGAGGTTGCGCCTCAGCCCAGCAGCACGCCGACGCAAAAGGCGATAGCCGCAGCGATCACACCGACACCAAGGACTTCCAGCATTGCCCGCAAGCGGTTCTCCCGCGTGACGATCGAGCGCGCCAGCCCCAGCTCCAGCAAGGCGATGACTGTTGCGGTCGACGCAAGGATGAACAGCGTATCCGAGCTGATATCCCGCCCCCAGAACGCCAGATAGGGCAACAGCGGGATCACTCCGAACACTAGGAAACTGGTGAAGGTGACAAAGCCGTCCTTCGCCGGGGTTGCTGTGCTCATATCCTCCATCTGCAGTTCGTGCTCCATCGTCCAGTCGGCCCAGAGCTCGGGATAGCGGCGATAGATATCGGCTACGGTGCGTGCGTCATCCGCACTCAGCCCCTGTTCCTCGAGCAGGTGCACGGTTTCCTCGTACTCCTGGTCCGAATTGTGGGCGATCTCATGGATTTCGACCGCACGTTCGCGGTTCCAGCGCGCCTGCTCCGACCGGGTCGAGAGGAAGTCGCCCAGCCCCATGGACACACCATCGGCGAGCAGGTTGGCGAGGCCGAAGAGCAGCACCAGCGTGATGGCGTAGGCTTCACCGTTGCCCCCTGCCCCCAACAGCGCCGCGCCGCAAAAGCCGGAGACCACGGCGAAGGTAGTGATGATGCCATCGAGGCCACCGTAAACAATCTCTTTGAGATTGTCGGAGAAGGGGCTGCGCCCATGCTCGTAAGCGATGTGGCGCGCCATCGCCTAAGCGGTCAACCTGACTGCGGGTCCGGGTCCGCTGCTGGCCTTAGGCGACGCAGAACTCTTGTCAGTCATCGGTCTTCTTACCCTTAGGGTTGGACCGGCAGCTTAAACCGTTTTCCGGGGCCTTTCACCCTCTGGCAGGCATTTCCGGCCTGAAGGCAAAAAAATGGGTCCGAAGCGCGTCTACACCGAACCCAGTATCAATATGGAAAGGAGCTCATGCACTGACCAGTGGCCAAAAAGCGCATAAGATGGTCAGATAATATCGTACCTGTCGGTGTCTGGGAAGCCTTTCAGACAGCCTCATCCCCAGCATGCATTGGCAGCCTGTCGCACCGCGCCCGACAGGGATGGTCCCGGTTCCGGGCTGCCGTCTTTCTCCGGGCAAAGAAAAATGAAAACCCCGGAGCACCAAAGCGCCCCGGGGTCAGGTCTGAGGAAGCCTCAGTTTGTCGACAGATCAGGCGATGTCGATCAGGTCACCGCCGGACAGCTCGAAGGTCCAAATATCCTCGCCGTTCGAGGTTACCTGCACGTCACCACCGACCACAGCAACGTCCGAGGCAGCATCAGTAAGATCGATCAGCGTGTCACCATCGGATAGCTCGCCGTCACCGTCATGGTCGTAGACGATGCCGCGCTGCGCTGCATTGTTGAAGACGAGGACATTACCCTGCGACGCACCAGCCACGTCAATGGCCACTGCGGTCGCCGTCCCGGCACTGAGGATGCCGGTCACGTCGTCCGCAAAGTCCAGCCGCAGGCCGCTGGCGTTGGTCGTTGCCGACCCAGCAGTTCCGCCGTCAACTGCCCCGAGATCTTCGAGGGTGTTGACGTCGATGGTCTCATGATCATCGTTGCCTGCCCGCGAGAACTTCAGGGTCACGTCTTCGGTCTGCTCCGAACCCAGAACCAGATCGACGATATCATCACCGCCGCCAAGGCTCACCGTCACCTCTTGCGAGCCTTCGCCGACGGCCGTGGACGCGTTGACATTCACCGCATCGATGTTGGCGTTACCGACCCCATCCTCTGCGTCAGCAAGAGTGATGGTTGTGGCAGCGCCCGTACCAGCAACGAAAGAAAGGTCAGACTCACCAATGACCAGCGTGATGGTGTCATCTTCATTGGTCATCATGATTTCGACGTCGTGGTCGGCAACGAAGCCATCTACGAAGAATGCTACCGTTGCAGATGCCGCAGAAGTCGCGACATTCGCCGCCTGATCATCGCCCCAGTTCACCACAATCGGGGTTCCGGCAAGCGTTTGATCGGAAAGGTCACCGTCCAGCGTGATCGACGAGTCGTCCTTGACGTCGGAGATATCGACCTGCCGAATATCGGACTGGTCGCCACCATTGCCGAGGAACTCTAGGTGGGCTTCACCGTCACCATCCGGCGCGTCGACATCGATGTACTCGACGTGGTCGATCGACCGGCCGTAGTCGCGGGTGTCGATTTCGTCACCGTTGAGATTGATGTTCAGGGTGTCTTCATCGTCCCCGCCGCCATCGAAGCGGAACTCGCCGTCTTCGATATCGCTGTCGAGGATGACGTCGACGTCATCGTCGTTGTCGCCGCCGAGGATTTCCAGCTCGTCGTCGTAAGTGACGAAGATGTTGCTGTCGCCGTCGATCCCACCAGTGCTGTAGGCATCACCGGCGATGTCGATGAGGCTGATCTTGGCGTTCTCACGGGCGTCGATCAGAATGTCACCTTCAATCTCATTGGCACCGTAGGCGTAGATCTCGCGAACGTCTTCGTCGTGGATCCCGTCCAGCGTCAGCACATAGTCGTAGTTGCCGGCTGCCAGTCCAATGCGGGTCACGCCTTCGGTCTCGATCAGGCCTTCAGCAAAGTCGTAGGTGAACTGGCCGGAGAACACGAGCGTGGACGCCACACCGCCCATCACCTTGTCGATCTGGCTAAGGTCCGAGTGGTCGAGGGTCAGATCGTAGTTGTTCATGTCGATGGTCGCGACGTTGGTCACCGCCACGTCAAGGCCCATGTCTGCATGCGCGTTGACAAGCGTGATGATGTTGTCGCCTGAGCCCTGAATGTGCTCGATATCGCCGGTGGCTTCGCTGTCCAGCACGCCGCCGTTGATTTCCAAATCAACATCGGAAAGCAGCGCCAGCGTTTCGAAGCCAGAGACGTCTTCGAAGGCGTTGGCGTCGATCGGGTCGAGGTGGTAGGTCGCCCCAGCTTCGGAGAAGTACACGGTATCGTCACCGGCCAGACCATCCATGATGAACGAGTTGGCCAGGTGGGCTGCCGCAGCAACTTCGAATTCGTTATCACCGCTGTCGGTGGTGTCGCCATTGGTGATGTTGACACCCGTGAGCGTATTGAAGCCAGCGTTTGAGCTGTCGAAGTCGGCATTGACTACGTTCCCGCCCGAGCCGCCCGAGCCGCCCGAACCTTCAGTCACGGTGATGTTGTAGGTCTCTGTGTCGGTGTCTACGCTGCCGTCTGCGCCCGTTGAGGACGCGGTCACGGTGATAGTGTAGCTACCGGTGGCAACCGAGCTGGCGACAACCACCAGACCGGTGTTGCTGTCGATGCCGATGCCGCTTGGGTTGTTCGAGATACCGTAGGTAACGGTATCCCCCTCGGGATCAGTGGCGCTAAACAGCTTCGAACCGCCCTGGGCGATCTCATGCGTGCTGCCGTCGGCCTGATCCAGCTCCAGCGAGCCGGTCGAGCCGCCGTCTTCGGCGGCGATATCAAGCGAGAAGTTCACGCTCTCCGCATTGCCCTTGGCGTCGGTGAAGGCCACCGAAGGCCCCGGGAAACTGCCGACGTTCAGCGCAGAGGCAACATCGCCAGTTACCGTCACGCTGAGGCTGGCATAGGTATCTGTGGTGCCGTCGACAAGATCGTCCGCCGTACCTTCAACGACAACAGTTGCGCCGTTGGGGAAGATCGAGGCCACGGTCGAAGCCCCGCCCACAGCGTTCTCGACCGCCGTCTGCAGATCGCTCTGATCGATGCCGTCAGCGTCGGCAAGGGTGTAGGTGATGGAGCCTCCGGTTTCACCGCGGACAATATCATCATCGACGACGGTGATCCCGGCTGCCGCGTTGGACGAATCATCGTCTTCGAGGCGACTGCGAATTGCGTTGACGCCCAGCACCAGCGCACCCGTACCCACAGCTACCGCTGCGATCGTCCCCAGCGTACCAAGCCCGAACAGGCCTGGACCACCAGTCACAGCAGACATCATACCGCCGGAGTTGGCCGCCAAGGCGGTGTCGTCGAACAGCACACCCGTAGAGGATGGTGGAGCCTGATTGCTAGCGACTGGCAGTGCCCCTGCCAGTGGCGCAGGGGCCGCAGCTGCCGCAGCGCCGCCGCCGGAGATGTTCCCGCCCACGCTCGGGCTCAGGTAGAGCACGCCGGCACTGTCTATGAAGTAGTTGTTCGAGGTCACGAGCAGCGACTGGTTGTTCGCCAGCTGCACCAGCACCGAGCCGTTCGAGAGCTGTACGTAGGAAACAACTTCAGCCGGTGCGGGAGCATAGCCATCAGGCGCCTGTGCGGCGGCAGACCCGGCCACAAAAGCAAAACCGACGCTGACCAGCGCGGTTGAGGTCAGCAGTCCGCCTGAGCGGCTGCGAAGGCTCTTCTTCACTCTGGAAGCTGCTCCTGTCAGGGGCTCGAAGGCCGAACCGCCGGTGTGGGGCTCTGCTTCACGATGAATGTCGAACGTCATACTGGTCATCTCCGTTTTTTGACCGCCTCCCCGCTCACCGGGTTTCGGCCTAACTGCGCCTGCTTCTGCGATGGCTGCCGGAGCGGTCTTTGCATCGCCTGAACGGCGATTTACGGGACTACGACAGGCCTTGCGCGCATTGAGGACGCATAATATCGACCTTGTCTTAACGCATAATCAGAAATTTCTAAAGGGTTCTAGCACTAGGAAAACGCCTGTCTAAAGCCATTAAGTGGCATTTGAGGCACAATATTATGCATGAAGGGCCGATTTCCGTAGCCCTATCCATTCTCTCAGCGTGCAGACCGTCCCCCACCGACGTTCTGTGTTCGGCCTACCCTGCGGCTCTGCAATCAGCCACCGCATAAAGAAAAACCCCGACGCCGATAGGCCGCCGGGGTTGAAACAAGGGCGTGATTCCCGCACCGGGAACCACGAACTCGGATGCGCGTCGAACTAGAGCGACAGGTCGCCCTGGTCGAGAGTGAAGTTGAACTCGTCATCACCAGCAGCACTGTCGAGGGTCAGCAGGAAGCCGCTGGTCGAGATGCTCGAGAAGCTACCGCCCGCCGTCGTCAGGTCGACGAGGGTATCGCCGTCGGACAGCTCACCGTCACCATCATGGTCGTAGATGAAGCCATGCTGCACGCCACTGTCGAACAGGATCAGGGCGCCGTGCTGTGAACTGGCGACGTCGACCGCTGCAGCTGCGTTCGCACCGCCATCGAGGATGACGCTGATGTCGTCTTCAAAGTCGAACGTCAGACCCGCAGCCGTGAGGTCACCTGCGCCGGCGTCAAGGTCGTTCAGGGTTGTGAAAGTGACCGTGTCATGGTCGTCGTTGTTGGCGCGCGAGAAGTGGAGCGTGACTTCCTGCTGCTGGGCCGAGCCGAGGATCAGGCTGATAGTGTCATCACCGCCGCCGAGGTGGATGTCCACCTCCTGCGAACCCTGCGCACGGGTTGCGGTTGCACCCTCCTCTCCGTCGGCTCCAAGCACAGCCGTTGCACTGACGGCCGTAGCGATCTCCGATTCCCCGATCACCATGGTGATCGTGTCGTCGTGGCTGGTCATCATCACGGTCACGTCTTCATCCGCTACAAAGCCGTCGACAACGAGGTCGCCTGTCTCGCCATCGGCAGCGACAAAGGCACTAGCTGCGGCCGCAAGGTTCGCGGCGAAGGCGTCGACCTCGCTGCGGTCACCGCTGAGGATCAGCGAGGAATCATCTTCCACGTCGGACAGGTCGACCTGCACAATGTCGGAATGGTCGATACGGGTGTTGTCGTCCGAGCCGTTACCGCTGAATTCGAGGTGGGCTTCGCCGTCACCGTCGGGAGCATCGACGTCAATGTACTCGACATGATCGATCGAACGGCCGTGGCCGCGGGTGTCGATCTCGTCGCCGTTCAGGTTGATGTTCAGCGTATCTTCATTGTCGCCGCCGCCATCGAACTGGAACTCGCCGTCTTCGATATCGCTATCGAGGATGACGTCGAGGTCATCGTCGTTGTCGCCGCCCAGCACTTCGAGGGCGTCGTCGTAGGTGACGAAGATGTTGCTGTCTCCATCGATACCGCCGGTTGTGAATTCATCACCAGCGAGGTCAATCAGGCTGATCTTGGAGTTGGCACGGGCGTCGATCATGACGTTGCCTTCGATCTCATTCGCGCCGTAGGCGTAGATCTCACGAACGTCCTCGTCGTTCACACCATCCAGCGTCAGCGAGTAGTCGTAGTTGCCGGCATCCAGACCAAGACGCGAAACGTCCTTGGTCACGATCAGGCCTTCGGCGAAGTCGTAGGTGAACTGGCCGGTGAACACGAGGGTCGACTGGGTGTCGCCTTCAATCGTGTTGATCTGGCTCAGATCCGACTTATCGAGGGTCAGGTCGTAGTTGTTCATATCGATGGTGTCGATGTCGGTGATCGTCACGTCGAGGCCGAAGTCGGCGTGGTTGTTGACGATGGTCACCCGGTTATCGCCCGAACCCTTGAGGTGCTCGATGTCGCCGGTGCTCTCGCTGTCGAGGACGCCGCCGTTGATCTCCAGATGTACGTTGGAGAGCAGCTCGAGGGTTTCAAAACCCGATACGTCTTCGAAACCATTCACCCAGGTCGGGTCGAGGTGGTACGTCGCCCCGGCTTCGGAGAAGTAAACCGTGTCGTCCCCGGCCAGACCATCCATGATGTAGGAGTTGGCAAGGTGATCTGAGGCGATGATCTCTAGTTCGTTGTCGTCGCTGTCAGCGGTTTCGTTGTCCGTAATATTGACACCGGAGAGGGTATCGAAGCCCGCGCTGGAAGAATCAAAGTCTGCGTTGACCGAGTTACCGCCCGAGCCCCCAGAGCCGCCCGACCCTTCGGTCACCGTGATGTTGTAGGTCTCGGTGTCGCTATCGGCCGTGCCATCGGCACCGGTCGAAGACGCTGTCACCGTGATGGTGTAGCTGCCAGCTGCGACTGCGTTGGAGACAACCACCAGACCGGTGTTGCTGTCGATCCCGATGCCGCTGGGGTTGTTCGAGATGCTGTAGGTTATGGTGTCACCCTCGGGATCGGTCGCCTTGAACAGCTTAGAACCGCCCTGTGCAATCTCGTGCGTGCTGCCGTCGGCCTGATCCAGCTCCAGCGTGCCGGAGCCTCCGCCGCTGCCACCGCCCGACGAGTTGTCGGTGATATCGAGCGCGAGGTTTACGGACTCTTCGTTGCCCTTGGCGTCGGTAAAGGTCACGGCAGGCCCGGGGAAAGAGCCGACGTTCAGCGCATCGGCGACCTCACCGGTCAGCGTGACGTTGATGGAGCCATAGGTGTCTTCGGTGCCTTCAAACAGGCCCGAACCCGAGCGCTCAGTGGTGATTTCGGCGCCGCTCGGGAAGATCGAGGCCACGGTCGACGCACCGTCCAGTGCAGCCTGTACCGAAGCCACCAGATCGCTTTCGTCTATCCCGTCAAAGTCGGTGATGGCGTAGGTAACCGAATCAGAGGTGCTACCGCGCTCGATGTTGGTATCGGTCGCCGTGACCGTGGCTACGCTGTTTTCATCTTCAGCAGGCTGCAGACGCGCACGAATGGCGTTGGCCGCGAACAGGATCGCGCCGCCACCCAGACCAACAGCGGCGATCGTGCCCAGCGTGCCCAGACCAAACAGGCCAGGACCGCCGGTGATCATGCCCATGATACCGCCCGAAGAGGACGCAACTTCAGTGTCTTCGAAGATCACGCCCGAGGAAGCATCGCCTGCGATGTTCAGAGGGTCGGTCGGCGCGAGCGGCTGCGGCAGCGGCGAGGGGGTAGGAAGCGGGGCGACCGGTGCTGGCGCGGTTACCGCCGGGGCGCCGCCGCCCGAGATGCCAGTGGTCACAGCCGGGCTGAGGAACAGCACACCGGTGCCATCGATGAAGAAGTTGTTGGAGGTCACCAGCAGCGACTGCTGATTGGCGAGCTGAACTAGAACCGAGCCGTTGGAGAGCTGGACGTAGGAAACCACATCGGTCGGTGCCGGCGCGAAACCTGCCGGGGCCTGAGCTGCAGCCTCACCGGTCATCATTGCCGTCGCCGCGGCAACCAAGCTCGTTGACGTCAGGAGCATCCCCGCCCGGCTGCGCAGGGCCTTCTTTACGCTCGCTTCCGATCGTGCAAGCGGCTCAAAGGAGGATTGGCTGGCGGCCGTGGTGCCTTGGTGCTGACTGTCAAACATCATCTTCGTCATCTCCGTGTAAATATCCCGCCCGAAAAGGGTCGGCGGTCGGCTGGACGCGGGAGCGCCAACAGCTCTGAACTAAACCTTCACTCGACGGCTTAGTGCCTTCGAAATTTGGCCAAACGTAGATTCCTAATGGAAATACACAAGTGTACACGCCGTAGGTTCGCGTAATGCCCAATCTTTCAATGGGCGTAGCACTAAGATTCTGGCGCACTCAAGGGCACAAGCCGTGACCAAATCGTGACTTCGGGGAAAACTGGACGCGAATCCATACATATATGTGGGCAATTTGCCACTAGCCGGTTTTCAAAACACTTATTGCGCTGTCCAGCCGCCGTCGACCACTACACTTGTACCCGAGACCAATCCGGAGCGGCTCGAGTCGGCAAGGAAGAGAAGCGCACCATCGAGATCCCGCAGCTCCCCAATCGGGCGTTCAGGCGTCGACATCGGCATCCGGTCTGAGACGAACTTTCGGAACGCCGGGTCGGTCAGCAGGGGTTCAGTCAGCGGGGTCTCGATGTAGGTCGGAGCCAGTGCGTTGACCCGGATACCATGCGGGGCCAGATCCAGCGCCATGGCCTTGGTCAGCCCCTCGAGGGCATGCTTGGTGGCGGCGTAGACCGAGCGCTCGGGAAGCGCCACGTGCCCGAGCATGGAACCAAGGTGAATGATGGCGCGGCTGGCGGAAGCGGGGTTGGCGATCATGGCGCGGACCGCCGCCTGTGTGGAGAAGAACCCGGCACGGACATTCAGCTCCATCACCCGGTCAAAGTCCTCCCGGCTCACGTCCTGAAACGGCGCAGGCTTTGTCGCCCCGGCATTGTTAACGAAGACATCGGGGACAAAGCCCGTAAACAGCGCCTCGAGCTGCTTGCCTGCGTCGGGCGCCGTCAGGTCGAGGGTAGCAAAGTCGTAGGCCAGCCCCTGCTCGGTCAGACGCTCGCGCAGGTCGGCGAGCTCATCCCGGCTCCGGGCGATCCCCAGAACCTGCGCGCCGTCCCGCGCAAAGACCTCGCAGGCGTGGGCGCCGATGCCCCGGCTCGCACCGGTGACGCAGACCCGCTGGCCAGACAGTCCGATTGTGCTCATGCGGCACTGGCTCCGGTCATGGTTCTAGTAGATGGCGGTGCTGATGGTCCCGGCACTAGACAGGCCGCTGCTGTCGCTGAAGGTGCGGGTGACCAGGGAGGTTGCCGCGGCTGCAACAGCATTCGCCCCAGGCTGGATCCAGTCGTGGATGAAGGCAGCGTCAACCCCGTCGGGGATCAGGGTCTGACGCATCGATGTCGCCAGCCGCGCCTTTGGTGCCGGCGGAAAGCTCCCGGCGGTGCCCTTCATTTCGTCGACGTAGAAGGATGCATCACCCACCACCATGGCTGTGGTGGTACCTGCGCCCTGCCCGAATGCGGCCACTGGCGCCAGCGCTTCGATCCCGGCCGGCCCAACGGGCGCGCTCAGGCGGGCCATGACCTCTGCCTGGGCTTCGGTTACTGTCTCGCCAGCACGCAGTTGGTCGAATACCGCATCGCTGGACAGCCTGGAGTCAAGCCCGGCGGACTGCTGGGCCAGTCGCATGGCGCGCACCATCGCAGCGCCGACTTCAAGGGCGCGCGCGGTACTTGTTGTCCCGGTGAGCAAACGTGCTACCGGTTGATCGGTCTGCTGGGCCAGCAACTCCAACCCGCAACGATCGGCTTCGCTCAGCAGGTTCACCTGCGTCAGCGCCGTTGGTAGGTTGTTGACCAGTGCACCTTGCACAATCGCCCGCGTCTCCTGCGATCGCCGGGTTGCGGCCGTCACCATCACCTCGAGGAAAGCGCCGGGCGCCAAGGTTGAGCTGACGGGCTGAAAAATCTCCCGGGCTGCGCTCCCCGACAGCAGATCAAGCCGTGAGCTGCCGTTGCTGAAGAGATCGAGGGAATCGAGACCCGTCGCACCCGAGCGGACAGCGACAACCGCGACGTCGACCGCCACCACGTAGTCGTGGAGGGCGTAGGCGAGCTGCAATTCAGACGCAGCCCAACCACAGCCCTGCATCGAGTAGGGCGAGACCGTCATCAGTTCGAGGTTTGCACCGGTCAGGGTGGTGCGGCTTTGCTCGTCCGCCTCAAACACCACTAGCCGTCCACCGTGGTTGGCCAGCAGCCGGATTGCCGTATCGAAGGCAAGGTCGTCACCATCGTGAAGCACCATCAGCGTTGGGCCGGATTGCAGCGCTTCAAGTGAGTAGAAGCGGTAGGGTAGATCGCCCGCGCCTTCGAACACGCGCAGGCAAACCAGATCAGGTAGCCGGTCGAGGTTGCGGATCAGGTCGGGGTCCTGCACCGAAGTCGGATCATGGCACACGCTCGGGCGGACAAAGCTCGACACGCTGTCATCGTCCAGAGGATCGGCGAGCACGATGTAAGTCTCCGTTTCGACGATCGAGGTCGAGGTGACCACGGTGGTCTGCTCGCTGGAAACAATGCGGTTGCCATTGGCGTCAACCTCACCGCCGACGACGACCCGCACCTGGTTCACGTCGGTGTTGCCGTCTGAGGCGTCGACCACGACGACCCGGTCACCGGCGGCAGTGCCGGAACCGACCGTGGACGTGGTGCTGGCGGCGGAACTGGTGGTAATGCTGGAACTGCCGCCTGTCGCACGCGCGCCCGTCGCGGACTTCGTCTGACTGGCTGTATCAGCGCCGTCGGCAATGCTGGTGCCCAGCCGGCTGCCGGTGACCACCACGGAGCTGTCGGTTGCGGTCGCGACAGCAGTGGTCGCACTGGTGCTGATGTTGGTGCTGGCAATGGCGTCAGTGGCGTCAGCGGCAGGGCGCGGCGCGGGAACCTGCGTGGATGAGAAGTCATCCTCAGCCATGGCTTTGGTATCGCTGCCCGATGCGGGCTCTGTCGTCGATGCGGTCGGTGCACCTGGGTCGGCGAAGATGGCATCCAGCGCATCGCTTGCCAGCCGCGCGAGTGTTTCTGGGCTGAGCAACCCGGTGGCGTCCAGCCCGCTGCTGCGCTGGAAGTCAGCCAGCGCATCGCGGACCTGCTTGTCGTAGCGACCGTCAACGGTCCGCGACCCGGGCAGTTCCTCAAGCGTTGCCAGCAGAGCCTGAACCGTGCAGACCTGCGCCACCCCACTGAAGGTCGGGAGCGCCGCTGCCGCAGCAGCGCGGTCCACAGGGTCGGCCAGACCGACGGGCGTGCAGGCCGCAGCAACATCAAGATCAGCGCGCGACGCCGCCGGCAGCAACAGGGCTACTACCGCCCCGACCGTCATCAACTCGACCAGTCTTTTCTTCAAAAGCCGCTGCATATCCTCCCCCAGCGGACGCTTCTTTCAAAAGCTGTTGGCGCCTCTCAGATAATGTCGACAATCAACCACCTTAAGCGTCAAAGCGAAAGTAGCACGTTGCGACGCCTGTGAGTAAATTTGGAAATCTCCTCGGGCGAAAATTTGGTCGTGCGTGCTCCACTGCACCGATTTTGCCGGATTTGAACCCCAAAATTCGCTTATGCGCCGCTGTTTGTCCGGTTTTTCGACGAATGCCGTGCAATCTGGCGTCAAACCCGCATGGCGACTCTCAGAGCCCCGGATCACGAGGTTCCCCTCTCGTTTTGCCAAAGTCGGGCGCCCGATGACAAACCGCTCGCACTGCTCTGGCTCGATTGATGCCGCGATGGCAATCGTGCTTGCGTTCGTGCTGGCCCCGGTGCTGGCGGTGGCGGCGTCGCTGGCCCTGATCCTTGGCGCTGCCGCCGCCCGGGCTGACGCAGGCAGCGCGACTGCCGTGCTTGCCCTGGTATCAAACGCTGCCTTCGCCGACTGGTTCGGGACGGGCCACAGGGTTGGGGGGCTGCCCCGGGAAGACGCGCAGGAGATTGCGCCCGGCGGCTTTGCCGACCGCAGCCGCGCCGAGACTGGCAGCAGCAGCACACCAGTGGCGTTTCTGCCGCTGGGACCCGTCAGCGGTGAGTTTCATTTCAGCCTCGGCGATGTGCTGTTTTCCTACAGCCTGCCCGACAGCGGGCCGGGTCGCCGCAGCACCCCGGTGGTGCAAGAGCCGACGATCGTGCTCGCCGGTTACGAGGGTCAGCCCGAGATCACCGGCATGGCCTGCGCCAAGCGCGCATCCGATGAACATAACCTCGCCTTCCGCTGCAAAGCACCGGTGGCGATGAATGTCCCGAGCGGTGAAGCCTTGTCCTCGCCGTTCCTGACTGAAATGGAAGCGGAAACCGGGCTGCGGCTGGGGCGTGATTTCTGGGCGGGCGATCCGGATGCGGGCACCGGCGCGCGCTTGCTGACCGCCCGCGACGTGGTGACCGGCATGCGCATTACCCTGCGCTACATCGACGAGCGCGGCTTTACCCGCGCCGCCAATTCCTGCGCCGATCAAGAGCGCTGGCGCTGGTCCTACGTCTGCATCACCGATGCCCAGTGGGCGGCGAAGTGCATGGTCGAACAGTGCCACTTCGTCGTTGATGAAAGGCTAAGCGTCGAGGGCGGTCCGGTGCGCAGCTGGACCTTTGCCCCGCGGCCCGCCCCGGGCACGGCGGAGGGCACGCCCATCGCGATCGGCTTCATGCAGGACCCGCTGGCCATCACCGACAAGGCCGCACTGTGCCGTGAAGTCGCCGCGCAGGAACAGATCTCAGCGGCCCTCTACGGCTTTCAGACAGCGGCCTACGCCGACGGTTTTGCGCTTTCTCTGGTGCCCCTGACCGACCGCGAAACGCCGTCTGTCGGGCTCAGCCTGCTGATCGATGGCGAAGCTTTCGTTGTCGCCCGGCTGGTCTCAGCGCAAACCGGAACGGAGCGGGCCGAGCAGAGACGCCGCCTGTCGATGCTGTGGCAGGCAGCCGGTGGCAACGGTCTGTGCACCGGCTTTCCCTGCACCCCGGTCGTTACCCCGGCCTCTCTGGGGCAGGCGCGCAACTGGTCCCCCGGTGCAGACTTTGGTCTTGCCTCTGACCGGTCAGGCTGGAACAACAGAAGAATGGATCAGTGAGGACCGGGCTGGGACGCCCGCCTGATCGCGGCCTGTTTGTCCTTGTCCTAGTCTTTGTCCTGCTGAGGAAACCCATGCTGCCGGTCTTTCAGGAAAATGGCCTCCTGCCGACAGGGGTGCATCACAGCGATCTCAGCGGCTTTGAAGAAGCCTTTGCCTGGAACGCCCACCGACGCCGCATCTATGCGCAGATGCAGCATGGTCTTGCGGCCCTTCACGCCGCCGGTTACCGGTTGCTGGTGGTGGGGGGAGAATTCATTTCCAGCGACGAGCTGCCGCGCGAATTCAAGTTGCTCTTCGACTGCGACCCGCTTCCAATCGAGTCGCTGGACGCCCGGCTCAGCAATTTTGACAAAAATTCGCGCTTGTTAACAAGAAAAGTGTGGGGAGGGCATTTTTTTCCTGCCTCATTTAGAGCAAAAGGGACAGGCGCGACCTGGCTTCGGTATCTGGCCAGTGATGCGCCAGCAGGCCAGCGCGGGTTGGTTGGTCTCAGTCTCGATTGAAGTCAGTGTCCGTGCCGTCGCGGCAGCAGAAGGCGTTAACCATGCTTTATCCCGTTGAGCAGCTCCCTCGGCTGGTAGAACAGATCACCACGCTGGAAAACGGCCTCGTTGAATTCCGCAAGCAGAACAGCCCCATGGATCCGAACTACCAGAAAGAGACCGAAGCCCTGATCGCGGAGGTCGTCCGGCTCGAGGATTTGCTGTGCGACTGCGTGGAGGCACACGGCGGGCCGCGCTCCGGCACCTGGGGGGCGGATGTCATGTTCATCTACAAGCGGCGGACCGGTTGGAGCGGCTAGGGTCAGACCCAAAACCTCGTTGAGAATTCAACCCAGAATGTCGCGGCAGCGCAGCAGCGCTTCCCGGGTCACGTCCTCGGGATAGACCAGAGCAAACCGAACAAAGCCCTGCCCCGGTTTGCTGCCGTCGGGCATGGGCCGGGACAGGATCGACCCCGGCAGGGTCCGCACCGCCTGCTCCTGCCACAGCCGCCTGGCGACCGCGTCGCCATCGCCGCCCGAGACCGGCAGCCACAGCACGAAACCCGCTTCGGGTGCACGGAAGCCCGGCAGGTCGCCGAGCACGTCGCTGGCAACCTGGTTGATCGCTGCGTAGCGCCGGCGGAAGGCCGCGACGTGGGCCTCATCCTGCCACAGCGCAATGGCGGCTTCCTGCAACCCGACCGGCGTCTGGGCGCCGCCGTAAGCGCGCAGGTAGTAGAGGTCTTCGAGCCGGTCGGCATCCCCGGCAACGAAACCCGAGCGAAGCCCGGGTAGCCCGGAGCGCTTGGAGAGCGAATTGACCACCCAGACGTTCTCCAGCCCGCCCCCCAGATCGCGGCAGACCTCGAAGGCGCCGACCGGCTTGGTGTCGCAGTATAGCTCGCTGTAGCACTCGTCCGAGAGGAAGGTGAAATCGTGCCGGCGCGCCCGCTCGATCGCCGCGCGCAGAAAAGCCGCAGGCAGCAGCGTACCGGTCGGATTGCCCGGGTTGGTGGCGATGACCAGCGCCACCCGGTCCCAGTCCTCTTCCGCGACCACGGCCAGATCCGGCGCGAAGTCAGTCGCCGGCGTGCAGGGCGCGTAGCAGATTTCAGCCCCCGAGGTCAGCGCCGCGCCGACATAGACATGATAGAGCGGGTTGGGCAGCACGATCAGCGGGCGCAGATGGCCTTTGCCCGCCTTCTCCAGCCGGTCTTCCTTGCGCAGGACCGCGGCCAGAATAGCGGAGAACAGGCCTTCTTTGGTGCCGAACACCGGGTGCACGTGGGCGTGGGTGTCGAGCATGTCGGCGGGGAGTTCGTAGCGCCGACGGATCCAGCCTGCCACGGCCTCGCGCAGGTCAGGGCCGGCGTTGACTGGCGGATACTTGCCCCAGCCCGCCGGGTCGGTTGCGGCCAGCGCTTCGCCCACGGTGTCATAGGCGCCGAATTTGGGTTCACCGACCGACAGGTTGATCGGCGCCTGCGTGCTCTGACACTCACCCAGCACGCCCGCTACCTTGCGGTAGGTGTAGTCGTGCAGCTGCTCCAACCGGCTCGGCGAAGGCGATGGGGCTTGGGGGGAACGGGAAGGCGATTGCGTCACGCGAGCGGTTCCGTGGTCTGTCTGAGGTGGTCGAGGTCTGCGCCGTCGAGGTCGGGGCCGACTTCGGCGAGGACGCGCGCATGGTAGGCGTCGATTTGTGCGATTTCTTCCGGCGTCAGCAGGCTGAGATCGATCAGGTTGCGGTCATAGGGCACCAGCGTCAGCGTCTCAAAGGCAAGGAAGCCGTCGTCGCGGGTTACGACCAGTTCGACATTCTCGATCCGCACCCCGCTCTCGCCCTCGCGGTAGATACCGGGTTCATTGCTGAGCAGCATGCCGGCTTGCAGCGCCGCCTTACCCGGTTTCTTGCTGATGCCCTGTGGGCCTTCGTGCACGCTGAGATAGGAGCCGATGCCGTGGCCGGTGCCGTGCTGGAAGTCCATGCCCTCGGCCCACATGAACTGCCGGGTCAGCACGTCAAGATGATGACCCATGGTGCCGGTCGGAAAGGCCTGCCGCGACAGCGCCAGATGTCCCTTGAGGGTCAGGCTGTAATCCAGGCGCTGCCGGTCGGTCGCCTGCCCGCCGATCGCCCAGACCCGGGTGATGTCGGTAGTGCCGTTGTGGTACTGCCCGCCGCTGTCGACCAGCAGCATCTGGCCCTTGGCCAGTGGCAGGCTTGAGTCTTCGCTGACCGCATAGTGCGCGATGGCCGCATGACCGGCGAAGGCCGAGATGGTGTTGAAGCTGATCCCGCTCATCGGCACGGGGTCCGGGTTCTGCTCGCGGAAGGCCAGCAGGGCCTCCGCAACCGACAGCTCGCTTTCCTGCTCGATCGCCGGATGCTCGGCCAGCCAGCGGGAAAAGCGGATCATGGCGCGGGCGTCGCGGCGCTGGGCATCGCGGGCACCCTGCTGCTCGGTCTCGTTCTTGATGGCCCGCGGCAGCACAACCGGGTCCGTGTTGGCAACGACCTCGACGCCGGCATCGCGGAAGGTCTCGGCGATGGCGGCGTTGCACGTAGTCCGGTCAAGACCGACGCGCCCGCTGAGCTGCCCCAGCCTTGCGTTCATTTCTTCGGGCGGGAAAATCGCCACGCGATTGTCCAGCGCCTGATGCATGGCATCTGTGATCCGCTCTGGCCGGATGAACCAGTCAACCGCGCCATCGGCGTACAGGGTCGCAAAGGAGCGGGGGACGGGCAGCCCGGCAATGTCATCGGCACGGGCGTTGAGCAGCCAGGCAACCGAGTCAGACTGGTTGATGACCTGCGCGCCGAGCCCCTGCTTCGACAGGCTGGCCGCAAGGGTCCGGCGCTTATCCAAGCTGGTCAGACCGCTGTATTCCGGACCGTGGGGCACCACCGGCGTGGCCGGCGGCGCGGGTTGATCGTGCCAGACTGCGTCGACGGGGTTGAGGCTGACCGGCTGAAGGCTAGCCTCCACCTTGGCCACGGCCTGGGTCCAGGACTCGACGCCGCCGATGGTGTGCATCTGCGGGTCATAGCCCAGCACCTCACCGGGCTTGAGAAAGCCCGATACGCTGGCGAGCGGGCCGCCGCTCTCGATTTCGCCGATGGTCCAGACCGCCTCGTCGACCTCCATCCGGATGGCGATGGTGTAGCGGGAGTCGGTCCAGATCAGCGCCCTGTCGAGGGTAACAACGGCAAAGCCAGCCGAGCCCAGAAACCCGCTGAGCGCAGTAATTCGCCGCTCGGAACCGGGCGAATACTCGCCCATATGCGCATCGTCCATGGGGACGAGAAAGGCGTTGAGCCCCTGCCGGCGCAGCTCGTCCCGAAACGCATCAAGATCGACCATGCTCGCCACGCCAGCCCCGGATCAGCGCAGTTCGCGGCGCAGGATCTTGCCCACGGCCGACTTCGGCAGTTCGTCGATGAAATCGACGATCTTTGGCACCTTGTAGGCGGCGAGGTTGGCCTTGGCGAAGGCAACAACGTCGTCAGCATCAACCTTGGCAGCGGAGTCCGGGTCGCGGACCACGCACACCTTCACCTGCTCGATATCATCGTCGCCTATAACCCCGACCACGCCGCATTCGAGCACACCGTCGAGCCCGGCCAGTACGTCTTCGATCTCGGCCGGGAACACGTTGAAGCCGGAGACGTTGATCAGGTCCTTGATGCGATCAACGATGCGGTAGTAGCCGTCTTTCTGGATCACCGCGACGTCGCCGGTCTTGAAGAAGCTGTCATCGGTCATGACTTCGGCCGTCGCATCAGGGCGGTTCCAGTAACCGCGCATGACCTGCGGGCCGCGGGCCTGCAGCTCGCCGGGTTCCTCGACCCCGGCTTCCGAGCCGTCATCCTTGATAATCCGGATTTCAGTCAGGGGCAGCTTGGTGCCGACCGTGCCCAGCTGGATCGCCTCCAGCGGGTTTGCAGTCAGCACAGGCGAGGTTTCGGACAGGCCATAGCCCTCGGTCACCGGCGCGCCGGTCACTTCCTGCCAGCGCTCTGCCGTCGCCTTGGGCAGCGCCATGCCGCCCGAGGTCGAGAACTTGAGCTTGGAGAAGTCCAGCTCGCGGAAGGCCTCGTCACCTAGCAGATTGTTGAACAGGGTGTGGATGCCCACGAAGATCGTGAACGGCGTCGACTTCAGCGCTGCGATAAAGGTCGCATTGTTGCGCGGATCGGCGATCAGCAGCGTGTGAGCACCGATGGCGAAGGGCAGCAGGATGTGCGCGTAGAGCGGCATGATGTGGTACATCGGCAGACAGCCGACCATGGTCTCGGTGCCGTATTCGAAGGAATTGGGCGCATGCGCGAGGTTCTGCATCGCGTTCGAGATGATGTTTGCCTGGGTCAGCATCACCCCCTTGGGCGTCCCGGTGGTGCCGCCGGTGTATTGCAGCAGCGCCAGCTGATCAGAGGCGCGCTCGACGTTCGGCGTTGGCAGCCCGCGCCCGCGCTTCATCGCCTCCCGAAAGCCGACTGCGCCGGTCGGCAGGTCCCCCAGCGGCGGCGTCTTCCGCAGCTGCAGGGCAAGGTCGACGATCCACTTCTTCGGCGCCGGGTGGCAATCGGTGCGCGCCACGGCGACGCGGTGAAGAATGCCGGTCCCGGCGAGGGTCTCATCGGTGAACGTCGCGGAGCGGAAGGCGATGATCGCCTTGGCGCCGCTGTCCTCGATGACGTTGCGAATTTCGCGGGCCGTGTACAGCGGGTTTGCAGGCACCGGCACAAATCCGGCTTTCCAGATTGACAGGAAGGTCACGGGTGCCGCCATCAGGTTCGGCATCTGCACCATCACCCGATCGCCCGGCTCCAGGCCCTTAAGGCTCGCAAGGTAGGAGGAGAAATCATCCACCATCTGCCCGAACTGGGCATAGGTGAAGGTCTGCAGGATCGACGTGTAGGCAGGCTTGTCGCCATAGGTCGCCACGGCGTCTTCGAGCATATCAAGAATATGACCGTAGCCCTTTGGGTTGATTTCGGTGGGAATTGCGTTGGACATGCTGCGTCCTCCTCTCCTTCTAAGTCCGTGCCCGGGTCCCTTTACAGGATCTCCGTCCAGCAACGGCCGACCCTAGGCCGACCGGCGGGCCGGTGCAATGAGACAGCCTGTACAATTGTTGCTTTTTTGCTGCCCTGGCCCCGGCCTTGTTTACATCCAGAACGGGGCAATTTTGCCAAGTCCTGCCGCTAAGACGCCCCAATCAAAGCCCATCATTATGATTGTAATCAGTCGCTGACTGACTTTGACCAATCCTGACTAAGGAGGCCTGCTCTTTGTCCGCCCTGTCTCGTTTCGTGTCCTCAGCCCTCATCGGCCTCTCCCTCTCCTTCACTCTCTCCGCCAGTCTGCTCCTCGGGCTCACGGGTGCCGCGACGGCCCAGTCGCTGCGCGACCGCGACGAACTCGACGCGATCCGAGCCTCGACCCTCGGCGCCTACAGTTTCCTCGACCTGGCAAGTGCCGAAGATCAGCTGAGCAACAACGCCTATCGCCTGCTGTTCAGCCAGCCCTACGACACCTACGACTGGAACATCATCGAGAGCGGCTACCGGCTGCTGCTGGCGCTGACGCTGGATGCCGACCACGATGGCCGGGCCGCACTGCTGGCCGCCGCCGTCGCCCGCAACGCGGGCCGGGCCGATCATGCGCGCGCGCTGGCGGTTGAGGCGATGGACCTGCTCGACAGCCCCCGCGATATCAATCTGGCGCAGACGGTGCTCCGGCTGGCTGACAACAGCGGCCATGAGGCCCTGAGCTACGACTTTGAGTGGCAGCTGCGCGAGCTCACCGGGGCGGTCAGCCTGTTCGGCCCGGCGAAGAGCTGGACCGCACAGCAAGGCGATTTCGCCCAGCTGTGCCTGCTGTTCTCCCGTCCGCTGCAGGCCGCCCACCGCGTCGACTACCGCGAGCTGATCACGCTCAGCCCCCGCCCCCCGGTCGAGCACTACGTGATCCAGAGCAATGGCCGCGGGTTGTGCATCGTCGGCGCGGGCTTCGCCCAGACCTACGACATCACCGTCCGCGAAGGCCTGAAGAGCGCCGGCGGCACCCGCATGCGCGAGAGCGTCACCCTCAGCCTGCAAACCCCCGGACGCACCCCGGAAGTGGCCCTGCCCGGTCAGGGCTACATGCTGCCCGCTTCGGGCAGCCAGCTGGTGCCGCTGGAAACGGTGAACCACGAGCAGATCCTAGTGGGGCTCTACCACCTCGATGAACGCAATATTCAACAGGTGCTACGCGACGGCCTGCTGGTGCAGACCCCCGGCCAGATCGGCGGCGGCGATGACCCCTACTATGACTATGGCGGGGGCATCGGTGATGCCTTCCGCGCCAGCGTCGTGCCGGTGTTCGAAGGCCTCGTTCGGGTCGACATGCTCGAACACGATCGGCGGCGCAACGGGCTGGCTCTGGCGGACATGCTAGGCACGCCGGCAGGCCGCGGGCTTTATCTGCTGACCGCGCGCGCACCCGATGTCCGCAGCGGCGACGAAATCAAATGGCTGATGATTTCCGACCTCGGCCTGACTGCCATGAAGACCCCCGAAGGCCTGTTCATCACGGCAGTCGACACCCGCACCGGTCAGCCGGTGTACGATGGGGTCTCAGTCGACATGGTCACCAGCGGCAATCGCGTCCTGTCGCCCTCATCGGCGAGCAGGGCAGCGACCGAAGCTGCAACAACGGCCTTTTTCAGCGCCTCGCAGCTGCGCGGCCGCGACGGCAACCAGCCGCTCTACCTCTACGCCAGCCATCCGACGCTGGGCGATGCCTTCCTCGCGCTCGAGCGCACACCGGTGGAGATCGAAACCGCGCACGGTCTTCCATCGATCAAGGACAGCGCGCTTGACCTCTGGGTCAAGGCCGATCGCGGCACCTACCGCGAGGGAGAGACCGCCCGCGTCGCCGGATTGCTGCAGGTGGGCTCCGGGCCGGAGGGACAGGCGGTGATCACCCCCGACAGCCTGATCGCGACCCTGCGCAACCCCTTTGGCGAAGTCAGTGCTGAATTCGATATTAGCCTCAATGCCGGCCGCGGATTCGAGGTGGAAGTCCCCCTGCCCTTTGGCGCGCGGCAGGGTCGCTGGACCCTCGACCTCGCGCTGACAGCCGATCTGCCGCCGCTGCGCAGCCTGACCCTCCCGGTCAGCGACTTCGTGCCACCATCGGTGGAAATTGAGATTGTCGACCCACCGGCGCTGAAGCTGGATGGCAGCGACCGTATCGAGGTGCAGGTTGACTACCTCTTCGGTGCCCCGGCGCAGGATCTTTCGGTGCACCTCATCGCCTCTCTGGTCCCACAGGCGCAGATCGACGGCTTTACCGTCGGTCTGGCGCAGGAAGACTTCATCTTCGCCGCGCCCTTCGATCTGATCGAAGATACGGATGACAGCGGCCGGGTCAGCTTCGAAATCCCCGCCTTCACCCTGCCTGATCAGACCGGGCTGGCGCTGGTCGATCTGCGCGCGGTTGTCACCGATGCCGCCGGGCGACAGGAGAGCACGGCCACGACCGTGAAGCTCGCCGGCGAACGCGTGTTGCTGGGTCTACGCCCGGCCTTTGACGCGGACCAGCCGGTCGAAGAAGGCGCCGAGTTGCGCTTTGACCTGCAGGCGCTGACCGCCGGGGGTGAAGCCGCGGAGGCCTCGGTCAGCTGGACGCTCTACCGCGAGGTTTACGACTATCGCTGGTACTTCGACGGCGGGCGCTGGAACTACCAGACCAGCTATATTGACCTGCCTGTTTCCGAAGGCAGGCTTGACCTGATCGGCGAAACCCCGCTGGATGTCCGCGTAGACTGGGGGGCTTACCGCCTTGAAGTCGTCGAAGACAGCGGCGCGGCGGCAACCTCGCTGCGGTTCAACGCTGGTTGGCGGGCGCTGCCGCAGGTCGACCGCGCGCCCGGGCGGCTCGGCCTTGTGGTGGCAGGCGATGCCCCGCGCCCCGGTGACACCCTGTCCCTGACCCTCGACAGCCCGCACGCCGGGACCGGCCAGCTCTACCTCGTCGGCAGCACGACAACCGTGATCGATCTGGGCGCCGTTGCCCAGGGCAGCAACGGCCTGCAGGCGGTTATCCCCGCCGACTGGCCGGATGCCGAAGGCCTGTGGCTGCTGCCCGTGGTCTACAGCGCCGGGGCAACGGGCGTCGACGCCCTGCCCGGGCGCGCCGTGGGTGCGACCTTCCTCGGCTTCGACCACAGCGACCACCGGATAGCGGTATCGGTCGACCTCGAAGACCGCGCCGAAGTGCTGCCCCGGCAGCCGCTGAAAGTGGCCCTCGACCTCGGCCCGCTCAATCTGGGCGAGCAGGCCTTTGCGCTTGGCTGGATCATCGATGATGGCGTGCTGCGCATGACCGGCTACCGGGACCCCGACCCGCTGGGGCACTTCCTCGACCCCTTCGACCTGCCCGCAGAACTGCGCGATACCTTCGCCGCGCTGATCAGCTCCTCGGGGCTGGAAGCCGCAGCGCTGGAGCAGGGTTACGACGACGCCCTGTTTGCCATGCGGGCGACGGCCCCGATGGCAGAAATGTCGCTGGCCATGGGGCTGACCACGCGCATCAAGGAGACGCTGGCCCTGAGCACCGGGGTTCATGCGCTCGATGCAGGGGGTGGCGGCGGCAGCCTGTCCTTCGACCTGCCCGATTTTGCCGGTCGCGGGCGGCTGCTGACACTGGTGTGGACCGATCAGGGCCGGATCGGCGTGGGGTCACAGACCCTGCTGATCCGCGACCCGGTGGTCGCTGACCTGTTCCGGCCGCGCTTCCTCGCCCCCGGCGACGAAGTCGACGTGCGCCTGCTGGTCAGCAACACCCTGGACCGAGCCGTGACCGCTGAACTCAGCCTTCAGCTGGAGACGGGCCTCAATCTGGTCGTAGGATCGAACACGCTGAGCCTCGACCTCGACGCCAAGGGGCAGCAGCCCGTGCCGCTCCGGCTGGGCGCGACCGATGTCATCGGCGCGACCAAAGTCATCATCGATCTGACCATCGGCGAGCAGACCATCCGCCGCGCATTCCCGATCGAAATCCGCCCGGCTGCCCCGCGTACCCTGGTCCGGGACAGTTTCCTTCTCGGCCCTGGTGAGACGCTGAGCCTCGACGCCGGACAGCTCGCCGCGCTCAACCATGCCAGTCTGGGGCTGAGTGTCTCCGGGCTGGGTGTCGATCCGCTGCCGCTGGTGCAGTCGCTCGCCGACTACCCCTTCCGCTGCACCGAGCAGACGACCTCCCGCGCCATCGGCCTGCTGCTCGGCGGTGACCGCCTGATGGGGCGGGCGACCCTCAACTTCGCCTTGAACGAAGCGCTGGTGACGCTGCAGAACCGTCAGGGGCTGGATGGCATCATCGGGCTGTGGCCGGGCAGCGCCAGCGGTGACCTGTTCCTGCAGGCCTACGCCGCCGATTTCCTCGCGCTGGCCAGGGCCGAGGGCATCGACGGCGCGGCGACCTTGCACGAGGCTTTCGTCGCCCGGCTCGCCCGCGGGCTGGAGCAGGCCGAAGACCCCTATTTTGAGACTGAACTGAGCCTGCGCACCGAGGCTTACGCTCTGGCCATACTGGCCCGTGCCGATCGACCCGACGTGGCCGCCCAGCGGCTGCTGTTCGACGAGATGATCCTCCACTCCGGCGATGATTTCGCCAAAGCGGCGCTGGCCGTCGCCGCACACGCCGTGGGTGACTTCAGCGACCGCGACGCCCTGCTCACCAGCCTGCTCGACCTGCCCGGTGCAGTATTCGAAGCAGGGCCGACGCGCCTCTATGACTATGGCGGCGTGCTGCGGGATCAGCTCGCAGCGCTGGCCTTGCTGGTCGAAGGTGGGCTGACCGATACGCCCGGGGGTGCGGCCTTCATCGCCAAGACCCTTCCCGCTGCGATCAAGGCGCTGGATGGACCCTACCTGAGCACACAGGAACGGGCCTGGGCGCTGCGGCTTGCCCACGGGTTGGACGCCACCGCTGAACCCGGAACCGCGCCGGTGCTGAGCCTCAACGGCCAGCCTGTTGCAGCCGGTGCAGCCGTGGCACTCGACCCCGCCGACCTCGAAGGCGGTCTGGTGATCAGCAACGAGGGTGCTCAGGGCGACAGCAATGAAGCCAGCGGCTCGCCTGCGCTGGTGACCCTGTGGCAGTCAGGCACGCCTGCGGATCTCGACCAACCCCAGTCACAGGGCATGGAGGTCGAGCGCACCATGTTCGACCTCGAAACCCTGCAGCCCGTGACCAACCCGGCGCCCGGCCAGCGGGTGCTGGTCAGCCTGTTCGGCACGGTATTCGAAGCCCAGAGCCTCGATTATATCGCGGCCGAATTGCTGCCCGCAGGCTTTGAAGTCGAGCAGGTTGGCCTGCCCGACAGCGTGGTGCAGGAATGGAGCGACCCCGGCGACTGTCCGCTGCAAGAAGGTGAAGATACAGCCGATGTCGAGCGTGGCGACCTGATCCCGACCACCCAGTGGCTGCCTGGGGTCTGCTTGATCGATGGTGAACCCGCCTTCCAGACCACCGACTACGACTACGGCGAAGCCCGGGCCGATCGCGTCCTGTTCGGTTTCTTCCTCGAACGCGGTTCCTTCGCCCTCTACTACGTCATGCGACGGGCGCAGGCGGGCGACGTGGTCCAGCCGGGCGCCTATGTCGAGGCCATGATGCGGCCTGCGATCCACGCCCGTGGCAGCGCTGGGCGACTGGACTAGCGGCGGGTGGGACGCCTCACCGTTCCAGTTCCGGCGGCGGCGCGCGCCTGGATCGCGGTTGCCCTGGGCGGGCTGTTGCTGCTCACCATCGCAGTGGCGGACCGCGCCCTGCCGCCGCCGCTGACACGGGCGCTGGACCTGAGCCCGACCCTGCTCGACGCCGACGGACGGTTGCTGCGCGCCGGAACCTCACCGGGCGGGTACTGGCGCCTGCCCGCGCGCGTTTCGGACGTGGACCCGCGCTATCTGCGCGCCCTGCTCGCCTTCGAGGATCGGCGCTTTTACGCCCACGGCGGGGCCGACTACCGCGGCCTTGCACGGGCGGTGGTGACCTCGGCTCTCGCCGGTCGGATCGTCTCAGGCGGCTCGACCCTGAGCATGCAGACCGCGCGCCTGCTGGAACCGCGCCCAGACCGCACGCCGCAGGCAAAAGTGCTGGAAATCCTGCGCGCGTGGCAGCTGGAGCGTCGCTTCAACAAGCACGAAATCCTCGACCTCTACCTCGTCACGGCCCCCTTTGGCGGTAACATTGACGGCGTTGCTGCTGCCGCGCGGCTCTACTTCGGCAAGGCGCCGGCCGAGCTGACATGGGCAGAAAGCGCGCTGCTCGTCGCCCTGCCCCAGAACCCGGCCGGGCGTCGGCCCGACCGTTTCCCCCAGCAGGCTGAAGCCGCCCGCAACCGCGTGCTGGACGTGCTGGTTGCCCGGGACATCCTCAGCCACGAGGAGGCGGAACGCGCCAAGCGCGAGCCCGTACCGACCCAGCGGCTGTCCATGCCCTTCCACGCGCCGACGCTGGCCGAACGGCTGTGGGAACAAAGCAGCGGCGACGGAAGCAGCAGCAGCGGTGACGCCACGGTTCAGACCACGCTGCACACCGACACGCAGATCGCGCTCGAAGCCCTGCTCGCCGCGGCCCTTGACCGCTACGCCGGGACCATCAACGGCGCGATGCTGGTGATCGAGGCTGAAACCGGGGCCGTGCGCGCGCGGGTTGGCTCTTCGGGCTACTTCGAGGAACGCGAGGGCGCGCGGCTGGACCTGACCCGTGCGCTCCGCTCCCCCGGATCAGCGCTCAAGCCGGCGATCTATGCGCTCGCCTTCGAATCGGGGCTGGCGCACCCGGCCACCTGGCTGCCCGACGACCAGCGCAACTTCCAAGGCTACCAGCCGGAGAACTTCTCCCGCTCCCGACAGGGCCGGGTGCAGGCCTATGCCGCGCTGCAGCAGTCACTGAATCCCCCCGCCGTCGCGCTGCTGCAGGCGCTGGGGCCGGAACGCGCGCTCGAAGCCCTCAACCGCGCGGGCATCCACCCGGCCAATCAGGGGGCGCCGGGCAGTGTCGGGCTGTCACTGGCGCTGGGCGGGGTCAGCCTGCGCATGGAAGACCTCGCGGCCCTGTTCACCGCCTTTGCCACCGATGGCGCCGTGCGGCCGCTGTGCGAAACCCCAACGCAGTGCAGCGCAACCCGTCCGCAGCCCTTCATCAGGCCAAGGAGCGCGGCGCAGGTGACGGCGATCCTCGCCGAAAGCCCGCGACCGCTGCTCCCCGATGCCAAAGACCTGCCGCGGGTAGCCTTCAAAACCGGGACGTCGGCGCGCCACCGCGACGCCTGGGCCATCGGCTACGACGGCCAGCACGTGATCGCGGTCTGGCTGGGGCGGGTGGACAATCAGCCCACCGGCTCGCTGGTTGGCATGGCTGACGCGGTCCCCGTGCTGCTGCGCGCCTTCGCTGGGCTGGATCACACCCGCCGCTTGCGCCAGCCCGAGGGCCGCTTGCGCGAAATTCTCGCGGGCCGCCCGGCCGCTCTCAGCCACCTCGCTGGGCTGGACGCGGACGACCCCGACCCCCTCAGCCTGGTGTTTCCAACCGACGAAGCCGCCATCCCGCTCACCGAAGGACAGCCGCTGGCCCTGCGGCTGAGTGGCGGGCAGCGCCCCTTCCGCCTGTTCGTCGACGGGCTGCCGCTGGCCTACTCGATCAGCCGTCAGCTGACTTGGCGCCCCGCCGGCCCGGGTTTCTATACCCTGAGCGTGGTCGACGGTGCTGGCCGCACACTCGAAGCGCGCGTTGAAATCATGGACACCTTTGCCAATCTCGCCGCGCTTCGCTAAGCAGATTGCCATGACCTTGCCCCCTGCCCTTGAGCTGCAGACCCCGCGCCTGCGCCTGCGGGCGCTACGGACCTCCGATCTGGATACGGTTCTGGAGCTGCGCACCGCCCCCGCCGCTATGGAGCGCATGCTCGAGGGCGTGCAGGACCGTGCAGCGGCGCTGGAAACCCTGCGCACCTTCGAGGGGCTGTGGGAGGCCCGCGGTCTGGGCATGTTCGGGGTGTTCGAGCGCGACAGCGGTGAATTCGTGGGCGAGGCCGGGCTGATGCTGCGGCCCGACGGTCTGGGGCTGGCGGTGCGCTACAGCCTGCTGCCCGCCGCGCGCGGTCGCGGCTATGCCCGCGAAGCCATGACCGGGATCGTCAGCTTTGCCCTCGAAGACCGCCGCCTGGAGCGCGTGGTCGCTGTCCTCAGCGATGATAACAAAGCCAGTCGGGCGCTGGCCGAAGACCTCGGCTTCAACCTCGAACAGAGTTATTATCGCGGGCGGCAGAAAATGCTGGTCTACGGGCTGTCGGCGGCGTTCTGGCGTGCGCGGCAGCGCCTCGCAGACTTTCTGGTGCAGGCTAAAGCCGGGCTCTAGCGCCTCGGCCCTCCAACCTAGGCCGCGCCGGTATCGGGGCCCACCAGCGCGGTGAAGGCGCGAATGCCGCGCTTCTCGGCCTGCCGCATGGCTTCCTGTAGGTCGGCTTCGGTGCCAGCCAGCGGCACCGGCACTTCAATCTTCAGGCTTTCGCTGCCATCGGGCTTAAGCACGTCGATCACGGCGCTGATCTGGCGGCCATTGACCCGCGCCCAGACGGCGGCGGGGGTGTGACAGCTGAAATTCAGCTCTCGGGCAAAGAAGCGTTCGACCACGGCCAATCGACGGTCGATGGCGCTGGAGAGCACCGTATCCTCGATCGGCAGGCTGTCGTCAGCGCGGCACTCGATGGCCAGCTGCCCCTGCCCCGTCGCCGGGGTGAAATCCATGGGGTCGAGGTCGAAATCACGCGCGGGGTCGAACAAGCCAGCCCGCTTAAGGCCGGCCTTGGCCAGCACAATGGTATCGAAATCACCGGTATTCAGCCGGGACAGGCGCGTGGTGATATTGCCGCGAATGGGCTGAATATCGAGATCCGGGCGGCGGCGGCGCAGCTGCGCGACCCGGCGCGGGCTGCCCGTGCCGACGCGGGCGCCCTGCGGCAGGTCTTCGAGCGCCCCCCCGACCAGCACGTCGCAGACGTCTTCGCGCTCGGGAAAGTACTGGCGCAGGCCCAGCGTCGGGCGGCTGGCCATGTCCTTGAACGAATGCACCGCGGCATCGATCCGGCGGTCGAGGATGGCGGCCTGCAACTCGGCCACAAAAACGCTGACCCCGCCGAAGCTGGCAAGGCTGGAGGTCTGGTCGCGGTCGCCATCGGTTTCGATGATGACGCGGCCTATGTCCTGACCCGGCGCGGCCCGCCGCAGCTCGCCCAGCACCCATGCGGTCTGTGCCAGCGCCAGCACCGATCCCCGCGTGCCGATTTGAAGGGATGAACTCATGGAAACCGCAGCCGTTGCAATGAATGGAAATCGAACAATTTTATGCTTATTAGACGTTGAAGCAGACCGCAAGACCCGTGCATACGCCCGGTGACAGCGGTGCCGCCCAGTGGCATGCTCCAATCTGATTAACACCACAAGATCCGAATGAAGGAGCGAAGACTACCATGAAATTGCTGCGATACGGCGAACCCGGGGCCGAGCGGCCCGGCCTGCTGGATCAGGATGGACACGTCCGGGATCTCAGCGGCGTTGTCGCTGACATTGCCGGTGAAGTGCTGTCCCCGGCGGGGCTGGCGCATCTCGCGGCCATCGATCCGGCAAGCCTGCCGCGGGCGAGCGATTCCGTCCGCCTCGGGCCGCCGATCCCGCGCCCTGGTAAGTTCATCGGAATCGGTCTGAACTACGCCGACCACGCCGAAGAAGCCGGCATGCCCATCCCGGAAATGCCGATTGTGTTCTACAAGGCCTCGTCGTGCATTTCGGGGCCCAATGACGACATTCTGGTTCCTCGGGGGTCTGATAAGCTCGACTACGAGGTCGAGTTCAGCTTCGTCATCGGCACCGGTGGGCGCTACATCACGCGCGAAGCGGCGTGGGACCACGTCGCCGGGTTCACGCTGGTCAATGATGTCTCCGAGCGGACCTTCCAGATCGACCGCGGCGGGCTGTGGAGCAAGGGCAAGTCCTTCGACACCTTCGGCCCGGTCGGCCCGTTTCTGGTGACCCGGGATGAGATTGCTGACCCCGGCAATCACCCGCTGATAACCAAGGTCAACGGCGAGGTCCGGCAGGACGGCACCACAGCGACCATGATTTTCGACATTCCGGCGATCATCGAGCACCTGTCGCAGTATCAGACCCTCGAGCCGGGTGATCTGGTCTGTACAGGCACCCCGCCGGGGGTGGGCATGGGCTCCAAGCCTACGCGCTTCCTCAACGCCGGCGACAGCATCGAGCTGTCCAGCCCGGTGCTCGGCACCCAGTCCATGCGCGTGATTGTTGACCCACTGGCCTGATCAGCAGCCTCTCTGCCCTTTACCCTGCTGCTTTTCCCTGCCCCAGCGCCTGCGCCTTGCGGCTAAGCCCTCCTTCAGCCCCGTGACACCCTTCAGGGGGCCGGTCAGGGGCTGGTCAGGGGGCTGGGGCGTGCGCGGCCTGTGCTAGAGCAGTAACAGCTGGTCCCCGGCGCGCTCGGGCCGCACAAAGCGGTCGGTGCGCAGCGGCGGCAGGTGCGCCGGCAGTGCCAACCGTTGGCAGGCCACCTCGAACCGGCGGCGCAGGATATGGGCCAGCGGTCCCTTGCCGCGCATCCGGTCGCCGAACGTAGCATCATAGGCCTTGCCGCCGTGCATCGACATCACCTGTTTCATCACCCTTTCCGCCCGGTCAGGAAAGTTGGCCTGCAGCCAGTCGCCGAAGACCTCCCTCACCTCCAGCGGCAGACGCAGCGGGATCATCGACGCCGCCCGCGCCCCGGATTCCCGCGCGCGGGCTAGGATGGTTTCCAGCTCGCTGTCATTGAGTCCCGGGATCATCGGCGACGCCATGACTCGAACCGGAATGCCGGCCTCAGACAGCTTAGCAATCGCCTCCAGCCGCCGTGCCGGCGACGAGCATCGCGGCTCCATCCGCCGCGACAGCCCGCTGTCCAGCGTGGTCACCGAAATCCCAACCTGCACCAACCCGCGCTCGGCCATGCCCGCTAGCCGATCGAGATCGCGCAGGATCCCGGCCGATTTGGTGACGATGGTTGTCGGATGATGGCAGGTGTCGAGCACGTCGATCACCGCCGCCGTCAGTTTCAACTCCCGCTCGATCGGCTGATACGGATCGGTGTTGGTCCCCAGCGCGATCGGCGCGACCCGGTAGTTCGGCTTGCGCAGGGCGTCTTCGAGCAGCCTCGCAACGTCGTACTTGGCAAACAGCCGGGTCTCGAAATCCAGCCCCGCCGACAGCCCCATGAAGGCGTGGCTAGGCCGCGCGTAGCAATAGGTACAGCCGTGCTCGCAGCCCCGGTAGGGATTGACCGAACGGTCAAAGCCCAGATCGGGGGACTGGTTGAAGGTCAGGACTGACTTGGCCCGGTCCTCCGACACGGTGGTTGGGCGGCTGAGCAGATCTTCGAACCGGACCTGCCCGCTCGACCAGCCGTCGTCAAAGGCAACCTGCTCCTGCAGCTCGAACCGCCCCGCTGGCCCTTCGTTGCTGCCCCGCCCCTTTCGGTAGCCCTTGGCGCGCGCCACTTCGGCCTGCGCGCGGTCAACGCGATGCCGGTAGCGCCCGGCTGTCGAGGGTGCAACAGCCGCGCAGCCGGGGGTCGAGACCACGGCAGTGCGCGCCTGCTTTCCGGCGGCGTGGCCTGCATCACGAACCGTCTTGGTAAGCGTCGGGGAAATCCGGTCTTTCATGGCGAACCCGTCGATGATCCTGTTTTGTTCTCATCCCCTTATGACAGGAACAAACGTGAACATCAAGTGGAAACCGTATTGGTCTTAGATAGTTAGAATTTCCAGAGCCGCTTCTGATCAGACCATCACGAAGGCCGCATGAGTTCAAAGATTTCTTCAATCACCGCGTAGTCGCGATAGCCCAGGCGCGCCAGTGGCCGGACGCCCGCTGCATCGAAGCGACCGTCGACGATTGCCCCATCCGCCATAAACACGCTGCGCACCGTCCCGATGACCAGCGAATTCCGGCGGGTCGGGTCGTCCGACTTCAGGTCCACGATTTGATCAAGCTGGCATTCGAGGGCCGCCCTCGCCCGCGCAACCCGCGGCGGCGCCACAGAGCGGCTGGCCGCCTTTTCCAGTCCGGCCATCTCGAACTCGTCAACACCCGGCGCCGCACTGCCAGAGCTGGTGTTCATTGCCTCACACAGATCCTCGGAGACGAGGTTCCAGACGAACTCCCCCGTGGCGCGGACATTGTTAAAGCTGTCCTTGTGACCCGAAGTTGCGAACATCACCATGTAAGGCGCGTCACAGACCAGATTGAAGAAGCTGTAGGGCGCGAGATTGGCCACCCCCTGCGGCGACAGGGTCGACAGCCAGCCAATGGGGCGGGGTGCGACCATGGCCTTGATCGGGCTGTGGCTGAGCGCTGGATCACCGGTGCTGGGGTCGAAATCCATGGCCTGTCGATCCTCTAAAGTTGCGTTATCGCCGACAGCAGACACCTAGCACGGAACGGCCTCCTATTCACAGGCGATGTGCCTCATGCATATCTGTGCAAGTTCATAGGTATGTCACCTTTATTCTTTGCATTTTTCGCAAACAGCGGCTCCAATCAGGCGGGTCTCACTGGACCAAGGGCATACTACATCATACGTCGCAGCGTCGGTCTTAGGGCCGCCGTATCTTCTCTCTTAAAAACTCCTCCCGAAAAAAATGGCCATCGGAACACAAGTTCTGGTGGGGTTGTGTTTCGGCAATCAGTTGCCACCAGCGAATCGACACCAAAAATTAGTAAATCTTATACGGGAATTACACATTTTTATATATTAAAAAAATACATCTGCGAAAAAAATATCTCTTTTTTTCTCAAAAAGATCGTCATTTTGAACAAAATAGACCTATATCTTCAATTTGCCGGTCTTTTTGATAATTTAGCGATAGCTGAGAAATGGGCCTTGAACCCGCAATTTCAGCGATGGTTTGCTTTGATAAAGCCGTTTCGAAAATAGCAAAAAATGTCGGCTTTGACCTAAGAGCAAAATCGGAGAGAGGCGAGGCAAGACCTCACCCATTCAGAGAAATGTACCAGGAACTCATTAGTCTCACGCCCCAGCGAGACGGAAGCTCCAACAGACGATCCCGCACGCGGAAGGACATTCTCCGAGCCACGCTGGAACTCGTAGAAATGGGCAAGCCGCTGACGGTGCAGTCGATCGCAAATCAGTCGGGCGTCTCCAAACCCACGATCTACCGGTACTACAATTCGCCTGAAGAAATCGAGCGCGATGCGTTCATGAGCGAGATCGCCGCCGATCGCGCCGTCTCGATCCTCAACAGCGTCTCACAGACCGTCAGCGAGGAAACCGACGTGCGCCAGCGCGTGCACCTGCTCGCCCGCACCATGCCGCAAATGATCAACGCCAACAGCGCGTTTCTGCGATCATTGATGGTCCAGCACTACCGCAGGCCTGACGAACGGCCGGAATGGTTTTCCTCGCTGGTCCAGCAGCTGATCAACAACGTGCTCGAACCCGTCCGCCGACAGCTCACCGTGCAGGATTACCGACATCTCTGCACCCTGCTCGCTGCGCATCTGATGGCAGATGGCTATCTGATTATCGAAGACCGGGCCAAGAGCTTCGGCGTGACGGCCGGCGAAACCACGCGCATCGCGGTCGACCTGCTGCTCGATCGCTACCTGGGTGCAACCAGCATGCTGGGCACCAGCCCGCGTTATCCCGCCGCAGGCTGAACCCGCCGGCGCCGCAAAGTGAGCAAAAAAAGAGCCCGGCCTGCCAAGCAGGCCGAGCTTTGAGTTTTCCTAAGCAAATCGGTTTGAACGAGTGTCTCATTCGGAACCAAGATGCAGGTTTACGTGGGCTGGCCGGGATTCCAAGTCTTTAAGATTTTGTTTTAAGGCAATTTCCTTTCAATACGTGGATAATTTTGTTACATCTAGTAGTGTTTTTCGGCAATTTTTCGTGCCCAAAACCGGCTATGTGCCGCTGTTATTCAGTAGCGTTTGATATTCTCGTGAAAAAATCAGCATTTCATTGAAAAAAAAGGAAAAAATTCGCGGCCAGGCGCTCTTCTCAGGCTGACACAAGTCAAACCGCGCATGAGCCTGTAAACCTACCTTTGTCTGCCCACTATAAACTGTCAGTTATATAGTTCTACATATTAATGATTTTCAATTTTAGAAGGTACAGCAGTATGAAGGTAGGCCGTGATACCGCCTGGGCTGTCACACATGCCCTTTATCAGGCGCTTTCGACGGACAACATTTGCGCAAGGTGCAGCAACGTTATGCCCTTTTCTGCCTTAGTCTGAGCACCAAGTGATGCCATACGTGGGGGGAGTCAAACCCCTTCGTACGTGTGAGCACAATGAAAACGTCTTTGTCAGCATCCCTCTTTGCGGCCCTTATTCTTTTTGCTGGACCGGCACAGGCGCAGTTCGGCCTGTTTAAGAGTGCGCTGGTCAAAGGTGATGAGGCCTACGAGCGCGAAGACTTCGAAGCGGCGCTGCGGCACTACACCAAAGCGGCGAAAAAAGATGAAGCCGAAGCCCAGTTCAAACTGGGCCGCCTCTATGACCGTGGAGAAGGCACGGACGCCGACCCGGCCGAAGCACTGATCTGGTACACCCGCGCAGCTGAGCAGGGTCTGGACATGGCCCAAACCAATCTCGGAGTTCTCTACGACACCGGACGCGGCACTGAAGAAGACAACGTGTCTGCGGCTCGCTGGTTCCGCGAAGCCGCCCGGCAGGGTAACCCGGTCGCGCAGTATAACCTTGCCGTCATGCTGCATCAGGGTGACGGCATCCCACAGAATAAGGCACAGGCCGCAGCGCTCTACGGCCGTTCAGCCGAGCAGGGGGTGCCCCTCGCCTTCCTGCCCCACGGCAACCTACTGAGCGAGCTGGGTCGCTATGGTCTCGCCTACGCGGCCTATCAGCGGGCAGAGGATGCCGGCTCGGTCGAAGCGGCCTACCGCAAAGGTGTGCTGCTGCATAAGGGTCTGGGCGTGGCAGCCGACCCAGCAGCGGCGCTGGCCCAGTATCAGAAGGCAGCCGAAGCGGGCTTGCCGCTGGCCCAGCAGCAGTTGGGTGTGATGACCACGCTCGGAGACCCGACGCTGGGCCTCGTGTCCGATCCTGAAACCGGCATTGCGCTGCTGGAGCAGGCCGGGGAGCAAGGTTTTGCCCCAGCGTTGATGGAACTGGCTTACCTCTATGACGGCGCACTGGTCGTTGATAATCAGGTGCTGGTTGAAAAGGATCAGGCCCGCTCCTTGAGCTATCTGGTCAAAGCCGCGCAAGTCGGCAACGCCCTCGCCCAGAACGCGGCGGGTGAGCGCATCCTGATGGGTGTCGGCGTCGAAGCTGATCCGGTTGGTGCGGTTGATTTCTTCATCGCCGCAGCCCGGCAGAACTACCCTAATGCCTTCTTCAATCTCGGACAGATGCACCAGACCGGGATCGGCCTTGAGCAGAACCTTGAGGAAGCAGCCAAACTCTACGCTCAGGCCCTGGAACTCGGCCTGGAGGAAGCACGGGAGCCGTTGTTGGCAGTCTGTGCGGACAGTGCCTTCGCCGCCTGCTTCCTGCGCTGAGGCGCAGCCGGTCACCTGAGCGCGAGCGGGGGAGCCGCGACGCTTTACAGACGGTAACGGCTTTGGCACAAGTCCCGTGCCCGCTGGCCATTTAGCCGATTGCAGGATAGTCGGGGCGCAGGGCGGTACCGTGGCGGAGAGGCTACGCACCGGATTGCAAATCCGTGTACACCGGTTCGAATCCGGTCGGTACCTCCACTTTTTCCAAACCCTCGACAGCCGCTCCCGGCCTCTCGGCCACACAGATCCCGCTGCCCCGTTTTGGCACTGGCGGTCTGCCCTCTGCCGCGATAAGACCATCCGAGCACAGTCGGAGAACCAGCACCCGTGATCAATCCGCTCGACGCCATCCGCAACTGCGCCCGCCACGCCGAACCGCGCCGCCATATCGTGCTGGCCGAGGGCGAAGACCCGCGCGTGGTCGAGGGCAGCCTGCTGGCCGTCCGGAACGGGCTGGCGAAGATCACGCTGCTCGGCGATGAAATCACGGTCCGGGAGCAGCTTCGGGCGCAGATCGGTGACGCGGCTGCCCCAGCCGGGCTTGGCGTGATTGATCCCCGCACCTCCGAGCACGCAGACGCGCTGGCCGATGCCCTGTTTGAGCGCCGGAATCACAAGGGCGTCGACCGCGCGAGGGCGGCGCGCGACAGTCTTGATCCGCTAAACTTCGCCGCTCTGATGGTCCACACCGGCCTCGCCGACGGCACGGTTGCGGGCGCCGTCGCAACCACGGCGCAGACGGTGCGCGCTGCGTTGCAGATGATCGGCAAGCACCCGGATGCGGGTGCGGTCTCTTCGTTTTTCCTGATGGTTCTCGACCCGGCGCGTCACGGCGACAAGGCCGGGACCTATATCTTTTCAGACGCCGGGCTGACCATTGAACCGACAGTCGACGAACTCGCCGGCATCGTACAGGCCTCAGCCGACAGCTTCGGCCTGTTGGTGGGAGAGGCGCCACGGGTCGCCATGCTGTCGTTCTCAACGCTCGGCAGCGCCACTCACCCCAGCATCGACAAGATTATTGCCGCCCGCGACCTCGCCCGGGCTGCGCGCCCGGATCTGACCATCGAAGGTGAGTTGCAGTTCGATGCCGCCTTCGTACCGTCGGTCGCTGCGAGCAAGGCGCCGGGCTCTGCCATCGAGGGCGATGCCAACGTGTTCGTGTTTCCATCGCTGGAAGCGGCGAATATTGCCTACAAGATCGCCCAGCGGATTGGCGGCGCCACGGCCATCGGGCCGATTCTGCAGGGTCTGGCCAAACCCGCCAACGACCTCTCGCGCGGCTGCACGGCCGAGGATATCCGCGACCTGATCGCGGTCACGGTGGTGCAGGCGGGCTAGCTGCCCTTTGCTGCCTGCTTCTGGATGGTTCAGTGGTTGAGTGGTTCAGTGGTTCAGTGGTTCAGTGGTTCAGTGGTTCAGTGGTTCAGTGGTTCAGTGGTTCAGATGCCCTCTGGCTGCGCCTTGATAAAGGTACCGTTTTGCAGGTCGCGGATCGCCTCACGTAGCTCGTCGCCGGTGTTCATTACAATCGGACCGTGCCAGGCCACGGGCTCTTTCAGCGGCTTGCCGGAGACGAGCAGGAAGCGGATACCGGTATCGCCCGCCTGCACCGTTACTTCGTCACCGCGGTCGAACTGCACCAGTGTGCGGTTGCCGGAGAGATCGCGCAGGTGCAGCTCCTCGCTGTTGACCTCCTTCTCCACCCGGACGCCGAAGGGCTTCGAGGCATCGCGGAAGCTGCCCGAGCCTTCGAAGATGTAGGCGAAGGCGTGGCGCTCGGTCTCGACCTTTAAGGTCTTGCGCACACCGGCAGGGACGAAGATGTCTAGGTACTGCGGGTCGGCAGCGATCCCATCGACCGGGCCACGCCGCCCCCAGAACTCGCCAACGATGACCTTCACTCGGGTGCCGTCGTCGTCGATCACTTCCGGGATCTCGGTCGAGGGCACGTCCTGATAGCGGGGCGCGGTCATTTTCAGCGAAGACGGCAGGTTGGCCCACAGCTGGAAGCCGTGCATCTGCCCGCCTTGACCGGGTTTGGGCATTTCCTGGTGCATGATGCCGCTGCCGGCGGTCATCCACTGGATATCACCCGCGCCGAGGCTGCCTTCGTTGCCCAGCGAGTCCGCGTGATCGACGGTGCCGGAGAGCACGTAGGTAATGGTCTCGATGCCCCGGTGCGGGTGCCACGGGAAGCCCGCCTTGAACTTCTCCGGGTCTTCGTTGCGGAAGTCGTCGAACAGCAGGAAGGGATCAAAGGCGCTGGGGTTGTGAAACCCAAAGGCGCGGTGCAGGTGGACCCCGGCGCCTTCCAACGTTGGCTGGGCGAGGGTCTCGGATTTTACCGGGCGAAAAGACATGGATGGTGGCTCCTTGGTGCCTCAAAGACATGTGATAGCAGGAGCGTCCGGGCAAGGCCTGCATTTCGGTCAATCAGCGTGCGCTGGCGCAACAAAGACCTGCGTCATTGCCGCAAAATGGCGCAGAGCGTCGCAGGGCCGGTACCTTCTCGCTCGACGGAAGCTGCGACGCGGGCAGGCAAGCCCAGCCACAGCAGCCGACGCAGACAGGGACACGAGCGACCACCAACCGAAACCGGCCTTGCAAGGAGCGACCGTGCTGCACAACCCCGACCAGATGGTGCTGAACAACACGTGGAGCGAACTGCGCCAGTGCCGCGAGATGCCGGAGATCGACTTCGACCGGCTATTCGCCTACCGCGAAGGCAGGCTGCGCGCACAGATGCAGGCGCAGGGGGTCGGGCTGCTGATGCTGGTGAACCCGATTTCGCTGCGCTATGCGGCCGAATACCAGACCTACGGCCTGTTTCAGGCCCATATCCGGACGACCTATCTGTTCATGCCCGCCGAGGGTCCAGCGTCGCTGTTCTCCGCCTACAGCCAGACCAGCTCGGTGCGCGACTTCCGCCCCGGGCGGCCCATTCACCACTTTGACGGCGGCGACGGACTGGCCGATTTCGCCGCCCTGCTCGCGCAGGATATCCGCGATTTCCTCAGCGAGCACGACGATACCACCGGCCGGGTCGAGCTGGAGTACGTTAACCCGAGCCTGACCCAGGCGCTGGAGCGTCTGAACATCGAGGTTGTCGACGGCGTGCCGCTGAGCGAGAGCGCGCAGGTGATCAAGAGCGAGGACGAGGTTGGCTGCATACGCTGGGCCTGCGCCGTCGCCCAGCTCGGCATCGCCAAGCTCGAAGAGGCTCTGCGCCCGGGCGTGACCGAGGCCCAGCTGTGGGCGCTGCTGAACTACACCAGCCTCGCCAACGACGGCGACTGGCACGATGGCCGTATACTGGCCAGCGGCGAGCGCATCAATCCGTGGCTGCAGGAAGCCAGCCAGCGCGTGGTTCATGACGGCGATCTGGTCGGCTTCGACACCGACATGGTCGGCCCCATGGGCTACTTCGCGGATATCTCACGCACCCTGCACTGCGGCCCTTCAAAGCCGACCCGCGCGCAGAAAGCGCTGTACCGGGAAGCAGTGGCCGAGGTCGAACACAACATGGCGCTGATCCGCCCGGGCGTGACCCTCAACCAGTTCCGTGAGCGCGCGCGGGCCATGGACGAGCGCTTTCACGCGCAGGCCTATAACTGAATGCTGCACGCCGTCGGCATGTGTGATGAATATCCGCAGATCAAGCACCCGTGGCAGGGGCAGCCCTACGACTGCGAATTTGAAGCTGGCATGGTGCTGTGTGTCGAGAGCTACTGCGGCGAAGTCGGCGGCCGCGACGGGGTCAAGCTGGAGCAGCAGATACTGGTAACCGACGACGGGATCGAGCTGCTGTTCGACTATCCGTGGGACGCTCGATTGATGGACTGAGGCGGCTTGCCCGCTGTACACTCTGGGTGCTGGAAACACACAAGGAGACAGCATCGATGCCCCTCTGGCTGTTCACCGCCCGCGACAAGCGGGGCAGGCTCGAAAACCGCAAGGGCACCCGCCCGACCCACCGGGACTATATCACCCGCAAAGACCTGCCCGCCGAGATGGTCTTCGGCTCGCCGCTGCTCGATGAGAACGGGGATATGAATGGCACGTGGCTGGTGCTGCTCGCCGACAGCAAGGCCGACGTTGAAGCCTTCTGCGCGGGCGATCCCTACAGCGCCGCCGATCTGTTCGAAACCACCGAAATCAGGCAACTGGCGCCGGGCTTCGACTGGACGCCGAAAGTCGAAGACCTCCAAGCGCGGCTGGGCTGATCAGACGCGCTCCAGCGCCACTGCGATCCCCTGCCCCACACCCACGCACATGGTGCACAGCGCCCGGTCCTTGCCGCTGTCCTGCAGCTCAAGGCTCGCCGTCAGTGCCATGCGCGCACCCGAACCGCCCAGCGGGTGGCCCAGCGCAATCGCACCGCCGTTGGGATTGACGCCTGCACTGGTCTCGTCGATGCCCAGCTCGCGCAGCACCGCCAGCCCCTGCGCAGCGAAAGCTTCGTTCAACTCCACGATATCCAGATCTGCCACCTGCCAGCCGATCCGTGCCAGCAGCTTGCGGGTCGCAGGCACGGGGCCGATGCCCATGATCCGCGGTGCGACCCCGGCCGCTGCCGCGCCGACCACCCGGGCCAGCGGCTTCAGACCATGCTCGGTCGCAAAGGCGCCCGAGACCACCAGCAGCGCGGCTGCGCCGTCGTTGACCCCCGAGGCGTTGCCCGCCGTGACGCTGCCGCCCTCGCGGAAAGGAGCAGGCAGCTTGGCCAGCTTTTCCAGCGAGGTTTCGCGCGGGTGTTCGTCGTGCTCGATCACCAGATCGTCCCCGCGCCGCTGGGGCAGGACCACGGGCGTGATTTCCCGGGCCAGCCGGCCGCTGGCCTGCGCGGCGGCGGCGCGCTGCTGCGAGCGCAGTGCCATCGCGTCCTGATCCGCGCGGCTGATGCCGAAGTCTTCGGCAACGTTCTCCCCGGTTTCAGGCATGGACTCCGTGCCGTGCGCCCGGTCCATCTTCGGATTGACGAAGCGCCATCCGATGGTGGTGTCGTAGATCTCGGCCTGGCTCCGGCTGAAGGCCGAAGTCGCCTTGGGCATGACGAAGGGCGCGCGCGACATGCCTTCAACACCCCCCACCACGAAGAAATCGCCCTCGCCCGCACGGATGCTGCGCGCGGCGTAGGTCAGCGCCTCCAGCCCCGAGCCGCACAGGCGGTTGACCGTCACCCCCGGCACCTCGACCGGCAGACCGGCGAGTAGGCTCGCCATGCGGGCAACGTTGCGGTTGTCCTCGCCCGCCTGGTTGGCGTTGCCCAGCACCACGTCGTCGACGCTGGCCCACGGCAGGTCGGGATGACGCTCGGCCAGCGCCCGGATCGGGTGCGCGGCAAGGTCGTCGGTCCGCATCGCACTCAGCGCGCCGGCAAACCGGCCAAAGGGCGTCCGGGTGCCGTCGACAATGAAGGCGTCGGTGGGGTTCATGGTGCGCGCTCCTGCGGGTTCGGTTTAATCGGGTTCAGCTGGGGTCGGTGTGGGTCCACAGCACCTCGCCGGCGGGAGAGCTTCGCGGATCTGACCGCCTTTGAAGGCCGGCCAGATCTGGAACAGATCGCTGGCCTCGTCCTTCATCTTCGCCCCCATATAGAGGTTCCCGCGCGTATTGAGCGAGCCAAAGAGGCCAATGTTTTCCCCGTGCTGCCAGCGGTGCACCACCTCCCCCGCCATATCGATGATCAGGGTCTGGTTGAGGTCGTTCATGGGGGAGAACAGCACGTAGCCCTGCTCGGCCTGTCGTGGGTCGTGGCCGGTCAGGCCGGTGTCCAGGATGCGGCGGAAGGTGGTCTGCTCCATAGCCTTGCCCGGGCCGTCACCGGCGCCCGCTGTTAAGGGTGCTGCGGCCATCCTCAGTCTTTTTTCGCTTCCGGCGCCCCACCACCGTAGCGCTGGCGGTCGGCAGGGTCCTCGAAGTGGATCTGACGCGCCTTGCCCAGATACTTTTCGGTGAATTTAAGCGGCAGGTCTTCGGCGTGGTGGATGCCGACGAGGATGCCTTCGCGCTGGGGCGAGCCGCGTTTGATCCGCAGCTTGTCTTCGGACATGGTCACCCGCTGTGCCATGCGCAGCGCCCATTCGTGCAGATGCGCGTAAAGTCTTTCTATTTCCGCGCTGTATGCCGGATCGCCGCCGATATCGTCATATTCTTCGGGGTCTTCGGCGAGATCGAACAGCATGGGCCGATGCCCCTTTGCCGCCGAATGCATCAGCTTGAAGCGACCATCGAACACCATAAACAGGCGCGCGTCCCAGCTTTCCAGACCCAGCGCCTCGCACGTGGGGAAGATCGAATAGTCGTATTCGCTGATCACGTACTGCCGCCAGTCCTCGGGCACCTCACCGGCCAGCAGCGGCATCAGTGACCGGCCTTCGAGCAGATTTATTTCCGGCGTGGCGCCGGCGATTTCGATGAAGGTCGGCGCCAGATCGATATGCTCCATCAGCGCGTCGCAGGCCGTGCCGCGGGTGGCGTCGAAGGCCGGATCAGGATGGCTGATCACCATCGGCACCTTGACCGATACCTCGTGGAACAGGTCCTTCTCTCCCAGCCAGTGGTCACCCAGATAGTCGCCGTGGTCGGAGGTTACCACGAGCACGGTATCCTCGGCCTGCCCGGTAGCGTCGAGGTGGTCGAGCAGCACGCCCAGCTGGTCGTCGCACTGCTTGATCAGGCTCATGTAGGCGATGATGGCCTTGTTACGCGCGCTGTCATCGCGAAAGGTCGCCGCGATGGGGTTGGAGAAGAAGGCCTGATACACCGGGTGCGCGTCTTCCCGCTCCCGCGCCTCGCGGATCAGCAGCTGGATGTCATCTTCGGTGTACATGCTGTGGTAGGGCGCAGGCACGATGTAGGGCCAGTGCGGCTTGATGTAGGACAGGTGCGCGCACCACGGCCCCTTGGCCCGGTCAAGAAAGTCGATGGCCTCGCGGGTCAGCCACGGGGTTTCGCTGTCGGCCTCGGCAATGTTGGCGGGCTTGTCCGCGTTCTCGATGAACCAGCCTGAGGCGAGCTGGCCGTCTTCAACCGAGCCATTGGCGTAGATCGCCCAGGGGTTCTCGGTGTCGTAGCCCCGGTTCTTGAGATAGGTGTTGTAGGCGCCGTCGTTCTCACCGTAGTTGCCATCATAGGCCATTCCGTGCAGGCCATCATCGCGCACCCACGGGTCGAAGCCGCACTCGGACTGGCACACGCCAATGATGCTGTCCGGCTCGATGCCGAGCCGCGCCATGCCTTCGGCGTCGGCCTCCATATGGGTCTTTACCAGCAGCCAGCAGTCCATCCCGGCGGCGCGCAGGTGATCGCCCAGCGTCACCTCCCCCACCCGAATCGGGTATTTGTTCCACGACGCCCCATGGCTGGAGACATAGCGGCCGGTGTAGGTGCTCATCCGGCTCGCCCCGCACACCGGTGACTGCACGTAGGTGTTGGTGAAGTTCACCCCCCGCGCTGCCACCCGGTGGAAGTTCGGCGTGTGCAGGGTCTTGTGACCGGCGTAGCTCAGGTAATCGAACCGCAGCTGGTCATACATAATGAAAAGGATGTTCTTGGCTGCCACAGCCCGGATGCCCTCGGTCGGTCAAAGTTGGGGTGCCGGGGCGAAGGGTGGACAAGTTTCGCCCCGGCGATCAGCTTCAGAGACAAAACGCTACTGCAGCGCCGACACTGAGTCCTGATACCGTCTCAACATGGCTGCGCCGTCAACACCCATGTTGTCCACGCGTCCAATCCATTTGGCGGAGACAGGCTTCCCCGCTTCCTGAAGTTCGGCGTAGAACGCGTCCGAGGCCATGATCACGTCGATGGCGCCTGCATGCTGCTCGGCGAGTGCCACCTGATTTTCGGCGTCGAAAATTGTCCCTGCGAGTTCCGCGAAGGCCTTGCCGGAAACCAACATGATCGCAGCCTGCTCTTTAGCACTGAGCTCGGCCCATTTCTCATCACTGATGAAGAAACTGAACACGGCCATGAATATGGAACGTGGCGAGCGGGTCACCGACTGAGCGTAGTCCACGACGCCAAAGGATTTGGCCGAATTGGCTGCTACAACGACGGAGCCATCGACAACGCGACGCTGACGATTTCCGTCATTTGCGCTGCGGGGCCGGAAACAACGGCACCGCCGTTCGCCTTGAGGATGTTCGCCGTGCCTCCGGGCAGCGCCCACATCTTACGGTTGGTGGCGTCCGAGAGATTGAGGATCGGCTGATCGGTCATCGAGTAGAAGTTCGCGCCCGGGTTTACTGCCAGCCCCGGAAGCTTGACCCCCTCGTACTCGTCGATGTCACCGAAGAATTCGTCGTAAGTCCGCCACAACGCCACGGAGTTAGCGAGCGAGCTGGCAATACTGGTAAAGGGATTCATCGCAACCATCGGGCCGGCAACTTTGTTGGCAATAAAGCCATTGAAGACCAGCGAGGCATCAAACAACCCACCCCGAACAGAATTCATCTGTTCCGGTGGCGGCGCTGGCCGGTATGGGCATCAGCGGCATTTCAAACGCCCTGCGCTGCAGCTCGGCGAGTGCGCTGATCGAGTTGCTCAAGACCACCGACTGTCTGACCATCCTGCCGCCGGTCGTAATCCTGCCGCTGATCCGCAGCGGTGCGCTGGTCCGGCTCAACTTCCCCGTTACCCTGCCCGGCATCCCCTTTGGCCTCATTACCCATCGTTATGCCAAGCTGACCCCGCTGGAGAACGCCTTTCTTGCCCATGCGGACGCAGGGCTGAAGAAAATGGCGGCCTTTATCGAAGGCAGCTGACCTGCGCGCGCTTGCGCCGCCGCGCTCTCCGATGATCCGAACAAAAAAAATAGCCGGCGGGTTGGGGAACCGCGCCGGCTGAGGCTTGTCTCGTTCATCGGGGGGAGGAGGAAGATGGGAGAGAAAGGAACGAGACGGGGGAGGAGGAAACGTTAGGGAAGAGGAAGAAACGGGAGGGAGATAAGGAGTAAAGTCTGTCGTGGGGCGGTGGTGTGCGTCCGGGGTTGCTGTTGATGAATCCAACCTAGCCCCGGTCCGCGTAACAGTCGTCAGGGAGTTTGTTTCAGTTTGTAAATGTTGATGCCGATCAGGTTACAAAACGGGCTGAAAACTGGGCCAGAAGCGACGGGTGAGAGCTCGCAGGATGGCAAGCGCGGCACAAAGCAACCGTCAAAACTGGCTGCGTCTCGCCTTTATTCGAAGCTTGTCAGCGTGTCTTCCAACCTGCCTAAGGTTAAAATTTACAGCCGTTTTTTAATCTTTAAATCAAGACCGAATAAGGGATACCAAATCCCCTGCTTCGCGAAGTCCGTATCGCCCGAAGTACAAGTGATTCATCGACGTTCGGTTAAACATAACCAAGTTTGTGGCATTTGGCCTCAGTTGCTACAACTGAACGGTGGCCCAAATGGACCGATAAAGCACAACATACGGGTTAAGTCTGATAGCGCGGAGCAGACAGTTGTCTGAAAACGAAGAATGCTGAAATCGAGGATTCCCCTGTTTACGCGGAGGTACGCCATTACGCTGTTGGCCATACTCTGGAGCAATTATAAGCGAAAGATCGAAGTCAACCTCGACGAGCTGTATAGTGACTGGCAAGTAATGCGACCTTCACGAACAACTTACAGCACGCTAGTCCGCGAATTTGCAGAGTGGGAAGTGATCGATCTTCGGCCAGGCACCAAAAAGAGTGAAAAGATTATCACGATAAGCGAAGCCTTTGTTGAATCTTCGATGCTGAACTCAGGCGCTACTCTCGATGAATTTATGGTGCGCATGTCAGACCACGTAAAAACAAAGTAAAGACGTTTCTGTAGTTTTCAAATATTGAATTCTGATGCGCTAAAATTTCAATGCAAGGCATAATAGATCGAGCCAGACGGCCACGACGGCACATGGAATTTTTGATACAAAATGTCCAATGCGAACCGGGCTGACTTTTGATTCATTTCCTATCTTCGCTATAATAAACCATGCGTAGAATAATTATATCAATAGCTATTGTAGTATTAACAGCATGGTCGCAATCCGTGACGGCTGAAGTGAACCTGACGGCAGAAACGGCCAGTCCGGGCGGCACTACTTTTCTGTCGCCGTCGCACCTTGTGGAAGTTGCAGCAACCCATGACATTGCGAGCATTCAGCTCACCGAGGGTCAGACGCTGACAAACTCGGTGCAGAACGTTGCGGAGGGCAAGACTGACATCGCAGCAACACCCTTCCTTCTGCCTTTCCTGTTGAAGCGTGCAGTGGGACCCTACGGCTCCTTAAGCCCGGAAGAGGGGGCTGAGCTGGCCGGCAACCTCCGCGTGATGATGCCTTACGCCATCGGTTACTTCTTTCTCTCGGCTTATGAGTCCAAGAACATCACAGGCTGGGAAGATTTAAGGGAAAGAAAAATCTATAATGGCCCGGCGCGTGGCGGTGCGTTGAACATGGCACGAAGCATCCTTAACATCGCCTCTGGCTTGAAGGAAGGTGAGGATTATGAGGGGGTTCAAGTCAACTGGGGAAAGGGCGCTGCGCTGGTCATCAGCGGAGAACCTGACGCCCTGATCGTGCCCATGAACTTCGGAGGCACAAGCGCTCTTGCGATTGGGAGCGCGGGCAGGATGATCAGTTGGTCGGTGCCAAAGGCCACCTTCGAAAGTCCGGCCATGCAGACCTACATGGCCATGCCAGGCCAAGCGCCCTTTACCACGCCTGTTGCGGACCTGGCCGGAACTATGGGCCCAAACTGGCAGTTTTCATCTGAAGACGAAATCTTTCGAGGGGTCGCTATGATTGGTGGCACAGTGGTGAATAAGGACATGGACAGTGCGCTGGTCTATGAACTCACCGCCACCTACATTGCGACGCTCGACGGCCTGAAGTCCAAGGCCCCCTACGGTAAAACCGTAGGCTTTGACTTTCCCATGCAAGGCATGTGCGGTGCAAACCCTCTGAAGTATCACCCCGCAGCGGCTCGCGCCTGGCGTGACGCTGGATTTGAGGTGGACGACTGTGCGATTGCACCGGGCGAGTGAATACAATGCCAGCCGGACCGTCAGGATCCGGAAGACCCGTTTGATTGCTGTCCACCGCGTCTGACGTTACCCGACCATGGCATCGGCATTGGTACGGCCATTAGAGCAATCATTCACGCGGGGCGTTCGCAATCTGCCCGTAAACCCGGTGGGCGTAGTTGTGACTGATCGATCTCTTTTCAACGAAAGAAAGCGCAACGATCGGTTGGTGAGGGCTCTGTGCCAGAAGCAGCTCCTGCCATGCAACATGAACGGCAGACCGAGGCGCAAAATTTTCTTTGACGATGAACAGAGATACGTCGCCCAACTGGGTGATGGTCAGCGCCTCACTGGCTGACAACAGCGGTGAGGTATCGACGATGATCAGGTCGAAGCGTGCCCTCAGTCCATCGAGCAGACGTCTGACTCTTTCCCTGACCTGAGGGATCTGAACGTCCACACCAATCAACTGTGAGCCCCCGATTACTGTGAGCGGGCTGCGTGTGTCCAACTGCGCCAGCGTCTTTTCCACCGGATCGCCCTCTATGCCTCTGAGGTATTCATTGAGGGACGTATTCGGCTGCAAGCCTAAGAGGGAGGACAGGCCTGAATCCCTAAGTGCGAGGTCGACGAGACAGATTGACTGGCCGCCCATGGCGTTGAGCGCGGCAAGTCCCAAGGCCGTTGTGCTCTTACCCTCGTTGGGTACGCTGGACGTGAGCACGAGGACCATCCCTTGACCGCTCGCCTCCCCCTCCCGATCCCGCAATGCAAAATTGGTCATCACCTCGCGGCCGATGCGCCGCAGGCTCTCTGCATAGGGCGAGGAAGGGTTTTCCGTCACGAGGTTCATGATGCTCGTGGCATCGGGGAGTTTTCGGATCACCGACAACCGCTGCACGCCGAGAAATCGCTGGAGTGACCGCGCGCCCTGGACCGAACCACGCATTCTGTCGTTGACAATCACCAGCCCTGAGGAGAGCAGGAAACCGAGAGCAGCGCCGACAATCATGAAAAATTCAGGACCACGCCCGGAGGCCTCGACTGGAATACTGGCTCTCGAAATGATGCGCGAAGACGGCACTTGGGTCCGTGCCTCAAGTTTCAGTGTGCGGCTGAGTTCGGCAAGCTCCAAAAAAGTCTCTCGGGCGGAGGTGGACTGAGATTGGAGAACGAACAGATCCCCGGTAACTTCAGGCGATAAATCGGCCGCATAGAACGCCAACTCCAATTGACCCTGCAGCAGAGCCTGCAACTCCTCCATTCTCCCGACCTGCTCCACCAGCTGCGCGAGACGTTCACCGGCAAGGGATGTCAGCTCACCTGCGATTTTGTCGAGCTGTTCTTTGAGTTCCCGTGATTCGGGGTTGTCCTCGAGCCGAGACGTGGTCTGGCTTCTCTGCTTGTTGACCACGGAAAACAGCTGCGCCCTCAGTTCGGACTCAAGGTCTTCGTTCCCGACCAGCTGCAACGCTGCACCGATCGCATTGAAATCTTTGACCGCGATCTGAGTTTCGAGCTGACTTCGCTGTATTGTCAGCGCCCGCGCCAGCGCACTCACGCTAACAAAATCCGCAGCCAGCTCGGCGATGCCGGGGTCGCCAGCCTCATCGGAGATCGACGCGGCGTTTGCAACGATATGCTCCCGCAACGCGACTTGCGTTTGGGCCATCTCTTGCTTCGCCGCTTCCATAGCCTCATCGACAACAGCGATGGCGCGGACGGCCTCCCGCACGCCCGCTTCGACCTGATGGTTGATGTATTTTTGCGCGAAAGCGTTTGCGAGGTCGGCGGACAGACTGGCGCTGGCGGTGTTCGCCTCAATCAGCAGAATGGTGGACTCAGTCATGGGCGTAACCCGAATGGTCTGGTTCAGAACCTGGACCAGTCGATCGTCGCTGAGCGCTTTTTCGGACGAAGTGTCTGCAGTCCTGCGCACCATCGCCAAGCCGACCGCCATGGCGCTTGTCGGCAAATGCATCCGCGTGTCAGTCTGCAGTGCGAGGTCATCGATGACGTCCCGGACAACGTCCTCGCCCATGGCAATGAGCGCCTGTGCGTTGATGTCCAGATACTCGTCCCTGAGCGGCAGGCGCGTGTTGAAGCGCGGGCGCTGGCTCGTATCGATGCGGAAGAGTTCCTTGAGGCCGGATGACTGGAAGAGCACACGTGTCTGGGCGACGAACCGATCCGGAATCAAGGAGCCGTAGAGTCCACCCAAGGCCCCAAGGGTGAACCCAATCGCGATGACAAGGCCGCGGCCTCTCCAGAGTGTTTTCAGGAGTTGACCGAGGTCAATTTCATCATCGACCTGAATTTCTTGATCGAGCGGCAATTGTACCTTCCAACGTGTGAGGTCGCAGATCTCGAATGACATATCGAAAGACGATGCCAAACCCGCGCGTCAGAACGGTACTTTGCTGAGAAATGTGTTTTTACCTTACTTTTTGAACTTAAATACTGCGCTCATAGGATTTTTGATTTAAAAAAAAATGTACTGCAATTTAATTATTGTTTTGACTTATCCGCTGCCTCAGCAGCCATGATTTTCCAATAGATCGTTGGCCTTACCAATTTCATTTGGCGGATGAATTCTGGAATACAAAGCAATGTTCGCGGGTATCGAAAGCATGGCCGCATTGGTATCAATTATCACGCTGGCCAGTATTCGCGTGTATTGACCCCGCCTGCAGGGGATCGATATCAGCATTTTGCACGCACTCATCGCTGTGCCCCGTGTATTTGGAACCGTTGCATGTTCAATTGGATCGCCCTCACCACCAAGCGAGATGAGGAGTTCAGAGCCGCCGAAAATCTCATGCGGCAGGGCCTTGAAAGCTTCCTTCCCCATCGGGAGGTGACAATTCGGCATGCCAGAAAAATGCTCACGAAGAGAAAGCCGTTGTTCCCGGGGTATATTTTCGTGCGGTTGGACCTGCAAAACGATGATTTACGGGTGCTGAAATCAACGCGGGGCATCCGCGGCGTCGTCTGTTCGACAGATGCAACCCCTGCTGTCCTCAAGCAGGACGTGATGACCGAACTGCTGGCCAGTTGTGACGCAAAGGGCCGCCTGCTCCCGCCCGATCAACTCAAACGTGGTGACCGGGTCATGGTCTCTTCAGGCCCCCTGCACGAGATGGTGGCAACGGTTGAAAAGCTGGCCAGTCGCGACCGGGTCTGGCTGCTTTTCGATGAGCCAAAGGTGGTCACCAAGGTATCGCTGCCCGTAGACGCTCTGACCAAGCTCACCTGAGCTACTCTGTCCGGACAATTTGCGCTGACCAAGATCAGTTCGACCAGTCATTGAGCCTGGGTCGACCAGACGAAATTGCCTTAAAACCAGATTGGCACAAAATAAATATACAAATTTCATGCATAAAATCGAAGATTGTTGTTGCAACCCGGTCGATACCACAGTGCTTGCAGTGACGCGAGGAGCGGTTGTCTTCACGCGCGCATGCTGGCGGTCACGGTGAATTTCGTTCACCTGGTCGTGCGGTAGCTATTGTTTCTCTGCTCTGAGTATTCAGACAATAACGGCCCATGGTACTTCGGTAATGCACAACGGTTCGCAGAGCCCACTACAGCTCCCCCACCCCTGCATTGTCCCGCTCGGGGTCTGTCGAGACACTGACACCCCAAGGGCGATGGGAAAGTTAGTGCCTGTGTTGGCCTGTCTCAACTGCCTTCAGGGCAGCCCGGGCGCCTTCAGAGCAGCCCGCAAACGACGAAATGGTCGCGGCGGCCGATACATTGCCTTCGGCCGTCCAAATCTGTGCGCGTCTGCCCGCGTCTTCAGTCCGGAAGCGGAGTTACAGCATTCTCGCTGACGTGAAATTTCTCTCGCTGCTGTATCTGCTGGCCTGCCTGACCAGCGCCAGCGTCTGTGGCCTGCTGATCGCCGCCAGCCGGGAAATCCCGCGCCTGAGTGGGCGGCTGGAGGACCTGAACGCGGTTCAGCGGGCGCACGACCGTCTCACGCCGCGGGTTGGCGGCCTGGGCATCATTGCCGGTCTGTTGCTGGGCATGCTGTTCGTTTCCTTCCTGTTCGGCGATCCGGGGTTGGGCGATGGCGGGAAGCTGCTTGCCGGGCCGGTGCTTCTGGTCGTGGTGGCACTGGCCGAAGACCTGGGTTTCCGCATCCGACCGTGGACCCGCCTGATTGCCACCGTGCTGGCCAGCCTTTATGTCGGCCTGCTGACCGAGATCTGGCTGCGAAATCTGGGCATGGGGCCTCTCAATCCTCTGTTCGATCCGCTTTGGGTCGCTATTCCCGTGACCCTGTTTGTCACCGCGATGCTGTCCCATGGCTTTAACCTGATCGATGGTGTCAACGGGCTATCATCGGGCGTGGGCTTGGTGGGTGCGCTGGGGTGCAGCTTTATCAGCTTTCAGGTCGGCGCCGACGCCGTTGGCATCATCGCCTTGATCCTAAGCGCGGGAATCATTGGCTTCATGATCTTCAACTTTCCCTTCGGCTGGATCTTCCTCGGCGATACGGGCGCCTACCTGATCGGCTTCGTCCTCGCCTGGCTGGGCATTACGCTGGTTGAAACCTCGGGCAGTGCCGTGTCGCCCTGGGCGCTGATCTTGCTGTTCTTCTGGCCGCTGGCCGACGTGGTCTTCGCGGTGTTCCGGCGCCTGTTCCGTGGTCGAAGCATGTTTGAACCTGACAAGCTCCATCTGCATTCCATTGCCAACCGGGGCTTGAAGGTCCTCGCCCGCTGCTATCCGGTGATTGAACGCTGGCGAAACCCGCTGACCACCGTGATACTGCTGCCTCTGTTCCTCGCGCCGCCGCTGATGGGGATCAGTTTTTACGAGAATTCAACGATCTGCTTCGCCCTGGTGTGCTGTTGCACGATCAGTTACGGCGCACTCTACTTTGGCACGCTGCCGGCCTATCGGTTGATCAGACGGTGGGTTCGCACGAGAAACAGGTTCCGCAACAGGCCTATCCGGAAATAGGACGTCTGACCGGCGGCCAGATGCACGATCCCAGCCTGATGTCCCCCGCACGCCGTACAGAAGTCCATGCTGAGCCCTTGGCACTCGACAACGAGGCAAGGGCTCGGCTCGCTACGCCAGTTCAAGCGTTGTAAACATTAATTTGCGCATCAATGCTTCGTCAGGAATAGAAATATGAGCAACGAAGAAAACAATGAAATTGTAGAAATTGAAAGCAATGGTGATTTTCATCTCGGTAAACGCGATGGCAATTACGTAATATCTGATCCTAATAGTGTGCGCCTGGATTTTCTTGAAACAAATGGCTTCTACAGCTTCGCCACTGCAGACGACGTTAATTATGTTCTGGACGAAAACGGCAACAGTATCCGATTAGAAGAAATTTCATCGCTATACACGCTGACAAACGTGGAAGAAAATCCATTCGACGATGGATTTCTGGTTCTTGCATACCGGAATGACAAGCCGGAGTGGAATAGCAGCCCATGGTTCAACTACAATAATTTCGGTTTCAAGTTTGATATCAATGGCCAGCACGTAGGCTCGGACATCGTTATCAATAACAATCACGCCACACCGAGACCGGGCGTTCAGTACGAGCCCATTTTCGGACTTGATCTGAACAGTGACGGGCAGGTTGCCAGCGGAACAGGGTCCACGAAAACAGCAGACATTAGCCCCAACAGACACCACGCCGATGATGGCTATGGTTCCAGCGTTGTCACCACCTTTGGAAATGCGAACAGAGGCGGCGGCTGGAGCATCACCCAGGTTGAAGAGAGCGAAAGCGGTGGCTTTGAGCTGTTCTGGGCGCACGAGGATGGCAGATTTCAGGCGCACAAAGTCGACGACGAAGGCAACAAGCAGTCAGCCATCCGCCGCAAGCTGGCAGAGCATGAACTTGTGTTCGAGGCTGATCTGGATGGGGACGGCATAATCGGTTTCAACCTGTCCTCAGTGGAAACCAATGGCGAATACAACCTCGCCACAGCCTCCGGGTTCTATCACATAGTTGATGAGAGCACGGGCAGCATTGTCACCACCTTTGGCAATGCGAACAGAGGCGGCGGCTGGCGCATCACCCAGGTTGAAGAGAGCACCAGTGGTGGCTTTGAGCTGTTCTGGGCGCACGAGGATGGCAGATTTCAGGCGCACAAAGTCGACGATGAAGGCAACAAGCAGTCAGCCATCCACCGCACGCTGGCAGAGCATGAACTTGTGTTCGAGGCTGATCTGGATGGGGATGGATTGGTTGGTTTCGATCTCTCATCGGTAGAAACCAACGGCGACTACAGCCTCGCCACGGCCTCCGGGCTCTATCACATCGTTGATCAGAGCACGGGCAGCATTGTTACCACCTTTGGCAATGCGAACAGAGGCGGTGGCTGGAGCATCACCCAGGTTGAAGAAAGCGCCAGGGGTGGCTTTGAGCTGTTCTGGATCCACGAAAATGGCAGAACCCAGGTTCAGAAGATCGATGACGATGGCAACAAGCAGTCAGCCATCCACCGCACGCTGGCAGAGCATGAACTTGTGTTCGAGGCTGATCTGGATGGGGATGGATTG
>PAPT01000017.1 GCA_002708995.1 Geminicoccus sp. | reverse complement strand
CTCCTCTCTGCGCGAGCAGTGTCAGACCGAGCCTGAACCAAGCCCTCCGACAGAGCAAACAAAAGCAGCGCACCATGGCCGGAAGTTTTCGCAGCACGGCGCAAGAGCGCACAGGGCCTGCGGTATCATGGTGATCGTGCGTCGCACCCTAGGGTCTTGCCCTTTGCTGTGAAAGGGGTAGGATTACAATAATGCGTGACATGTCACGCTTTTTTTGGCGTCAGGGATTTACCCATGGGTAAGATGTTTTCAACAAAGGACCGGCCGGTTCACTTGGGTTCTTTTCCACTGGAAAAGCTGCGCCGGCTCGATCAGGCCGCGGGTCTGGAGGGTCTGAAGCCCGCCGCGCCCCTGACCTTCACCCGCCCGGACGACCCACACTCGATCGTCAATGCCATGGCCGAATACATGGGCATGCTGGACACGGTTCGCGTTGGCAACATGAACCCGCAGCTCGCCAAGTGCCCCGATGATCCGGCCGAGCGCAGCCGTCACCTCAAGGCCTTTGCCTACTTCACCAATGCGTCCATGGCCGGCACCTGTGCGCTGGAGAGCGCCGACACACTGTCCAAACCCTACCGCAACCCCGAGATCAGCCAACTCGCCCACCGGCTGCGCACGGAACAGACCAAAACCCTCTCCGCTGGCATGGACGTCATCATGGCCGACCTCAAGGCCAGCATGGACGTCGAGGTCACGGGCGTTGATGAGCACAGCCACGCGCTGGTCATCGCCTTCGCCCATCCGCGCGACCCCCGGGCCGACGAGCCCGGCAGCGAATGGATCCGCGATGCACAGGCACAGCGCAGCGCGCTGCGGGCGAACGAATGCGCCAGCGTGCTGGCCAATTATCTGCGCCTGCTGGGCCATCAGGCGCGCAGCCATAGCGTGACCAGCAGCGAAGTCTGCCTCAACCGACTTGCGGTCAAGGCCGGCATTGCCATCGCCAAAGACGGCGAGGCGCACAGTCCGCTGTGCCCGCAGGGCATGGGGTTGGCCGTTGTCACCACCGATTTCGCGCTCGAAGCCGATCATCCACTCGATCCGGCGCAGTCATTTCCGGTGCAGGCCCCGGGGTTCGAGCACCGCAACTTCGCCGACAGCGAGCATCCTTTCGAAACGTTGCGACGGGTCGATGAACCGACAACCTTTATCGACGAGCCGCGCGTCGCGCGGGTGCCCAAGCGCGCCGACATGTTCGCCCGGGCGCAGTTCGGCGATCTGGGTCCGAACATTCAGAAGGCGGCCACCAACGGTAAATTTGTGCGGCAGGCGCCGACCTCTTGGGCGCAGCGGCGTGTGATGTCGGCGCTGGCGGTGATCCAGAACGGCGCCCCGGCGAGCGAGCAACAGGCGGGCTATGATGACCCCGAACGCAACGCCGCGATGGTCAAGGCAGCCGCCTACTGGCTCGGCGCGGATGCCGTTGGCATCTCCCGCTGTCCCGAGTGGAGCTACTACAGCCACGACGCCCGCGGGGAGGAAATCGTACCCTACCACGATCAGGCGATTTCGGTTGTGGTTGATCAGGGCTTCGACACCATGGAAGGCGCCAGCGGCGATGACTGGATCAGCTGCGCGCAGTCGATGCGGGCCTATCTGCGCTATGCCCTGATCGGCGGGGTGCTGGCCCGGCACATGCGCAGCCTTGGGTTCTCGGCGCGCTCGCACACGGCGACCGATGGCGAAATCCTGCAGCCGCCGCTGCTGCTGCTCGCAGGCCTGGGTGAAGTCAGCCGGATCGGTGAAGTCATCCTCAACCCGTTCCTCGGCCCACGGCTGAAATCGGGCGTAATCACCACGTCGATGCCGCTGGCCCACGACCGGCCGATCGACTTCGGTCTGCAGGCCTTCTGCGAGAGCTGCAACAAGTGCGCGCGTGAGTGCCCCAGCGGCGCGATTACCGCCGGACCGAAGCTGATGTTCAACGGCTATGAAATCTGGAAGTCGGACAGTCAGCGCTGCACCAACTACCGTCTGACCGTCCCCGGCGGGGCCATGTGTGGGCGCTGCATGAAAACCTGCCCCTGGAACCTCGAAGGGCTGATGGTCGAAGGCCCCTTCCGCTGGATGGCGATGAACGTGCCGCAGGCCGCGCCGTGGCTGGCGCGCATGGATGACTGGGTGGGCCACGGCCGCATCAACCCGGTGAAAAAGTGGTGGTGGGACCTCGAAGAGCAGGACGACGGCAGCTATTCCACTGACGTAGCCAGCGTCAACCAGCGCGAAATTCAGACCGATCTGGACCTGAAGTACGAGGACCAGACCCTCGCCGTCTACCCCGCTCCGCTGGCCCCTCATCCCTACCCCTCGCCCTTCATCATGGACCGGGAGAGGGCGATCGAGGCCTATCAGGCCATGGTCACGGCGGAAGCTTACAAGCTGCATCTTGCCGAAGGCACCATCGACGAGGTCGCCCACGTCTACTCGCTCGATCCCGAGGCGCCGGTGATGCAGGTGCTGGTCTCCAAAGCCGAGGAGATGGCGCGGGGGCTGATGCTCTATGAACTGACCGACCCGGCAGGGCAGCCCTTGCCCGAGTGGGCGGCGGGCGCGCATATCGACGTGGTGGTCTCGCCGGAGTTCCTGCGCCAGTACAGCCTCGCCGGTGACCCGGCGGACCGTAGCAAGTACGTGCTCGGGGTCCTGCGCGAGGACGAGGGCCGGGGCGGCTCCAAGCTGATGCACCGCATTTTCAGCGAAGGCCGTCGGGTGTTCATCTCCAAGCCGATCAACCACTTCCCGATCATGGACAACCCCGGCGGCAAGAGCTGGCTCATGGGCGGGGGCATCGGGGTCACGCCGATGATCGCCATGGCCCACGAGTTGCACGCACAGGGGCGCGATTTTGCCCTGCACTACAGCGTCAGAAAGCGCGAAACGGCCGGGTTCTGGGAACTGCTGGCTGACGTGCCGTGGGCGGACGGCGTGCAGGTGCACGTCAGCGCGGAGGGCAGCCGGGCCGACCTCGGTGCTCTGCTGGGCAACCACAGCGCCGGGGATCATGTCTACTGCTGCGGGCCCGATGCCTACATGCAGTCCGTCATGGATGCCGCCGAAGCCGGTGGCTTTCCTGAGGATGCCCGCCATCTGGAATACTTTGCCGTACCGGAAATGCCCGAGTACGAGAACCACCCCTTCGAGCTGGAACTCAAGGACGGGCGCGTCCTGCCGGTGGCGGAGGACCGGAGCGCGGCGGCCGTCCTGCAGGACGCGGGCTTCAAAATCGATATCAAGTGTTCTGACGGCATCTGCGGTGTCTGCAAGTGCGGAGTGCTGGACGGCGAGGTCGAGCACCGTGATTTCGTGCTCAGTGGCAAGCAGCGTGAAACCAGCTTCATCAGCTGCCAGTCTCGCGCAGCGGAACCGGGCGGCCGGATCAAGATCGACCTCTAGAAGCGCGAGATCGAGCCCGAGCGCGAGCAGCGATGGCTTGCGCGCTCGGTCCATGGCCGCTCTGCGGCCATGAAATCCCCCACCCCCACGGGCAGCAAAGGTAAACAGAGGAAAAGACGCCGGAGAGCGTCTCAGATTGGCCCAAGCACCAGCGGAGCCAAATCCTTGCTTTTACGCGCTGGTCTGGCTGGTCTAGGCTCCGCAAGGCTTTGGGGGGAGAAGTACACAATGCCGAAGGTCCTTGCCCTGCCCGGTGATGGAATTGGCCCAGAAATCATGGATTCTGCGCTCAAGGTGCTCGACCGACTGGCCGAGCACGCGCAGATGAGTTTCGAAATCGATTTTGACCTGCTCCATGGGGCTTCTTTCGACCAGCACAGAACCTTTTGCACCCAAGTCGTACTCGACAAAGCCCGCGACAGCCATGCGGTTCTGGTCGGCGCAGTAGGTGGGCCGGCCTGGGACAATATCCGCCTTCCCGGCGGTCCTGAGAATCAGGATGGCCTCATGTTTCTGAGGCACCATTTGCAGACCTTCCTGGGCCTGCGCCCCGCTCGATCGTGGGGACCGCTTGTTTCCCAGTCTCCGCTACGACCCGAACGGACCCAAGGGGCCGAAATCATGATCCTGAGAGAAATGTGCGGCGGGGCCATGTTCGCCCGCGATCGGGGGTTGGGGCTCGTCGATGGGCGACGGCGGGGCTACGATCTTACAGCCTATGACGAGACCGAGGTTGAACGCTTTGCCCGAGGTGGTTTCGAGCTTGCCCGTCAGCGTCGGGGCCGCGTGGTGAGCTGCGATAAATCGAACGTTATGGAGAGCTATAAGTTATGGCGTGCCGTTGTAAACGAAGTTGCTGCTGACTACCCGGACGTTGCCTTCGAGAACATGTTCGCTGACAACTGTGCCTTCCAGCTCATGGCCCGGCCGGGCTATTTTGACGTGGTACTCTGCTGCAACCAGCTGGGTGATCTGTTCAGTGATCTTACCGGGGTTCTCTCCGGCTCGCTTGGTATGCTGCCCTCGGCCTGTCTTGTGGGAGATCCGGGCCTCGGGCGCTGTTTCGGCATCTATGAGTCAACCGGCGGCTCAGCCCCAGATATCGCCGGTCGGGGGATCGCTAACCCGTTGGGGATGATACTTTCCGTTGGACTTATGTTCGAGCATTCCTTCGCGCGGCGGGACCTCAGCCGGATCCTCGACCAGGCCGTCGAAGCAACCCTCGCCGCGGGCTATAGCACCCAGGACATCGGCGGCACCGCGACCACGGCTGCGATGACCGATGCACTATTGACAGCGCTAGACCAGCAACTGCGCGCGGCGGATCGCGGATAATTCTCAGCCTACGACAAACGTCGAATTGCTTTATCGGCGGCCAGCACCCAAAATCTGTCTTCAGGCTAGAGAGTAACCTGTGTCGGGGCAGACAGCTTGCGTCCTCGCCGGTCCTGCCCTGTCAACACCCACGACGATCAAGGGAGTTCGCCCCATGAAAAGAGTCACCCCCGCAGATGCGGGCTTCGACACGGCCCGGCTGGAGCGGCTGACAGGCTGGATGGAACGCTACGTGGATGCAGGCAAAATCCCCTTCGGCCACGTACTCCTGTCGCGTGGCAGCGATGTCGTCTTCGACAGCGCCGTGGGCTTGAGCGATATTGCCTCGGGCCAGCCCTACTCGTCAGACACGCTTGTGCGCCTGTACTCCATGACCAAGCCGGTGACGGCCGTCGCCCTGATGCAGCTGGTCGAGCGCGGCGAAGTCCACCTCGGCGACCCTGTGGCACAATGGATCCCCGCCTTCGCAGACATCAACGTCTGTGCAGATGAGCCCCGCCGCCTGACGGCCTGCCAGACCCCGATGACCTTGCATCACCTCCTAACCCACACTTCGGGCCTGTCCTATGGCCTGTTCGGGGGGGACGCCATCTCAGAGCGCTACCTGCGTGATCGGCTCGACTTCGACCCGCAGGGCGGCAGCAACGAAGACATTTGCCAACGGCTGGCGCAGCTGCCCTTGCTGTTCCAGCCCGGTTCGCAATGGCACTACGGCGTGTCGATCGACGTAATTGGTCGGGTGATCGAGGTCGTGTCAGGCGAGCCACTCGACCGCTATTTCGAGGAGCACATCTTCAAACCGCTTGGTATGCGTGACACGCGCTTTCAGGTGCCTGAAGATCAGTGCCACCGCCTCGCAGCGCTATACAGCAAGACATCCGAGCAGGGGCTTGAACTCGTCGAAACCGGTCAGGACTCCATCTTCGCCGACGAACAGCGGCCAGTGACCTGCATGAGCGGGGGCTCGGGTCTGGTCGGCACCATGAGCGACTACTGGGCCTTCGCCGAAATGCTGCGCAACGGCGGCAGAGGCCCCGACGGCGTGCAGATCCTCGGTCGAAAGACCATCGAGCTGATGACCCGGAACCACCTCGACGGCGACATCGCTGACCATGGCGTCTCGTCCTTTGCCGAAGTCAGCTTCAGCGGTGTTGGTTTTGGGCTGGGCCTGTATTCGATTATCGATCCGGCCCGCACCGGGATGGTCTGCTCGGCCGGTGAATACGGCTGGGGCGGGCTGGCATCGACCGTCTTTTTTATTGACCCCAGCGAAGACCTATCAGTGATTTTTCTGACCCAGCAGATGCCGTCCTCGGGCTATCCCCTGCGCCGCGAGTTGCGGGCACTGGTTTACGGAGCGTTGCGCTGAACCCTGCAGCATCGAACCGTCAAAACCGGCCAAATATCTTGACGACCAACAAGCTTCAGGCCTTCCATCGAACTCTCGCACACTAAGGTGTGCAGCAGATGAGCACGATGAAGCCATGAGCAGACGCAGTGAAGTCCGGCCTCGGCCCAAAAGTTCCCAGCCCGTTATCCCAAATGGTGTGGCCGGTGGAAGCCTGCTGCCGCTCTCCCCGTCCGACGCACCTAAAATCCATCAGGCTGCGCTCGACGTGCTGGCGCAGACCGGCATGGGCGATGTTCCCCCTGTCGTCCTCGATGCACTCGAACCGTTCTCACTTGACCTTGATGAAACAGGGCGTCTGAAGTTTCCCCGCGCGCTCGTAGAAGACACGATTGCAAAGGCCCGTCGCGACGTGGTCCTCTGGGGGCATCCAAGCACAAAGGATGAGTCCCAGCGCCAGCGGCTGGATCTGTCCGGCACCAAGGTGCACGTGGGTTCAGGCGGCGCCGCTCCCATGATCATCGACCACGTGTCTGGGCTGTATCGCCCCTCGACCCTGAGCGACCTGTTCGATGCAGCCCGCATCGTCGATGCCCTCGAACACATGCACTTTTTCTGTCGCTCAATGGTGGCCAACGATATCAGCGATCCATTGGCATTCGACCTGAACACAGCCTACGCCTGCCTAAAGGGCACTGCCAAGCACGTGGTTGTTCAGGCAGGCAGCGAGCAAAGCATTTTGCGGATCGCGGATATGGTAACCGCGCTCGCTGGTTCCGCGGAAGCCTTCCGCGAACACCCCTTCCTGTCGCTGAACGTCAATCACGTGGTCCCTCCGCTCCGGTTCCACCGCGAGAGCTGTGAAGTCGTCGCAGCCGCCGCCCGTTTGGGAATCCCAATCTCCCTGAACTCTTTCGACCAGGTCGGCGCGAGTGCACCCGCAGCACTCGCGGGCGCCGTGGTTCAATCGGTGGCAGAGACCCTCGCAGGGCTGGTCTTTGCCCATGCCGTCAACCCAGCATGCGCCGCCCTGTTCGGTCCCCGCCCGATGATCACTGACCTGCGATCAGGCGCAATGACAGTGGGCAGCGGTGAGCAGGCCATCGCCACGGCTGCAGCCGTGCAGATCGGCCGATTTTATGACCTGCCCACGTCCTGCATTGCCGGGGCATCTGACAGCAAAGAGTCTGACGTTCAAAGCGGCTACGAAAAGGCGCTCACGGTCACCCTCGCGGCGCATGCAGGCTGCAACTTCATCACCCAGGCGGGCGGAATGCAGGCCGCCCTTATGGGCGTTTCACTGGAATCCTACGTCACTGACAACGAAATGCTGGGCGCCGTGCTCAGGTCGGTTCGCGGTATCGAGGTCGACGACAACAGCCTTTCGGTTACCGAAATCGATCAGATCGTACACGGAGACGGCCACTTCCTTGGCTCGGCCGCGACACTGGAGCGGATGAACTCCGAGTTCCTCTATCCTGTCCTCGCGGACCGGCAGTCACCTGAAGAATGGGAGAAAAGCGGCAGGCAGGGTATGGCTTTCAACGCCAGAAAGCGTCTTGAGGCGCTGCTCCAGAGCCAGACACCCGGCCACATGTCACCGGTTATCGAGCAGCAACTGTTGGAGCGCTTTGGCCTTGAATTACTCTAGCGGCGGCGATCAACCCAGAAGCGACCACGCAACCGGACTGGGGGCCTCAGCCTCCTTGCCAAGAGAAGCGCAACAAGGCGGTTGGCTCGCGCAGAACAAAGGAGGCGCGTCTTTCTCATGCGAATAGCGGTCATTGGTGCAGGATCAATGGGGTCGATCTACGCTGCCTTGCTGAGCGAGGCCGGGCACGAAGTCTGGGCCGTCGACCCGAACACTCAACATCTGGAGGCCATCCGCAACGAGGGCCTGATCCTTTACGGGCCATCGGGTGAGGCGGCCGCTTACCGTCGTATCCTGACCGCTTCAGACCCTGAGGCTATAGAGGGCACGGTTGACCTGATCGTGCTCGCCACGAAGTCCAATCACGTGCAGGCCGCTGTCTCAACACTGGGGCCAATCATCGATAGCACAACCACCTTGATCGCCATGCAAAACGGTCTGGGCGCTGGCGAGAGGGTGGAAGCCGCCCTGCCCGCGGATGCCGCCCAGCCCCGGATCGTGCTAGGGGTGGCGCAGGGCTTCGGCGCGGCTATGCGCGGGCCGGGATCAGTGACCTACGCCAACATGAACCTGCTCCGCTTCGGCGAACCATTCGGAGGCGAGAGCGCTCCCATCTCCAACATCGCCAAGCTGTGGAGCGAGGCCGGGTTCAGAGCCGAGGCGCTCGCTGACATTCGGCAACTGATCTGGGAAAAGTTCATCTGCAACGTTACCCTATCGGGACCCTGCACGATTTTTGGGACCACGGTCGGCGAACTTCAGGCCGTACCCGAGCGCTGGCACATCGCGCTGGCTTGTGGGTTAGAGGCATACAGAATAGGCCTTGCGCAGGGCATAGACTTTACCTTTGAAGACGCGGAAGAGCACATCACCAGTTTTGCCCACAAGGTCGCCGACGCCAAGCCGTCGATGTTGCAGGATCACGAAGCGAGACGACCATCAGAGATCGATGTGATCAATGGGCGCGTTGCCGTTGAAGCCAGCAAATGCGGTCTCTCATCGCCGTGGAACACCACCGTCTCGGCCATCGTCCGAGCCAGGGAGGCTGGCTTCTGAGGCCCGATCACGGAGAAGCCGGTCGTTTACAGGCCCTGAGTGCCCGACCCGACGCCCGTCAGGTGAAAGGAGAGCCGGTCTTAGCCCTTGGCAAGCTCAGCAAATCAAGGTGAGACTGCTCGCGTCTTCGCGTGCTGTTGCCCCCAATTCACACTGAATATCGGAGGTTTAGTCCCATGAACCAGCTGCTGCCTGACGCTCGTGAATGCCAATATTTCCGCGGCAATCTTCACGGCCATTCCACCCATTCCGACGGCGCGCTGTCAGCCGAAGCTGTGGTCGCTCAGTATCAAGCTCTAGGCTATGACTTTACCTGTCTGTCCGACCACCTGTGGATCGAACCGGTGTTCTGTGCGCAGAGCGTTCTCGACACGGGCCATCTCGATAGCGATACATTTGTGACCATCCCCTCAGGCGAGATTCACTGTCTGGGCAAGAAACACGATCGTGATGACCTTTGGCATCTGGTGGCAAACGGCCTTCCGCTGGACTTTGCGAGCGCCACCGAGGATGAAACCGCGCCAGAGCTGCTGGAGCGAGCCCTTGCCGCCGGAGCCTATGTGACTCTGGCTCACCCGGAATGGCACAGCATGACCAGTGAGGAAGCCTTGAGCCTGCATCGGGCCCACGCCGTGGAGATCTACAACCACGGCTGCCACATCGAGTGCATGCGCGGGGGTGGCACTGGGGTCGCAGACGTGTTGCTGCAGGAAGGGCATCGCTTCAACCTCATTGCCACCGACGACTCCCACTTTCGTATCGCAGATTTTGGCGGCGGCTGGGTCATGGTTGCTGCGGAAAACCTGAGCGCGGACGCTTTGCTGGCAGCACTAAAGAGCGGCAGATACTACTCATCGACTGGCGCAAATTTTGTCGAAATGACCCTTGAGGAAAGCCGTCTGGTGGTGTCCTGTTCGCCGGTTAGTCACATTTGTGTCTCCGGGCAGCAGACCCACTCCATGAGTCGCAACGGACACAACATCACCAGGGCTGAATTCGACCTGTCGGCCTTTGACTCAGACTGGTTCCGGGTCACCCTGTGTGGAAGCGCCGGTCAGATGGGCTGGTCAAACCCGGTCTGGTGGCGATGACGAGAGCCTGCAAGAGCACAATCCTGAGCACCCCGGTCACAGCGCTTACTATGCGGGTAACCTCGTCAGCGAGATTTTATATACAGTTTTTATAATATGTCTTGTCGTTATGGCAGCCTTGCGCCAAGATCCACTTTCGTGAGTGTCCGCGGCGCAAGCGCTGAGCCCTCTCTAAGCTCATGCAACTAGACGCGGTAGTTGATTACAAAGAGGACGGCACTCGACGTATCCGCAGTCAAAACCTGTACTGCGGACGATAATGAGGAGAGAACCATGAATAAGAAACAGTACCTAGACCAGCAGGCGAAGTTGCTGACGGCTGGTCAGATCGACCGACGCAAATTTGTAATGGGTGCCCTCGCCGCTGGCGTAGCGCTGCCAAGCGCACTGGGTCTGGCCCAGCATGCGATGGCACAAACGCCTAAAAAGGGTGGTCGCTTGCGCCTCGGGAACAGTGCGTCCAGCTCGGACGACTCACTCAACCCGGCAACGTGGCTCAGCTCGTACATGATGATGACAGGCTGGACCGGTGCCAACAATCTCATGGAAGTCGGTCCCGATGGGCAGCTCGTCCCGGAACTCGCGGAGAACGTGGAGTCTGACGATGCGAAGACCTGGGTCTTCAACCTTCGTAAAGGCGTTGAATTCCATAATGGCAAAACGCTAACCGCAGACGATATTGTGGCGAACTTCGCCTACCATATGAACGAGGAAAATGCCTCTGCTGCCTTCGGCCTGCTCTCCAGCATTGCTGAGGTTCGTAAGGGCAACGATAATCAGGTCATCTTTGAGCTTTCGGCAGCCAATGCTGACTTCCCGTTCGTTCTGTCCGACTACCACCTTGCGATCCGCCCGGCGGATGGCGACAGCATCAACATGGCAAGCGGTATCGGCACCGGCGGGTACGTGCTGCAGGAATTCTCACCGGGTGTTCGCGTGTTCGCGACCCGCAACCCAAACTACTTCAAAGAAGGGCGTGCGCACTTCGATGAAATCGAGATCATCGCCCTGAATGATGACGTCGCGCGTCAGACAGCCTTGGTCAATGGTGACATCGATTCGATGAACAGCCTTGCCGCAACCAGCATTGCGCTGATCGAGCGTGTCCCGGGTCTTGAAGTCAAGGAAGCAGCCGGCTTCGCACACTGGACCATCCCGATGCGCGTTGATGCTGCCCCTTACGACAATAATGACCTGCGGATGGCTCTGAAGCTGTCCATCGACCGTCAGGACATCATGGACAAGATCCTGCTGGGTCACGGGACACTGGGTAACGATCACCCGATCTCTCCAGCTCACCGTTACCATAACGGCGATCTGCCACAGCGCGATTTCGACCCTGAGGAAGCAGCGTTCTACTACAAGCGCTCCGGCCACAGCGGTACGATCGAGCTGAAGACGTCCGAGACGCCGGGTCCGGGTTCCACCGATATGGCGAACCTGTTTGCTGCGTCTGCGTCGAAGGCCGGCATCGATATTCAGGTCTCCAAAGAGCCTGAAGACGGCTACTGGTCCAACGTCTGGAACATTGCACCCTTCTCCGTGTCAGCATGGAGTGGTCGTCCGACCGAAGACTGGATGTTCACAGCGGCCTACACCAACGACACCGAGTGGAACGAAACCGCTTGGAAGACCGGTGAAGCGGCGGATCAGTTCAACAGCATCGTTGTTGCGGCCCGCTCGGAACTGGACGATGCCAAGCGCCGGGAACTCTACCACGAGGCCCAGCGCATCATCGCCGACGATGGTGGCGCGATCATTCCACTGTTCTCCAACGTTATTCAGGCTGCTTCCGATCGTCTGGCCCATGGCCCCGATATCGGCGGTAACTGGGAGAATGACGGCGCCCGACTGCCTGAGCGCTGGTGGTTCGCCTGATCATCACGCAAAGGTAACGCTTTAGCTCTGAGTGATGCGGCCTCCCAGGTGGGGCCGCATCCGGCTCACGTCCCGGTCCAAAGCACTGCGCCGTCAGTAAACCGGGCTCAAACCTCTGACGAGGGAGCATCGAATTGTTTCGGCTGATTGAAGTGATCGGCAAGCGAATTCTGCTTGGCCTGGTTACGCTGTTCATTGTTTCACTCATCATTTTCAGCTCGATCTCACTGCTGCCCGGCGATTTCGCGCAGGCGGTGCTGGGGCAGACCGCAACCGAGGCAACGCTCAAGGCGTTCCGGGAAAGCCTCGACCTCGACAAGCCTGTAATCACGCGATACTTCCGATGGGTCGCTGGGGTCATGCAGGGTGATATGGGTAACACCTTCTCCGGGCGCAGCACCGGTGGCCAGGGGATCGACGTCTCCCGCCCGGTGGTAGAGATCATGCTCCCGAAGCTGCGAAACACCCTGTTCCTCGCGGGCGTGACAGCCGCAATTTCGGTGCCTCTGGCACTGATGCTGGGCTTTCTGACCGCCTTGTTCCGCAACTCGATCTTTGACCGCACGGCGAACGCGATCACACTCTCCACCATCGCAATGCCTGAATTCTTCCTCGCGTATATGCTGATCATTTTGCTCGGTGGCTACCTGCCTACCATTGCAAACGTACGCGCCGAAACGGAATTTCTGCAGCGCCTGCTGCTGGTCACGCTGCCGACCATGACGCTGACCCTTGTCATCGTCGCCGCCATGATGCGTATGACGCGCGCAGCGATCATCAACCTGCTCGCCAGCCCCTATATTGAGATGGCTCGCCTCTCCGGGGCCAGTCAGGCTGAGATCATTTTCCGCCATGCTCTGCCCAATGCCTGGGCGCCAATTGCAACCGTCATCGCCTTCAACATGGCGTGGCTGGTTGTCGGTGTTGTGGTGGTCGAAGTGGTCTTTACCTACGACGGCATCGGTAAACTGATGGTCGACTCCGTCGGGAGCCGCGACATACCCGTGGTCCAAGCCTGTGCTTTGGTGTTTGCCGCGACGTATATTTCGATGAACCTTTTGGCCGACATCGTCGGCATTGTTACAAACCCCAGACTGCTGCACCCACGATGAGTGATTCACAGACCCAACATGCCGCAATCGCGGAAACCAGCACGGTTCGAGTGCGGCGCACGCGCTGGCAACGGATGCGTATTCTCTTTAGCCGCGCTCCTTTGACCGCATGGTTTGGGATGGTGGTGGTTGCCATCTACGCCGTTGTCACCCTGTTTGCCCCCCTGCTCGCCCCCTATGGCGAAGCCGAGGTGTTTTCGCGCGGTGATGCGCCGTGGTCGAGAGAGCATCTGCTCGGTACCGACCGGATCGGACGCGATGTTCTCACTCGCCTGCTCTATGGCGCACGAAACACTGTGGGCATTGCCCTTGGAACGACCATGCTGGCGCTGCTTATTGGGGGATCACTGGGGTTGATTGCTGCAATCAACCGGTCTTGGCTGGACCAGATCATCAGCCGCGCTGTTGATACGATCATGGCCATCCCGGGCCTTATCTTTGCCCTCATGCTGCTGGCAATCTTCGGGGCGTCAATCCTGAGTCTGATCTTGATTGTGGGCATTACCTACGCCACCAACTTCTTCCGTCTGACGCGTTCGGTGTCGCTGAACGTGGTTGTCATGGACTACGTCGAAGCCGCGCGTCTGCGTGGCGAAAACATGGTCTGGATCATGGCCCGCGAAATCCTGCCCAACATTCTGCCCCCGCTGATCGCCGAATTCGGCTTGCGGTTCATCTTCGTATTCTTGTTCATCGCCTCATTGAGCTTTCTGGGCATGGGCATCCAGCCCCCGACAGCAGACTGGGGTTCCATGGTGCGGGAAAATGCACACTGGATCACCTTCGTGCCGTTTGTGCCGTTTCAGGACGCCTTCTTCTACGGGCTCAAACCGCTGCTGCCAGCAGGTTGCATTGCGCTGCTGACCATAGGCGTAAACTTCATCGTGGACTGGTTCATTCATGAAACCAGCGGGTTGCGCGATGTCTGATAGAGCTTCCAAAGACCTGCTGTTGGACATGAAAGATGTCCATATCGAAGGCTTCGCCGACGAACGCTGGCACCCGATCATCAAGGGCGTGGACCTGCAGCTGCATCGCGGTGAGGTGCTCGGCCTGATCGGTGAAAGTGGTGCGGGCAAGTCAACGCTGGGCAAAGCGGCCATGGGCTACACCCAGCCGGGTTGTCGGTTTACCGCTGGCGAAGTCATGTTCGACGGGCAGGAACTGTCTGGCATGAAAATCAAGGACAAGCGGCATATCTGGGGCACGCGGATTTCCTACGTGGCTCAGTCCGCAGCGGCTAGTTTCAATCCGGCCCACCGACTGCTTGATCAGACCATTCGCGCGTCCAAGCGTGTCGGCGACCGGTCCGAGCAAGTGCTGAAAAGCGATGCCGTAGACCTGTTCCGCCGCCTGAATCTGCCGGAGCCAGAAACCATCGGTCTTCGCTACCCGCATCAAGTCTCTGGGGGGCAGCTCCAGCGTGTGATGACTGCCATGGCCATGTCACCGCGCCCGGATCTGATCATTTTTGATGAGCCGACGACGGCGCTGGACGTGACGACCCAGGTGGAGGTGCTGTCCTCCATCCGTGATCTGGTCGCCCAGTTCAACACGGCGGCCATCTACATCACCCACGACCTCGCGGTCGTGGCTCAGATGGCGGATCGGATCAAAGTGCTGCGCTACGGCGAAGAAGTGGAACAGGCTGACACCCGGACCATGCTTTCTTCCCCGGAGCAGGACTATACCAAGTCGCTCTGGTCGGTTCGGTCGTTGGAAAAGCCGGAAAAATCCGGTGAAGAGATCCTGCTGACCATTGAAAACATCGACGCGGCCTATGGGGCCTCAAAAGTCCTGCATGACGTCTCGATCAAACTACCACGCGGGCGCACGGTGGCCGTGGTCGGCGAGTCTGGATCGGGGAAATCGACAACAGCACGGGTCATCACTGGACTGCTGCCTCAACTCAACGGGACTGTGACCTTCGATGGAGCCGAATTGCCGCGACGCCTTCGTGACCGCTCCAAGGAACAGCTTCGACGCATCCAGATGATCTATCAGATGGCTGATACGGCCATGAACCCGCGTCAGACGGTTGGGGAAATCATTGGCCGGCCTCTGGAGTTTTACCTTGGACTGCGCGGTAAGGAGCAGGAACGCCGTGTGATCGAATTGCTGGAGATGATCGAGCTGGACGCAAGCTTCTATGACCGCTTGCCGGACGAGCTGTCAGGGGGTCAGAAGCAGCGCATCTGTATCGCTCGGGCCTTGGCCGCAGAGCCTGACATGATCATCTGTGATGAAGTCACCTCAGCGCTAGATCAGATTGTTCAAGAGGGCATTCTGAACCTGCTCCAGCGACTGCAGGGCGAGTTTGGGATCGCTTACCTTTTCATCACCCACGACATTGCGACGGTGCGCGCCATTTCGGATGAGATTGTGGTCATGTGGCAGGGAAAAGTCGTGGAACAGGGGATGAAGCAGCAAATCCTGTCTCCGCCCCACCCGGCCTATTCCGAGCTGTTGCTTTCTTCGGTACCGGAAATGGATCCGGACTGGCTCGACAATCTTCTGGACCGGCGCAAGCACGAGAATGTGAGTGACCCTGCCCAGACAGGGCAAGACCCCGAGCGCTGAGGGACGGCAGTGGATCAGACCTTATTCTGCCTCTGTCTGAGGATAGGTTACAAGCCAACGATCAGCACCGGCAAGGAAGGTCATTGAATGCACCGGCGACGCTTATTTTCCCTCGCACTGGGCGCTGGGGCGCTGGCGGCCCTGCCGCAATCGGCGCTGGCGCTGTCGGCTGAGCCCGAGCGCGCCAAAATCACTGTCTACCGCTCGCCGACCTGTGGGTGCTGCATCGCGTGGGTGGAGCACCTGCAGCGCGAAGGCTTCGACGTTGAAGTCATCGACATCGAACAGACCCAGCTCTACGCTCTCAAAGCGCGGTTGGGCCTGACAGCGGCGCTTGCATCCTGCCACACCGCCATCCTCGGTGACTATTTCATCGAAGGCCACGTGCCCGCTGGCGACATCGCGCGCCTGCTCGACGAGCGTCCGGCGGCGGCGGGACTGACGGTCCCGGGCATGCCCATCGGGTCGCCGGGCATGGAAATGGGTGATGAGAAGGAAGCCTTCGACACCCTGCTGGTGCTCGAAGACGGGTCGACTGAAATCTTTGAACGCCACCCCGGCACCGAAGCCTGACGCCCAGTCTGGCTAAGGCCGTGGACCCGGCCCGATCTAGGCCACTCGAATTTCGATGATCGAAGCCCCGTCCCTCTCGCGCGCAGTGCGCAGCGCCGCTGCCAGCGCTTCTGTATCCGGCGTACAGCGCTCAAAGGGTAAGCCGCAAGAAGCCGCCACAGCCTCAAAATCCGGCGGGGTCGGGTCGCAGCCGACCGGCTCGATATCCACCGCCTGCATCGAGGTCTCGATCTCGCGGTAGCCGTGATTGTTCCAGATCAGAAAGATGATCGGCAGGTTCTCGTCCCGGGCCACCATCAGCTCACCGAGGGTGAACTGCGCGCCGCCGTCCCCGGTCAGGCACAGCACCCTCTCGCCGGGCTTACCCAGCGCGACGCCAATGGCTGCAGGAATGGCGTAGCCCAGCGCGCCGAAGCCCGTCGCCGCGTTGAACCATCCGCCGGGCCGGTCGTGGTCGTAGTAGAGATTACCGGCGTAAACCGGCTGGGCTGAATCCCCGACGATGTAAGCTCCGGGCAACGTATCGCGCAGGCACTCCAGCAAAGCCGTCATCGACCGCATCTCCGGGCCGATCTCGTCCAGTGCCGCCGCCCTCGCCCGCGCCGCCCGGTCTGCGCCAGACCCATCATTGGCGCTTCTATCGATCGCGGAAAGCAAATCGTCGGTGATGGTAGCGGCAGGCGCCTGAATGGTGAGGCTGGCCGGGTGTCGCTCCAGCTGCGCTGCGCAGATGTCGACCCGGATCAGGTTGGCCATGGGGGCCATGGTTCCAGTGGCGTACATATCGTAGTCCGTTGGCCCTAGTTCGGTACCCAGCGCCAGCACCACATCCGCATCGGCGATCAGGGCGCGCACGGCCTCAAGGCTCGGGCTGGCCGCAACACCCAGCGGGTGCTGGTGCAGCAGGCCCCGGGCGTTGATGGTCTGCACCACCGGCGCATCCAGCCGCTCGGCCAATGCCGTCACCGACTGCAATGCGTGGCGCACCCCGCCCCCAGCGAGGATCACCACGCGCGCCGCTGTGCACAGTTGCCCAGCCGCGAGGCCGACGCCGTGGCGATAATCCGGCAGCGGCGCAGGGGCCTGAGGGAACAGCGCATCGCCGGGTGTGAAGGGCGCAGTGGCGACATCCAGCGGGACTTCGATGTGGCTGGGGCCGGGCCGGGCCGCCGTGCTGGCCTCAAGGGCGGCTGCCACCATCGGCACCACGTCGGCGGCGGTCTCGATGCGCTCGGAACGCAGCGCCACCAGCCGCGCGACGCCCCGCTGATCGGGCAGTTCGTGCAGAAACCCCAACCCCCGGCCGAGGCTCAGACGGGCATTGACCCCGGAGACAACGATCATCGGCACTGAATCAGCCCTTGCCTGCGCCATGGCCGTAAGGGTGTTGGTCAGCCCCGGACCAGTGATCACCAGCGCGACACCCGGCTCACCGGTCGCGCGCGCGTAGCCATCGGCCATGAAGCCCGCGCCCTGCTCGTGCCGGGCGGTGACGTGCCGGATTCCTGCCGCGGCCAAGCCGCGATAGAGCTCGAGCGTGTGCACGCCGGGAATGCCGAACACGACCCGGACGGCCCGCTGGGCGAGCTGAGCAACGACTTCACCGGCAATGGTCTTCATAGGATCTCCCGCCCCGGCAGCGCGTCCGGGGTGTTCTACTTCCGTCTGATGAGAGTCGGTGGTTCGAAGGCGCGGACCGCCGGCGGCGTCTCGTCATGGGGCCAGACGCGGACTTCGACCCGGGCCGAGTGCGCGGCGGGCGACTGCGACAGACTCGAGGTCCGCAGATCGTGGGTCAGCACGTTGGGATTGCCGTGCCGGTCTAGCGGGGTTCCCTCGGCGCCCAGGCTCTCGAAATCGGGGTCATACCAAGCCCCGGTCCACAGGAAAATGCAGCCTACCCGCACCTCGTTGGTGACCCGGGCTCCGGCAAGACAGCGCCCGCGGCTGTTGAACAGCTCGACGATCGCACCGTCGCTGATCCCGCGTGCGGCGGCGTCGCTGGGGTGGATCAGAACCGGCTCCCTCCCCTTGATCTTCATCGACCGGCTGTAGGCACCATCGTCCTGCTGGCTGTGCAGGCGCGTTCCCGGCTGCCCGGATATCAGCGCCAGCGGCCCTTCTTCACGGCTGTCGCGGGGTGGGAACCAGGTCGCCTGCCCCGGACAATCCGCGAGCCCGAAGCTGTCGATCTTGGCGCAGAACAGCTCGATCCGCCCTGAAGGCGTCGGCAGCGGGCTGCCTTCCGGGTCGGCGCGGAAGTCGGCGAGAAACACCTGATCGGGGCTGGGGTCGGGAAGCTCAACCATGTCGCCTTCGATGAAGGCATCCCAGTCGGGCAGGCTCAGGCCTTGCTTCTCGGCCATTTGCTGTGTGTCGCGCCACAGCCTGCGGGTCCAGCCCTCGGCGTCGCGGCCCTTGGTGAAGGCCTCGGGGTTGCCAAGCCGGGCGGCGAGTTCGGCGTAAATATCGTACTCCAGCCGCGCCTCGTAGGCGGGTGACGCGTGCGCGGGCATGGGAACCAGCACGTCGTCGGATTGCCCCGCGCCGAAATCGGTGCGCTCCTGCGGGGCTGCAACGGGCAGCACGATATCGGCGTGGCGCGCGGTGGCGGTCCAGCTGATCTCGTTGATCACCACCGTCTCGGGCCGGGAAAAGGCATCGCGCAGCCGGTTCAGGTCCTGGTGGTGGTGGAAGGGGTTCCCGCCGGCCCACCAGACCATGCGCGCGTCGGGGAACTGCCACTCCTGCCCCTTGTAGCTGTAGGCGCCGCCGGGGTTGAGCAGCATCTCGCTGATCATCGCCACCGGCAGCATTTCGCGCACGGGGTTGATGCCCTGATCGACGACCCCGGCGCGGAACAGCCGCCCGGTGTTACCGATGTTGGCGTTGACCGCCATGGCGATGGTGTAACCCCCGCCGGGCAGGCCGATCTGCCCCAGAATGGCAGCCAGCGTCACAGTAGCCCACAGCGGCTGCTCGCCGTAGTCGCCGCGCTGCAGGGACGCTGTTGTGGTGATCATGGTGCGCCCCGCTGCCATCTCGCGCGCCAGCGCCGTCAGCCGGTTGGCGTCCAGCCCGGTCAGCGCGGCTGCCCATTGCGGGGTCTTGGGCTGGCCGTCGCTCTTCCCGCGCAGGTAGGCGGCGACGCGATCAAAGCCCACCGTGTAGCGGTCGAGAAAGGCCTGATCGTGCAGGCCTTCTTCGAGGAGCACGAAGGCCAGCGCCAGCATCATTGCCGTGTCCGTGCCTGGCTGGATCGGCATCCACTCGCCGCCGAGGTCTTCTGTCATATCCGCGCGCAGCGGGCTGACGTTGACAAAGCGCACGCCGGCATCGGCGCAGGCCTGCAGGCTGCCGGGAAAGCGGTGCAGGCTGGCGCCGCCGTCGCAGACCCGGGTGTTGCGCTCGGCCAGCCCGCCGAAGGCCACCACCAGATCGCTGTGATCGGCCACCACCGACCAGCGCGTGGACTGCGGCACGTGGCGGTAAAACGGGCCAACGATGTAGGGCAGCAGCACCAGCGCGGCATTGTAGCTGTAGTTGCCCTCGGAGCGAACGAAGCCGCCCTGGGTGTTCAGAAACCGCTTGAGCAGTCCCTGTGCGTGGTGGACGCGACCGGCGCTAGACCAGCCGTAGGAGCCGGCGTAGATGCTCTGGTTGCCGTGTTCTGTGCGGATGCGGGTGATTTCACCGGCGAGCAGGTCGAGGACCTCGTCCCAGCTGACCTCGACGAAGGGGTCGCGGCCACGCTCACCCCGCTTGGCCGCGGCGCCGTGCTCCAGCCAGCTGGCGCGGACCGCCGGGCGCCGGATACGGCCGGGGCCGTAGAGGCTGTCGGGGATGTTCTCGTTGAGTCGGTTGGGCGCCGGGTCGCGCGGGTGGTTGCCGACGGCGGTGATCCGCTCGCCGTCGGTTTCGACCAGACCGACGCCCCAGTGGTTGGACGTCAGCGTGCTGCCCCGGTCTGCCATAGACTATCTCCGGGCTGAAGGCGCTAGAAGTGCCCCAGCAAAACGTCAAACGACGCCTTGGCGTCGCCGTAGAACATGCGGGTATTGTCCTTGAAGAACAGCGGATTCTCAATACCCGAATAGCCCGTTCCCGCGCCGCGCTTGAGCACGAACACCTGCTCGGACTTCCACACCTCCAGCACCGGCATTCCGGCAATGGGCGAATTGGGGTCGTCCTGGGCTGCCGGATTGACGATGTCGTTCGAGCCGACGACGATGACCACGTCGGTCTCCGGGAAGTCGTCGTTGATCTCGTCCATCTCCAGCACGATGTCGTAGGGAACCTTGGCCTCGGCCAGCAGCACGTTCATGTGCCCGGGCAGGCGCCCGGCGACCGGGTGGATGGCAAAGCGCACGTCCTTGCCCTGCGCGCGCAGGCGCCGAGTCAGCTCAGACACAGACTGCTGCGCCTGCGCCACCGCCATGCCGTAGCCAGGCACGATCACCACCGAGCGCGCGTCGGCCAGAGCCTCGGCCACCGCCGGTGCGTCGATCGCGACCATCTCGCCGTCGATCTCCATCTGCGCGCCGCCGCCGCCGCCGAAGCCGCCGAGGATGACCGAGATGAACGAGCGGTTCATCGCCTTACACATGATGTAGGACAGGATGGCACCAGAAGCCCCGACCAGCGCCCCGGTAACGATCAGCAGGTCGTTGCCGAGCAGGAAGCCCGTCGCCGCCGCGGCCCAGCCCGAGTAGCTGTTGAGCATGGACACAACCACCGGCATGTCGGCGCCGCCGATGGCCATGACCAGATGGATGCCCAGCACGAAGGCCAGCAGCGTCATCACCCACAGCGTCCAGCTGCCGGCGTGGTTCATGTACAGCACCATCAGCGCCAGCGAGGCGATGATCAGCGCGAGGTTGAACAGGTGCCGCCCGGGCAGAACCAGCGCCTTGCCGTCGATGCTGCCGGCGAGCTTGCCGTAGGCGATGATCGAGCCGGTGAAGGTCACCGCACCGATGAACACGCCGATGAAGATCTCGACCTCGTGGATGATCACCTCGGCCCGGGTCAGGTCGACCGTGCCGGTCATGTCCGAGTTGATGCCGATGAACACGGCCGCCAGTCCAACGAAGGAGTGCAGCGCCGCCACCAGCTGGGGCATGCCGGTCATCTCCACCCGCTGGGCCACAACCGCACCGATCACCGCTCCGGCGATCAGCAGCGGGATGAGCACCCAATGCAGGGTCATGTTCGGCCCGAGCAGGGTCGCAGCAACGGCCAGCGCCATGCCGAAGATGCCGTACCAGACGGCGCGCTTGGCGCTCTCCTGGTTCGACAGCCCGCCCAGAGAAAGAATGAAAAGGATACTTGCAACGATGTACGCAGCGGTCTGAAGCCCGATACCCATGGTTCTCTACCTCTTCCGCTGCTCAGGATTTCTGGAACATGGCGAGCATCCGCCGTGTCACCATGAAACCACCGACAATATTGATGGTTGCGATCAGCACTGAGATCGAAGCCAGCACCCAGACGATGGCGTTGCCCGGCCCGATCTGGAGCAGCGCCCCGATGATGATGATCCCTGAAATCGCGTTCGTGACGGCCATCAGCGGCGTATGCAGCGCGTGGCTGACGTTCCAGATCACTTGGAACCCGACGAAGCAGGCGAGCACGAACACTACCAGATGCTGCAGGAACGAGGGCGGTGCCACCAGCCCCAGCGCCAGCAGGACGATCGAACCCGCACCGATCAGCCCGAACTGCTGCAGGCCCGCACGGCGCGCGGCGGCGGCCTCCTCGGCCTGACGCTCTTCGGGGGTCTTCTCCGGCGCAGTCTCAGCGGGTTTGGCCGCAATGGCCTGGATCTTCGGCGGCGGCGGCGGGAAGGTCACCTCCCCCCCATGCGCTACGGTCGCGCCACGGATCACGTCGTCGTCCATATCGTGGACAATCACGCCGTCTTTTTCCGGCGTCAGGTCAGCCAGAAAGTTGACGATATTGTTGGCGTAGAGCGTCGAAGCCTGTGCCGCCATCCGGCTGGGGAAATCGGTGTAGCCGATGACCGTGACGCCGCCTTCGGTAACGATCTTGTCGTCTGGAACGGTCAGATCACAGTTACCACCCCGCTCAGCGGCTAGATCGACGATCACCGAACCCGGCTTCATCGCCTCGACCATGTCGGCAAGCCAGAGCTTGGGCGCATCGCGGCCGGGGATCAGGGCGGTGGTGATGACAATATCGATATCCGGCGCCTGCTCGCGGAACAGCGCCAGCTGCTTCTCCCGGAACTCCGGCGAGGACGGGGCCGCATAGCCGCCCGTGGCCGCGCCGTCGGCGGCATCATCGAAGTCGAGGAACAGGAACTCGGCGCCCATGCTCTCGATCTGCTCGGCGACCTCGGGGCGAACGTCGAAGGCGCGGACGATCGCGCCCAATGACTGCGCCGTGCCGATGGCGGCAAGCCCGGCGACACCGGCGCCGATCACCAGCACCTTGGCCGGCGGGATCTTACCGGCAGCGGTCACCTGCCCGGTGAAAAAGCGCCCGAAGTTATTCCCTGCCTCGATCACCGCACGGTAGCCGGCAACGTTGGCCATGGACGACAGCGCATCCATCTTTTGCGCGCGCGAAATCCGCGGCACCATATCCATGGCGATCACGGTCGCGCCACTCTCACCCGCGGCGGCGAGCAGCTCTTCGTTCTGCGAAGGGTAGAAGAAGCAGATCAGGCTCTGCTCGGCGGTCAGGCGCGCGAGGTCCTTGGGTTCAGGCGGCCTGACGCGGGCGATGGTATCAGCGCGCTTGTAGAGATCAGCCTTGGATTTCGCCAGCGTTGCACCGGCCTCGCCGTAGGCTGCATCGGCAAAGCCGGCGGCCTTTCCCGCCCCGGGTTCAATGATCAGATCGTGACCAAGTTTGGTCAGCTTTGCCGTGACCTCGGGGGTCATGGCGACGCGCTGTTCGCCCTTTGCCGTCTCGCGGGGAATCCCAAGTTGCATGAAGGGGCCTCCTTCCCAATTCTTCGCTATTCGCGTCCACCACCAGAAATGAGACTATGCGCAGCGGAGCGTCGCCACCAAATCAAAAGGTGTCTCGTTTCTGCCAAGGCGGACCCGAGTAAACAACATGGCGCGATCATGGGACAAAACCAGCCATAGAGCCCGGCGGCATCGGTAAAGGATCGGAACTTTCGGGTTGGCCCGCGCACACTTTTTTGTCTCAAGGCCAATTCTGATCCAAAAGCGTCATCCGGCCAGTTTCTGCTGTACGCCTCGACCCGCAACGGGCTCTCGTCCCCGCGTTTGTTTCCGGATTGAAGGCGCGGTCTGATGCCCGACTACACCAAACCCACCAAGTGGCAGAACCCAGCGGTGAAGCTGTTCCCGTACCAGGTCAGGCTGACCTGCCCGCCGCACGACTTCGACGCCGCCCCAAGTGACCTGCTGCGGATCGCGCCGGAGAGTCTCGGCGTCCACGGCTGGATGCTGCACGTGCCCGACTACGCCCACCGCCTCGAACAGCGGAAGAAGAACTTCGGCATGCTGGAGGACTTTCTCGAGTGCATGGCCAACAACGGCGCCAATGTCTGCAGACAGGTCGGCTCCAACTGGGTGCACGCCAGCGAACTGGGCGTCGAGGGCATCCGTGAGCACTGCGAGCGGCTGTCTGACACCTACCAGACCCTCTTTCACATGGCCGGTTACGCCATGGTCGAGGCCCTGCGCGACCAGAACATCGAGAAGGTCGCGCTCAACGCCTGCTATCACAGGTCCAGCTGGTACGAGGGGACCGTCGGGTTCCTGCGGAAAGCGGGTTTCGACGTCGTCTGGGCGGGTCACTTCTTCGATCAGGGCTGGTTCCCCAGCCAGCAGGCGGTCGACGACTGCATCTGGTGCTTCGATGAAGAGCTGCTGTGGAAGTCCTTTGACTTTGTTGCTGAGCAGGCGCCCAAGGTCGATGCCTATCTGCTCAACGGCATGAGCAACTATCGCTGCGCGAGCGACGGTCTGGCCTGGCGGCCCCTGCACCTCGTTGCGGCCCTCGAAGCGCGACTGGGAAAGCCCGTCATCGGCCACGACATTGCGCTGTACTGGCGGATTTTCAAAACCCTCGGCATCCGACCTGAGCGCGCCGAAGGACAACTGCTGCCATCGCTGGAGGCCGCGGACCATGCATAAGATCGTTGCGCTCTGGGCCGTGCCCTGCTCCACCTCCACCGCCTTTGAATGGATGATGCGCCAACGCGGCGATATGGACTGAATGCACGAGCCCTTCGGCGAGGCCTGGTATCAGGGCGAGGACCCCATGTGGCCCAGGTTTAAGGAAGGTGGCGTCACCACCCCCGGGCTCAGCCTCGAAAGCGTATGGGATGACATCCGGGCCCGGGCGCAGCAGGGCCCCGTGTTCACCAAGGATTTCCCGCTGTATATCAATCAAGTGTGGGACCGGGAGTGCCTCTCCAACTTCACCCACGCCTTCCTGATCCGCGACCCGGCGAAGACCATCACCTCGATCTACGACAAGTGGCCGGACTTCGACGAGCTTAAGGTCGGTTTCCCCGAGCAGCGGGCCCTGTTCGACCTGCTCACCGCCTTCAACGACGGCACCCCGCTGCCGGTGGTTGACAGCAACGACCTGCTCGAAGACCCCGTGGCCATGACCCGGGCGTTCTGCGAGGCCGTCGATATCCCCTTCATCGAGAGTGCGCTGAGCTGGGAGCCGAGGGGCGATCCGCGTGCGCACAGCTGATGGGATGGTAGGTCGTTCCACCACCTGCTCGCCAAGTCAGACGGGCTGAAGCCGCAGCCGCGCAAATACGTCGACCTCGCCGGCACGCCCGAGCGCGTGCGCCTTGTGCACCGGCGTATGAAGCCGCACTACGATCACATGCACCGGTTCCGCCTACGCGCCTGAGCACGGCCGTGCACAAGACCGGAAAGTGCCCGGCTTGCGTGCGCGGCGGGGGCTGATACTCTGCGCGCTGAAACCCGGAACACCGGGCCCGAAACACCAGAGAGGAGCGCACGATGTCTGCTGCCTTTTTCAAGGGAATGATGCCTGCACTGATGACGCCCTGCGGGGCTGACCGGCGCCCGGACTTTGACGCGCTTGTGGCCAAGGCCGCCGCGCTCATGGATACCGGCATGTCGGCGGTCATCTACTGCGGGTCGATGGGGGACTGGCCGCTGGTCAGCGACGCCGACCGGATGGAGGGCGTGGCCCGGCTGACGGCGGCGGGCATCCCGGTCGTGGTCGGCACCGGTGCGATCAATTCCGCCTCGGCGACGGTGCTGGCCGCCCACGCGCAATCTGTCGGCGCAGCCGGCCTGATGGTGATCCCGCGCGTGCTGTCGCGGGGGCCCTCTGCCACCGCACAGAAAAACCATTTTAAATCCATCCTCGGCGCCGCGCCCGATATCCCGGCTGTGATCTACAACAGTCCTTTCTACGGCTTTTCCACCCGGGCCGAACTGTTCTTCGCGCTGCGGGAAGAGCACAGCAATCTGGTGGGCTTCAAGGAATTCGGCGGCGCTGCCGACCTCAGCTACGCGGCCGAAAACATCACCTCGCACGACGATAGCGTCGCGCTGATGGTCGGGGTCGACACGCAGGTCTACCACGGCATCGTCAACTGCGGCGCCAGCGGCGCGATCACCGGGGTTGGCAACGCCCTGCCCCACGAAGTGCTGATGCTCGAGCGGCTGTGCCAGAAGGCAGTCTGCGGCGATGCCGAAGCCCGGTTGCGCGCGCAGGAGCTCACCGACGCGATCCACGTGGTGTCGACCTTCGACGAAGGTCCGGATCTGGTGCTGTTCTACAAGCACATGCTGGTGATGCAGGGCGAGAGCGCCTTCGAACACCACTTCAACGAAACCGATGCCCTGACCCCGGCCCAGCGGGGCTTCTGTGAAGCGCAGTACCATCTGTTCAATGCGTGGTTCGCCGACTGGTCCAAGCAGGGCGGGGTCATCGATCAGTGCAGGTGATCGACAGCCATACGGGCGGTGAACCCACACGGGTCATCCTCGATGGCGGTCCAGACCTCGGCACCGGCCCCATGGCGGAGCGCGCGCGGCGCCTGGCCGACGAGCACCCGGATTTCTGCCGCGCGGTCCTCGGCGAGCCGCGCGGGCAGGTTGCCATGGTCGGTGCCCTGCTCCAGCCAGCGGAGCGGGAAGGCACGGTCACCGGGGTGATCTTCTTCGACGTCGATGCCGTTCTGGGCATGTGCGGGCACGGCTCGATCGGGCTGGGGGTGACGCTGGCGCATATGGGTCGGATCGGCCTCGGGGAGCACCAGATCGATACCCCGGCCGGCGCAGTCAGGCTCGCGCTCAAAGACGCGCAGACCGTTACCGTGACCAATATCGAAAGCCGCCGGGTCCACGCTGCGCGTGAAATCGACGTTCCGGACTTTGGCGCGCTGCGGGGTGACGTCGCCTACGGCGGCAACTGGTTCTTTCTGGTCGACCCCAGTCCGCTGCCGGTCGAAGCGGGCAATATTCCAGCGCTGACCGACTTCAGCATCCGTGTCCGGGAAGCGGCAAACGCGCAGGGCGCGGTCGGCGAGAAGGGCGAGCTGATCGACCACGTAGTGCTGCTGGGCGGCGGCGATGCGCCGGGCGTGCACGGTCGGAACTTCGTGCTGACCCCGGATAACACCTACGACCGCTCGCCCTGCGGCACCGGCTGTTCGGCGAGGCTCGCCTGTCTGGCGGCAGACCAGCGCCTCGCCCCGGGCGATGAAATCGTGCAGGAGAGCGTGATCGGCAGCCGCTATCGATTGTCCTACCAGCCCGGCACCAGCGGCGGGGTGATCCCGCGCATCACCGGGCAGGCACACGTGATGGCGGAAAGCCGCCTGATCTTTACCGACGCAGACCCCTTCCGCGCCGGAATTGCGCCCAGCAGCCCCGGAACCAGCCCCCAGGCCCCCCATGGCTGAGACCCTCGCCGTCATCGGCGGCGGTGTGGTCGGCCTCAACGTCGCCCTCGCCCTGCAGCACGAAGGCTTCGCCGTCACCATCTACGACCGCGATGAGGCCACAGGTGCGGCGCACCGGGGTGCCAGTCATCGCAACGCCGGGGGCTTCGCCTTCAGCGATATCTTTCCGCTCGCCTCGCCGGGGATCATGGCACGGGCACCGGGCTGGCTGCTTGACCCGCTTGGTCCGCTGGCGATCCGCCCCGGGCACGCGCTGGCGCTGGTTCCGTGGCTGTGGCGCTTCTGGCGCGCCACCCGACCCGAGCGCTACCGCGCCGGGGTTGCCGCACAGACAGCGCTCATGACCCACTCGCAGGCCGCGCTGGAACGCCAGCTGCAGGTCATCGGCGGGCGTGAACTGATCAGCGCGCAGGGGCAGTTGCAGGTGTACGAGGGCGCCGCGTCCTTCGCCGCTAGTTCGGCCGAATGGGACCTGCGGCGGGAGCACGGGGTCGCCTTTGACCTGCTCGACAGCCCCGAGCAGATCGCCGACATTCAACCGGGACTGAGTCCACGCTTTACCCACGCCGGCTTCACCGACGGCTGGATCAACACCATCGACCCGGCGAGGTGGATGGCGCACCTGCGCGCCGCCTTCCTGCGCGCAGGCGGCGAGATCGCGGCGGCTGGGGTGCAGGCGGTTAAGCCCGGCGAGGCCGACATCATTCTGGAAACCACGCAGGGGGAGCACCGCGGCGACCGCGCTGTGATCACCGCCGGGGCGTGGTCGCACCGCCTGACCGCCGGGCTGGGTGACCGGCTGCCGCTGGAGACCGAGCGCGGCTACAATACCACCCTGCCCCCCGGCGCCTTCGACCTGCGCACCCAGCTCACCTTCAGCGAACATGGCTTCGTGGTCAGCCGCATCGGCGAAGGCCTGCGGGTCGGCGGCGCGGTCGAGCTGGGCGGGCTCGAGCTGGCGCCGAATTTCCGACGCTCCAAGGCGCTGCTGCAGCGCGCGAAGCGCTTTATGCCCGCCCTGAAAACCGATGGCGGCGCGCAATGGATGGGCTTCCGCCCGACCCTGCCCGACAGCCTGCCGGTTATCGACCACGCGAGCGCGACCGATCGCATCGTGTACGCCTTCGGTCATGGCCACCTCGGCCTGACGCAGGCCGCCGGGACGGCAGAAATCGTCGCTGACCTGATGCTCGGGCGCGATCCGGGGCTGTTGATGGCACCATTCCGCACCGCGCGCTTCGGTTGAGGGGCTGCGCATTCGACAGGCAAACAGGTTTTGGCCTATGCTGTGCCCGTCTCCGGACCCAGCGTCCTAGGCTTCAGTCACGAAAGGAAGCGTCCTATGAAGTGGTTCAGTCTTGCTATTGTCTTTGCTCTCTCTGCTTTCGGCACCGCTCAGGCCGATATCGTCGGAAAGTCCTACAACACTGGCCAGTCCGAAGAGGTCGAAAGCCAGTCGAATACCCTCAACATCCTGTTCGAAGCCTGCGATTTTGACGCCACCAAAATCTGTGGCCGGGTGACTGAGATCATCCTGCCCGACGGCTCTGTGCTCGAGGACGATTCAATCATGCCCGACGGCTCGGTGCTGCAGGGAAGCTACATGATCGAAAACCTGATCGAAGAAGCCCCGGGCCAGTACCGCAAGGGCCGCATCCTCGCCCCTGATGAGTCCCTGCGCGACGAGAAGATGAAGTACTACGGCTTCCGCGTCGATGAGAACGCCGACGGCACGATCACCGCCGCCGGCTGTATCCTCACCCTGTGTCCGCGCAAGCTGATCTGGTCCCCGATCAACTGATCGGACAAACCGTCCTGAGCCGTCCTCAGCGCCCCTAAGGCGGCAGTCTTACAGCCGCCGGACCCTGTGTTCGGCGGCTTTTTTGTGCGCTGAATCTTGGCGGAATGGTTGCAAACCCCCTGTGTTCCTGGTCGGGGGGGGCCTGCCCCCTCGCTCCGCGCTTCAGAATTCATAGTCACGTGCGCTTGTCCACCCCGATACCGTCACCGATGCGACCTCGGAGGGGGGCTTAAGGCGGTTCCTCGGTTGACCGGCCTGAATGCGGTCCTTAGCATGTTAAGCAAGTGTCAGCGACCCTGTAGTCCCGGAGACGAGCATGAGTACCGCAGAAATGATGGCGCGTCGCACGCGACTGCTCGGCCCGAACGTATCCACCTTCTACGACGAGCCGGTGGCGCTGGTCCGTGGTGAGGGGGTCTGGGTCTGGGACAGCGACGGACGCCGGTATCTGGACTGCTACAACAACGTGCCCCACGTCGGCCACTGTCACCCCCACGTGGTCGAGGCGATCACGCGGCAGGCTTCGACGCTCAACACCCACACCCGCTACCCGCACCGCGGCATTCTCGACTACGTCGAACGGCTGACGGCGACCTTTGACGGCGACCTGTCGACCGCGATCCTGACCTGCACCGGCTCGGAGGCCAACGACATCGCCCTGCGCATGGTCGAGGCCATGACCGGCAAGCGCGGGATCATCGCCACCGACCACACCTATCACGGCAACACCACCGCCGTAGCCCAGCTCAGCGCGACCAACCCCTCGCGCTACGGGGGCGCCGACCACGTGCGTTTTGTGCCTGCGCCGGACAGTTATCGTCCGCTGGGCGGTGAAGCTGGCCCTTCGCACGCCGCAGCCTTTGCCGGCGCGGTCGAGGACGCCATTACCGACCTCGAAGACAGCGGTGTGGGCTTTGGCGGGATCATCCTCTGTCCATCGTTTGTCAACGAAGGGTTTCCCATGCTGGATAAAGGCTGGCTGGATCCGGCGCTGGCGGCGGTGCGCAAGGCCGGCGGCCTGTTCATCGCTGACGAAGTGCAGCCGGGCTTCGGCCGCAACGGCAGCCACACGTGGGGACACCAGCGGATCAAGGCCGAGCCCGATATCGTCACACTGGGCAAGCCCATGGGCAACGGCCACCCGATTGCTGGGCTGGTGACGACCCCGGAGATCATGGCGGGGTTCCGCAATTCTTTCCGCTATTTCAACACCTACGGCGGTAACCCGGTTTCGGTGGCCGCCGCCAATGCCACCCTTGACGTGATCGAGGCCGAGGGGCTGCAGGCCAATGCGCTCGAGGTTGGCAATTACGCGCAGGACGGCCTGCGGCGGCTGGCCAAGCGGTACGGCGATATTGGAGACGTTCGCGGCTATGGTCTGTTTTTCGGGGCGGAATTCGTTCGCGATCGGGAGACAAAGGCGCCGGCGACCGACTACGTGACCGCACTGGCCAACGCCATGCGCCATCGCGGGGTGCTGCTCAACAAGCTCGGGGTGCACTACAACACGCTCAAGGTGCGCCCGCCCCTCCCGTTCAGCCGCGAGAATGCCGACCTGATGCTCGAGACCCTCGATGACGCCCTTTCTGCTTTGGGTCCGGTCGAGGACTTTGTGGTCGGGGTCGGTGCGGCTTGAGCACCGGGGATCGTAACAGCGCCATTCCCGAGGACGCAGGTGCGCTCCTTGCCCACGCGCTGGAACGCTGGGGGCTGGCCAAGCCGGAGACTGAAGTCAGCCTTGTCACGCGGCGGGAAAACCTCGTCTACCGCGTCACAGTCTCACGGGGCGAGTGCAGCACAGCCTTCGCGCTGCGCCTGCACCGGCCCGGGCTCCGCACTGCACCGCAGCTGCGCTCGGAGCTGGCCTGGATGCAGGCCATGGCCGAGGCGGGGATCCCCGTGCCTGCGCCCCTGCTCTCGACGCCCGGTGCGTTGATCGAGACGGTGGAGGGGTTCAACTTCAGCCTGCTGCGCTGGATCGATGCCGAACCGCTGGGCCGGGAAAGCCAACTGCTCCACAGGGCCGGCGCTGAGGCGACCATGGTCGAGCTGGGGCGACAGATGGCGCGGCTGCACCAGGCCGCGGCGGCCTGGACCCCGCCTGCGGACTTCGACCGGCCGGTCTGGGACTTCGAGGGGCTGGTGGGCGAAAACCCGCTGTGGGGGCGGTTCTGGGACCGGCCCGAACTCAGCGCCAAGCAGGCAGACCTGCTGGCCCGGGCCCGAGACTTTGGCGCAGCGCGGCTGCGGGCGCTGGCCCCGCCGCTGCGGCTGATTCACGCCGACCTGATCCCTGACAACGTCATGCGCGGGGCTGACGGTAGCCTGCACCTGATCGACTTCGATGACTGCTGCTGGGGGTTTCGGGAATTTGACCTCGCCACCACCATCTCCCGGCTGGAGCGCTCGCCGGATTCCGAGCTCCTGATCGAGGCGCTGCTCGCGGGCTATGGTGCGCAGGAGCACATTGATCGTGAAGCCTTGCCCTTGCTGCTGGCTTTGAGGCACTTTACCTACGTGGGCTGGATCAGCGAGCGCATCGGCGAGCCTGGGGCCCCGGAACGCGCTCGACGGCTGATCGCGGCGGCCTGCACCCACGCGGAAAGACTTCTGCAAACCTGAGGATTGCCCGTGCCGACCTTGCCCGATTTCCGGCTTGAGACCCACTTTTCCAAGTGGGAGTTCAAGGCCCAGTATCACCTTACGGCCTCCGACGCCGAAAGCCTGTCGCTGCGTGACCTGCTGGACGGCACCAGCGCGGAAGAGCGCGCCAGCCTCGAGGACCTTTGGCTGGGCTATACCGAGACCTTCGGTGCCCCCGACCTGCGCGAAGCCATCGCTGAAACCTATGAGGCGCAGGCGGCAGAGAACGTACTGTGCTTCGCCGGGGCCAGCGAGGGCATCTTCGCCGCCAACCAAGTGGTGCTGGATGCCGACAGCCACGCCATTGTCGTCACCCCTAATTATCAGAGCCATGAAACCCTGCCGCTGGCGATCTGCGAGGCGACGGGGGTGCCGCTGGACCCTGAGGATAGCTGGTCGCTGGATATCGATCGGGTGCGCGCCGCCGTGCGCCCCAACACCCAGCTGGTGACGATCAACTTTCCGCACAATCCGACCGGGGCGATCCTGCCGCTCGATCGCTACGAGGCGTTGATCGAGCTGTGTCGACACTACGGGCTGTATCTGCTTCACGACGAAATCTTCAAGGGGCTGGGGCCGACGGGAACGGCGTTCCTGCCTTATGTGGCGGATATCTACGAGCGCGGCCTGTCGCTGGGGGTCATGTCAAAGGCCTACGGGCTGCCCGGCCTGCGGATGGGCTGGATTGCCAGCCAGGACAAAGCGGTGCTGTCGAAGATGGAACGGCTCAAGCACTATCTTTCGATCTGCAACTCGGCGCCCAGCGAGCGGATTTCAGTTATTGCGCTGCGGCAGCGCCAGCGGTTGCTGGACCGGAATAACGCGATCATCGACGAAAATCTCCCCAAGTGGGACGCGTTCTTCGATCGTTTTGGAGGCTTGTTCGTCTGGCAGCGCCCGGATGGATCGTGCATGGGCTTCCCGCGCTATACCGGGCCTGAGGGGGTCGAGGCCTTCGCAAAGCGACTGGTCGAGGAAGCCGGCGTGCTCCTGCTCCCCAGCACCATCTATTCGAGCGCGCTGGGGCCGACGCCGACGGATCGGTTTCGGCTGGGCTATGGCCGGCGCGGGCTGGATGCAGGACTTGCCGCTATGACAGCACACCTCGAAGGACTGGGGCACTGAGCTCAACCAGCCATTCCTTTGCTGTGATAATGAGACGTAGTTGCGCGCTCGGGCCTTGGCCGCTTCGCGGCCTTCGGCCTTCCCACCCGCAGTTAAACGGTCACGCCAGGCTTCGCCCGGCGTGGCTTTTCTTGTTGCTGGTCTCGAAATACCAAGCTCACAGCTCCTTCGAAAGGCTCAGAATAAACGCCACGTGTTGAGCGAAAGGCAAAGAACTGCGCGACGCCTTGGTGAAGACCGCGAAGCGGTCGAGACAAGGTCGGCGCAACCTTGCTTCTACAAAGATCTCCAACGCGTTCAAAGCCACTTGAGCCTAACGGAAATAAGCGCTCAAAGCGAAGCGTTTTGTGCGCACAGCTAATGAGCGCTCAACCCAAGGCGACAGGCCACACACCAATCTCAGATAAATGGCAGGTAGAAATCCCGGATCTCGTCCACAGACGCCTTCTCCAGGCGCGTCGCCTCATCGCGCTTGAGAAACACCAGCGCGTCAACCAGCAGCGGACCCAACGCCTCGCGCAGCGCCGCGTCGTTGTCTAGTGCATCAAGCGCCTTTTTCAGGCTCGAAGGCACGTGCCGCGTCGCCCGCACATTTTCGATCCCGTCCAGATCCTCGGCCGGCGGCAGCCGATGTCCCTGCTCCACGCCCAGCATAGCCGCGCGCAGAACCGCATGGGTTGCCAGATAGGGGTTGGCAGCACCGTCGGCCATGCGGTGCTCCAGACGCGCCGACCGCGGCGAAGCCACCGTTGTGCGCACCGTCGTCATCCGGTGATCATCGGCCCAGTTGCACCAGTAGCCCGCCATCGACGCCGGGGTCAGCCGATCGTAGGAGTTGACCGTCCCGGCCAGCACCCCGGCAAGGCCTTCATGGTGATGCATCAACCCAGCGACGCAACCCTCGGCCAGGTTCGACAAGCGCCCCTCCGGCCCGACGGCGTTTTTGCCGTCCTTGTCGGTAAAGCTGAAATTGACGTGCAGGCCCGAGCCGCCACGCTCCGGGATGGGTTTGGGCAGGAAGGTCAGGATAAGACCCTTCTCCGCCGCAACCTCGCGCGCCATGGTCTTGAGCAAAAAGGCATCGTCGCAAGCCTTGATCGCGTCCCCGAAGCACAGGGTCAGCTCAAACTGGCCATTGTCGTACTCGCCATTCATGGACTCGATCGGGATCTCGGCCGCTTTGGCCCGGGTCCAGATGGCATCCGTCAGCCCGCGCGGATCGTTGTGCGGCCCCGTCCCGTACACGAACGCGCCCGGCGTGTTGTAGGGCCGGAAGGCGCCGTCTTCCCCCTGCTCGAACACGTAAGCCTCGAGCTCGATGCCGACCATGGGCGTCAGGCCATGCTGCTGCCACGCCGCAACCGTGGCCCGCAGTTGACCGCGCGCATCCAGCGCGAAGGCCTCGCCCTCGACCTCGATATCACCCAGCGCAATTTCAACGCCGTCCTGCCAGCCCTTGCGTCGCTCACCCCCGAGGCGCAGGTCCATGTCCGGCACGCCCTCGAAGACCCCGGTACCGGGAACGGTCAGCAGATCACGGTCGAAGGACACTGCGAAGGCGGCACGGGCGAATCCGATCTTGCCGGCGCTGGCCAGATGCGGCGCCACGTATTTGCCCCGGGGCAGGCCCAGCAGGTCACAGAACAGAGCACGGGTTCGGTTGATGGTCATATCGGCTTCTCACTCACAAACATCGGTACACTAGGCGCAGCGTCTCAACGCCTGATCCTTACAGGCAGGCTCTTGACCCCGCAAATGAAGTTCGACCGGGTCCAGGCGGGTTCCCCCAGCGCCTCGATCCCTGCCAGGCGCGACGAGAGCTCTTCGAGCAGCACCCGGATTTCCAGCCGCGCCAGCCACATCCCAAGGCACAGGTGCACCCCACCCTGCCCGAAGGCCAGGTGTGGGTTGGGATTGCGCGCGAGATTGACCCGGTCGGGCTGGTCGAAGACCTGGGCGTCCCGATTGCCGGAGACGAACCACAGGATGACCTTGTCGCCCGCGCGGATGGCCTGCCCACCCAGCTCGGTATCCCCAGTTGCAGTGCGCCGGAAGTGCATGGTTGGCGAGGCCAGCCGGATGAACTCATCGGCCGCTGTATCCCAGACCGTGCCGCTTCGCAGCTGCGCCAGCAGGCTCGGGTCGCGGGTCAGCTCGTACAGCGCCATGGAAATCGAATACCGCGTCGTATCGTTGCCCGCCGCAACCAGCAGGCAGAAGAAGTTCTTGAAGTCGCGCGCTTCCATGACCCCGTCAGCGGCGTTGGCCGCCATGACGCGCGCCAGCACGCCTTCGGGGTCGACCGGCTTATCCCCGCGCAGAACCGCATCGGCGTAGTCATAGAGCTCCACCCCCGCCGGGCTGCGGAAGGGCATGAAGCGGTAGGCCTGCGTATCCATCTTGTCGATGACGGTATCAGTGAAATCCGGGTCGCTGTTGCCGATCAGGGCGTCACCCTTCTCAACCAGCCACGGCAAGTCGGCATCCGGCACCCCGAGGATCCTCCCGAGCATCATCATCGGCAGGCGCTTGGCCAGTACCTCGACGGCGTCGAATTCGTCGTTGCTCAGCGCCTCATCGACAATCTCTGCTGCAAGCGAGCGGATCATGGCCTCGTAGCGGGTGATGGCCGGGCGGGAGAAAGCCGGGTTGACCAGCTTGCGGGTGATCCGGTGCTCGGGTGGATCGGTTTCCTGAAACGTGCGTCGAGCGAGGTATTCCTCCCGGGTCTGATCCTCGATCCGGATCCCCTGCCCGCTGCTGAATACCGCGTTGTTGCCGTTGGCGGTCAGAATGTCAGCATGGCGCGTGACCGACCAGAAGCCGCGACCGCCGTCGTGCTCGGGGGTCCAGTGCACCGGCTCTTCGGCCCGAAGGCGGGCAAAGGTCCGGTGGGGCACCCCGCCGCTGAAGGCGTCATGGCTGCTCAGATCAAGGTGACCGTCATCGATCATACTCAAGGCTCCGTGGTATTGTTGGTTCAGTCCGGGCGCGGGGTACGATCATCGCTTACGCCGATCGTGGCTGTCGTGGCCGTTGAGGTGGTTAAGGATAAAGCGGGTCATCCAGCGGGCAAAAAGCGGGCCGTCATTCCGGCCCCGGTCGAGGCTGTCAGTGGCCGCCGCGTGGCCGTCCTCGCCGAGCAGGCCAAGGCAGTCATCCACGACCGCACGCATGAAGCGGTCTGTGAACTCGGGATGAGCCTGCGTGGTCATGATGTGATCGCCGACGGCAAAGGCAGCGGTCGGACAGAAGTCCCCGCGCCCGGTCAGCCGCGCCTGCGGGGGCAAGACGCTGACGTGATCCTCGTGGAAGACGTAGAAGCCAAGGTCACGCTGCGCGTCCGTCATGAAGGCTGCGTTTTCGAGAAAGTGGGTGGTTTCGATACCTACATTCCAGCCCGCAGCGGCGCGCTCGACCTTGCCGCCCAGCGCAACCGCAATCGCCTGATGACCGAAGCAGGTGCCGATCAGAGGCTTGCGCGCAGCATCGCAGGCGCGGATGAAATCATCGAGCGGGGGCAGGAAACTGTGTTCATCGAGCACGGACAGCGGCGAGCCGGTGATCAGAAACGCGTCCTGCTCGTCGAGGCTCTCGGGCACTTCATCGCCAATGGTCATGTACACGCGGTAGGAAAACCGCTGTTCGAGAGCATCGAAAAGGTCACGGAAGCGATGGGCGTCGTCGGGGAAGTGATCGCCGATGCTTTCGCTCTTGTCGTGATTGACCTGCAGTATGCCGAGGCGGATCCGGTCCATGGCTGTCGTCTTTGGCTGTCTCAAAAGCTGTTGTTGTTCAGTCCGGACTTACCCGGTGATGCAGAGGGCCAAGCCTGGCGGGCCTTGCCCCCCTGCGGCGGGATCGGCGGAAAATCCGCACCCCGGAACGCCGGGGCGCGGATCACCTCATCCTGCGCGAAGCAGATTAGTTGCCGATGATGGCAGCCAGCTCGGCGTCCTTGGCCGTGTCTGCTGCAATCCGGGCGATGGACTCGTCCGTGCCCTGCCAGTAGACGGCAGCACCGGTTTCAGCCATCAGCGCCTGTGCCCGCTCGGACATCATGGTCGCTTCAGCCACAGCTGCGAGGGTGTCGATGACCTCCTGCGGGGTGCCCTTCTTCACGAACAGGCCGTTCCACAGCTCCAGGTCGTTGATCCCGGCCTGTGCAGACAGGGTGCCGACGCCAGGCAGCTTGCCGATCGGCTCAGCGCCGATGTTGGCGAGAACGTTGATCTCGCCCAGGCAAGGCTCGATCAGCGCCAGCGTGGTGTTGATCACGTCAGCGTCACCCGCAGACAGTGTGTTACAGTCGAGCATGTCGAAGGCCGAATCATCAGCGAACTCGAAGCCCATGTTCTTGGCAGCGGCGAAGGTCGCCTTGGTCGGGGTCAGACCCGCGCCAAAGTGGCCCAGAACCACGTCGTTATCGGCAGCATGCGAGGCCAGCTCAGCCATGTCGCTGTAAGGCGCGTCGCCGGAAGCGGCCAGCACGAATGGGTAGGTCAGGAAGATACCGACAGGGACGAAGCTGTCTTCTTCGATACCGATGCCGATCTTCGGACCCACAATCGGAACACCGATCACGAAGGAGCCGATGACCGAACCGTCAGCAGGTGCATCGAGCACTTCCAGTGCGCCCGGGAACGGGCCGTCACCACCGCCGGGACGGTTGACCACAGACGCCGGAATACCGGTCGCAGCCTGCATGTCTTCAGCGATCCAGCGGGTCAGGATGTCTTCGAAGTCACCGGGAGGCCATGGCACGATGAACTGCACCGGCCCGGTTGGGTATTCAGCCTGTGCGTTGACCGCCAGGCCGAGAGAAGCAACAGCCGCAGCTGCTGCAATCATAAGCTTCTTCATGGTTTTCTCCTCCGAAAAAAGCTGGGTGAAAGGGAATTCTTGTTCAGGCGGACGGGGCTTTCCTCCCCCGCTTGTTTGGCCCGCTGTTGCGCCGACGGTGTTCGACGATCTGGCTGACCAACACGACCATGATCACGCCCAAGATGACCACAGCCAGTGTTCCGGAAACGGGCCGATCGACCAGATCGACCCAGGTTTTGACGCGACTGCTGCCCGCGGTCAGGCGCTCGATCATGATCGCACCCAGCACCATGCCGAGCACGACCGGGACCAGCGGCCAGTTCAAGCGGCGCAGGATGTAGCCGATGAAGCCGAACACGGCCGCCACGGCGCAGTCGAAGAAGTTGTTGCGGATGCTGAACACCCCGACAAAGGCAAAGATCATGATGAACACGCCCAGGAACCGGTTCGGGATGTAGATCATGCGAGCGATGAACCGGGTCGAGAACAGCAGCGTGATCACCACCAGCACGTTGATGATCAGTAGCGAGATGAACAGGCTGAATAGGAAATCGGGGCTCTTCTCGAAGATATCCGGCCCGGGTTTGATCCCGGCGTCGAAGAAGACCACCATCATCATCGCTGTCAGCGCCTCGCCGGGCACACCCAGTGCCAGCAGCGGGATCATCGCCGCAGCAGGCACCGCATTGTTCGCGGTCTCCGATGCGATCAGGCCCTCGGGCGAGCCGTGACCGAAACGCTGCGGCTCCTTGGAAAAGCTGCGCGCAGTGGCGTAGGAGAAGAACTGAGCGACAAACTCGCCCACGCCGGGGATGATTCCCATGATGGTGCCGTACATGCCCGAGAGCGTGGTGATCAGCGGATACTTGCGCAGCTCGCTGAGCCCCCGGAACAGCCCGCCTTTGAAGCTAACTTCCTTGGCGTTATCGTCCTTGCCGATCATCAGGAACAGCGCCTGACTGAGCGCGAAAATGCCCACGATCACCACGATCAGGTTAAAGCCCGACGCCAGTTCGTCGAGGCCGAAGGTATAGCGCTGGAACCCGCGCGTTGACTGCCGCCCCACCAGCGTGATCAGCATACCAAAGCCGAACAGCAGCGCGGCGATCAGCATGTTCTGCCGATGCGCGAGGATCAGCAGCACCATGCCCAGCACCGCCGCCATAAAGATGTCGCGGCTGCCGAACAGCGCCCCCAGATCCCGCAGGTAAGGCCCGAAGACAAGCAGCGCGATCAGCGCCGTCATGATCGAGAAAGTGCCGCCGAAGAACGACGCGCTATAGGCCAGCGACAGCGCGCGCGGCGCCTCGCCCCGCCTGGTCATGGCGTGGCCGTCGTAGGTGGTCAGGGCGTTGACCGGCGTGCCGGGTGTGTTGATCAGGATCGCCGGGATTGCCCCACCATACATCGACGAGCCGTAGACCCCGAGCAGCAGCACCAGCGACACCAGATCAGGCAGGAATACGGTTGCGGGCAGCAGGATGGCGATGGCAATCGCCGGACCAATACCCGGCACAGCCCCGATGATCAGCCCACCGACCGAACCAATCAGCAGCGCGATCAGCACCTGCGGATCGAGAAGATTGCTCAGACCGGTCATCAGTGCATCCATCAGAAAAACACCTTCATGAACCGCTCGAGGCCGTCGGGAAGTTGGTTATAGAGCCAGATGTTCACCGGCGTCTTGATCTGCAGCAGGGTGCGGAAGAACACCACCGAGAGGAAGCTGACCCCCGCCGCGATTCCAACCCAGCGCCAGCTGCGATAACCCAGCCGCACCACCATCAGCATGGCGAAGATCACCGTGGCGATCAGGTAGCCAACGATCTCGATGCTGCGGGTATAAATGATGAAATAGACGATGAACTCGATGGCGCGCAGCCACTGCACCACCTCATAGCGGGTCTTGTTCGGGCGATGCTTGCGCCGGTCGAGCAGCGCGCGGCGCAGGCTCAGGCCGAGGTTGCCCAGCGCCGCCGGTACCAGAATCAGCAGCGCGATCACCGGGCCGATCCACGGCTGTTTGAGCACCTTGCCTAGCCGCTTTTGCGGCAAATCACGGTCAGCCCAGCCGCTCTGATCGAAGAAGGTCAGCACCAGCAGCAGCGCCACCCCGAGGATAAGCACGGAGAACAGCAGGTCCGCCCGTCCCCGCTGGAACTTGAACAGGTCGGCGACCTTAAAGCGGCGCTCGGCCGGGATGGTGCTGGCGAAGGGCGTCTCCGCTGCCGAAGAACGCAATGCCGATCCCGTAGCCTGGCTACGCAAAGGCGGCACCGTTGTCTGGCTGCGGAAGTCGACCATGCTGGCTCAGCCTCCCCTGACCTGTTCGAGGGCCGTGGCCGCCATCTTGGCGATCACCGTGACGGCGGTTTCCGCGTCCGCCTCGGTCATCGAAAACGGCCCCGCCTGAAACCGGATCACCAGTTTATCGTCGATCCGGGTCTGGGTCAGATAAATTCGCCCGTCTGCGTTGATGGCTTCGAGCAGCGCGAGGTTGAACGCGTCAAGGTCTGCGCCGGCCATGCCCTCGGGCCGGACGCGGAAGGAGAACAGCGACAGCATACAGGGCGTGACGATCTCCAACTGTGGCAGCGCGGCGAGCGCCGCCTCGACCTGCCCGGCCCAGCGCACATGGTCGCGGATCATACGGCGCAGGCCTTCTAGCCCATGCCCGCGCAGCAGGAACCAGAGCTTGAGCGCACGGAAGCGACGCCCCAGCGGGATCGACCATTCGGAATAGTTGATGACGCCATCCGCGCCGTGGGTCTTGAGGTACTCGGGCTGGGTCGCCAGCGTCTTCACCAGACTGTCAGGGTCGGCAAGGAAATGAGCTGAGCAATCAAAGGGCGTGCCGAGCCACTTATGGGGGTTCAGGACGATCGAATCAGCCTGTTCAATGCCGTCCCACAAATCCCGGAATTCAGGGCAGATCATAGCCGCCCCGGCCCAGGCCGCGTCGACGTGGCTGTAAAGGTCATGGGCTCTGGCCACAGCCAGCACGGCGGCAATGTGATCGGTCGAACCAACGCTGGTCGCCCCGACGCTGGCGATTACACCGGTGGGAATGAAGCCCTCGGCGCGGTCCAGCGCAATCGCCTGTTCCAGCGCCTCGACATCCATGGCCCGGCGCGGCCCGCTGACCGGGATGCGAACCATGTTTTCGTGGCCTATCCCGGCAATCCAGACAGCGGCATCAACCGAAGAATGCACCTCGTCGGCGACATAGATCCGCAGGCGACCAGCGTCGCTCAGACCGTGCTGGTTGCCCGCCCAGTTCAGCGCCCGCTCGCGCATGGTCAGCACAGCGGCCAGCGTCGCCGACGACGCCGTGTCCTGGATGACCCCCGAAAAGCCCTTGGGCAGCCCTACCGCCTGCCGCAGCCAGTCCAGTACCCTTGTCTCCAGCTCCGTGGCGGCGGGTGAGGTCTGCCACAGCATACACTGGGCGGCAACCGACGAGGCCAGATACTCGGCGAGCACGGCAATCGGTGCGGCATTGGAGGGGAAGTAGGCGAAGAAGCGCGGATGCTGCCAGTGGGTCATCCCCGGCATGATGATGTCTTTGAAGTCCCTGAAGATCGCTTCGGTGCTCTCAGCCTGCTCAGGCGGGGCTTCAGGCAGGGCTGCCAGCGTTGCACCGGGGTTCAGGGGCGGTCGCACCGGCTGGTCGCGCAGGCCGGCGTGGTATTCGCCTGCCCATTGCGCAGCCCGCGCGCCCCATTGAGGGAACTGCGCCCAGTCCAGTGGCTGGGTCGAGCTGTCCGGCTTTCCGCTCACGCGCTTGCCGCCTTCAGCCCGGCTTCGACCCCGTCGAGAATCTTGCGGACGTCCTCGGCCGTGATCACCAGCGAGGGCGAGAGGATGACGTTGGGGCCGGAGACCCGGACCATGACCCCGGCCTCGTAGGCGCCATCGAAGACTGCCTGCATGGTGGCTTTGGCGGCGGGGGTCTTGCTGGCCCGATCGCTGACCAGCTCGAGGCAGAACATCAGCCCCTTGCCGCGCACATCGCCGACCAACTCATATTTCTCAGCCAGCGCCTTGCCACCGGCGAGCAGTTCTTCCCCGCGCGCGGCGGCATTGTCCGCCACGTTCAGCCGTTCGATTTCGGGCAGGCAGGCCAAGGCCGCAGCCGCCCCGACCGGGTGGCCAGAATAGGTGTAGCCGTGGCCGATCATGCCCAAGGCGCTGGCGTTGTTTTCGAACACTTCGGCAACCGCGCCGCTGATCATGACCGCGCCAAAGGGGAAGTAGCCGTTGGTGATCGCTTTGGCGGTGCCCATCAGGTCGGGCTGCCCCCCCCATAGCCGCGAGCCGGTCCAGGCACCGGTGCGACCAAAGGCGGTGATCACCTCGTCGGCGATCAGCAGCACACCGTGACG
>PAPT01000016.1 GCA_002708995.1 Geminicoccus sp. | reverse complement strand
GTCTGAGCATCTACGTCAAGTACTCGCAGGCGGACAACGGCGGCAAGATTGGCGCTACCATGTCCTTCTAAGGATTTGGATACTCCCGCACGGTCCTCGGACCGTGCGGGTACCCAACAAAAAGAGCCGGGCCTCACAGCCCGGCTCTTTTTTTGTCTTGAGAGGGACGGCTGATGGTGTTGCCAAGCGCGCCCCGGCTTTTTGCGGGGGTGGGGGAGCTGGCATATCTGAGGCAAGCCGGCCTAAGAATAATGCAAGACTATGAGCGCCGTGCTAGCGTCCGCCTACGTTTTCGCCGCCAGGCCAAGTCCATGCTGTTGTATTCTGCGCCCATCCTGTCTGAAGAGATACTGCACGGCCTGAAGGGTACGCGTGTAACATTTACGCTGCAGGGGACGTCGGGGAGAATGCCCAATCCCAAGGGCGTTGCCATCGTTGACGAGGTTTTTGGTGCCGAGTGGACGGAGCCCGAGCTAGGTGGCGCGCCACTGCCACCAGAGGGATCGCCGGTGCGTCAGCTTCTGGGCTGGGTCTACCGGGCTTTCAAGCAGGCACAATGGCCAGTCTTTCAGCCCGGTGTCTTCGAGGCTGAAGGGGACGAGGCGTTTGATGGAACATACCACCTTCCGACCCGGATTGGGCCCAGTATGCTGCCCTTTCGCCTGTTCCGACTGCTGTTTGAAAACACATGGTTGGAGACCACAGGCAGCTGGTCCGAGCGCGCCTTCATCGACGCCCTGAACTTGATGATCGAGCAGATGCGTGGCGGGGGATTGCCGGGAACCAATCAGCGCTGGGTCTTGCTGGAACTGCTTCGACGCGACCAGGCACTCACTGAAATCGGAAGTGACATTTTTCAGATCGGATCTGGCGCGGGTGCCCGCTTTATCAGGGGCACGCTCACTGGTGACGTCAGCCATCTTCTGCTGCAAATTCAACACGATAAAGTGGCCGCTGGACAGCTGATGCGTCTTCACGGGATTCCGACGATGGAACAAAGGCGCGTGCGCGACCGTCAGCAGGTCTTTGCAGCCGCGACGCAGCTGGGTTACCCAGTGGTGCTCAAGCCGTTCAACGGCACACAGAGCAGGCGCGTGTTTTCAGAGCTTTCAGACCGGCAGGCCCTTGATCAGGCGATGGCCGCCTACGGCAGCGATCTCTCCGATGCGCTGGTCGAGCGATTTGTTCCGGGGATATCACTCAGAATTTTTGTGATGAATGGCCGGATTCTATGGATTGTTGGGCGATTGCACCAGTTTGTTACCGGGGACGGAGAGCGCAGCGTAGATGAACTGATACGCGACTACTGCGATCAGGAAATCAACGACGAATTTCTGGAGAAATACCGGACTGATCCCAATGATTTTTACGACAGGTTCCGCATCCACAAGAAATTTACGCACAAAAAACTGAAATCAATACTGCCGGCTGGAGAGCGGCTTCGGCTTTCGGATCTTCCGTCAGCAAGCTACGGCGCGCTGCAAGCCAACTACAGCGCGCAGAATTTATCGACCTCAGTTCTTGAAAACGTACTCTACCTGTCTCGGCTTTTTGGCGACACTCCGCTTGGCATCGACGCTATCGGTACACTGGTCGACGATCAGTTTGATCACCTTGTGTTTAACGAGGTCAATTTCGCCCCCCAAATCACCCGGCCGTGGTCCCGGCAGTTGTTCATTGACGCGCTGTTAGAGACGCGTCCGTAGTTTCAGGGTTGCTCAGAACGGCGAGACGCCGTGCCAGCCTTACTTGCCGGTGGACGACCCGAAAGCCACGCGCAATAGTGCGTTTCGGCTAAGCACCTCACGCGATCGTTCTTTTTCGCTGTGCTTGATGCCAATTTGCGAGTGGATAGGGAATGATCAGGAATTACAAATGGTCGACGAGAATCTATTTCGCGAATAGCTTCACGTGCTGACAAATTACATGTGTCCGAGGTGCGACGTGGTCTCCCATCGGTGGCACCCGAGCCACCCGGACCTATCAGCGCAAATCGACGCAAACTCATTTCACCACAAGGGTGAATTAATCGATGCTCTGGCAGCCAAAAGAAATTGGTCCCCAGCCGATATAATCGAGATCACCTATGGGGTTTTCGCACAGGCGAGTAACCGGCGGGTTGCCTTCGAGCAAGACTTTATCGGCTGTCTGGAACCGGATCGCCCGCCACCGCCTTTGCCTGATCCCTTCTTTCGGGGGTTGCGGCTGCTGGTCGAGCACCAGGCTGAGATATTCCTCCGTCACGGCGCCGAGCCCCCGCGGTTCGCCACTTACATCGATGGGGCAATCTTCCCCCCGGCCGAAAGTCGTCACGAGTGGGACTTTGTGTACGACGGTGATATTTTCGCTGTCGATACGGACAAGGTGCCCTTCACTGGCTGTACCCACCATCATATCCGGGGCTGTATCGACGTCATTTTTCCGTGGATTTATCTCGCAGGCTATATTCCGCTGAGTGTCTTTCAGGCGCAGGGCGGGGTTCTGAAAAAGACGGCCATTCGAGAGTACTACTACGCTCAGTCAGAAATACAGCTTGAGGCGTAGATCTTCATCTGGGATCCGCTTCGTCTCAAAGAACTGCTTGCTAAGGGTGATGGCAAATTAAGGCAAACGCCGTCCGGACGAAATATTGCTGATTTGTATGACAACATTGCCGATCTGAAGAAAACACAAGCGCCTCTGATCGAATTTCAAACCATGCGCCTGTTTTTCCTACTTTTGAATTTGATGGAGCAAAAGCTCGAATTGGCGCAGATCGCAGAAAAAATCTACGTTTTACAGCGGCTTGTTTCCGGGGCGAACAGGCGGCACCCCTTCGCGTGAACGGCCTTGGCCAGCCGACAGCCGCCTTGCGTCATGATGATGCTGGAAAGGATGGTAGCGAGGGAGGGACCCGTTGCCATTTCCACTGTAAGGCTTTGAAACGCAATAATATCAGTTGGTTAGGTCATCTTGACTGCTACAGGAAACGCTACACGAAGCAGGTTGAAGTTCAGACGATATCGATATCCGCACCTGCAACAGCAGCGCTGACGTAGCTCTGTGCGGTATCGGTTACAACGTATCCGGTGGTGCGCCAGTAGCGCCAGGTTCGAAGGTGTCCGTAAAAATCAATTCTGAGTGGCACGCTGCTGGTAGCACCATCACCGAATAGGCTGTCGGCTTTGAGTCGATCGCCAGCACCTCTGCAGTTTGCAAGCTACCGAGTGAAATCGTTGAAAGTGCTGCAGGTCTTGTAACCCTCGGCTACGAGCTGATGGGCTTCTCCATGAGCTCCGTTGTGGAGAACGTTGCTCCAGGAAACAGCAAAAAGTCTGGTTTGAGCATCGACACCAGCTTCTCTACTAGCTTGAATGGTGTAGGTATCTCGGTAAGCCTTGATGAAGATCTGGCCATGACACTTGGTGCGTCTTACACCATGGGTAACTTCGGTCTGACGATGTACGTCAACTACGCCCAGGCTGATGGCGGCGGTAAGATTGGCGCTACCATGTCCTTCTAAGGATTGGGATGCACTCGAGCTGCCTTTGGGCAGCGAGATTAGTACCGAAACTAGAAGAGCCAGGCCCCACAGCCTGGCTCTTTTTTTCTGAAGTTGTCCCCCGGCCGCGCGGTCAACTGACCCACCTTCCTCGAGTGATTGAAGCAAGGCTAACCTTGGCGGCATGAGCCATGATTAATGCAACTACAATAAAGCTATGTTACTCTGGCACAGTTCACTTTTGTTTTTGCCACCCCGATGCTGCTTTATTCCTCGCCCACCTTGTCTGAAGAGTTAGCCCATGGCCTCAAAGGCCCGCGGTTAACCTTTTCGGTGGAAGGTGCATCGGAGCGCGTACTTAACCCCAGAGCCGTCTCCATAATTGAAGGGATTTGGGGTGCCGAATGGGTAGAACCTGAGCTAGACGGCCCGCCGCTTTTGCCTGAAGGAAGCCCTGTTCGCCAGCTCTTGGGGTGGGTTTACCGTGCTTTAAAGCAAGCACGGTGGCCCATCTTTCAGCATGGTGTTTATGAGCCGGCGGGTAAAGGGCGGTTTGATGGTAAATACCACCTTTTGACACGGATTAGCGGTGGCGTGATTCCATTTCGATTGTTTCAGCTTCTGCTTGAGAATGCATGGGTAGATGCAGCTGACGCTTGGTCAGAGCAGGCATTTATCGACGCACTTGACCTGATTGTCGAGCAGATAGGTAATGCCGGATTGCCGGGAACCAATCAGCGTTGGGTATTGCTAGAGCTACTTCGGAATGATCAGCTACTGACTGAAATTGGGAGCGACATCTTTCAGATCGGGTCTGGTGTCAACGCCCGATTTATCAGAGGAACGTCAACTGACGACGTCAGTCAATTGCTATTCGAAATCCAGCGCGACAAAATAGCAATGGGAGATTTATTCCGCCTCCATGGTCTTCCATCAACAGAGCAAAGGCGTGTGCATAACCGCCAGCAGGCTTTGGACGCAGCGGTCGAGTTAGGCTACCCTATTGTCCTAAAACCGTTTAATGGCAAACAAAGCCAGCGGGTGTTTTCGGAAATTCAGAACCGGCGCACCCTTGATCTGGCTATGACTGCCTACGGTAGTAATCTCTCTGATGGGCTTGTAGAGAAGTTTGTTCCCGGTATATCGGTTAAGATTTTTGTCATGGCCGGTGAGATTCTGTGGATACTAGGACGGCAGCACCAGTTCATTACCGGTGATGGCAAACGAAGTATTGATGAACTTATTCATGACTACTGCAGTTATGAAATCAGTGAGGGGTTCCTTCAGAAAGAACGGTCTGATCCTGACAGTTTCAATAATAGGTTTCGCATTGACCAAAGATTTACCCAGGAAACCCTGAAGTCAATTTTGCCCGATGGGAAGCAACTTCGCCTGACTAGCCTGCCTTCAGCAACTGTCGGCACACTCTATGCCAATTTCAGTCCAGAGCATCTATCGCCCCAAGTTGTAGAAAACGTGCACTACCTGTCATGGTTGTTTGGTGACGCACCGCTTGGGATCGACGCAATAGGTAAATTTTCCGACGGTCAATTTCCCCACCTAGTGTTCACTAAAGTAAGATATGGTCCACAAATCGAACATTCAAAGTTGCAGCGACGTTTCATTGAAGCGCTTGTCGAACAGGTCTCTGCAAAGCTCGACAATCACAAGACCAATTTGCAATTTACCTAAAATAAGTCTTGCGCGAAATTGGCCAATATTGATGACTGATACCATGACTTGATTGCGTGGCGGTTTGAGATTGCGTCTTAAGTCGCAGGGATGAAGCCCGGTATATGTTGAACATTCTTATAAGTTAACGTCCTTATTGCCGAAGGGATGTCAACTGTTCGACGAACAAGGCCAGAGAATGCGCACGCTCTCAAGGTGATGCATACAAGCAGCTTAGATAGGTGCCTTTGCTCTCGCAAACCCCATCGACAGCGTTTATACATCAATCAATAAGTTAGTTTTTAAAAACAGGATTTCTAAGCATGCCCATGCGCGATGCTAGAACGCTTGGTTGCAGACCGTTTCGAATATCATTGGAGCTACACAAAAATAGCAACCAAATACGCCTATATGCATGTCCCAATCCAAATAACAAAATATAGATACAATATAAACACGCAGTGAGAAGAACTCAACTAGGATACAAGTAAGGGATACAAAAATGCAGGGGTTCCAGAGGCTTGAACACTTATTGAAGGCAGTCAAGAATCGACCTATAAATCACGAGCGTGATTTACTTCTAGAATGTACCGCTGTAGCCAAAAGTCTAGCTGCGGAGCCTGGATACAGTAGTAGAGATGCTTGTTTATTTCGGGAACGGCACAATTTCACTCAGGAGCTAATTGATTACGAAACGCAATTAGAAAATGACCAGTATCAGTCTGAATTATTCTCTCAAAATAATATTGAAAATTGGATACAAGACTATAATCATTTTGAACGTTTTAACTCATTAGTGGATCAGACGATCACGCTCATCAACCAAATAGACAAACGCAACCGGATCCGTATAATTTTTATCGGAACTGGTGCGTTCCCTTTGACCACTATTGCTCTAGCCAAAGCATTTCCTAGTGTCTCAATATTATCAATTGAAAAATATTTTAGTGTCGCGCAGAACGCGAAACATGTGATATCCAAATTTAAAAGTATAACCAATACAACAGTTATCTGCAGTGATATTTTACACTATTGTAATAATTTTAAAAAAAATGATATAGTCGTTTGCTCATTCATTGTAGGGCAACAATTGCAAGTGGACGGTACTCTTGAACAATTGCACCATGCGGTACTTAAAAAACAAGGGACGATAATCTTCAGAGGTGCGTCACACGCCGTCGAGTCTTTATACCATCCAATTACCTTCGACCGCACATATGAGTTAGAAATTCCAGCACTTGACCATGAATTTCAAGAGCACAAAGCTTATGGAAACTCTGCATCCAAAAAGTTACGGAAGTATGAGCCTGTTTTGTAGGACAATTGTGGTCCAAAATTTACTTCATTAAATTTGGCATCCTCCATATTTTCTCCGATTGCATCAATGCCGATTGGAGCACCGCCAAACAGTTGACTTATATAGGTGAGGCGCTGAACGAAAATATCAGGCAGATCTGATGCTTTAATGTAGTGAACGATGCTTCCGGAGGACATACCTGGAATACGTGTTATCCTTACCGTCTGACCTTTGGTCAACACCGTACTAAGGGTCATATTTTTTGCCAATAGCATCTGCTTGATTTGATTTTTTTCAATTATTTGGTCGTAATCAAATTTTGCTTTAAGTTTGTATTTGGTCTTATAGCTGACATCACAATGCTCCTGAATGAGCTGACTTATTGTTTTTTTGTTATCACCCTCTATGTATTCGTGTTGTTTGAGCGAGCAATAGATAATACAATTTTGAATCATAAGAATACGATATATTGGTCCTTCGATGAACACCTCAAGTAATCCATCTTCAGATGGAAAATTATTTTCTCTATATATTTTAATTAATTCTTTTTGGTTCCTTATATTGACATATACATGTCTATCTTGTGCGCCATTATATGGTTTGAGTACGAGAGGATAGCCTAGTCTGCGAGCTGTTTTTATGGCTTGGTCCAACGTGTATACCCGCTCATGCGTGACGGTGGGTAGCCCATGGATGCGCAGTAATCTTGCTGTAGCCACTTTGTCAGTCTGTATCTCAGTAAATAGTCTTTTCACTTGATCGGTCATTGTGCCCCGAATAAACCGGGTGTCTTTACCTGAATTGATTTGCAAAATTCCTGAAGTTATATGTTTAATGGTTTTACCACGACGGTGCAGTTCTAGATGTACCCACCGTTGGTTACTACCTTTGAGACCAGCCTGTTTAAAGCGAGTCTGATAGCTTTTCAGGTTTTCAGATAATTTGGTAAGATTGGTTTTCTCTTCACTTTCTTTTAAGCAATTTAATAGGAATACCGTAAAATTAAACGGGAGAAATCTCGCGTTTTTCTGAGTAGGAAGTGTATACATCCCAGATAAAATGGAATTAGGTTTTAAGTCTATGGTTCCATGCTGGAATACAGGCCAATTGGTTTCCTTACAAATAGTGTATATCCACTGGAGAATATCGAGCTGTATATCTTTAGGTGTGGTTTTGACAATAGAGGGCAATTCAGGAATTTCTTGGGAGGAAAGACAGCCCTTTAAAAATTTGAGAGCCTTTTCATTTATACGGAGATTTCCTGTTTGCACAGTAAACACTAGAACGGGTCCGAGGATGCCATTCTGGTCGGTTTCAATATATTGGGGCTGAGAGTAGTTAAGCCGAGTATTTGGGTCCATGTTTGAACAGCTAGTCTTAAGGTTTTGCCGGGTTAAAATTTAGGTTCTCTTGGTTTCATATCATTGTGTGGAAGCTGGTAGTCTGAAGGATTTTTTCTGGGGCCAGAGATCCCGGTAGTCGTATGGGCTGGATTTCGAGATTGGTTATCCTGTGCTGGTTCATTGTGGTGGCGTGAGCCATCGTTTTGTTGGCTGTGCGCCAAATCTCGATGTGGTGTGGGCGAGACGATAGCTTATCTAAATCTATCATTTAAGGGCAAGCACGTGGAATAGTTGTGTGTGTTTCTCGTAATAGAAACTAGTACCTCTTGATACGTCAAGAGCACTAAAGAGTTACTTTTTTCGGCAGGACAGTGGTTTTTCAGGCCCCGTAAATTTCCTGGGTCGCCTGTCCTTTCGCGCTTGATTTTGGTGAGGCCAGAGCCAAGAGCGCGAGGACCATATAACTAGGAATATTTAGGGGCTTGGAAGGCCAGTGTAGTGCAGATGTTTTCGGTTGTCGGGTAGGTGTTTTTGATCGCACTCATCTTTAGTAGCGCTGTGGCGGGCCGGGTTCGGTGTTGCTGATTCCGCACGAGCGTAAAGCGTCTATGGTGGTCGGGGCTTGCGGAAGGTCGCTGGATGGGCTCGCGTGCGGGTATTTCCAGATGGTCAGTGTTCTGATGCTTAATTTCGGTTTTTTTCGTCGATGAAAATAATCAGCGGTTCAGAGCTACGTGTGATGACTCAGGTCACCGCCACGCTTGACGGCGATCTGTAAAAGCCTTCTGCGCGCAAAAATCAGATGGTAGCGAGGGAGGGATTTGAACCCCCGACACGAGGATTATGATTCCCCTGCTCTAACCAACTGAGCTACCCCGCCACGGTGCAGCGTATCTACGGGGCCAAGCGGCGGGGGTCAAGCCTGAACCGGCCTACGCGCCTTGCCTGGGCGTCAAGCCTCGGTCGCATGGGGTGCAGATCATGGCCAGCGCGGCCGAGGATCACAGCAGCATTGCAGCGGCGACCCGACAACCATGAGCCGACAACGTCAGCCCAGACGGCGTTCGGCGCCCGCAATCCACCCCCCGCCAAGCAGGCGGTCGCCATCGTAGAACACGGCAGCTTGTCCCGGTGCGACCCCGGCGTGGGCCTCCATCAGGGTCACTTCGGCATGGTTGTCGGGCAGCAGGGTCAGTGCCGCATCGAGCGGCTCCATGGCCGAGCGTAGCTTGACCCGGATGGGCTGTGGGTCATCGGAGGCATCCACCGCGCCCAGCCAGTTTACCTCTCGCACGTGCACGATGTTGCGATCCAGCGCCTCGCGCGGGCCGACGATCACCTGCCGGGCTGCCGGATCCAGGCGGACCACGTAGAGCGGTTCGGCGAGCCCGCCGATGCCCAGCCCTTTGCGCTGACCGATGGTGTAACCGATGATGCCCTGATGCTCGCCCAGAACACGCCCGTCGAGGTGGACGATCTCACCTGGTTGGTCTGCTTGCGGCCGGACTTTGCGCACCACGCGGGCATAGTCGCCGTCGGGGACAAAGCAGATGTCCTGACTGTCGGGCTTGTCGGCCACGGCGAGGCCGAGCTTCTGGGCCTGTTCGCGGGTGCGGGACTTGGGCCAGGCGCCCAGAGGAAAGCGCAGGAAGTCCAGCTGCTCCCGCGTGGTGGCGAACAAGAAGTAGGACTGGTCCTTGCTGCCGTCGAAGGCGCGGTAGAGGGCAGGGGTGCCGTCGGCCTCGACCCGGCGGTCGATATAGTGACCGGTGGCGAGCACGTCGCCTTCGAGATCCTGCGCGGTTTCGAGCAGGTCGCGGAACTTGACGGTCTGGTTGCAGCGCACGCAGGGGATCGGGGTCTCGCCCATCAGGTAGGAATCGGCGAAATCGTCGATCACGCTGTCGCGGAACCGGCTTTCGTAGTCCAGCACGTAGTGGGGGAAGTCTATCATTTCGGCGACGCGGCGGGCGTCGTAGATGTCCTGCCCGGCGCAGCAGGCCCCGCGCTTTTCAATGGCGGTGCCGTGGTCGTAGAGTTGCAGCGTGATGCCGACGACGTCGTAACCTTCGTCGGCTAGCATAGCGGCGGTAACCGAAGAGTCCACGCCGCCGGACATGGCGACCACAACCCGTGTGTCGCCGGGGGCTTTATCAAGGCCGAGTGAATTCATGGGTTCAAGGTCCAAGGTTCATTCGTATGGTCGCTCTAAGGTAAGCTGCGGCGGGTCGCATTGCCAGCCACAAGGGGGCATGGCTGCTTGATGGCCGATAATGTCCGGCTATGCGCAGGTTCATGTCGGCCATGCGCCTGATAGCAGGGCAAAAATGGCTTCGGCTGTTGACGCTGCGGGTGGCCGTCTGTACACCCCGGCCATCGCTTGCGCGCCACCGTTGGATTTAGGTGGTGTGCGTTTGTCGGCTTGTAGTCGGTAGCGCCAAGGACGAGAGCAGGGGTTCCCCCCTCAAATGTCTGGATAAGCGAAGAGTTTCTGCCCCTCCGGCGCTCCCTCATCAGGTCGCAGCGCAACGGTCGGGGCTAAAGCTCTTTGTGCCGCTACAGCCTTCGAATTCCGCGATGCAGATACGCAGTCGAATAGGAAGGCTTTCATGCCCACAGTAAACCAGCTGATCCGCAAGGGTCGTCAAAACAAGCCAACGCGCAACAAGGTGCCAGCTCTTGAGTCCTGCCCACAGCGGCGCGGCGTGTGCACCCGTGTTTACACCACCACCCCGAAGAAGCCGAACTCGGCGCTGCGGAAAGTCGCGCGTGTTCGCCTGACCAACGGCTTCGAGGTGACCTCCTACATTCCGGGCGAAGGCCATAACCTGCAGGAGCACTCGGTCGTCATGATCCGCGGTGGTCGTGTAAAGGACCTTCCGGGTGTGCGTTACCATACCATCCGCGGCGTACTCGACACGCAGGGTGTGAAAGACCGCCGTCAGCGTCGCTCCAAATACGGCGCCAAGCGTCCGAAGTAAGCCCTTAACTGAACATCAATCCCATTGGGCAGATCGGAAGCGCGGCAGTCGCTCGCAGCATCCGGGGCCCGTTGAGAGACCAAACTGAAGGAACATCGCCATGTCCCGTCGTCACCGCGCCGAGAAACGTGAAGTTCTCCCCGATCCGAAGTTCGGGGATATCATTGTGACCAAGTTCATGAACGTCTTGATGATCGACGGTAAGAAGTCTGCCGCCGAGAAGATCGTCTACGGCGCGTTCGACCGTATCTCCGGCCGCACCGGTCAGGAAGGCGTACAGGTCTTCCACGAGGCGCTCGAAAACGTCCGCCCCCAGGTTGAAGTCCGCTCCCGCCGCGTTGGTGGTGCCACCTATCAGGTGCCGGTCGAAGTCCGCAGCGAACGTGCGCAGGCGCTGGCCATCCGCTGGCTGATCAGCGCGTCCCGGAACCGCTCGGAAAACACCATGACCGACCGTCTGGCAAACGAACTGCTCGACGCCGCAAGCTCACGCGGGGCCGCAATTAAAAAGCGCGAAGACACGCACCGGATGGCCGAAGCCAACAAGGCGTTCTCGCACTACCGCTGGTAAATTTCTCGGCCGGTGTCGTCCGGCTGACCTTAGTCAAAGGTAAAAGGAACAGAAATCATGGCACGCAGCACTCCTCTGGAGCTGTACCGCAACGTGGGCATCATGGCCCACATCGACGCCGGTAAGACCACCACCACCGAGCGCGTCCTGTACTACACCGGTAAGTCCCACAAGATCGGTGAAGTGCACGATGGTGCCGCCACCATGGACTGGATGGAGCAAGAGCAGGAGCGTGGCATCACCATCACCTCCGCTGCGACCACCGCATTCTGGGGCGACCACCGTGTTAACATCATTGATACCCCGGGCCACGTGGACTTCACCATTGAAGTTGAGCGTTCGCTGAAGGTCCTCGACGGCGCGGTTGCCGTGTTCGAAGGCGTTGCCGGCGTGCAGCCACAGTCCGAGACCGTATGGCGCCAAGCCGACCGCTACGGCGTGCCGCGCATTTGCTTCATGAACAAGCTCGACCGTCTAGGCGCAGACTTCCTGCGTGCCACGCAGACCATCGAGGACCGCCTCGGCGCGACGCCGCTGATCTGTCAGCTGCAGATCGGTTACGAAGGCGAGCTGAAGGGCATGGTCGATCTCGTCAAGATGAACGCCGTGGTTTGGAACGACGAAACCATGGGCGCCGACTACGATGTCATCGACATCCCGGACGACCTCAAGGATCAGGCTGCCGAGTACCGCGAAAAGCTGCTCGAGACCATCGTCGAACAGGACGAAGAGGTCATGGAATCCTACCTTGAAGGCGAAGAGCCGGATGAGGCGACCATCAAGCGCCTGATCCGTAAGGGCACCATTGCTCGTGACTTCTTCCCGGTCTTCGGTGGTTCCGCCTTTAAGAACAAGGGCGTACAGACCCTGCTCGACGCAATCGTCGACTACCTACCGTCGCCCGTCGACGTTCCGGCCGTTAAGGGCCAGGGCGTGCGCGACGCAGACGAAGAAATCATGCGTGCGCCGTCCGATGACGAGCCGTTCGCAGCGCTCGCCTTCAAGCTGATGGCGACCCAGCACGGCACCTACACCTTTGCCCGTGTCTACTCTGGCCGCGTCAACAAAGGTGACACCGTGATGAACTCCAACAAGGAGCGTAAAGAGCGCCTTGGCCGGATCGTGGAGATGCACGCACGGGACTCGCAGGACGTTGACTCCTGTGGCACCGGCGACATCGTGGCCTTCGTTGGCCTGAAGGACGTGATCACCGGCGAGACGCTGTGTGACCAGTTCAAGCCTGTGGTCCTCGACCCTATGCAGTTCCCTGAGCCTGTCATCGAACTGGCGATTGAGCCAAAGACTAAGGGCGACCAGGAAAAGCTCGGCATCGCGCTGGGCAAGCTGGCGGCCGAAGATCCATCCTTCCGTGTCACCACGGACGAGGAAAGCGGCCAGACCATCATCGCCGGTATGGGCGAACTTCACCTCGACATTCTGGTCGACCGGATGAAGCGTGAATTCAAGGTGGAAGCAAACGTCGGCGCGCCGCAGGTGGCCTACCGTGAGTCCATCACGAAGCGGATCGAGCACACCTACACTCACAAGAAGCAGTCGGGTGGTTCGGGTCAGTTCGCTCAGATCTCTGTCGTCATCGAGCCCAACGATCCGGGTGAAGGCTTCGGCTTTGAATCCAAGATCGTCGGTGGTTCGGTGCCGAAAGAATACATCCCCGGGGTCGAGAAAGGCTTCAAGGATCAGTCCAACGCCGGCACGCTCGCTGGCTTCCCGCTGATCGACTGGCGCGTACAGCTCGTCGACGGTAAGACCCACGACGTTGACTCCTCGGTTGGCGCCTTCGAAATCGCAGCGCGGGCCTGTTTCCGTGAAGCGATCCCGATGGCGGGTGTCCAGCTGCTGGAGCCAATGATGAAGGTCGAGGTTGTCACCCCTGAAGACTACATGGGCGACATCATTGGCGACCTGAACTCGCGGCGCGGCATGGTTCTGGGCTCTGAAGCACAGACCGGCGGCGTTACTCAGATCAATGCGTTGGTGCCGCTGGCGAACATGTTCGGCTACATCAACACGCTGCGTTCCATGTCTTCGGGACGCGCCCAATTCACCATGCAGTTCGAACGCTACGAGCCTGTGCCAAAGGCCGTCGCGGAAGAAGTCGTGGCGAAGCTGGCCTGATTTCGGGCTACCCCAATCAAGAAGGGTGGGGGCGCAGTAGCGCCCCGGCCCGGACTTAGGACAGAAACCACGGGAACAAAGGGATAAGGACCCATGGCTAAGGAAAAATTTGAGCGTAATAAACCTCACGTGAACGTTGGCACCATTGGCCACGTTGACCACGGCAAGACCACTCTGACCGCAGCGATCACCAAGGTGATGGCTGAGGCCTACGGCTCTGCTGCTGTTGCCTTCGACGAGATCGACAAGGCACCAGAAGAGAAGGCACGCGGTATCACGATTTCCACCGCACACGTGGAATACGAGACCAACAACCGTCACTACGCGCACGTCGACTGCCCAGGCCACGCCGACTACGTGAAGAACATGATCACCGGTGCAGCCCAGATGGACGGCGGCATTCTGGTTGTGAACGCAGCTGACGGCCCCATGCCTCAGACCCGCGAGCACATCCTGCTGGCGCGTCAGGTTGGCGTTCCTGCTCTGGTTGTTTTCCTGAACAAGGTTGATCAGGTTGACGACGAAGAGCTGCTGGAACTGGTCGAGATGGAAGTTCGTGAACTCCTCTCCGAGTACGAATTCCCGGGCGACGACATTCCGATCGTCAAGGGCTCTGCTCTGGCAGCGCTGGAAGGCCGTGACGACGAGATCGGTAAGAACCAGATCATCGAACTGATGAAGGCCGTTGACGAGTACGTGCCTGAGCCAGATCGTCCGAAGGACATGCCGTTCCTGATGCCTGTGGAAGACGTATTCTCCATCTCCGGCCGTGGTACGGTTGTAACCGGCCGTGTTGAGCGCGGTGTGGTTAAGGTTGGCGAAGAAATCGAAATTGTCGGCATCAAGGAAACCCAGAAGACGACCTGTACCGGCGTGGAAATGTTCCGCAAGCTGCTGGATCAGGGCGAAGCAGGCGACAACATCGGCGCGCTGCTCCGTGGTGTAGGCCGTGAAGAAGTACAGCGTGGCCAGGTTCTGGCTGCTCCTGGCTCGATCACGCCACACACCAAATTCAAGGGGGAAGCCTACATCCTGACCAAGGATGAAGGCGGCCGTCACACGCCATTCTTCACCAACTACCGTCCACAGTTCTACTTCCGGACCACCGACGTCACCGGCGTCGTGACTCTGGATGCAGGCACCGAGATGGTTATGCCTGGTGACAACATCACCATGAACGTTGAGCTGATCGCACCGATCGCCATGGATGAAGGCCTCCGCTTCGCAATCCGCGAAGGTGGCCGCACTGTTGGCGCTGGCGTGGTCGCGACCATCGTTGAATAAGGCTTAGGCCTTCCCGGCTGGGGCGGCTCTCCATGAGCCGCCCTGCGCCGTTGTCTGGGACGCCTTTTATAAGGCGACCCAGCCGGTGTAAGACCGGCACAGAAGATTGTTTGGAAGTGTCACGCCCGGTCTGGGTGTGACGAGTTTGAGCATCGCCCTGAACAGGGGCGGGCGAAGAGGACACTGATGGAAAGTCAGAACATCCGGATCCGGCTTAAGGCCTTCGATCACCGCATTCTGGATAACTCCACGCGGGAGATCGTGAACACCGCCAAGCGCACCGGCGCTCAGGTACGCGGCCCTATTCCGCTGCCGACACGGATCGAGCGGTTCACCGTCCTTCGGGGCCCGCACGTGGACAAGAAAAGCCGCGATCAGTTTGAAATCCGCACCCATAAGCGCGTGCTGGATATCGTTGATCCAACCCCGCAGACCGTGGACGCGCTGATGAAGCTCGACCTGGCCAGCGGCGTAGACGTTGAGATTAAGCTGCAGGCCTGAGGGCGCGGCTGAGTAGTAGAGAACGCACGGAGAAAGAACCATGCGCACCGGATTGATCGCACAGAAAATGGGCATGATGCGCCTCTTTACGGAAGACGGCACGCATCAGCCTGTAACCGTGCTGAAAATGGACGGCTGTCAGGTCGTTGCCCAGAAGACCACAGAACGCGATGGCTATAGCGCCGTGCAGGTGGGCTTAAGCGACGCCAAGCCCAAGAACACCTCGAAGCCGATGCGCGGCCACTTCGCCAAGGCTCGGGTTACCCCGCGCAAGAAGCTGGTGGAATTCCGCGTGGCGGAAGGCAACCTAGTCGACGTGGGCGCAGAGCTGTCTGCGAACCATTTCGTCAGCGGCCAGAAGGTCGACGTTTGCGGCACGAGCATTGGTAAGGGCTTTGCCGGTGCCATGAAGCGCTGGAACTTCGGCGGTCTGCGTGCCTCGCACGGTGTCTCGATTTCCCACCGCTCGCACGGTTCGACCGGCCAGTGTCAGGATCCGGGCCGCGTGTTCAAGGGCAAGAAGATGGCCGGTCACATGGGCGCACGCCGAGTGACCACGCTGAACCTTGACCTGGTCGACATCGACGTCGCCCGCGGGCTGCTGTTCGTCAAGGGCGCAGTACCGGGCTCCGAAGGCGGCTACGTCATGATCCGCGATGCGGTGAAGAAGGCTTCACCAGAGGGTGTACCGATGCCCGCGGGTATCCGTGACCGCGCTGCAGAAGCCGCAGAAGCCGCCGCTCCGGCCGCTGAAGAAGCACCGGCTGAAGAGGCTGTGGTGGAAGAAGCAGCAGAAGCAGCAGCAGAAGAAGCCGCTGTCGAAGCAGCCCCCGCTGAAGACGCACCGGCCGAAGAAGCGGCCGCTGAAGAGACCCCCGCCGAAGCCGGCGAGGACGACTAAGGATTGAGAGCGCCGTTCGCGGCGCCTTCATTAACGGCTTTCGCGGCGCGCTGCGCGGCAAGGCTACAGACCGAGGAGAGGCAGTTCCATGAAAGTGGATATGCTGACATTGCAGGGTGATAAGGCTGGCAAAGCGACCCTGCACGACGACATCTTTATGCTGCCGGTGCGTGCCGATCTGCTGCACCGCGCTGTGCGCTGGCAACAGGCTAAGCGCCGCGCAGGCACGCACAAGGTTCTGTCCCGTTCAGAAATCGCCCGGACCAACAAAAAGTTCGTCCGGCAGAAGGGTTCCGGTGGCGCCCGTCACGGCTCCAAGCGCGTGAACATCTTCCGTGGTGGTGGCGTGGTACACGGCCCGACCCCGCGCGAACACAGCCACGACCTGCCCAAGAAGGTCCGGGCGCTGGCGCTGAAGACCGCGTTTTCGGCCAAGCAGGCCTCGGGCGAGCTGGTTGTCATCGACAACGCCAAGATGGACGCGCCCAAGACCCGCGCCCTGAAGGACGCGCTGGCGAAATTCGACGGCAAGTCGATCCTGGTCATGGACGTGGCTATCGACGGTAACCTGCAGCTCGCGGCGAACAACATCGTCGGCGTCAACTGCCTGCCGACCGCCGGTGCCAATGTCTACGACCTCCTGGCACACGACCAGGTCCTGATCACCAAAGACGCAGCGGAAGCCCTCGAAGTGCGCTTCGGCCTGCGTGAAGCAAGCGGGAAGTAAGGGCTATGTCACGCGGTTACATGCTATCCAAGCGCAACAAGCCAAAGCCAAATCTGGCGGTTTCCGGTGAGCGCACTTTCGAAGTTCTGCGTCGGCCGATCATCACGGAAAAGGCCTCTTTGGCTGCCGTGAACGGTCAGTACGTATTTCAGGTCGCGCTCGATGCGACCAAGGCTGAGATCAAGGCGGCGGTTGAGCAACTGTTCTCCGTTGACGTGACGGCCGTGAACACCTCGATCATGAAGGGCAAGGCCAAGCGGTTCCGCGGTCGCCTTGGCCAGCGGTCGAACATCAAGAAGGCTTATGTCTCTCTGGCTGAAGGTCAGCAGATTGACACGGGCGTCGGCGCTTAAGGAAAGACAGAACCGATGGCACTGAAGAGCTATAACCCACGGACCCCCTCCCAGCGTCAGCTGGTGCGTGTGGACCGGTCCGAGCTGCACAAGGGCAAGCCGGTCAAGAACCTCACCGAGGGTCTGACCAAGTCCGGTGGCCGCAACAACACCGGGCGGATCACGTCCTGGCACCGTGGCGGTGGTCACAAGCGTCGCTACCGTCTGGTCGATTTCAAGCGTCGTCAGAGCGGCGTCGCGTCGGTTGAGCGGCTAGAGTACGACCCGAACCGCACGGCGTTCATCGCCCTGATCAAGTACGAGGGCAGCGGCGAGCTGTCCTACATCCTCGCTCCGCAGCGTCTGGCCGTTGGTGACAAGGTCGAATCCGGCAAGGATGCTGACATCAAGCCGGGCAACGCCCTGCCGCTGGGCAGCATTCCGGTCGGTACCATCGTGCACAACGTCGAGCTGCAGCCTGGCCGTGGCGGTCAGATCGCGCGTTCGGCAGGCTCCTATGTGCAGATCGTAGGCCGCGATTCCGGCTACGCGCAGGTGCGCTTGAACTCCGGCGAGGTTCGCCTTGTCCGTCAGGAGTGCATGGCGACCATCGGCGCCGTTTCGAACCCTGATCACTCCAACCAGAACATGGGTAAGGCCGGCCGTATGCGCTGGAAAGGCCGTCGCCCGCACGTTCGCGGTGTGGTCATGAACCCGGTCGACCACCCACACGGTGGTGGTGAGGGTCGGACCTCGGGTGGCCGTCATCCTGTGACGCCTTGGGGTAAGCCGACCAAGGGTAAGCGGACACGGACTAACAAGAAGACCGATCGCCTCATCATGCGTTCGCGTCACAACAAGAAGTAAGGGGCGCTATAGAATGTCACGCTCTGTCTGGAAGGGCCCGTTCATCGACGGTTACTTGCTGAAGAAGGCTGATGCCGTTCGCGCATCCGGCCGTAACGATGTGATCAAGACCTGGTCGCGCCGTTCAACCATCGTGCCACAGTTCGTCGGTCTGACGTTCGGCGTTTACGATGGTCGCAAGCATGTTCCCGTTGCCGTAACGGAAGAAATGGTTGGCCACAAGCTGGGAGAGTTCGCACCAACGCGGACATACTACGGCCACGGCATCGATAAGAAAGCGAAGCGGAAATAATCGTTATGGGAAAGTCTCCGAACCCCCGCCGCTACGAGCGCGATGAAGCGGTTGCTTCGGCCAAGCTGCTGAAGACCAGCCCGCAGAAGCTCAACCTGGTGGCCAAGATGATCCGCGGCATGCCAGTGGGCCGCGCGGACTCCGCGCTGCAGTTCTCCAAGCGTCGCATCGCCAACGATGTGCGCAAGGTGCTGCTTTCGGCCATCGCCAACGCTGAAAACAACCATCAGCTCGACGTCGACCAGCTGGTCGTCAAGGAAGCCTACGTGGGCAAGGCGATGACGCTGAAGCGTTACCGCCCTCGTGCACGCGGCCGGATGGGCAAGATTTTCAAGCATTTCTCGCGTCTGACCATCGTGCTGAAGCAGAAGGACTACAGCGGCGACATTTCGCCGATGGAAGCCGCTCGACTCGCCGGTGAAATGGCCGTGGTGTCGCCTGAAGAGCAGGCGGAGATCGACGCAGCGGCTATCAACGCCGCCGCCGATGCGCCCGAAGCAGACAACGACGCAGCGGCTGACACCGCCGCAGAAGGCAAGGAGTAATCCCATGGGTCAGAAGGTTAATCCGATTGGTCTGCGCGTTGGCGTCAACCGCACCTGGGACAGCCGTTGGTACGCCGACGGCGCCGAGTACGTAAAGCTGCTGCACGAAGACTTTGCGATCCGTGAATTCCTCGAGAAGCGCCTGAGCCAGGCTGGCATTTCCAGAATCGTGATCGAGCGTCCCGCCAAGCGCGCGCGCGTCACCATCCACTCTGCCCGTCCCGGTGTGATCATCGGCAAGAAGGGCGCGGACATCGAAAAGCTGCGCGGCGAGCTGGCCAAGCTTACCGGTGGTGAAGTCGCCCTCAACATCCACGAAATCCGCAAGCCTGAGATGGACGCTCAGCTGGTCGCCGACAACGTCTCACAGCAGCTCGAGCGCCGAGGTTCCTTCCGTCGCGCCATGAAGCGTGCGGTGCAGAACACCATGCGTCTAGGCGCCCTCGGCATCCGGATCAACTGCGCAGGCCGTCTGGGCGGCGCGGAGATCGCTCGGACCGAGTGGTACCGCGAAGGCCGCGTGCCATTGCACACCCTGCGTGCGGATATCGACTACGCCACCGCAGAAGCCCTGACCACCTACGGCATCATTGGCGTGAAGGTCTGGATCTACAAGGGCGACATCCTCGAGCACGATCCGATGGCCAGCGAACGCCGCGCCACCGGTGGGGCTCAGGCACAGAGCACAGCAGCAGGCGCTGGCAACGCGCCCGCCCGCAACTAAGAGGTTAAGCAGAGACCATGCTACAGCCAAAACGCACCAAATTCCGCAAAGCCCATAAGGGCCGCCTGCGCGGCAAGGCCAAGGGAGGCTACACCGTCTCCTTCGGCAAGTTCGGCCTGAAGGCACAGACCGCTGAGCGTGTGACTGCGCGTCAGATCGAAGCCGCCCGCCGGACCATCAACCGCCGCATGCGTCGTGCCGGTAAGCTCTGGATCCGCGTATTCCCGGACCTGCCAGTATCCTCGAAGCCTGCCGAAGTGCGTCAGGGTAAGGGTAAGGGCTCGCCAGATTACTGGGCAATGCGCGTTGCACCCGGCCGGATTCTCTTTGAGATCGACGGTGTTCCACGGGATGTTGCCGAGGAAGCCTTCGCCCTTGCATCGGCCAAGCTGCCGATCAAGACGAAGTTCGTCGAGCGTATCCCCGGCCTGATGTAAACCCGAACGGATAGAAAGGACGCAAAGCGATGAAAGCCACCGATATGCGCAGCATGTCCGTTGAGGGTCTGCGACAGTACATTCTCGATGGTCGTCAGGAACTGATGAACCTTCGCTTTCAGCAAGCCAACCTGGTGCTGAACGGCACCTCGCGGATGCGCGAGCTGAAGAGGGACATCGCCCGGGCGAAGACCATCATCAACGAAAAGAAGCTCTCTGGGGAGGCCGCATAAATGCCTATCCGTGTCATGCGGGGGACCGTGGTCTCCAACAAAGCCGATCAGACCGCAACTGTGCTGGTCGAGCGCCGGGTCATGCACCCGATCTACAAGAAGTTCCTGAAGAAGTCGAAGAAGTACGCGGCCCACGACCCGCAGAACCGGTGTGAAGTCGGCCAGACCGTCTCCATCCGGGAATGCCCACCGGTGTCCAAGTCCAAGCGCTTCGAAGTCGTCTACGAAGACTAGGTTTCGGCACTGACAGCGGTCGACCGACCGCCGACACAGCCGCCGCAAGGCAGCTTAGGCAAAAGAATAAAGGCGCGGGCCAGCTGGCTCAGCGCCTTTTTCATTGCGGCCTGTGTCTTCAGACTCAGTTGTTGAAGATGTCCTGGAACCACTGGCGATAGACGCCGGGGGTCAGCACCTGGAACGGATTCACCGTGACCGCTGGCGCATCAAAGGTACCATCGATCCGGTAGCCGGCGGAGAACACACCACCCCCGTCCGTGCCAGTGAGCACGCCGCCGATGATCGGCAGCGATCCGGCGAACTCGCTGAACAGGTTAAAGGGCGTGACGTTGCCCTCGACCTCGAAGCGCCGCCCGCCGAAGTCGACCGAACCTTCCGCCGTCAGACCCACGGACGGGCCAACCATCCGCAAGTCATCGAGGTAGAGCGCGCTGTTGCCGTAGGTGAAGTTGCTGCCGAGGCTAACGAACTGCAGGCCGCTGCCAGAGGCCAGTTCCAGTATCCCGGTCAGCGACGCCACCGACAGCAGCTGCACCATGACCGGCGCCTGCAGGATCGAGAAGTCGCTCAGCTCCATCCGGCCCAGCCAGCCGCCCTTGGGCAGGGGCAGGGCGCTTTCCGCGACCACGGCGATCCGACCACCGCGGATGTCGCTGGTCAGGCCGAGGGTCGAGAACAGTGAGCCGGCATCGTCGGACTGGAAGGCGAGCCGATAGAAGCCGTTGGCCCGGGGCGTCATCGAGGCGCGCAGGTTGCCCAGACCCGGGGCACGACCCGGAAGGTGCGGGGGCGCGGTTGCTGACAGGTCGAACTGCAGCACTGCGCCCTTGTCGACAGTCGCCTGCAGCGTGATGTCGTTGAAGGCCTTGCCGCCGGGGACGACAAAGCGCCGGACACCGGTAACAGAGACGATCCAGGGTTTGTCGTTGAGGCCGCCCGCGCGGGCTTCGGTTTCGCCGGTGATGATGTTGGCGTTGCGCTTGCCCTGTCCGCGCAGGATGGCCTCGATCAGCGGGCGACCGTCCAGCTGGCCGTCTTCGAGCGCGATGGTCATGAACTCGGGCTGATTGACCACCGAGAGGCGGCCGATGCCACTGTCGCCGACGATCAGGTTCTGCAGTTCGGCGCGGTCAAATTCCTGCCCGCCGTCCTTCATGGGGATCTCGCCGGTGAGGCTGAGGGCCGGACCGTCAAGGCTGAAGCGTTTGATGCTCTCCAGCCCACGTTCATTGAGCAGCACCACAGCTTCTGCTGAGGCGGGTTGCCCGGCGGGCTTGAAGTAAGGCAGCGGCGCCAGGTTGATGTCCGCACGGTTGAGCGTGCTGGAGATCTCCAGAACCCGCTGTCCGGTCCGGGTCTGGGTGTAGGTCAGCTCGCCGGTTGCGGCGCCTTTAATGTAGTCTGGAATGGGGCCGAGCAGGCTGGCGGCATCGGCGATAGTCCCGGCGAAGGTGGCGTTGACCTTGAGCGCCTGCACCCCACCGTTTTCAAGCAGGAGGTTCGAGGTTGCCTCTGCGGCGATATTCCCGAGCCGCACCGGGCCGATAGTCGCAATCCGGTCCGGGCCGACCCGCACCGGCAGTAAGTCTGCGGACAGATCCATGCCGCCCAGAAAGTCGGAGACGACGGCGTTCTCGACCTCGACCCTGAAATCAAATTCGGGGTTGAAAGCCGCAGGCTGCGCCAGGGAAGCGCGCAGTTCACCCACGGCGCTGTAGGTTCCAGAAATCTGGCTGAGTGGCAGGGCCTCGCGCAGGGTTTCAAGCCCTAGGTCCGCACCACTGAGATAGCTCAGGCTCTCGCGGATGGCGCCGGTGAAATAGCCCTCGAAGGCAAGCGAGCCTCGGTCCGGTTCGCGCAGGTCCAGCGTGACGTTGGTGTCTGTGCCGTCGATCGCGCCAAGGCGGCCGCCAGTGAGCGCCATCTGGTAGAGGCCGTTGTCGATCTCCACCCGGCCGGTGACGTCCACGGCCTGTCCCAGCCCTTCGGTTACGTTCACACGGCCACCAGTGAAAGCGATGGCGGCTCGCAGGTCATCGACCCGGAAGCTCTTGCCCTGCGTGGTCAGGGACAGGCTCAACGCCTGCTGCCGGGTCAGTCCGTCGGCAATGTTGTCCGCAAACCACTGCCGTCCCCCATCGTCACCGACATCGGGCCATAGGGCGAGGATGTCAGCGGGGCGCAGCGGCCAGTCATTATCAAAGCCCAGCCGGATGACTTGCTGGTCCTCGGGCCCGCGCTGCAGGTCGAAGTCAAAACCACGCAGGGGCAGGGCGTGGCCGTTGATGACCGGGGCCAGCTCGAACCGGGAGAAAGACAGCCCCTCAGGGGTCAGGCTGCCCTCGAACCGGCCGGCGTTCAGCGCCACTGGCTGGGTGTAGAGATCGGGAATGGTTAGCGCGCCGGGCGCGATCAGCGTCGCAAAGTCGAGGCGCAGCAGGCGGCCGTCCTCGGCCACCTCCATCTTGACGCTGCCGCCGACATCGCCGGCGAAGGAAAAGGTCTCGCTCAGGTATTCGCGAAACACCGGTTCGCTGGCGAAGTCGATCACCGGGGCCTGCAGATCGAGCGTCCAGCCGCCAGCCCCACCGATGCGGCGGCGGCCACTGACGGACATTTCCGGTTCGGGCTGGAAGGTGGCTCGGGCCTCGCCCAGTGCGCCCTGCGGGAATTGCTGCGCTTCGAACCGCGCGAGGCGGCCGTTGCTCTGCAGGCTTGCCTCCAGCCGCAGGTCGACCCCGTGCATCCGTTCGTCGGCGTGCAGGGTCGAAGGCAGGTAGGCGGCGGCATCAGCAAGGGCAAAGTCAGTCAGGGCCAGCGCGAGGGCAACGTCGGCGCCGGGGTCCAGCGGCGTGGTCACGGTCAGGGTGCCGTCCGAAAAGCTGCTTCCGGCTTCAAATAGGCCCCCCACGCTGACCTCCACAGCCCTGCGGTCGGTGCCAAAGGACAGGGTCGCATCGTGAACCACCACGCGCTGGTCGGTCACGGCATCGTCGAAGATGAGTTCGGCTCCGCCAATGCGGACTTCCTGGAACAGACTCAGCAACCCGTCTCCGTCGGTCAGGCTTTCACGCAGTCGGTTGAGGGCAAGCTGTCCGCTAGCCATCTCGCCGCCACCAGCGGGCAGCGCCGAAGAGGCTTCGGCCACGTCGCCCCAACCGGGAACCGCGCCGGCTGCGCTCAGCCCGGGCTGAGTGGCTGCGGGGGTGATGGAGTAGCCGATGCGACCGCTGGTGTCCCGCCGGACCGCGAGGCGGAAGCCGTCGATATCCAGCCGGGTGATCCGCAGCCGTCCGAGCAGCGCGTCGGGCAGAGAGAGTTGCAGGGCAACTTCGGCCATGTTGAGCGGTTCGCTGACCGTGCCGCCGGTGGCCTGTACATCGCTGAGCAGCAGGAAGGCCCCTTGCTGCCCGGGTTGCAACGCGATCCGGGTCGCGCCCACACTGACGGCCCCCCCGGCGAGCTGGGCTGAGGCATTGCGTTCGATCCATGGGGTCAGAAACTGGGCGTCCAGAGGACCGCGCGAGGCGCGCTCAAACAGGAATGCAAGACCCACTGCGCCTGAAATCGTCAGGAACAGCACGAAGGTCATCAGTCTTACAAGCCAAATCATTACCCATTAAGTACCTGAATTTACCCAGAAATAGTAGTCCCGATTCGGTATCTTTGGTGATTTTGCCACGGTCTTGAGGCCATAGCGGGGCAGAGGTGGTCCAAGCAGCGTTGACCGCGTTCCATCCCGCTCCACTTTCAGGGGGGTACACGGCAATTTTTTCGAAAAAATGAGGGACTTCATGACTGTGGATGTCGGCGATATGGCGCCTGATTTTGACCTTCCGACCAACGGCGGTGCTTCGGTGAAGCTGAGCGGCCTGCGCGGCAAGAAGGTTGTGCTGTTCTTTTATCCTAAAGCCTTGACTTCGGGGTGCACCAAAGAGGCCTGTGGTTTCCGCGACACCCAGAGCGATTTCAGTGCGGCCAATACCGTGGTCATCGGGCTGTCGAAGGATGAGGTCAAACGCCTCGATAAATTCGCTGAGAAAGAAGAGCTGAACTACCAGCTTGCTTCCGATTTCGAGCAGGATACTTGTGAGGCCTACGGCGTCTGGAAGGAAAAATCCATGTACGGCAAAATCTACATGGGCATCGAGCGTTCGAGCTTCCTGATCGACCGCGAAGGCCGGATTGCCGGCGCCTGGCGTAAGATCAAGGTGCAGGGCCATGTGGAGGCTGTACTTTCGGCGGCCCAAGACCTGGGCTAGGTCTCTGATCTGCCTGCCTGCCGACCCCGGCTTGAAGGGGTTCAGGGCGATGACGGAGACCGCAGATGGACTTATTTGAGCAGGCGGGGGCGAGCCTTGCCCTCGCTGACCCCCTTGAAAAGTGTCGGAAAACCCGCGCGTGGGTTGTCGCGTGGCGGGCCAAGGGCGCGCCCGTTCCCGCGGTCGCCGACCGGCGTGATCCGGGCTTGAGCGATTGGCCGGGGCGGCTGGACCGACCCGCGCTGGCGCCACCCAAGGACGTGCCTAAGCGGAAGATCACGGCGGCGCCGGAAGGGCGTCGGGCGCTGCTCCACGCCATCGCCCATATCGAGCTGAATGCCGTCAATCTCGCGCTGGATGTCGCCGCACGTTACTGGGCCGAGGCCATGCCCGACGACTTCTACCGGCAGTGGATTGGGGTCGCGGACGACGAGGCCAAGCACTTTCTTCTGCTCAACGACCGCCTCGCGGCACTCGATGGCGCCTATGGCGACCTGCCCGCCCATAACGGCCTTTGGGAGAGCGCCATTGCGACCAAAGACGACTTGCTGGCTCGGTTGGCTGTGGTGCCGATGGTGCTGGAAGCCCGCGGGCTGGATGTCACTCCGATGATGATCGAGAAGTTCACCGCGCTCGGGGATCATGACACCGTGGCCGCGCTCGAAGTGATCTACGAGGACGAAATCGGGCACGTTGCCGTCGGTCGGCGCTGGTTCGAGCATGTCGCGGACGAGCGGGGGCTTGATCGCGAAAGCACGTGGCGGGATCTGGTGCGAACCTTTTTCGCGGGGCAGGTCAAGCGCCCCTTCAACGAGCCTGCGCGCTCGGAAGCCGGGATGCAGCCGGCCTACTATGAACCACTGGCGGACTGGTACGAGGGCCTGACCTAGGAGCGCGTGACCCGGGAGGGCATGACGGCCAGAGCGGCTTCAGCGCAGGCGGGGCTGGCTCTTCAGCCACGGCGCCAGCAGGCGGGCGGCGGTCTGCACCGAAGCCTCGTCGGTGCAGTAGCTCAGCCGCATGAAGTGATGGCCCCGCTGGGTGTCAAAGTCGGCACCGGGGGTGATGGCAATCCCGGTTTCATCGAGGATGCGGCGGCACAGCTCGACCGCATCATCGGTCAGATGATCCACTTTGGCATACAGATAGAAGGCGCCGTCGGGCGCAGAAATCTCTGAAATGCCCCCCGCCGTCAGGGCATCGCGCAAGACCGTCCGGTTGCGCCGGTATCCGGCCTTCAGTGCTTCGAGCTCCTCGGTGGCGTTGAGCGCGCCGAGCGCCGCAATCTGGCTGACAGCGGGGGAGCAGATGGTCATGTTCCCTTGCAGGCGTTCGAGGCTGCGGATCATGTCTTCGGGCACCACCATCCAGCCCACGCGCCACCCGGTCATCGAGAAGTACTTCGAGAACGAGTTGATGACGAAGGCGTCGTCGTTGATGGCCGCGGCCGTGGTCTCCGGGGTGCCGTAGGTCAGCCCGTGGTAGATTTCGTCTGAAATCAGCCTTACACCCCTGTGCTGGCACCAGTCGCTGATCGCGCCGAAGTCCTCGGGCGAAAGCATGGAGCCGGTCGGATTAGACGGCGAGGCGAGGATCAGGCCATTGACCGGCCCTTCGAGCGCTTCCAGCGCCGCCACGGTCGGTTGATAGTGGGTGTCCGGTCCAGTCATGATCTCGACCGCTTCCAGATCGAGCGCCGAGAGAATGTTGCGGTAGCAGGGGTAGCCCGGCGTCGCCAGCGCAACCCGGTCACCGGCGTCGAAGGCGGTGAGAAAGGCCAGCGCGAAGCCGCCTGACGCGCCCTGTGTCACGGTAATGCGGGCCGCGGGCACGTCCACGCCGTACCATTTTCGGTAAAGCTCCGAGATCCCGGCGCGCAGTTCGTCCATGCCCAGTGCCATGGTGTAACCCAGCGTGTGACTGTCAAGCGCTTGCTTGACCGCCTCGCGGGCGGCGAGGGGGGCCGGGGTACCGGGCTGGCCAACCTCAAGATGATAGACAGCGCGACCGGCCTGTTCTGCACTCTGGGCGGCGCGCATGACGTCCATCACGCGGAAAGCGTCGACCGCGCTACGATCGGCAATCTTGAGTCCCATGGACGATGATCCTTCTTCATCGGACAGCGCGAAAAACTGCCGAAAACTGCGACAGCTTATCCACTCGGTCACAAAAACGCTACTGGACGCCCTGTCTCATAGATGAAACATAATTTTCCCTCCCTCTTTCACCGGAGCCCACACCATGGTTCGCCCGCTGTTCCTCGCCCTCATGACCCTGTTGGCCTTTACGCTGAGCGCGACCAGCGCACGGGCACAGTCGGCGGAGAGCGGCGCCACGGCTGATTTCACCGAGGCTGAATTGCAGCGGATCCGGGCCGAAGCCCTCGCGGCTATCCTCGCCTATCCGGAGATTATTGAAGAAGCAGCGGCCATCCTGCAGGAGCGTCGGTCAAACGCTGCTCTGGCCTCGGTGTTGCAGGATCCGAACACGCCGGTTCTGGGCAATCCCGAAGGCGAGATCGCCCTGATCGAGTTCTTTGACTACAACTGCGGCTATTGCCGTCGCGTGGCGGGCTCCCTGCGCGGACTGCTCAAAGACGATCCTGACCTGCGGGTGATCATGGTCGAAGCCCCGATCCTGAGCGAGGAATCTCTCGAAGCGTCACAGGCATCCGTCGCCGCCTTCAAGCTCGGCGCTGACTACGAAGAACTTCACTTCGCCATCATGGGCGGAACGGGGCGCGCGACCGGTGAAGCGGTGATCGGATACGCCGGTGAGCAGGACATCGATAGGGACGCCATTTCCGAGAAGATGGAAAGCTATGAAATAATGGGAACGCTCTCTCAAAACTACGGCGCGATGCAGGCGATGGAGATTGGCGGGACGCCAGCTTTCATCGTTGGTCGCTATAATGTTGACGGGTCGCTTAGTGAAATTGAGCTGTTTCCGGGGGCTGTGCCTGTGGAAGACCTGAAACTTGCCATTGAGAGACTCCGTCAAGGCTCCTAATTCCTGCAGGGAAGGCCAAGGTTTATCGCGGATGATGCCACATCGTGGCCGCATTTGCCCGTGCGCAGAATTTTTGGGTTTTGTGAAATAAGGGTTTTTCGCGGACAATTATGCGACCTGATTTTATGTCCCAAATTTGTGGGCCTGCGGCCGTCTCTATCCACATTTGTCACATGAATACCCAGCGACGGCCCCCCCTTATCCGTGTAGATCTATAGACACGGTTGGATCCGAAGTTGCCCTGAAGGCACGAGGGGTAAGAAAGAGGGCTGCTACAAAACGCCTTTCCTGCTGCCCGCAGGCTTAAGCAAAAAACAACCAAGGCGTGTGGTTCATGGGGTGCGAAGCGACGTGACACAGATATTAGTCATCAATGGTCCGAACTTAAACGCGCTGGGTCTGAGAGAGCCGAAACTCTACGGCACAGAAACGCTGGCTGATATCGAAGCACTGTGCGTCGAGGCGGGAAAATCACTCGGCCTCGAGGTCGAATGCTTCCAGTCCAACAGCGAAGGTGCGCTGATCGACCGGATACAGGCGGCCCGGGATAAGGCCTCGGGCATCGTCATCAACGCCGGTGCCTACACCCATACGTCGGTGGCGCTTATGGATGCCCTGCTCTCTGTCGGCCTGCCGACGATCGAGATCCATCTGACCAACGTCTATCAGCGCGAAGAATTTCGCCACACTTCCTTCATTTCAAAAGCGGCCTTGGGGGGCATTGTCGGGCTGGGCAGCCACGGATACGTGCTGGGCCTGCAGGCTCTGAACTACCACCTGAGCCGTTCGAACCAAGAATAGACCGCGCCACGAGAGAATTGAGAAAGACCCACAATGCCGAGCAAGACTGAAAAGCCCAACGCTAACTTCGATGTGTCCGCCAACCTGCTGAAGAAGCTGGCCGAGACCATGGGCAATGCCGGACTGAGTGAAATCGAATACGTCGACGGAGAGCGAAGTCTGCGCCTGTCCCGCGCGACCCAGGCGCCGGTCGTGGCAGCTGCACCGGCTGCAGCACCGATGGCGGCACCTACTGCCGAGCCCGTGCCTGCCGCAGCGCCCGCCGCTGCCCCTGCGGCGGCGGAGCCCGTCAGCAACGTGAAGACCATTGATTCGCCGATGGTCGGTACCGTCTACCTTGCCCCCGAACCGGGCGCCGGCAACTTCGTGAGTGTCGGTGACGAGATCAAGGTAGGGGATACCCTGATGATCATCGAGGCGATGAAGGTCATGAACCACCTGCCCAGCGCGCAGTCGGGCATCGTCCGCCGAGTGCTCGTCGCTGATGGCGAGCCAGTGGAATTCGGCCAACCCCTGATCGAATTGGCGTAGGTGGTCTCCGACTGATGGCAAAGATCAACAAAATCGTCATTGCAAACCGGGGTGAGATCGCGCTGCGCCTGATCCGGGCTGCGCGCGAGATGGGGATTGCAACCGTCGCGGTCCATTCGACCGCCGACGCGGACTCCATGCACGCTCGCCTCGCCGACGAAGCGGTTTGCATCGGCCCGCCACCGTCGAAGGATTCCTACCTCGACAAGCGTGCCATCATGTCTGTAGCGGAACTCACCGGCGCCGACGCCATCCACCCCGGTGTCGGCTTTCTGGCCGAGAACCAGGAATTCGCCGAGATGGTCGAAGCCCATGATCTGATCTTTGTCGGCCCCAGCCCCAGGCACCTCGGGCTGATGGGGGACAAGATTGCCGCCAAGCAGGCAGCGATTGAAGCCGGTCTGCCGGTGGTTCCCGGTTCTGACGGTGCAATCTCCGACGTTGACGAAGCGCGCAAACTGGCGCGCGACATCGGTTATCCGGTGCTGATCAAGGCTGCTTCCGGCGGCGGTGGACGCGGGATGAAGGTCGCGCGTTCGGATGAGGAGCTGGAGAGCGCGCTGTCCACGGCATCCCGTGAGGCCAAGGCCGCCTTTGGTGACCCCGTGGTCTACATCGAGAAGTACCTCGACAACCCACGCCACATCGAAATCCAGATCCTTGCCGACGCCCACGGCAATGTCATCCACCTCGGCGAGCGCGATTGTTCTGTGCAGCGCCGTCACCAGAAGGTGGTCGAGGAAGCGCCGTCGCCCGCGCTGTCCGAAGAGCTGCGCGCTGAGATCGGCCAGCGCACGGCAGATGCGGTCAAATTTCTCGGATATCGCTCGGTCGGGACGGTCGAATATCTGTATCAGGACGGCGAGTTCTACTTCATCGAAATGAACACCCGGCTGCAGGTTGAGCACCCGGTGACGGAGATGATCACCGGCCTTGACCTCGTCGAACATCAGATCCGGGTCGCGGCGGGCGAGAAGCTTTCCTTGCGGCAGGAAGACGTCAAGTTCGACGGCCATGCCTTCGAGCTGCGCGTCAACGCCGAGCATCCGTTCAACTTCATGCCCAGCCCCGGGTTGGTCACCGCCTACCACCCGCCCGGCGGGGTCGGTGTCCGGGTCGACAGTCACATGTTCGCCGGTTATCGCATGCCGCCGCACTACGACAGTCTGGCTGGCAAGATTATCGTAAGGGCCCGAGATCGGGAGTTGGCGATCAAACGCTGTCTCCGTGCCCTGATGGAGACCCACATTGACGGGATCACCACCAATCTCGAACTCCATGACTTCATTCTGCGCCAGGACGCGTTTCGGAGTGGGGACATTACCATTCACTGGCTGGAACAAGCGCTGGAAGAGCGTGAAGTAGCGGCCGGTGCGGGAAAATAGGTTGGTGCAATAAAGCAGGTCCACCGGACATTACCGGGCCTGTCGGCATAGCGCCTTAAGCAAACAAAAAGTGTCCCGCTTAGAGGACACAAAAAGAACAAGGTTGGGGAAAACATGTTAGCTGCAGATCAATTGCCTGAAGACGTCTTCGGGGCACCAGTCATCCACCCGGAACTGGCGATCCAAGCCTACTCCATCGGTCTGTTCCCGATGTCGGACGACCGTGATGATAACAACGTGCACTGGGTTGACCCGATCGAGCGCGGGATTCTGCCGCTTGATGACTTTCACATCCCGCGCCGCCTCAAGCGCACGGTTACACGGGGCCCTTATGAAGTGCGTTGCAACACGGCGGTCGAAGCGGTGATCCGCCTCTGCGCAGCCGATAAGCTCGGTCGCGAGGACACGTGGATCAGCGAGCCCATTGTCGAGATGTACCTTAACCTCTTTGATATGGGACACCTGCACACGGTCGAGTGCTGGCGGGGCGATCGGCTCGTCGGCGGGCTCTACGGGGTCGCGGTCGAGGGGGCTTTCTTCGGCGAATCCATGTTCAGCGTTGAGCGCGACGCCTCAAAAATCGCACTGGTCGAGTTGGTCGCGCGGCTGAAGGTCGGCGGCTTCTGGCTGCTGGATTGTCAGTTCATGAACCGCCATCTGGAGCAGTTCGGCGCTGTTTCCCTCCACCGGGTCGCCTTCCGCAAGCTGCTGGATAAGGCAACAGCTGTGACTGCGGCCTTCCCCGAGACCCTGACCGCACGCGAGCGTGCTCAGTTCTTACAGTCGAGAAGCCAGACGTCGAAAACCGGGTGTTCCATGGCGTTGAGCGCGGGCGACGAGGCGAACATCCAGCCCTGGAACACCGCTTCGGGTTCCTTCTCCGCCGGCACTTCGTAGATCGACAGGAAAGCCGCGCTTTCCGGGGTTTCCGTGGGCGGGTTCTTCAGGCATTTGCGCGGTGTGATCTCCAGGGTGCCCAGCGTGATGGTCTTGTCGATCGCCACGTCCTGCGTCGACATCCGCGCTGTGATCTTGTCCAGCAGGCGCAATTCAGCGAATGGGTAGGCGTCGGGATCATCCGCCTGAATCCCGGTCAGAGGAGTGGCATCGAAATCACCTTCGACGTTCGCGGCCTGCGCTCCGATCGATTGCGCGCCCAGCACCCGCACTACCCCGATGAAAGAGGCGAACAGCGGCTCTCCCTCACCCGCGGGGGTGCGGGCGAGGTCTCCCAACGCGTCTTCGGTGTTGATTTCGGTGGCTTCCGCGTCGGCAGGCGCGGTTCCTTCTGCGTCGGGGGTCGTGCCTGGATCGGCGGTGGGCTCTGCGTCCTGAGCCAGCGCGCCGGCACCCGCCATCAGCACCATCAGCGCCGCGACCAGCCACAGGGCCAAGGTTCGTAAGCGCATCAGCTTTCGGTCTCCGCCGGAGTCGCTGGACCCGAGGCAGCAGGGACAAAGCGGGGCTGCAGCGCCTCTATCCCACGGACAAAAGCCCGCCGGGTCGCGTCTACGTCGGCGCCTATGACGGCGGCATCTTCGAGTGCGTCGAGCGCGACCTCAAGCAGCTCCTCAAGGTTATCGTCCAGCGTCGCTAGCTTGTCCTTACAGGACAGCGGCTTGCCTTCCTTGTCTATCCAGCGGGTCGTTTGTGTCATTGTCGCGCAGCAGCTCGGGGTTTGGGTCGGCGCAGTGCCTCTTGTAGGCTTGTGAGCCTGCATCTTCGCCGGGAATTTAGTCTAATCGATGGTTTCGTGATAGCCTGCACCTCATATTTAACGAAACAGGCCAGCTCTGACCTATATTTCACAAGGGGCTGATCCCAACCACATGAGGGTTGGAGTGGCCACGACCCAAGCTTAAATAAAGCTCAAGGACAAACTAAAGGCGGCCTGCATGTTCAAGTCTATCCGCGAGGAAATTCAGGGCATTATCGAGCGCGACCCCGCTGTCCGGGGTTGGCTGGAGGTTGTGGTTGCCTATCCCTCGTTCTGGGTCATGCGCTACCACCGCGTTGCGCACTGGCTGTGGAAGCGGCGCCTGCGCGTGCTCGCGCGCTGGATCATGCAGATGGCGCGCTGGGGCACGGGGATTGAGATCCATCCGGGGGCTACCATCGGCGAGCGCTTTTTCATCGACCACGGTATGGGTGTCGTCATCGGTGAGATGGCCGAGATCGGCGATGACGTCACGCTGTACCACGGGGTGACGCTGGGCGGTGTCTCGCCTTCGATCGACTCAGACGAGCAGCGCAACGTAACGCGCCATCCAACGCTCAAGGACCGGGTGATTGTCGGTTCAGGGGCGCAGATCCTCGGGCCTGTCATCGTTGGTGAATGCGCTCGCATCGGCGCCAACGCCGTCGTTACCCGCGATGTCGAGCCACGCTCTACCATGGTCGGCATCCCGGCCAAGCCGGTGCAGCTCAGCCGTGCCGAGCAAGGGGCGATCGACCGCTTTGTGGCCTACGGCACGCCGCTGGATGTTTCCGACCCGGTCAAGGCCGACAACGAGGCCCTGCGCGACCAGATCGCAATGCTGAAGGCGCGGTTGAACGCAATCGAGTTCAGCCTGCAGTCCACCGAGGAAAGCGCGCCAGCGCCCGTGCCCGCAGGCAGTGACCCGGCGCCAAGGCCCTCGAAGCGCGCCGGTGACTGACCCTGTCGCTCTATTTCGACCATGCGGCCACCTCGGCGATCCGTCCTGACGTTATCGCCCTGATGACCGAGACCATGGCCAGGGTTGGCAATGCCTCCTCCGTGCACGGTCGTGGCCGCAGCGCGCGAGCCGTGGTGGAGAAGGCGCGCGAACAGGTTGCCGCCCTGATCGGTTCCCGCCCGCAGGAAGTGATCTTCACCAGCGGCGGCACCGAGGCGAACAACCAGGTTCTCCGCGCCCACAGGCAGGCCGGTCAGCCGGTGTTGGTTTCCGCCATCGAGCACGATTCCGTGCTCAGCTGCGTGCCCGGGCTGGAACCCTTTGCTGTGACCGCCGAAGGGCTGCCAGACATGGCAGCGCTCGAAAAACGGCTGAATACCGGCGAGCCGGGGCTGATTTCCCTCATGCTCGTCAACAACGAGACCGGGGTCGTGCAGCCGGTGCCCGAGGTCGCGCGAATGGCCAAGGCGGCACGCTGGAGCGTGCACACCGACGCCGTGCAGGCCGCGGGTAAGCTGCCGCTGGCCATGGGGCCGCTGGGCGTGGATTACCTCAGCCTCAGCGGACATAAATTCGGCGGGCCGCAGGGCGTTGGCGCGCTGTTGCTGCGCCCGGGCATGGATCCAGCGCCGCTGCTGCAGGGCGGGGGGCAGGAACGTCGCCGCCGCGCCGGTACCGAGAACGTGGCCGGGATCGCCGGGCTGGGGCTTGCTGGCGAGCTGGCACTGGCTAGCCCCATCGACCAACGCGCGCTGCAACGACAGCTCGAACAGGCGCTGCGAGAGACCGTGCCTAGGGTGGAAATCGTTGCTGATACCACCCGCCGGGTATCGACCATCACCTGCGCGCTCTGGCCCGATGCAACCGCCGAACGGATGGTGATGAAATTCGATCTAAAGGGCGTGGCGCTGTCCTCCGGCTCGGCCTGTTCTTCGGGCAAGGTCACGGCCAGCCACGTGCTCAGCGCCATGGGCTACGCGCCAGAGCAGGCTCGGTCGGCGCTGCGCTTTTCGACCGGGTGGAACACCAGGCCTGAGGATGTTGCTGCCCTGACCGACGTGCTGCAGGCCCTGTCATGATCGCCGCCTTCGGGGATGCGCTGAGTCTGCTGGTGGCCGGAGACCCAGCGCTTTGGGATGTGATTTTCCGCTCGCTCTGGGTCTCAACGCTCGCCGCGGGGCTGGCCATGGCAGCGGCAATCCCGCTGGGGGTGGTGCTGGGCACCCGTGGGTTCCGGGGACGCTGGCTAATCAACACGGTCATCAGCAGCTTTCAGGCTATACCGGCCGTGGTGGTCGGCTTGCTGGTCTACCTGTTGCTTTCGCGGCAGGGGCTGCTGGGTGAGCTCCGGTTGCTGTTCACCTCCTGGGCTATTCTGATCGCTCAGTTCATTCTGGTGCTGCCGCTGGCGCTGGCGCTGGTCACGGCCCGGGTGAGCGACCTATGGCGACGCTTCGGCGACCTCTACCAGCTCGATGGCGCGAACTTCGCCACCCGCCTACGGGCGGTGGTGCAGATGGCGCCCGGACCGCTGATCGTGGTCGGGCTGACGGTCTTCGGCCGGGCTATATCCGAGGTCGGTGCGGCCATCATCGTCGGCGGCAATCTGGAATACGCCACCCGCGTGCTGACCACGGCGATTAAGCTGGAGGTCGAGCAGGGCAAGCTGGCGCAGGCCCTGGCCTTCGGCATGGTGCTGCTGGTGCTGGCCTTCGCGGTCAATCTAGCGGCACGGCTGGTCGCCGTTGCCGTACCCGCTGAGGACCTTGAGAGGAAATGATGTCGGGGCTTGTCCGAACCTGGGTGCTGGGACTGGTTTCTGCCCTGACGGCGCTGCTGTGCAGTCCGGCGATTGCTGCCGCTGATACCATCCGCATCGGCGGCACCACGTCGGTTCGTGAAAGCGGCCTGCTGGCGGCACTGGAAGCGGGTTTCCGTCGCGATACCGGCGACCAGCTACAGTTTATCGTCGGCGGCACCGGGCGCGTGCTCAAGCTGCTGGAGGCGCAGGACGTCCGCGGCGCACTGGTCCACGACACCGACAGCGAGCAGGCCCTGCTCGACGCCGGCGGTGCTGCCGAACGCTTCGACGTCATGCGCAACGACTACATCATCCTCGGCCCCTCGCAGGCTGACGTACCGATGGACGTGATCGAGCTGTTCCGCGCCATTGCGGCCGGGGAAATGCCCTTCGTCTCGCGCGGCGATAATAGCGGGACCCACCGCGCCGAGCTGCGCATCTGGGCTGCGGCCGGGATCGACGTCGATGACCCTTCAACGCGCACCTGGTACCGCAAATCCGGCTCGGGGCAGGGGGCAACCCTGAACATCGCCGCGAGCCTCGATGCCTTCGTGCTGGCCGATGCGGCAACGTGGATCGCTTTCGACAACAAGGCCAATCTGGTGGCAAAGGGCTGCCGGGGCGAGAGCCTGCGCAACGTCTACGGCGTGCTGCTGGGCTATGACGGCGAGGACGTCGACGGCGGGGGCGAGGGCTTTGCCCACTGGCTGCTGGGGCCGGGACAGGCGGTGATCGAGGTCTTCGAAGTGCGCGGCCAGCGGCCCTTTGTGCCCGTGTCACAGGCGGGCCTGGACGGCTCCCTACCCGTGGTCGAGGCCCTGTGCGGGATGGCGACGCCGGACAGCTGACCCACCACGGTCGGCGAACCTGCGCGCTGGGCGCGGGGCAAGTGCGTTGATTTTCCGGCGGTGTCCGCGAAGCGAGCAGGCTAAGGTGCGCACATGACCAACGATACAAGCCAGAATTCACCCGACGTAACCACCCAGTTCGAAGCGCTGGGGCTGGACCTGCGTGCGCTCAACGCCGTCTCCCGGCTGGAGCTGGAGGCGCCAACCGACGTTCAGCAGGAGGCCATCGGCCCCTTTGTCAGCGGGCGGGACGTCTGCGCCACAGCACCCACGGGCACGGGGAAGACGCTGGCTTTTCTGCTGCCTTTAATGACCCGCCTGTCACGCCCGGCCAAGGGGTCAGGCCCGGGACCGCGCGCCATTATTCTTTCGCCCACGCGAGAGCTGGGGGAGCAGCTGTGGAACGTCGCGCGTGATGTGTTCGCGGGCAAGAAGACGAAGGCCGTACGCATGCTCGGCGGTGAGCCCTTCCCCGCGCAGGTCAAGGCGCTGCGCCAGCCGCTGGATCTGGTCATCGCCACCCCGGGGCGGCTGATCGACAACCTCGAGGCCGACCGCATGGCCATGTTCCGGCTGGAAACCCTGATCATCGACGAAGCCGACCGCATGCTCGATGTCGGCTTCCGCCCGCAGATCCAGCGGATTGCCCGCGCCTGTGGCACCAAGCGCCAGACCGCGCTGTACACTGCAACGCTGACCAAGGGCGTGCGCGAGCTGGCACAGTCGATCCTGCAGGACCCGGTCAACATTGGTCTGGCCGAGCCGGATACCATCCCTGAAACCATCCAGCACAATCTGGTGTTCTGCGACAGCCACGAGCACAAGCTGGAGGTCCTCGACCTGATGCTGACCAAGAGCAACATGCGCCAGGCGCTGGTGTTCGTGACCACGCAGAAGGCGGTCGAGGAGCTGATCGAGCACGTCACCTTGCAGGGACACGTCGCCGTGCCCGCCCACGGCGGCATGACCACGACCGAGCGCTCCGCCTCCGTCAACATCTTCCGCCGGCACAAGGCGCAGCTGCTGGTCTCCACCGACGTGGCCGCGCGCGGCATGGATATTCCCGGCCTGCGCGACGTGATCATGCTCAACCTGCCGATCCACGCCGAAGACTACGTGCACCGCATCGGCCGTGTCGGCCGGGCGGGCAAGCCCGGCTGGGCCTGGGCGCTAGTCAGCGAAGCGGACAAGCGGCGGCTGGATAAGATCGAGAAGTTGCTGGGGCGGACCCTGCCGTCGCGTGCCATCCCGAGCCTGATCGCCGAAGAGCACCGCGAGCCGCGACAGGACGATGACGACCTTGTCCGCGCCCGTGCCGGGCGGGGTTCGGGTCAGGATTTGCGGGAACAACGGCCCGCCCGCCGCGGTGGCGGGGCAGACCGGGGACCTGGCTTCAAAAAGCCTCGCGAGGATCGGGGCGAGAAAAAACCCAGGTCCAACGACCGCCCGGGACGCTCAGATCGAGGTCCTCGGGGCTCGAAAGGTCGGGATCGAAACGATAGCCGTCGAGGGCAAAAGCCTTCAGGTCGTCCGGGCGTTCCACGCGGCCGTCGATCATAAAACGCGCCATCATCCCCCGCGCCACCTTGGCGGAGAAGCTGATCAGCGTCGGCTTGCCGCCGCGATATTCCCGGAAGCCGATGGTGATCACCGGTGCGGTGAAGGCCTTGCGGTCGGCTGCTTTCCAGTACTCGTTCGATGCCAGATTGATCAGCACCGGCGCGCCTGGGCTGGCGTCGAGATCATCGAGCAGGCGCTTAGCAATCTGGTCTTCCCAGAAGGCGTAGAGGCTCGACCCCGTTTTGTTTTTCAGCCGCGTGCCCATTTCCAGACGATAGGGCTCAATCGCGTCCAGCGGCCGCAGCAGCCCGTATAGCCCGGAGAGCACGCGCAGTCGGTCGTTGGCCTCCAGCAGGTCGGCTTCAGTCAGGCTCTGGGCGTCCAGACCGCGATAGACTTCGCCTGCGAACAGCAGCAGGGCTGCTTTCGGGTCCTGCTTGCCGAACCGCTTGAAGCGGTCGCGGTTGAGGGTCGCCAGATCGTCAGAGAGCTGCATCAGGGACGCCAGTCCATCGGCGTCGAGCTTGCGCGCCAGCCTGGCCAGCGTCTTTGCCTGCTTCTGGAATACAGGCTCGGTGGTCGCGGGGACCGCCTTGGGGCTGGGGTCGAGATTGAGCGACTTTGCGGGTGAGATAACGGCGAGCATGGATCGATGATTTCTTGTTTCTGTCGACGGCTTACCTTCGCATAAATGAAGTGTAGCGGCAAAAAGACAATAGGTGCTTGGCTCGCGCATTATGCGCGTTTATTTGCTGGACTCATCGGGCGGGTCGAGTCCACTTAAGGGCATGGTTCGCACTTGGGGTAGGGTACTTGAAGTCGGTGGTGATGTTGCCGGACGAGATTTGGGACTTTGCCGAGCGACTTCGGGCCGAAGCCGTGCCGGTAGTGGAACGGTACTTCCGCGCTGCCGATCTGGCCATTGACCATAAGGCAGACGTTTCCCCGGTAACCCGCGCGGACAAGGCGATTGAACTGCGCTGGCGGGAAATGATTGCGGAGACTTTCCCTGACCACGGGATCGTGGGGGAGGAGGGCGACACTGTAGGTGCCGACCGCGAATTCGTCTGGGTCCTTGACCCCATCGACGGCACCCGCGCCTTCATCGGCGGGTTCCCGCTATTCACCAACCTGTTTGCTTTGCTGCATCAGCGCAAACCCGTCTTCGGCGGCATCTGCGCCCCGGCGACGGGCGAATGGTGGCTGGGGCGGACGCTGGGTGCGCGCCAGACCACGTTCCGCGGTCAGCCACTGGGCAACCGCCCGGAGGCGGCGCTGAAAACCTGCGTGATGTCGGCCACCGCGCCAGACATGTTCTCTGCCGCCCAGTTCGAGCGCTTCGATGCGCTGCGCGCAGCCTGCGGTGATCTGCGCTACGGCGCTGATGCCTATGCCTACGGGCTGGTGGCGCTAGGGACGGTGGGTGTGGTGGCCGAGGCGAGCATGAATCCTTGGGACTTCATGGCGCTGATCCCCGTGATCGAAGGCGCTGGCGGCCGGGTCACCGACTGGGCTGGCGAGCCCCTGACCCTTGAGAGTGACGGCACCGTGCTGGCGGCGGCGACGCCTGCGCTGCACCAGGCTGCGCTGCATATTCTGAACGATTGAGACCATGACTGTGACCAAAGACAAGCCCGTTCAATCCGCCCCCGAAGCCGGGCAGCAGCCGACCCAGACCGTCTCTCTGGTCGAGGGCGGTGAACGGCAGCCAAAGCCGCCCTACGGCCATCTTTCGGTCGTCTGCGGTCCGATGTTCGCGGGCAAGACCACTGAAACGCTCAAACGCATCCTCTGGGCCAAGAACGGGCGAGGGCAGTCAATCCGCGTGTTCAAGCCAGCCTTTGACCAGCGCTACGCTCGGCTGCAGATCGTCAGCCACGAAGGGCTGGCCGCCGATGCCGAGGCCGTCGTCGACTGGGACCAGCGCTCGCAGACGATGATCGAAGAGAGCATCGACGTGGTGTTCTTCGACGAGGTCCAGTTCTTTGAAAGCCCGAATTTCCGCGGGGACATCCTGCAGATCGTCGAAGACCTGCTCGCCGCCGGGATCGACGTGGTTTGCTCCGGCCTCGATATGGACTGGCAGGGCAAGCCCTTCCCCATCATCGCCCACATGGCGGCCAAGGCCGACGAAGTGCACAAGCTGCGCGGGGTCTGTACGGTCTGCGGACGGCCTTCGACCAAGACCTACAAGAAGACCGGATCGGGCGGTCAGATCGAGATCGGCGGAGCCGAGCTCTACGAAAGCCGCTGCACGATCCATTGGGCCGTTCCAGATTTGGAATTGACCCCCGATCTGTTTTACGGCCGCTAAACCACCGCATCGTCGTCAACAATTTCGTGATTATTGATAGAGTTAGCTTACATCTGACGCGATAATCGAGTATTTATCCACATATGGGTGGGGATAAATTTGTCGATCCCCGTTAAACCTCGAACCTGTTTTCATGGGGATGAGCATGTTTGCTCGTGGATTTAAGTTGCCGCAGTGGGCCGGCTTTGCCGGTATTCTTGCGTTATTGCTGGTTGTAGCGGGCTGTGTGCCCGACCCCAGTTTTCGCCCCGGGATGCACAATCGAAATGCGCGCACGAGCGCCGTGTACATGACCTTCGGGCTCAAGCTGAACCCCAGTTTTATCAGTCAGATGAAGACCCCGTCGGATGTCACTGCCGCCGATTTGCACGACTTCTACAACGAGCAACAGTTCTACACGACCTTCTACCGCAACGGTAACTGGACCCGTGCGGGCGAGCTGACCTTCCAGACCCTCAAGAACGCCGAGTCCGAGGGCCTGCGGGCCGAAGACTATTTGCCCGTGGGCATGCTGCGCCGCGCGTCGCTGGCGGGCAGCAACCCGCAGCAGAGCGATGTCTGGCTGACCGCTGGGCTGATGGCCTACGCCGCCGACGTCCGGCAGGGACGCTATAACCCCAACGCCCGCAACATAGGCCCAGATTTGCTGCGTGAAGGCATCGAGCGGGCCGACTTCGGCGTTTTCCTCGCCAGCCTGCCGCCGCAGGGGCGCAGCTATCGCGGCCTGCGCGATGTTCTGGGCGGCGCGGTCGGACCCGTCTCCAACGCCCGGAAGAAGCAGCTGGCGGTGAATATGGAGCGTCTGCGCTGGGACCACGAACCCTTCGGCGCCCCGCGTGACCTGCGCGTTAACATCCCAGGTCAGACCCTCGAAGTCTTCGAAGACGGTGTGCTGGTCCGCTCCATGTCCGTCGTCGTTGGCCGTTCGAGCCGCAAGACCCCGGTCATGCAGGACCAGATTGTCTCGCTGAAATTCAGCCCCGACTGGACCCCGACGCGCTCGATCGTTCAGGAGGACTACCTCAACCAAGCGCAGGCTGACCCTGCCTACTTCGACCAGAAGGGCTGGCAGGTCTATCTCGACGGCGAACGCACCACCTCGGCCTCGATCGACTGGACAGCCGTCGACCTCGACAAGGTAACGGTGCGGCAGCCCTCGGGCGCCTCGAACGCGCTGGGTGGGGTACGCTTCTCGCTAACCAACAACCGCGCCATTTACCTGCACGACACCAACGCCCACAGCCTGTTCGACGAGCCCAAGCGGCTGTTCTCCTCAGGCTGCGTCCGGGTCGAGGATGCCAGCTGGCTGGCGCACTGGATCATGGGCGGCCAGCCGGTTGCCATGTCGATGGAGCAGGTGAAGGCGAACATGGCGCTGGGGACACCCAAGACCAAGCGCCTCAGCCGCGCCCTGCCGGTGTCCATTTCCTACCTTACCGTCTGGGTCGATGGCGCGAACCATCTGCACTGGGAAGAAGACGTCTACGGCCACGACAAGCGGCTTGCGTCGAAAATGCGGTTTCCGCTGAGCTGGGGCACCTGATACAAGGGCACAGTGTTTTCGGACGCGAGGTCTGATCGAAAGAAGATGACAATCCAGGGCGGCGAGCAGCGGCAGCGAAACTTCGTGTCCTTCGGTCTTGCGGGGCTGGTGGCGCTGATCGCTGGTGGGCTGTGTTTCGTGTTCGTGGTCAACCCGGTCTGGTCAACGAGTGCCCAGATGCAGGCCGAGCGCCTCGAAGAGCAGCGGGCGGCCGAGCCGGTCGAACCCCGCCCACCACGGGGCGACCGCACGTGGGAAGAGGAAGTTGCCCTGTTCCTCGATGACTACGTGCCCGAATTGATAGTGCAGGATCTGGCGCCCTACGACGGGGTTGCGGCCGAAGACTTCTTCCAGCTCAAGCGGGGGCAGATTTCGCTGTTCGACGAGCGCGAGCGGCAGGTTGGTACTGCCGAGCTGTTCTACATCCCCAACAAGACCTTTTTCGTGCGGCTGACCGATCTCAACCTGCCTGCCGGGCCGGGCTACCTCGTGGGGCTGTCGCACCTGACTGCTCCCAACACAGGGGACGAAATCAGTCAGGCGCCGTTCATGACCTTGTCGACCCTGCACCACTTCTCGGGCAGCCGGAACATCCTGATCGACCCACGGCGGTTGCAGAACCGCGATATGCTGCCCACCCGCTTTGAGTCGCTGGTTATCTGGAACGCCAAATTCAACCGGATCATCGCCACGGCGAGACTGCAGTAGCGCCGATGGCAGGACCGCAGTTTCAGCCCGCCCGCGATCATCTGAGCCTCGGTGAAGCCTTCTTTGACCCCGTGGAAGCCGCTGATTTCCCGCAGACCCGGCTGCGCTACGCCGACCGTGACTGGGCGGCGCGCATCGGGCTAGGCGGGCTGTCCGACGAGCGCTGGCTGGCGCATTTCGGGCGGTTCGAGCCATTTGAAGGCTCGCTGCCCCAGCCACTGGCCCTGAAGTATCACGGGCACCAGTTCCAGCGCTACAACCCCGATCTGGGCGACGGGCGCGGCTTTCTGTTCGCGCAGATGCGGGAGCCGGGCACCGGTAGGCTGCTCGATTTCGGTACCAAGGGTTCGGGACAGACCCCCTACAGCCGCTTTGGTGACGGCCGGCTGACGCTCAAGGGCGGGGTGCGCGAGGTGCTGGCCACCACCCGGCTGGAGGCGCTGGGGGTCAACACCTCCAAGACCTTTGCGCTGATCGAGACCGGCGAATCCCTGCACCGCAACGACGAGCCATCGCCCACGCGATCTTCGGTCATGACCCGGCTGTCGCATGGTCACGTGCGCATCGGCTCCTTCCAGCGGCCCTACTTCCTGCAGGAGCCTAAACACCTGCGCCAGCTGCTGCGCTACGCCTGCCAGACCTATGCGCCGGCGATTTACCACCTCACCTACGGCGCAGAAGACGGGCAGGGCGATGCCGCCGCCGCGCCGCTGTTCCTGCGCTGGGTCTCGGCGAACTGCGCGGAGACGGTCGCGGATTGGTTTGCAGCCGGGTTCGTGCACGGAGTGCTGAACACGGACAACATCAACATCACGGGCGAGAGCTTCGACTACGGCCCCTATCGCTTCCTGCCCCGGCTCGATCCGAACTTCACGGCGGCCTACTTCGACCAAAGCGGCCTCTATGCCTTTGGCCGCCAGCCCGAGGCCGTGTTTTGGAACCTGCAGCAGCTTGCCGGCACGCTGGTCGAGCTGAGCGAGCAGTCAGCCCTGATCGCGGCCTTGCAGGACTACAGCCGGGTATTGGCGCAGGCGGTGGAGGACCGGCTGTTCCGCCGCCTTGGGCTGCGGGCTAGCGGCGACCGTGACGCCGATCAGCGCTTCCTGCAGGCGTTTCTGGGGGCGCTCAAGACCTCGGGGCTGAGCTTTGATGAGACCCTGCACCGGGCCTTCGGCGCCCGTGCCTGGCCACAGGGTGACGACTGGCGCGAGGTCTCTGCCATGGCCGCTGGCTTTGCCGTCGACCGGCCCGAGCGGCTCGATCACCCCTATTTCCGCACAGACCGACCGACATCGCTGGTCATCGGGGAAATCGAGGCGCTGTGGGAGCCGATTGCGGAAAAGGACGACTGGTCAGCCTTCGAGCAAAAGCTCGCCGACACCTGGAGCATGGCAGAGGCCTACGGCTTCAGCCCGATTGTCGCCGATGGGGGTCAGAAGGCGCTGGCAGCGGCCGAAGGACAGGCAGAAGCCACCGGCGCAGCCACTCACGCAGAGTCCTGATCCAGATCGCTAGCGGCGGACCAGCTTGAACTCGATGCGGCGGTTCTGGCGCTGGGCGTTCTCGTCTTCACCCTCGACCAGCGGCTTGTGCTCGCCGAAGGCAGCGACCATCAGCCGATCTGCCGGAATTTCGGTGTTTTCGATCAGGAACTCAACCACGCTTACCGCGCGCTGGGACGACAGATCCCAGTTGCCGTAAGGCGAGAAAAGATAGGGCTTGATATCGGCATGTCCATCGACGCGGATCATGAAATTCTCGTCATCGAGGCTGGTCAGGATGCGCTCCAGCTGCTGGCCGAAGATGCGCAGTTCCTCCTGCCCTTCGCGGGACAGGTCGGGCGAGCCGACCGGGAACAGGCCGTTTGACTCAAGCAGCAGTCGTTCGCCGATCACCCGTGGCACGTAGCCAAATTCGGTCTGCGCGGTTTGCAGCAGGCGATCATAGAGCCGTTCGCGGATCGCCGTCATGGCGGCGCTGCGGTCGATCGACATCTCGAGCGCCTGAGCAACATCTTCCGTGGCCTCTGCCTGCGCAGCGGCGGTGGCAGCAACCGCACCATCCTTGATCAGCCGTTGAGCCAGTTCGGTCGCCAGCTCGCCTGCGCGGTCTTCGAGGTTGGCGTTGAAGGCGCGGGTCAGGGCAATACGCTCCTGTTCGATCCGCAGCTCGGCCTGATTGCGCAGGGTTTCCGTCAGTCGGGTCAGCTCGGCATCCATCTGAGCCTGCGCGCGCGCGTCGGCCTGCTCCAGTAGGCTCGCCTCACCAGTGTTCATCGACGCCGCCAGCGCCTCGGTCACGCGCTCCGATACCGCGGAGGCGATGTCCGCTTCCATGGTCGCTTCGAGTTCGCTGAGCTGGGTCTCCAGCCGGCGTTCCCGTTCCGAGGCGGTTTCCAACAGCTGGATTTCCAGCGCTGCGACCTGGTATTCTGCGGTGGCGATGCGGGCGTCGGCTTCGGCTTCAACCACGGCTGCAAGGTCGGCTGCCGCTGCCTCGATGCTGGCGTCGATGGCTTCACGCTCGGCGGATAGAGCCTCCAGCTGGCCTTGCAGCTCCATCAGCTGGACGCGCGCCTGCTGCTCGCGTTCGAGGGTCCGGCGCAGGGTATCCACCGCTGCATCGGCGGTAATCGGGTCGCCGTCGATCAGTACCTGTCCGCTGGCTTCCACGCTGGCGCCGAAGCTGGCGATGGCATCGAGCACCCGGTCGCGATCAGCACGGCTGCTGGAGGCGGCGTCCCGCAGGGATTCGGCTTCGATCCGCAGGGCTTCGGCTTCGGTCTGGGCGGCAAACACAGCTTCTTCAGCGGGGCCAAGCGCGGCTTCTGCCTCGGTCTGCCGAGTGGTCAGCCGCTCGCCTTCCAGCCGCAGGGCTTCGAGCAGGCGCTGGCGAGTCTGCTGCTCGGCTTCGATGTCTTCGATGTCGACCTTGGCGGCGTCGATCTGGGTGATCAGGTCGAGCAGGGTCTGCTGCAGCGTATCGCGCTCAGCCCGCATATCGGTCAGCGTGGCTTCGATCTGCTGGCGCTCGATGATCAGCAGCACGGTGTCAGAATCACCGATGGCTTCCAGCCGGTCGAGGCTCGCCTGTGAGAGTTCGGACAGCCGCTGCGTCTCCGCCGTCAGCGCGTTCCGCTCCAACTGCAGCGCGTTAATCTGGCTCAGTGTTCCGTCGTATTTCTGCTGCGTATCGGCCATTTCCAGCGCTACGGTCGCCAGCTCGGCCTCACGGGCTTCAACGTCGCCCTGCAGGGCAAGGTTTGCCGCCTCAAGCGCGGCCTGCGCCGCCGCGTGGGCCGCGGTCAGCTCGGCGGCCTGCGCGGACAGGACCGCTTCGGCTTCGGCGCGGGCATTTTCCAGGGCTTCAGCCTGCTCGGCGGCGGCGGCAGCGATCGCGTCGCTGCGGTCGCGCAGGGCCGACAGCGCGGCGCTGAGATTGACCACTGTTTCACCGGATAGGCCGGCCTGCGGCGTTGCCGGTACGTCGAGCGCGTCCATGATCGAGACCAGCTGCGCCTGATCCGGCGTGGAAACCACGAAGAAACCGGCATCGGCAGAACCCTTTGGTTCGGCGAGCTGCGAGCCGAATTCGCTGCCCCGTCCCAACCAGCCAACCGCGCCTCCGGCAACGGCGACAACAACTGCAAGCACGGCAATCAGGGGCGGATTCATGGTCTCAGTGATCCTCAAGAGCAGCGGTGGGGTAACCAAAATGTAACGGCTGGGGCGCTTCAGCCCAAGCGCTCAAATGGATTTTTTTCCGAAACGCCGTCGAGTTCAATAATCCAACCATCGGGATCCCGGTCGATCAGGCGGCTAAGGTACTCAGAACTATCGGCTTTGAGCAGCACCTGTTGCCGCCAGACCAAGCGACCGCTGTCGAAGTCCCGCTCCTGCAGCAACAGGCAATCTTCGTCTTCGAAATACAGGGTTAGGAGGCCACGCTCGGAATCTCCGCGGTGGCGGACGTAGAACCCGAGACCGTCCGCCGTGTGCAGGCGCTGCGCGGCGCCGATGGCCATTTCCACCGGCAGGCCGCCGAAGTCAGCGCTGCGTGGCTGGCTCATGCCCCGACCTGCTCGATGGTCTTAAGGAACGACACGCCTTTGTAGTCGTCCTGTGCCCGGTCGAGGTGCCAGGCGTTGCGGGCGAGAAACACCGGAATCTCGGTGTGGTCCTCGGCGATGTCGCCGCGGTTTTCCTCAACGATTTTCTTGAGCAGGGCCGGGTCTTCGGCCTGCAGCCAGCGCGCGGTTATCAGGTTGACCTGCTCGAAGGTCACCGGGATTTCGTATTCTGTGCGGATACGGTCAGCGAGCACCTCGAACTGCAGCGCGCCGACCACGCCGACGATCCAGTCAGACCCGATCAAACGCTTGAACACCCGCGCCGCGCCTTCTTCGGCGAGCTGGAACAGCGCCTTACCGAGGTGCTTGGCCTTCATCGGGTCGGTCGGGCGGACCGATTGCAGTAGCTCTGGTGCGAACGATGGAATACCGGTGAAGGCGATGTTCTCGCCCTCTGATAGAGCATCGCCGATGCGCAGGTTGCCATGGTTGGGGATGCCGATGATGTCGCCGGCGTAGGCTTCTTCGGCGGTTGCGCGGTCCTGCGCGAGAAACAGCTGCGGATTGTGCATGGTCAGCTGCTTGCCTGAGCGCAGGTGGCTCAGCTTCATGCCTTTCTTGAAGTGGCCGCTGGCCAGCCGCATGAAGGCGATCCGGTCGCGGTGCTTGGGGTCCATATTCGCCTGAATCTTGAACACAAAGCCGCTGACCTTCTTGGCCTCGGGCGCGATTTCCGTGGCATCGTCGCCGATGACCGCCGCCTGCGGCCGGGGGCAGGGGGCCGAGGCCGCCAGTCCGTTGAGCAGTTCCCGGACCCCGAAATTGTTGAGCGCAGAGCCGAAATACACTGGCGTCAGCGTGCCTTCGCGGTAGGCCTGCAGGTCAAAGGGCGGACACAGCTCGGTCGCCATGCTCGCGCCTTCTTCCAGCGCTTCGATCTCCACGCTGTCGAGCACGTCCTGAAGCGCGGGATCATCCACGCCGGCAACCTTCAGGCCGTCGCGGGGAAGTTCGCCCTTGGCGTCGTTGTGCAGGGGAATGAACTGGTCGTTGATCAGGTCGTAGCAGCCCTTGAACTGCCGCCCCATGCCGATGGGCCACGACGCCGGAGACACGTCGAGCGCCAGCGTTTGTTCGATTTCATCAAGAATTTCAAAGGTCTCGCGGGCTTCGCGGTCCATCTTGTTGACGAAGGTCATGATCGGCACGTCACGCAGGCGGCAGACCTCGAACAGCTTCAGGGTCTGGGCCTCGATACCTTTGGCGGCGTCGATGACCATGACGGCGGAATCCACGGCCGTCAGCGTGCGGTAGGTGTCTTCGGAAAAGTCGCCGTGACCGGGCGTGTCGAGCAGGTTGAAGGTACAGCCCGCGTAATCGTAGGTCATAACCGACGAGGTGACGGAGATCCCGCGCTCGCGCTCCACCTTCATCCAGTCAGAGGTCGCATTCCGGCGCGCGTCGCCCTTGGCCTTGACCGCCCCGGCTAGCTGGATCGCACCGCCGAACAGCAGCAGCTTCTCGGTCAGCGTGGTTTTGCCCGCATCCGGGTGAGAAATGATCGCGAAGGTTCGCCGTCGGGCGACTTCATCCTGCAGCACAGCCATGGTCTGTCCTCTTTAACCTTGAATACGAGGAACTGAGGAAACGAGGGACGGGGTAGGGGTAGATTTTTCGAACGTGGTGCCCGTGTTTAGAGCATATCGGCGGCTTGGCCCAAGCCCTTCTAGAGGGAGAGCTGAGCACCGCCGACCGCATGGACGCAGCAGCGGCGATGCGGCCTCTATCCGGCGGGCGCTATCCCTCAGCCTTTTCCTCCAACTCCAGCCATTCCATCTCTGCCGCGTCGAGCCGGTCGCGCAGTTCACCGAGTTTGGTCGTAATCCGGTTGAACTTGTCCGGGTCTCGGCTGTAGAGTTCGGGATCGGTCAGCAGGCTCTCGCCCTTGGCAATGTCGGCTTCGAGCGCTTCCATCTCCGCCGGGAGCTTGTCCAGCCGGATTTGCTCCGCGTAGGTCAGCTTGCTCTTCGCGCTGGCTTTTTTCCGTTCCGACTCCTTACGGGCTTTGGGCCGGGCATCGGGGGTCTGGTCCTTGAGCCGGGTCTGGTGCTGCTGGCGGGCGTCGGTGTAGCCGCCCGGGTACTCGAACACCCCGCCCTTTCCGTCGAGCAGGATGGTCGACGTCACCAGCCGGTCGATGAAGTCACGGTCGTGGCTGACCAGCAGCACTGTGCCTTCGTAGTCGGCGATCACTTCCTGCAGCAGGTCGAGGGTCTCCAGATCAAGGTCGTTGGTCGGCTCATCGAGCACCAGCAGGTTGCTGGGGTTGGCGAGGCCCTTGGCCAGCGTCAGGCGGTTGCGCTCACCCCCCGAAAGCGAGTCAACCGGCGCCCGTACCACGCGTTCGCTGAACAGAAAGTCCCGCATGTAGGAGACCACGTGCCGGGGATGGCCCCGCACCATGATCTGGTCACCGCCGACGTCGGCCAGATAGTCCCAGACCGTCGTGCCGGGGCGCAGGCTGGTCCGCATCTGGTCGAGCACCAGCGGTTCGAGGTTGGTGCCGCGGCTGACGCTGCCCTGATCGGAGTCGACGCTGCCCAGCAGCATTTTGATCAGCGTGGATTTGCCCGCACCATTGGGGCCGATGATGCCGACCCGGTCGCCGCGCAGAATGCGGGTCGAGAACGGCGCGATGATCTGGCGTCCTTCGTAGGTCTTGGCGATGCCCTCGGCCTCGATCACACGCTTGCCCGAGGTGCCGCTTGACGCGCTGTCCAGCTGCACTTGTCCCGGGCGGGCAACCATGGAGCGGCGTTCTTGACGCAGGCTCTCCAACCGCCGCATCCGGCCCATATTGCGGGTGCGGCGGGCGGAGATGCCCTCGCGCGACCACTGGGTTTCTTCTACGATCAGCTTGTCGAGCTTGGCCTGCTCACGGGCTTCGTCTTCGAGCAGCTTGTCTGACCAGGTGTCGAAGTGCCGGTAGTTCTTGGCCAGGTGCGCGACCCGGCCCCGGTCGAGCCACGCGACCTGATCGGTCACGGTTTCTAGAAAACGACGGTCGTGGCTGATGGTCAGCACCGCGCCTTCGTAGCGGGCGATCTCGCCCTCCAGCCATTCGATGGTGTCTATGTCCAGATGGTTGGTCGGCTCATCCAGCAGCAGCACGTCCGGCTCTTCAGCCAGCGCCTTGGCCAGCGCCGCGCGCCGCTGTTCCCCGCCTGAGAGGCCCGCTGTCGCCTGCTTGGCGCTCAGCCCGAGGCTCTCGATGAACATGCGCGCGCGGTGGGGTTGGGCGCCGTCGCTGGCTGCGTAGGCGAGCACGTCGTCAAAGCGGCTCAGGTTGGGTTCCTGCGGCAGAATACCAACCCGCGTCCCCGGCTGCTGAAACCGCTCGCCGCTGTCGAAATCAACCTCGCCGCCCAGGATCCGCAGCAGCGTCGACTTGCCGGTGCCGTTGCGCCCAACCAGACAGATCCGGTCGCGGGCGAACAGGCTCAGCGTCACCCCGGCGAACAGGGTCTTGTCCGAGTGGCGCAGAACAATATCGGAGAGGCGCAGTAGCGGCGTGGGTGTGGACATGGGGTCTCAGGGTGAAGGGTCAGGTCTCAGGCGGGCATAATTCTGCCCCGGATTAGCCGGAATGGCCGGGTTTGTTACAGGCTGAAATAAAACTTTACCGGTTCTTACCGTTTGCCGCCGAAGACGTACAGACATGAAGCGGCTAAGGGGCCAAATTGGGGACTGATAACCACGGCGGGCGCAGGAACAGCAGGGGGCTGCTGAACCGGCTGGCAGAGCGGGCGCCCAACTTGAGCTGGAGATTCCGAGCATGAAAAAGATTCTACTGAGCACCGCAGGCCTGGCCTTCCTCCTGACCGGCTGTGTTCCGACCGACCCATCCACGGGTGAGACCACGCTGACCAACACAGGCGGCGGCGGTGCAATTGGCGCGGCTGTCGGTGGGCTGTTCGGTGCTGTGACTGCCGAAGAGGGCAACCGGGGCCGCAATGCACTCCGTGGCGCACTGGCCGGCGGTGTCGTCGGTGCCGGCGTTGGTGCCTACATGGACTATCAGGAACGCGAACTGCGGACCGCGCTCGAAGGCTCCGGGGTCGAAATCGACCGACAGGGCGATGACCTGCGCCTGGTCATGCCGTCGGAAATTACCTTTGACTTCGACAGTGCTGCGATCAAGCCGTCGTTCTACGGCATCCTGACCAACGTCTCTGACGTGATGATCAACTACCCCGAAACGGTGGTGCAGATCGCCGGTCACACCGACAGCGTCGGCAGCGAAGCCTACAACCAGGGGCTTTCGGTCGAGCGCGCTGGGGCGGTCAGAAACTTTCTCGTCGGGCAGGGCGTGTCTCCGGCCCGGATGGCGGCCATCGGCCTCGGCGAGAACTACCCCATCGCCTCGAACGATACCGAATACGGTCGTGCGCAGAACCGCCGCGTCGAAATCGTGCTGACCCCGCAGAGTGGCAGCTGATCACCGGAAGAGGCTGGAAGGGGCGTTCGCGCTGGCGAGGCCCTTGACCGGAACGCCGGCGACCCGAAACGAAAAAGGGGGCAGTGACCTGAACCGGTCGCTGCCCCTCTTTTTCATGGAGGTTTCGGCTTCAGTTGCTGATACCGATCAGAACAGCGACACACCCAGCAGGTTCAGCGTATCCATGGTCACACCGGTACCGACCTGGCCGTTGTCACGCTGGAAGCCGTCGATCGCGCGCTGCGACTGCGGGCCGAAAATGCCATCGATCGGGCCGCTGTAGTAACCGGCGCTCTGCAGTGCGACCTGAATACGGCTGACGATATCGGGCGTGGTGTTGGTTTCACACAGGATCGAGCGCCATTCGGTCCGCGCTGGCTCGACCACCACTTCGCGGGTGATGGTGTCGAACACTGGCGGAATCTCAATGATTTCCTCGCGCGCGGGCACCACTTCCACCCGGCGGGTGACAAAGGTGGTTTCGGCCGGGATCACGCGCTCTTCGATCCGCGCAGGCTGGTCGACGACCTCGCGCTGCACGATTTCGGTGATCGCCGGAATGATCTCTTCACGCGTCGATGCGGGCTGGATCATCATGGTGCGCTCAACCTGCTTGGTGACCGCAGGTTCGGTGACCAGACACAGGATCTCACCTGTCGCTTCGTCGATCTTCTGGATCGGGCCGGTGCCGGGCTTCCACACGGTGCGCTCAGGCACGACCACAACTTCTTCGATCACCGTGTCGTAGACCGGGTCGATGGGGATCAGGCGGCGCGCGGCCGGGCGGACGACGATTTCTTCCTGCACGGTGATAAAGGTCGCGGGGACCGATACCAGCTCGGTGGTCGCTTCGCGGACGATCACTTCTTCCTGCACATCACCGAACTGCGCAGGGATGATGCGGACTTCCTGCCGCGCTGGTTCGACCATGATCTGTTCTTCGACCGTCTGGCTCACCGCCGCCAGCGCGATCCGGGCGTAACACTCGCCGGGCAGCGGGTTGGGCGGGAAGGCGCCGTCGGCCGTGCCCTGCGAGGCGAAGGCCGCGCTGCTGCTCGCGGTGAAGCTCTGTGCAAAGGACGCGTTCTGGATCGAGCCGTCAGAAAAGCCGCTGCTGCCGAACTCGGACGATGTGGTTGTCACCGTCGTTGAGGCATCCAGCGCGCCGCCGCTGCTCGTTGTGGTCATGGTGGTGCCGAGATTCTCTTCCGTAACGGCCTGACAGCCTGCTAACACCAGCGCCACCAAGCCCACCAGAGCGGATTTTCTCATGTAAGGGTTCATCACCTCGAAACCTTGCCTTTCTGCGTTTATGTCGAGACCATTTCTGACGCTTTGGCCGCCTGCACGGTGCGTGCTGCACACCCTTGAGATGTCAATTTTTTACCTGATCTCGTTAACTGCAATGGTTAAACCCGCCCCGGTGCCATCGAGTCAATTGCCCCAGCTATCACATCTTGGAGCACGGCGGGTCAGCGAAAGAATTGTTGTTTTCAGGACACGAAGAATAGCCGGCCCTGAAGGGGAGCTAAAATAGGGCGGGAAGATTAGGACTGATTAGGGATGGTCTAGGGCATAACCCACTTCACGGACAGTCCGAATGACATTCGACTCGTCCGCATCATTCAGGGACTTGCGGAGACGCCTAATGTGAACGTCGACCGTGCGGGTTTCGATATCCTTCTCCCGGCCCCAGACAGCGTCCAGCAGCTGCTCGCGCGAGAACACCCGCCCGGGGTACTGCAGGAAGTGCCGCAGTAGCCGGAATTCGGTCGGTGCCAGCTCCACCAGTCGGTCACCGCGTGTCACGCGATGGCTACTCTGGTCCATGACAATGGTATCGAAGGTCAGCACCTCTTTCAGGCGCGCAGGCTGCGTCCGGCGGATCACAGCCCGCAGCCGCGCCAGCAGCTCCTGAGGGCTGAAGGGCTTGGTCAGGTAGTCATCCGCGCCCGTGTCCAGCCCGCGCAGTTTGTCCTGCTCCTCGCCGCGGGCAGTGAGCATGATGATCGGCACCTCGCTGGTCTCGGGTGCCCGGCGCATTTGGCGGCAGACTTCCAGCCCGGAGCGCAGTGGCAGCATCCAGTCGAGCAGGATTGCGTTGGGTTCCAGCGAGCGGGCGAGGTCGACCGCTTCTTCACCGTCCCGGGCAATCGCCGTGAGGTAACCCGCGTTGCGCAGATTGTAGTCCAGCAACGTGATGATGGCCTCTTCGTCTTCGACGATCAGCACCAGCGGTGATTCCTCGGCGGGGGCGTAGGGCATCTGCAGCGCCTCAAAGCTGTCGCTCATGGTTCTGACTTGCATAACACTTATTTGCCCGGCTTAGCCAAACGAACCAGCAACATAGTCCTTGGTGCGCTGGTCTTTGGGTTTGTTGAACAGTTTGTCGGTCGGCTGCACTTCCACCAGATCCCCGAGGTGGAAGAAGGCGGTTGTGCCCGCCACCCGCTGGGCTTGCTGCATGTTGTGGGTGACGATGACGATGGCGTAGTCGCGCGCCAGCTCGAGGATCAGCTCCTCGATGATGCTGGTGGCGATGGGGTCGAGTGCGGAGCAGGGCTCGTCCATCAGAATGACCTCGGGCGAGACAGCGATGGCGCGGGCGATGCACAGGCGCTGCTGCTGACCACCCGAGAGCCCCAGCGCCTCGGAGTCCAGTCGGTCGTGCACTTCTTCCCACAGGCCTGCTGCGCGCAACGCGTCCTCGACGATATGGTTCAGCTCTTCTGTGGTGCGCGCCATGCCGTGCAGGCGCGGGCCGTAGGCGACGTTATCGTAGATCGACTTCGGGAACGGGTTTGGCTTCTGGAACACCATGCCGACGCGCTGGCGCAGCAGGTTGGCGTCGATATCCTCACCGTAGATATCTTCGCCCTCGAGCAGGATGGAGCCCTCGACCCGGGCGATTTCGATGGTGTCGTTCATGCGGTTGAGGCAGCGCAGGAAGGTGGACTTGCCACAGCCCGACGGGCCGATCAGCGCGGTGACGTGGCGGTTGGGAACGTCCAGCGAGACGCTCCTGAGCGAGTGGTCATCCCCGTAGAAGACGTTGACGTCCCGGGCCTGCATGCGGAGGTCGGTTTGAGACATGATGGCGGGTTTCCTTAGTTGGATCGCTCGAAGCGTGTGCGGATGAAGGTCGCCAGCGCGTTCATGGAGATGACCAGCGCAAGCAGGCAGACGATGCCTGCGGCGGTTTTGTTCTGAAACAGCGGGTCGTCGTCAGCCGCCCACTGGTAAATTTGTGACGGCATGCCCACGCCCCTGGCCATCAGGCAGCCAGTGCCGACCTCGCAGACATCCTTGATGAAGGCGTTCATGCCGACCATCAGCAGCGGCGCGGTTTCCCCTGCGGCCTGTGCCAACCCGATGATGACGCCTGAGGCGATCCCGGGCAGGGCGGCAGGAAGAACGTGCTGGAACACCGCCTGTTGACGCGAGGCGCCCATGCCCAGCGCCGCCTGCTCATAGCTTGGCGGTACCGCGCCAATGGCTGCGCGCGCCGCGATGATCACCGTCGGCAGCGTCATGAACGACAGCACCGTGCCGCCGACGATCGGGAAGCCCCGCGAGCCGGGGAACAGCCACTGGATGATCACCGCTGCACCGAGAATGCCGAAGATGATCGACGGCACGGCGGCGAGGTTGTTGATGTTGATTTCCATGAAATCGGTGAACTGGTTGCGCGGCGCGAATTTCTCCAGATACACGGCCGCCAGCACCCCCACGGGCACGGACAGGACCACCACCACCATCAGCATCAGGAACGTGCCTTGTGCCGCTGCGGCGATACCGGCGCGTTCGGGCTTGGTCGAGGATGCTGAGCCAAAGAAGCCGGGCTGGCGTTCGAGGATGGTCCAGCCGAGCAGATCGAGCCGCGGGACACCAAGGTAAGGCCGGATACTGACCAACCTGCCGTCGCGCCAGCTCGTGAGCACGCTCAGGCCATTGGCGTCGATGGATTCCTTGAGCAGGATCCAGTTCTCAGAATCGAGGTTCTTGCGGGTCTGCCGCTTCATATCCTTGAACAACACGTCGGCATCACCGGCCGCCAGCGCCCGAACCGTGACGGTCTCGCCCAGCCGGTACTCGCCGGAAACAAGGCGGTCGCGGATGGTCAGCAGGGTTTCGGTGCTGATCATGCCGGCTGTCTGAGAAATCGCCTTGTTCCGCGCCCGGTCGCCGTCGTAGCCGGTGAAGGCCTCGCCGTGGTTCTGGTCGATCATCGCCTCGACCATCTTTTTGTAGGCGGCGGTCCGCTGGACCTTGCGCGAGGCGGATTTGGCACCGCGCGCGGTCGGTGTGATCTCCGCAGCCCAAAGGTTGGGTGTAATGCCGACCGAGGCCTGATACTGGGCTAGGTCTTCGGGGTCGAGGATCTCTGCGTCCAATGGGATTTCGAGGGTGATGAAGGACTGGACGAAGCCGTTGTAGGACTTCTTAAACACCGAATACATCAGCGCAACAAGGAACAGCGCAGCCAGCCCCAGAGCAGCCAGCCCGAGGGAGCGGAAAATCAGCTCCCCGCGCTGGCGTGCGGCGCGGCGGCGTGCGGCGGCTTCGGTCAGGTGCGGGCTGGTGTGGAGATGGCTGGTGATCATGGCGTCAGTCTCCGTCATCAGCTGTACCTCTGGCGGTATCGGCGCACGACCTGGATCGCGGCGAGGTTGAGCAGGAGGGTCGAGACAAACAGCACCAGCCCCAGCCCGAAGACCGACAGGGTGTTGGCGCGATCGAATTCAGCGTCTCCGATCAGCAGTTCGGTGATCTGCACGGTCACAGTGGTCATCTGGTCGATGATATCGATGGTCAGGTTGGCCTGTCCCCCGGCCGCGAGCACCACGATCATGGTCTCACCGACGGCGCGGGAAGTCGCGAGCAGAAAGCCGCCCATGATGCCGGGTAGGGCCGCGGGGATCAGCACCCGCAGGATTGTTTCCGACTTGTTGCCGCCCAGCGCCAGCGAGCCGTCGCGCAGGGAGCGCGGCACGGCCTTCAGCGCGTCATCGGACAGCGATGAGATGAACGGGATCAGCATGATCCCCATGACAGCACCGGCGACTAGGGCCGATTTCGCCCCCACGTCCAGCGCGAGGTATTCGAGGTGGAAGGCCGCCGGCAGGAACCGCAGTTCCAGCAGCCATTCCAGCCCGCTGAAGAAGTCCTTGGCGAAGGGGATGCCCGAGCGCAGCGCGAACACGCCGTAGACGATGGTCGGGATACCGGCGAGGATTTCGAGGATCGGCTTGAATACCCCGCGCACGCGCGGCCCGGCGTATTCGGCCATGTAGATCGCCGACATCAGGCCGATCGGCAGGGCCACGGTCAGGGCCACCAGCGACACTACCAGCGTGCCGTAGAACACGGGCACGGCGCCGAGGTTGAAGCCCCCGGCCTGGTCATCGCGGATCGGTGCGTCCTTGGACCAGTGCAGGCCGAACAGAAAATCCTCGATCGGGTACTTGCTGAAGAACAACTCAGCGTTGGAAAGCAGTGCGATCACGATCCCGACCGTGACGAGGATCGCCGCAGCCGAGGTCAGGATCATGCCGAGGCTGGCGGCCTGCTCGTGGCGGACCTGGGCCAGTGTTCCCCGGCGGATGAACACCATCGAGCCGAGGATGCCGAAGACAATACCGCCCGCCAGTGTCACTAGATAGCCGGTGCGCAGCAGGTTCTGGGCATCCCGGACCCGCTCAGCGGCGGCGGCCAACGCGGGGTCGTCGGCAACCTCACCGGCGCGCAAAGCGGCGGCGGCGTAGTCGAGCAGCTGGATCTGCAGCCCCAGCTCGCCACGGGAAATCTCGAACAGCAGAATGCGGCCTTGCTCGAACAGCCAGCCGTAGGCACCCAGCCACGTCAGCACGGTGAGCAGCAGGACAATCAGTGCAGCGCTGGCCACCAGTACGAACCGGGGGTCGTCCAGACGCGGCCGCACGCCCCGGTTCACCATGACCAGCACAGATAGCGCGAGCACGATCAGCGAAAGAATGGTGCCGCCCTGTCCCGACTCGGTCTGATCCCGCAGGAACACCAGCACCGACAGCCCGGCGACCATGAACAGCAGGCGGGTGAAGTTGGCCGGCAGTGTGGTTGAAAGCAGCACGACCGCCATCACCAGCAGCACGAGGATCGATGCCGCGCCGTACCCGGAAACCAGCGCCACGAAAATCAGCACCAGCGCCAGAGCAAAGGCCAGCACCCGCCCCGACGTGCCCGGGGCTTGGGGGGGCGCGCTCAGCCAAAGTGCGATTCCGGCAGTGACCAGCGCCAGCCAGAAGAACCGGCGTGTGGCGTGCTGCTGGTCGAAGTAGGCCTGAAGACCGGGGTGGGCTTCCTGCTGCGCTGCGCTCAGCGACGCAACCGAACCGTCGCCCAGCGGACCCAACGTGGTCAGCATCGACCGGGCAAACTGGTGCAACAGGTCATGGTCGATGGTCTTTCCCATGAGCGCGAGGGTCTCACGCTCCATCATGCCCTCGAGCAGCGGCACGCCGAGGCTGCGGTACACCAGCAGCGCCAGAATCGGCGGTGCCAGCCACCACAGCAAGGTCAGAAAGCCGTAAAAGCGGGGCAGGCTTGGCAAGCCAAAGCGGTTAAGCTTCGCTGAACGGGCGTCCTCGAGCGTCAGTTCACGCCCGTAAAGATGGCGTCGGCCAAAGGCGACAGCGAGCCAGATGTAGCCTGCGATGGCCGGGATCGCCAAAGCATATGCGCCGAAGAAAAGGGTCAGACCCAGAATCATGATGATGAAAAAAGCAATCTGGAGCGACAGGCTGGAGGTGCGATTCATCGACGCGAATTCCTGAACTGAACTGAACTGAGTTGCGAGCCCGGGGCTTCGGACAGAGACCGTGGGAAGACTGTGGTCTCTGTCCGCAACTCTGGGGCTTCCAACGTGAACGTCGGCGCAACCGCGCCGGCGTATGCGAAAAAGGAGGGACCGGCCTGATGGGCTGGCCAATCCCCCCGAAGGGTGCAGAAGATCGAGGGAACCTTCTGCCTATGCTGACCGGCCCAGCCTGGGGTTAAGCTGGGCCGGTCGGGTTGCTTGAAGCGCGAACCTAGAACAGCGAGTCCAGTGCAGCTTCCATGGCATCCTGATCATCGTCGCCACCCGGGATCAGGCCGATCTCGGTCAGGGGGCCATCCTGGGCGGCCTGTACAACGAATTCTTCAGCGTACTCGGCGATGCCCGGTACGATGCCGACGTGGTTGTTCTTCACGTAGAACCACAGCGAGCGCGAGACCGGGTATTCACCAGAGGCGATGGCGTCAAAGGTCGGGGCAACACCGCCGACGGACGCGCCCTTGAGGCGGTCGGCGTTATTCTGCAGGAACGAGAAGCCGAACGCACCGATGGCGTCGCCGTCCTTAACCAGCTGATCGACAATCAGCGTGTCGTTCTCGCCGGATTCGACGTAGGCGCCGTCTTCACGGATTTCAGCGGCTTTGTAGGTTGCCTTGTCACATCCAATGCCCTTCAGCGCCGAGTGGATCACAAGTTCTTCAAAGGCGTCACGGGTACCGGACGAGGTTGGTGGACCCAGAACCAGGATCGGACGGTTCGGCAGGGAAGCATTGATATCCGACCAGTTGCGGTAGGGGTTTGCGGTGAATTCGGTGCAATCAGCGTTCGGGATTTCAGCCAGCACGCCCATGGCAATCTGCATCTTGGTCATGTCGAGTGCAGGGCCATCGTTTTTGGAGTTGGCCAGTACGATGCCGTCGTAACCAATCATGAATTCGGTGAACTCAACGCCGTTGGCAGCGCAGGTTTCCGCTTCGCTCGACTTCTGACGACGGGAGGCGTTGGTAACATCGGGGTGGTCCAGGCCGACGCCAGCGCAGAACAGCTTCATGCCGCCACCCGAGCCAGTGGACTCGATAACGGGGGTGTTGAAGTCAGTGGTCTCACCGAAGGCTTCAGCCACAGCGGTGGCAACGGGGTAAACCGTCGACGAACCGACGATTGAAACGGTGTCTGCGCGGTCTGCAGCAGCAGCACCGGCAGTGACCAGACCAGCAAGGGTCAGAGCAACGAAACGCATGAGGAGATCTCCAAGAGTTTGACACTTCTTACACGCCGGTCGAAGCAGCTGAGTTCAGGCAAGGACGTCTTCCACAAAATCCCGTCAGACTCAGCCGACCCACGCCGGTGAAACTGGGGATAGTTACGCGACGTTTCTGAATTGCTACGTCAATGTTACAGTTTGATGACAACGCGGCCGATTACGTCTGGATCAGCCGCGGAAGGCGGGCAGAACCACGCTGAAGGTCGATCCCTTGTCGGGGACAGAGGCTATGCTCAGACGCCCGCGGTGGCGGGCGACGATATGCTTCACGATCGCCAGTCCCAAGCCTGTGCCGCCCATCTTCCGGCTGCGGCCCTTATCCACACGGTAAAAACGCTCGGTCAGCCGCGAGAGGTGCTGCTCGTCGATGCCTTCGCCCTGGTCGATGACATCGACCCGGATTTCGCTGCCCTTGGAAATCGCGCTCGCCCGGAGGTTCACGGTCTGCCCGGTGCGGCCGTACTTGATGGCATTCTCGATCAGGTTCCAGAACACCTGCGTCAGTTCATCGGAATCGCCCCTGACCAGCAGAGGACCGTGGATTTCCTGATCGATCGACTGATCAGCGCGCTCAGCGCGATTGGACAGCGACTCCGAAACGGTGAGGAGCAGGCGTTCGATGTCCACCGCACCGCTGGGCAGAATGCTGGCGTTCATCTCGATCGACGACAGCGACAGCAGGTCTTCGACCAGGCGCGACATGCGCGCAGCCTCGTCGGCCATGATGCCGAGGAACTTCACGGCCGCTTCTGCATCCCCGCGGGCCGGCCCCTGCAAGGTCTCGATAAAGCCGACCAGCGTGGACAGCGGCGTGCGCAGCTCGTGGCTGACGTTGGCGACAAAATCGGCGCGGACCTGCTCGGTCTGGCGCTGGGTGGTCAGGTCCTGCAGCGTCATGATCATGCGGCCACGCTGTGCAGACGTCTTGTGCATCGGAGTGATGGTGGCGAGGATCGACAACTTTGGCTGCTGGCCCCATTCAAACTCGAAGCGGAATTCCTCGCCTTCGGTGTAGCAGGCTTCAACGGCGTCATAGAGCACGTCGTTGGAGAACACTTCATCCACCGTCTGGCTGACGGGGTCCATCTGCAACAGCTCGTTGGCCGCGAGGTTGGCCCAGACCACCTTGTACTTCTTGCTGATCTGCAGAATCGCAAAGGGCAGCGTATCGAGGATATGCAGGTGCTGCTCGAGGTGCGCGCGCAGGCGCCGCGGTTTGTTCGGAAGTTTATTGATCACCGGCCAAGCTCCAGCAGGGTTACGCACTAACCTAAGGGCTTTCCGCTATCGACGCATTGGCCTGCGCTGTCAAATCGTCTGCGCTGAGCTGTGTCCTGCAAAAGGCCGGTGACGGGTTCTTGACTCCTCTTGGGTAAAACGTCCATTTTACCATGGAGTTCTTTAACCAGAGGAAACCCGGACCCATGACGCAAATCGTCATCGCGCAGTATGCCCGCACGGCCTTTCAACCCGCCCACAAGGGCCTCCTGACCAAGACCCGCCCCGACGATATGGCGGCGGCGGTCGTTTTTGCTGTCGTTGAGCGCGCTGGGGTCGATCCGGCAACGGTCGAGGACGTGATCCTCGGCAACGCCACGCCCGAGGGCGAGCAGGGGCTGCTGATGGGCCGTCTGGTTGCCCTGCGCGCCGGGTTCCCCAAAGAGGTCGGCGGCGCCACCATCAACCGCTGGTGCGGGTCTTCGATGTCGGCGATCCACTACGCCGCCGGTCAGATTGCCATGGGCGCGGGCGATGCGTTCGTTGCGGCCGGGGTCGAGTCCATGACCCGCGTGCCCATGGGGGGCTTCAACCCCATGCCGAACCCGCAGCTGATGGCGGATTTCCACGGGGTCTACATGGGCATGGGCGAGACCGCAGAGGTCGTCGCGGAGCGCTACCAGCTCAGCCGCGAGGTGCAGGAAGCCTTCGCCGTTGAATCGCATCGCAAGGCCGCGGCCGCCCACGAAGCCGGTAAACTGCGCGACGAGATCGTCACGGTCGACGGCGTCGACGCCGACGGTTGCATTCGCCCCGATACCAATCTGGAAGGCCTTTCGGGCCTCAAGCCCGCGTTCTCGGCTACTGGCTCGGTGACCGCAGGCACGTCTTCGCCGCTGACCGATGGTGCGGCAGCGACGCTGGTCTGTTCAGCCGAATACGCCCGTGAGCACAACCTGACCCCGCTGGCAGTTATCCGCTCGATGGCGATCAACGGCTGTGACCCCGACGTCATGGGGCTTGGCCCGATTGGCGCAACCCGGAAGGCGCTGAAGCGTGCGGGTCTGGAAATGGGAGATATCGACATTGTCGAGCTCAACGAGGCCTTCGCCTCGCAGTCCATCGCCTGCATCAACGACCTCGGCATGGATTTGGAGCGCATCAACCTCGACGGCGGTGCCATCGCCATCGGCCACCCGCTGGGTGCAACCGGCGCGCGGATCACCGGCAAGGCGGCAGCCCTGCTCAAGCGTGAAGGTAAGAAGTACGCCTTGTCCACGCAGTGCATCGGCGGCGGTCAGGGCATCGCCACCATCATGGAAGCCGCCTGAGCGCAGGCCCGACAGGAAAGCAGATCGACATGACTGAGATCAGGAAAATTGCTGTCATCGGGTCCGGCGTGATGGGCATGGGCATTGCGGCGCAGTGTGCCAACGCTGGTTATAAGGTAGACCTGCTGGACATCGTGCCCGAGGGCGCGACCGATCGCGACGCGGTGGCCAAGGGCGCGATCAAGAAGGCGCTGAAGACCGACCCCGCGCCCTTTATGCACAAGTCCCGCGCCCGCTACGTCACCCCTTGCAACCTCGAAGACCACCTCGACCGGCTCGCCGATGTCGACTGGATCATCGAAGTCATCGTGGAGCGCGCGGATATCAAGCAGGGTCTGTACAAGCAGCTCGCTGCGGTCGCCAGGCCCGACGCTATCATCACCTCCAACACCTCGACCATCCCGCTGTCGATTCTGACCGACGGCATGGACCCGGCCCGGGCCAAGCGTTTTGCCATCACCCACTTCTTCAACCCACCGCGCTACATGCAGCTGCTGGAGCTCGTCACCACGGATGCGACCGACGCCGACGTGGTCGATGAGCTGCGCCGGGTCTGCGACGTGGCGCTGGGCAAGAAGGTGATCGATTGTCAGGATACCCCCGGCTTTATCGCCAACCGTCTGGGCTCGCTGTTGCTGCAGGCGGCGTCCAACGCCACGGCCGACCACGGTCTTAGCATCGAACAGGCGGACGCCCTCGCCGGGCGCCACTTCGGCTTCCCTTCGACCGGCATCTTCAAACTGATGGATCTGGTCGGGCTGGATCTGGGGCCCTACGTCTCCAAATCGCTCTACGACAATGTCAATCAGGGCGATCTGTTCCGCGAGGAATACCGCGAGTCCGAGCTGCTCGATAAGATGATTGCCGAGGGTTACACTGGCCGCAAGGGCAAGGGCGGCTGGTACCGCATCAACCGTGAGGGCGGCGGCAGGGTCAAGGAAGTCCGCGACCTGAAAACCGGCGAATACCGCCCGGTCGAGAAGCCCGAGGGCGCCGCGCTGGCGGTATCTAAGAAAGGCGCGCGCGCGGTCTTTAAGGCGGGCGACCACCTCGCCGATGCGGCCTGGTGCTACATGTCAAAATACTTTGTCTACGCCGCTGAGCATGCGCTCGACATCGCGCAATCGATCTTCGACGTCGATGAGGCGATGAAGACCGGCTACGGCCTTAAGTGGGGTCCGTTCGAGCTAATGGACGTTGTCGGCGCCGCGTGGGTCGCGGGCAAGCTGGCCGAGGAAGGCCGCAGCGTGCCGCCTCTGCTCCAGCAGGTGGGCGAGGGCACGTTCTACAAGGTTGAGGACGGCGAGCGCTTCTTCATGCTCGGCGACGGCAGCTATCAGGCTATCGTGCGGCCCGAAGGCGTGCTGCTGCTCTCCGACATCAAGCGCCGGTCTGAGCCGGTGCTGCGCAGCAGCGCAGCGTCGGTCTGGGATCTGGGCGACGGCGTCCTGTGTTTCGAGTTCACCACCTACGCCAACTCCCTCGACGACAGCGTTATGGCCATTCTCAACAATACTATCGCGCTGATCGAAAAGGATGAAGCGTGGAGGGCGCTGGTGATCCACAACGAAGGCCGTAACTTCTCCGTCGGGGCCAATCTCGGGATTGCCTTGTTCGCCTCCAACATCGCCGCCTGGCCGCAGGTGCAGGGCGGGATCAAGGGTGGTCAGGATACCTTCATGAAGCTGCGCTTCTCGGGCTTCCCGGTGGTCTCCGCGCCCTCCGGCGTCGCCGTGGGCGGCGGCTGTGAGATTCTGATGCATTCAGACGCTGTTCAGGCCCACGCCGAGACCTACACCGGTCTGGTCGAGGTCGGGGTCGGGGTTCTGCCCGGCTGGGGCGGGTGCAAGGAGATGATCCGCCGCCACAGCGCCAACAAGCGCAGCGCCCGAGGCCCTATGCCCGCATTGGTCAAAGCCTTCGAGCTGATCGGCACCGGGCAGGTCGCCAAGTCCGCCATGGAAGCCCAGCGCGACATGCTGATCATCAACGAGGCCGACAGCATCACCTTCAATAAGGAGCGTGTGCTCTACGACGCCAAGCAGCGCGCGCTGTCCATGGTCGAGGGCTACGAGCCACCTGAAGAGGCGACCTTCCGCCTCCCCGGCGCCACCGGTCGGGCGGCCATCGACATGGCGCTGCACGACTTCCACCTCAAAGGCATGGCCACCGACCACGACATGACGGTCGGCCGTGCGGTGGGGCAGGTGCTGACTGGGGAAGACACGGACGTTACTGAGGAGCTGACGGAACGCGACCTGCTCAAGCTCGAGCAGAAGTATTTCATCAAGATGCTCAAGGAACCTAAGTCGCTGGCCCGGATGGAGTACATGCTCAACACCAACAAGCCGTTGCGGAACTAGACACGATCACTGTGGCGCGACACCAAGCGCCCTCTGCGCCTGCCGGGCTTTGGCCTAGGGTGGGTGCCAGTCAATAAAGGAGGCTGAAATGCCGGTCACTGACGGTTACAACGCGCCGCTCAAGGATATGAAGTTCGTCCTGCACGAGCTCTGGGACGCATCCGAGCTGAGCACCTATGAGGGCTACGAGGATGCCTCGCCCGACCTGATCAACGCCATGCTGGACGAGGCGGCGAAGTTCACCAAGAACGAGCTGCTGCCCCTGAACCAGACCGGTGACCGCGAAGGCTGTGTGCTGGAAAACGGCGTGGTCCGCACCCCGACTGGGTTCAAGGAAGCCTACGACAAGTACTGTGAAAACGGCTTCACCTCGCTGTCCACCGACCCGAAGTATGGCGGCACCGGCCTGCCGCATACGCTGGAGTTCATGATTCAGGAAATGGTGGTCTCGACCAACATGGCCTTCGGCATGTACCCGGGGCTGAGCCACGGCTGTTACAACGCCATCTACCTGCACGGCACTGAGGAGCAGAAGGATCAGTACCTGCCCAAGCTGAACTCAGGCGAGTGGTCCGGGACTATGTGCCTGACCGAGCCGCACTGCGGCACCGATCTGGGCCTGATCAAGACCAAGGCCGAGCCCAAGGGCGACGGCAGCTTCGCGCTGACCGGGCAGAAAATCTTTATTTCTGCCGGTGAGCATGACCTGACCGAGAACATCGTTCACCTCGTGCTGGCCAAGCTGCCCGACGCGCCCGAGGGCGTGAAGGGGATCTCGCTGTTCCTCGTGCCGAAGTTCCTGCCCACGGCAGAAAACACCCCGGGCCAGCGCAACGGCGTGCGCTGCAACGCCATCGAGGAAAAGATGGGCATCCACGGCAACGCGACCTGTCAGCTGTTCTTCGACGGTGCCATCGGCTGGATGGTCGGCCAGCCCAACAAGGGCCTCGCGGCCATGTTCACCATGATGAACGCGGCCCGCCTGGGCGTGGGCATGCAGGGGTTGGGCATCGGCGAAATCGCCTTCCAGTCGGCCTTCGACTACGCCCGCAACCGGGATCAGGGCCGCTCGCTGGGTGGTACGCAGAGCCCGGACCGGGCCGCGGACTCCATCCTCGTGCACCCCGACGTGCGCCGCATGCTGCTACGGATGAAAGCCAACAACGAAGGTGGGCGCGCGCTCGCTGCGTGGATCGCGCTAGAGATCGACAAGGCCGTCAAGCACAGCGACCCACAAGTGAGGCAGGACGCCGACGATTTCGTCCAGCTCATGACGCCGATCATCAAGTCGTACATGACCGATGCCGGGTCCGAGGCCGCAAACCTCGGCGTGCAGACCATGGGCGGGCACGGCTATATTCAGGAATGGGGCATGGAGCAGCTGATCCGCGATGCCCGCATCGCCCAGATCTACGAGGGCACCAACGGCATTCAGGCGCTCGATCTGGCCGGGCGCAAGCTCGGCGCCCACTTCGGTCGCTACCTGCGCAGCTTCTTCCACCCGGTCTCGGCCTTCATCGAAGCCAACGTCAGCAACCCGGACGCGGTTGAGTTCGTGCCGGACCTTGCCAAGACCTTCGGCTGGCTGCAGCAGGCTTCGGGCCAGATCGCCCAGAGCGGCATGAAAGACGCCGAAGAAGTCGGTGCCGCGTCCTCGGACTACCTGCGCCTGTTTGCGCTGACCGCGCTGGCCTACCTGTGGTGCGAAATGGCGCTTAAGGCCAAGGCCGCGCTCGCCGAGGGCAAGGGCGATGCCGCCTTTTATGAAGCCAAGGTCAAGACCGCACGGTTCTTCTATAAGCGCATGCTCCCCGAAGCCCAGGCCATGTTCAAAATGATCAGCGCGGGCAAGGAAACCATCATGGCGCTGGACGAGGAAGCTTTCTCCTTCGCGGCCTGATTGCGTGGAGCCCGTCGCTGTCATCGGGGCCGGCCCGGCCGCGCTGGCCGCCGCTGAAGTCGTCGCCGAGGCCGGTTTGCCGGTCGTGGTCTATGAGCAGATGCACTCACGAGGGCGAAAGCTGCTCATGGCCGGGCTGGGCGGGCTCAACATCACCCATTCCGAACCCCGGGAACTCTTTATCGCGCGCTATGCCGAGTGGGCGCCCGAGCTGACCCCCATTATCGAGCACTTCACCCCCGATGACCTGCGCGACTGGTGCGCGCGGTTGGGGGAGGGCACTTTTGTCGGCAGCAGCGGTCGCGTGTTCCCGGACAGCTTCAAGGCTTCGCCCCTGCTGCGCGCGTGGCTGACGCTGCTGGAGCAGCTGGGGGTGAAGCTCCACAACCGCCAACGCTGGACCGGCTGGGACGACAGCGGCGCGCTGCGTTTCGAGGCCGGGGGCGGACAGGAGGTCAGCCAGCAGGCGTCCGCGACCGTGCTGGGGCTGGGCGGTGCCACCTGGCCGCGGCTGGGCTCGACCGGCGCGTGGAAGACGGCGCTGGCCGAGCGCGGGGTGACCCTGTCTCCCTTCGCCCCCAGCAACTGCGGGTTCGAGGTCGACTGGACCCCGCATCTGCTGCAACAGGCCGAGGGCAAGCCGGTCAAGAATGTCGGCTTCCATTTTGGCAAGCACAGCACGCGGGGAGAGGCGGTCGTCACCCGACGCAGGATCGAGGGCGGGGCGGTCTATGCCCTCAGCGCCGCAATCCGCGATGCACTCGCGCAGGATGCGGGGCCGCAAACCCTGCGCCTCGACCTGCTGCCCCAGTGGACAGAGGCGGAGATCGAGGCCCGCCTGTCCCGCGCCGCAGCCAAGGCGCGTCGTAAAGACAGTCTGGGCAATCGCCTGCGCAAGGCCCTGAACCTCGATCCGGTGCAGCGGGCGCTGTTTTTCGAGGGGCAGGCTTCAGGAACGGGCGAAATGCAGCCCCAAGACCTCGCTGCGGCCCTGAAATCTGTTCGACTCTCGGTTTTGCGTCCCTTTGGCATGGAGCGTGCAATCTCCTCCGACGGCGGCGTTGCGTGGGAGGCGGTCGACTCTGACCTCCAGATTCGGGCGTTGCCCACAGTTTATGCGGCTGGAGAAATGCTCGACTGGGAAGCGCCGACCGGCGGCTATTTGCTGCAGGCCTGCATCGCCACCGGCCGCTGGGTGGGAAAGGCGGTCGTTCGCCAGATTCAGGGCTGATCCCAGTGCCTTAGTTGTTGATTTCTCGGGCTGTGAGCGTTTCTATCACCGCCACCCTGAACCACCCCAAACCGTGGAGATGTCCGATGGCGCAGTCCTGGACCCCGAATTCCTGGCGCAACGTGCCGATCCTGCAGGTGCCGACCTACGAGGATCAGGCTCTGCTGGCCAGTGTCGAAGCCGACCTGCAACGTCAGCCCCCGCTGGTGTTTGCCGGCGAGGTGCGCTCCCTGAAATCCCGCCTGGCTGAAGCCTCGCGCGGCGAAGCCTTTCTGCTGCAGGGCGGGGACTGTGCCGAGGCCTTTGCCGAGTTCTCCGCCGACCACATCCGCGACACCTTCAAGGTGCTGCTGCAGATGGCGGTAACCCTGACCTTTGCCGCGCAGAAGCCCGTGGTGAAGGTCGGTCGCATGGCCGGGCAATTCGCCAAGCCGCGTTCGGCCCCGACCGAGGTGGTCGATGGCGTCGAGCTGCCATCCTACCGCGGCGATATCATCAACGATGGTGACTTCACCGCCGCCAGCCGCGTGCCCGACCCGCGCCGGATGATGTCGGCCTACAATCAGGCGTCCTCGACCCTCAACCTGCTGCGCGCCTTCGCACAAGGTGGTTTCGCCTCGCTGGAGCAGGTGCACCGCTGGAACCTCGATTTCGTCGCCAACTCTCCGGCCGGTGCCGAGTACGAAGGCCTTGCCCGCGAGATCGAAGAGGCGCTGGGCTTCATGAAGGCTTGTGGCGTCGATGCGCAGATGCCGCAGCTGGCCGAGGTCGACTTCTACACCTCCCACGAAGCGCTGTTGCTCTGGTACGAGGAAGCGCTGACCCGCGAGGACAGCCTGACCGGAAAAACCTACGATCTTTCGGCTCACATGCTGTGGATCGGCGACCGGACCCGCCAGCCCGACCACGCTCATGTCGAATTCCTGCGCGGTGTCGAAAACCCCATCGGGATCAAGGTTGGCCCCAGCTCAGACCCTGACGAGATCGTCCGGCTGACGGAAATCCTCAACCCCACCAACGAAGCCGGTCGCATCACGCTGATCGTGCGCATGGGCGCCGACAAGGTGCTGGAGTACATGCCCGGGATCGTGCGCAAGATCCACGGCGCCGGGCGCTCGGTGGTCTGGTCCTGTGATCCCATGCACGGCAACACCCACAAGGCGTCGACGGGCTTCAAGACCCGCTCCTTCGATAACGTCAAGAATGAGATTTCCCGCTTCTTCGACGTGCACGAGGCCGAGGGCACGGTGCCCGGCGGCGTTCATTTCGAGCTGACCGGCAAGGACGTGACTGAGTGCATCGGCGGTGCCGCCGCGATCACTGATGAAGACCTCGCCAGCCGTTACCACACGCACTGTGACCCGCGCCTTAACGGTACGCAGTCGCTCGAGCTGGCCTTTCTGGTCGCTGACCGGCTCAAGTCCGACCGGCTCCGGGCCGCGGCGGCGGTTGCAGCCTGATCGCTCAGAACCGCGTTTCACGCACGCACAAACGAAGAAGGGGGCCTGCGTGGCCCCCTTTTTTTGTGTAGCGACGAGACGGCGCCTTGGCTTGTTTGCCGCTAGCTCTGCGCCATCAGGAAGGCCGCGCGCAGGGCAGATTCATCGATATCTTCGAAGATGATGCTGCGATCGAGCATCCGCACCACCTCAAGCACCATGGCTTCGGACATGGGCGCGGTGACTTCCTGCGGGTTCCAGCGCGACTGGCGGTGGATGCTGTAGACCCGGATCGCAACGTCGTCGATGACGTAGCTCAGCGATATATCGACCGTGCCGCCGGTATCCGCGCTCATGGCACCCGGCACCCCGGGGAGCAGCTGGGCGCAGAGGGTCAGCAGCACGCCGCGCCCGCTCTCCTTGCGCTGCTCGAACTGGTAGCCGTAGCTGTTGCTCTCGCACACCGACTGCAAGCCGCTCAGGCTGGAGCGCGCGTCATCCTCGGCGGTGGTGCCCGCTGGCACCCGCTTGACGCTCAGGCCGTGGACCCGGCTGCGGTTTTCATTCGTGGATCCGGCTGGCATGATATCGAGCGCGCGATGATCCTCGCGGTTGATCTCGGCAAGAACTGGCAGGTCGCGGCTCAGAACGGCGAATTCGGGCATGGGAACGAGGATCACATGGCCCAGCGCGGGCATGAGCACGAAGGTGCCTCGATTGGCCTCGCGCACCATCTGGATCAGCAGTTCGGGCAGGCGCACTTCGTACTCCGGCCCATTGCTGTCGCGCAGGATGACGGTGATCGCCGGTTCGGCCTGTACCCCGGCGGAGGAATGGACGTTGAAAGTCGTCACCGCGTTGGCTGCGGTCTGGGTCTGCGCCCCTGCTGCGTTGTTCAGCGGGCCAAGGCCCACCAGCAACAGCGTCATGACGGCGTAGACCGCGCTGCGCCATCCGGGCCGGACCCGCTGTTGTTTCGTCCCCATAAGTGCCTCGTCTCACGCTGCTTGATTTCACTCAGGACACTGAGTTTAGCGGATTATTGCGGCATTCAAAGGGGACAACCAGTGGACAAATTCCGGCGTCCACAAGTCCTCGTCTGGTTTGCGGGGCGTAAACGTACCCCTGTGACGGGGACTATCAGCGCTGATCGAGGCTGACGTAAGGGCGCTGGGCTTCACCGGTGTAGAGCTGGCGTGGACGGAAGATCCCATCGGGGTTTTCCATCATTTCCTTCCACTGGCTGATCCAGCCCACCGTGCGGGCCAGCGCAAACAGCACCGTGAACATCTCGGTCGGGAAGCCCATGGCCTTGAGGATAATGCCCGAATAGAAGTCGACGTTCGGGTACAGCTTCCGCTGCACGAAGTAGTCGTCTTCCAGCGCGATGCGCTCCAGCTCGCGGGCCAGTTCCAGCCGCGGGTCGGACAGGCCGAGCAGGTCGAGCACCTCGTCGGCGGCTTCCTTCATGATTTTCGCGCGCGGGTCGAAATTCTTGTAAACCCGGTGGCCAAAGCCCATCAGCCGGAACGGATCGTCAGGATCCTTGGCTTTCTTGACGAATTCCGGGATCCGCGACTTGTCGCCGATCTGATCGAGCATGGTCAGCACGGCCTCGTTCGCGCCGCCGTGGGCCGGACCCCAGAGCGAGGCGATGCCCGCTGCGATCACGGCGTAGGGGTTGGCGCCGGACGAGCCGGCGATGCGCACGGTCGAGGTCGATGCGTTCTGCTCATGATCCGCGTGCAGGATAAAGATCTTGTCCATGGCACGGGAGAGAACCGGGTCGGGCTCGTAGGTCGCGGCCGGCACGCCGAAGGTCATGTGCAGGAAATTCGCCGCGTAGCTCAGGTCGTTGCGCGGGAACATGAACGGCTGGCCGATGGAGTATTTGTAGGCCATGGCCGCGATGGTCGGGATCTTGGCGATCAGCCGGTGCGCGGAGATGAGCCGGTCTTCGGCGGAATTGACGTCGGTGTGGTCGTGGTAGAAGGCCGACAGCGCACCCACGACACCACACATGATCGCCATGGGGTGGGCGTCGCGCCGGAACCCACGGAAGAAGTTGTGGATCTGGTCGTGGACCATGGTGTGATGGGTGATGGTGTGCTCGAACTCGGATTTCGCTGCTGCGGAGGGCAGGTTACCGTGGAGCAGTAGGTAGCAGACTTCCATGTAGTCGGACTTGTTGGCCAGCTCTTCGATCGCGTAGCCCCGGTGGAGCAGAATACCCTGCTCGCCGTCGATGTAGGTCAGGGCCGAATCACAGGAGCCTGTGGCGCGGAAACCGGGGTCGTAGGTGAAGTGCCCGGTCTGGGCGTAGAGCTTGCGCACGTCGATCACTGACGGTCCGTCGACGCCATCGAGCACGGGCAAAACCACGCTCTCTCCGGTCTGATCGTTGGTCAGCGTAAAGGTCTTGTTCGACGCGTCGGTCATGGGTTCGGTTTCCTCGTTTTCGTCCGGGCAGAGTGCCGATCACGCCTGGTGCGGCAGTCCCCAAGCACGCCGCACAGGGGCTTGAGCCTGCGGGGCTTCGGCGCGGGGTTAAGGGCGCTCCTGGTCATGAAAATCAGGTCTTCCGGCTCGACTCAATCTGGTCGCGATCGGGCGCGGGTTCCTGTTTTTTTGTCAGACTTGCGCCTCTATTACGGTCAATTACGACAAAAGGCAAACGCGCTGAGCCATTTTTGTGTCACATTTTGCACCACGCATTGTGCCCCCCTCAGCGCGGCTCTGAAGCCGTCCAAAACCGCCGCGTTGCAGGGCTTTTCAAGCGCAGTTCAAACGCATTGTCAGCTGTTTTTCCGGGGTCATCTTGGCTCAGCACGCCAAGGGCCTTTGCAGAGAACGCAAGGCTGTCGATGACCTGCGCAGGGGTGCAGGCGGCCCGCGGCGCGACGCCGAGCACGACGAGGTGGGCGCTGTCATCAGGCTGGCACAGCAATCCGGCCGACTGTGCCGACATGCTGAGCCATAAATGCGGGCCCAGCGGGCTTGAGTCGCGCAGGTGCCTCTGCTGTCGCTGCCACAGCTGCTGCTACGCCCGAAGCCAGCCCCGCCGCAGTCTGACGCCCCGTCCGGCGCCCCTTCCGGCGCCGGGCCCGGCGGGGAAACCCGCATCGAATGGCCCCCCTTCGGTCATGGCCGTGGCTGTGCACGGGCGTGCATGCTAAGGGACCCACCAAAGCGAAATTCCCAGCACACGGACCCCACCATGAGCGTTGTCACCCGTTTTGCGCCGTCTCCCACTGGCTTCCTCCACATCGGGGGTGTGCGAACCGCCCTGTTCAACTGGTTGTTCGCGCGACATCATGGCGGAAAATATCTACTTAGAATAGAGGATACCGACAAGGAACGCTCGACGCAGGAAGCGGTCGACGCCATCCTCGCCGGGCTGGCCTGGATGGGGCTTGATGCCGACGGAGAGACGGTGTTCCAGAGCACTCGCGCCGACCGCCACCGGGCCGTGGCCAAAGAGATGCTCGCCAACGGCCGGGCCTACAAGTGTTTCGCCACGCCCGAGGAGCTGAGCGCCATGCGCGAGGCGGCGAAGGCCGAGGGCCGTAACCCGGGCTACGACGGACGCTGGCGCGACCGCGATCCCGCCGAGGCACGGGACGGGGCGCCCTTCGTTATCCGCGTCCGGACCCCGCAGGAGGGTAGCACCGTCATCGACGACGTGGTGCAGGGCCGGGTCGAGGTCCAGAACAGCGAAATTGACGACTTCGTCCTACTCCGTGCCGATGGCTCGCCAACCTACATGCTTGCCGTGTGCGTCGATGACCACGATATGGGCGTCACCCACGTCATCCGGGGTGACGATCACCTCAACAACGCCTTTCGCCAGGCGCAGATTTATCAGGCCGCGGGCTGGTATCTGCCCGCCTTCGGCCATATCCCGCTAATCCATGGGGCTGACGGTGCCAAGCTGTCCAAGCGCCACGGCGCGGTCGGGGTAGAGCAGTACCGCGATCAGGGGTATCTGCAGCAAGCCGTGTTCAACGCCCTGCTGCGGCTGGGCTGGAGCCACGGCGACGATGAGATCATCTCGCGGGCGCAGGCGGTCGAGTGGTTCGGCCTCGCCGACGTCAACCGCGGGGCCTCACGGCTGGATGTGGACAAGGTGGCGGTGCTCAGCGCCCATTATCTCAAGGCGATGCCGGCCGGTGAGGCGCTGGCACTGGCGCTGCCGTTTATCGCTAAGGCGGGCTGGGATGCGCCCGGCGACGAAGAGCAGGCGCGGCTTGAGCGGGCAATGCCGTCCATCGTGGACCGCTCCAAGACCCTGTGCGATGTCGCCGACATGGCGCGCTTTTTCTTGCAGGCGCCGCCCATCGAAATCGAGGACAAGGCGCGGAAGGCGCTGGACGAAGACGGACTGTCGGTGCTGCGCGACATGCGAAGGGTGCTGGCAACCGTGGATGCGTGGGACGAAGACAGCATCAAGGCGGCGCTCATGGCCTACGCCGAAGCCAAGGAGCTCAAGCTGGGCAAGGTGTTCCAACCCCTGCGCGCCGCGCTGACGGGGGCCATGGCTTCACCGGGGGTTACGGAAGTCGCCTTTGCCTTCGGGCCGGAGAAAACACAGCAGCACATCGCCGCCGTGCTCGACAACGCCTGAGCTCCGACGCTGCACACTCAATCCATGAGACAGGCTTGAGGTCTGAGCGCGCCTGCGGTTGCAGGCGGCGAGCGATGAGGCGTGCAACGGCCCGCCGTTGTACAGGCCGCTGTTGTAAGGGTCCCTGTTGTCAGTAGCGACGGACCAGCCCGGCAAGCCGTCCCTGCACCTTGACCCGGTCGGGGCCGAAAATGCGGGTTTCGTAGCGGGTGTTGGCGGGTTCAAGCGCAACCGTGCCCGAGCGCTTTCTCAGGCGCTTGAGGGTCACCTCGTAGTTGTCCACCAGTGCGACCACGATATCGCCGTTGTGGGCGGTGTCGCCGCGCTCGATGATGACGTAGTCGCCATCGTGGATGCCGGCTTCGATCATGGAATCGCCCTCTACCTGCAGCGCGTAGTACTGCCCGTTGCCCAGCAGCGTGGTCGGCACGTCGAGGTATTCGCTTTCGTTGGCCAGCGCCTCGATCGGCATGCCCGCAGCGATCTTGCCATAGAGGGGCAGGGACACTTCCCGGCCCTGAGCCACGGCCATTTCGCGCGCGCGCCCAAAGTCGGCGCGCACCACGTTGGCTCCGGCGTTGGCGAGCGCCTGCTCGTCCAGTCCTTTATCGCCCTCGAAGTCATCGGGTCCGGGCGCACGTCCTGCGGTTACGCTCTCCAGCCACGGTGGCGCGGGGCGCAGTCCATCCGCCGACAGCCCGTCATTCTCCCGGGAGAGCGCCGCGAACCTTCGATTGGCGATGGGTTGCTGGGTCTGCATATCGTCGGGCAGGCGGGTAACTTCCAGCGCGCGTGCCCGGTGGGGCAGTCGCTTCAGAAACCCGCGCTCCTCGAGCGCTGTGATCAGGCGATGGATGCCCGATTTCGACTTGAGACTGAGCGCGTCTTTCATCTCATCGAAGGACGGTGAAACTCCCCGTTCATTCAGGCAGTCGTGGATGAAAACCAGCAGCGTGCGTTGCTTTTCTGTGAGCATGCGCGCCTCCCCCTGTTCAGGCTTTGCAGCCTGTTGCCCTGTACCTGTGTCGCGGATACTACGAACACCAAGGGTACAATCGGATAAAAATCACAAATGTTCTAAGAAAGTTCCAAGAACAAGTCAAGCACAAAGCCCAGTGGGACCAGTAGCGCGGGGGGATGCGGGGATCAGAACAGGGTGTCGAGCTGGCCGAGGTCGATGATCTGCACCGGCGCGCCGGCCTTGATTGCCGGGTCGTGGGCATGTCGGTCAAGGATGACGTCGGCGGCTGCGAGTACGGACAGCATGGACGAGTCCTGCCTTTGCCGGGCGTCGATGGTCCCATCGGGCAGGCGCCGGGCGCGGATGAAATCGCGGCGCAGGTCATTGGCTGGCAGGTCGTGGGCGATGGTGGCGCTCCGTCGGGGCAGGTCCGTTGGTCGGCCGAGCATTTTCGCCACCATGGGCCGCAGGATCAGCAGGCTGAGGATTAGGGCCGAGACCGGGTTTCCGGGCAGGCCGAGGAACAGACCGCCGCTGAAGCGGCCGAAGATCAGCGGTTTACCCGGGCGCATCGCAATTTTCCAGAACGCGAGGTCCAGCCCCTGCGCTTCGAAGGCGCGTGCGACCAGATCGTGCTTGCCCACCGAGGCACCGCCGGTGGTCACCACGATGTCGAAGCCCTGTAACCGCCCGGCAGCGGCTTCGAGCGAGGGCAGGCTGTCGCCAACGCTGCCGAAGTCAGTCGCTTCAGCCCCGCAGGCCCGGGCCATGGCGGCAATGGCGAGGTTGTTGGAGCTGACGATGTGCGCCGGCCCCAGCGCTTCACCCGGCGCCCGGATTTCATCGCCCGTAGTCAGCACGGCCACGCGCGGGCGTTTCACGACGGGGATGGCCGGGTTGTTGCCCGCTGCGATCAGGGCCAGCAGGCGGGGGGAGACCACTGCACTGGCGGATGCCAGGCGGTCGCCTTCCGCAAAATCGAGCCCGGCGGGTCGGACGAAGCGGCCCTCGGTCTCGGCCTGCTCGAAGCGCACACCGCCGGGGATGTCGATGGCGTTCTCCTGGATGGCGATGGTATCCGCGCCGGGGGGAAGGGGCGCGCCGGTGAAAATGCGCACGGCCTCGCCCGCCACAAGTGCTCGCTGATCATGCTGACCGGCGGCAATCTCGCGCTCAACCCGGAGGTCGCCGGGCAGGTCGCTGGCGCGCACCGCGTAGCCATCCATGGCCGACATGGCCAGCGGTGGGTGGGTCCGACGAGCGTGGACATCGCTCGACAGCACACGGCCGATGACGGGTTCGGCGGCGCTGTTCAGGCTCAGGTTCTCGCCGGAAAGCGGGCCGGGAATTTCGGCGAGGATTTCAGCCAGCGCGGTGTCGAAGTCCTTCATGGCCGGGGGCTCAGGGGCCTGCGGCCGGGTCAGTGTTCGTATCCGTGACCGGGCGGGGCTCATCGGTCTTGAAGGTGCCGGACTTGCCACCGGTTTTCTCCAGCAGCCGGATGCCGTCGATCACGGCGTCCTTCTGCACCGCCTTGATCATGTCGTAGACGGTCAGCGCCGCGACGGATACCGCCGTCAGCGCCTCCATCTCCACACCGGTCTTGCCGTCGGTGCGGCAGGTCGCGCGGATGCGAACGGCGCTGGCGGCCTCGTCGAGGCTGAGGTCAAGGGAGACGGCCGACAGGGGCAGGGGGTGGCACAGCGGGATCAGTGCTGCGGTTTGCTTGGCGCCCATGATGCCGGCGAGACGTGCCACGGAAAGCACGTCGCCCTTTTTGACACCGCCCTCACGGATCAGGCCGAGGGTTTCGGCCTTGCACCGCACCAGCGCTTCGGCCACGGCCTCGCGCTGGGTCTCGGGCTTGTCGCTCACGTCGACCATAACCGCGTTGCCGCCGTCGTCGAAGTGGCTGAAGCCTCTGCTCATTGCGCCGCTGCCCGGCTGGTTGCGTCTTTGGTCGCTGCGCCGTCTGGGGTCGCTGCCTCGTCTAGGGTCGCTGCATCGTCTGGGGTCGCTGCGTCGTCTGGGGCGCCGAGCCCGAGGATGGTCCGGGTGGCGGCGGTGACGTCATCCTGCTGCATCAGGCTTTCGCCGATCAGGAAGGCGCGGGCCCCCGCGCGCGCCATGCGCTCGAGGTCGGCGTGGCTGTAGAGCCCGCTTTCGGCAACCAGCAGGCGGTCGGGGTCGACCCGGCTGGCGAGGCCTTCGCCCACGTCGAGCGAGATTTCCAGCGTTTTCAGGTTGCGGTTGTTGATGCCCAGCAGCGGTGAGCGCAGCCGGTGGGCGGGCTCGAGTTCTTCGGCGTCGTGGACCTCGACCAGTACGTCCATGCCCCATTCGAAGGCTGCAGCCTCCAGCTCAGCGGCCTGGCCGACATCGAGGCAGGCCATGATGACCAGAATGCAGTCGGCCCCCAGCGCACGGGCCTCGGCGACCTGATAGGGGTCGAGCATGAAGTCCTTGCGCAGGCAGGGCAGGTCCACGGCGGCCCGCGCCTGCCTGAGAAAGGCGTCATCCCCCTGAAAATACGGCACGTCGGTCAGCACAGACAGGCAGCTGGCCCCGCCAGCCTCGTAGGCCCGGGCCAGCGTGGCCGGGTCGAAGTCGGCGCGGATCAGGCCCTTCGACGGGCTTGCCTTCTTGATTTCGGCGATCAGCGCCTGGCGGCCGTCGCTGTGCGCGTTGCGAAGCGCCGCGGCAAACCCCCGGGGCGCATCAGCAGCGCGCGCGGCTGCGTCGATGTCGGCGGGGCTGGTCTCGGCCTTTCGGGCAGCGATCCAGTCGCGCTTGTCTGCGCAGATGCGTTCGAGGACGTCGTCAGCCATTGGTGATCTCCACCAGTTGATCGAGCGCTGTGCGGGCTCTGCCGCTGTCGATGGCGTCCGCGGCCAGAGCGACGCCGGCGCGGATATCATCGGCCTTGCCCGCGACACACAGGGCGCCGGCGGCGTTGAGCAGCACGATATCGCGGTAGGGCCCCGGGGTGCCGTCGAGCACTGCGCGCAAGGCGGCGGCGTTTTCTTCGGCCTCGCCGCCGCGCAGGGTCTCGATCTGTGCTTGCGGCAGGCCTGCGTCTTCGGGCGTGATGATGAAGGTGTTGATCCGTCCATCGCGGAGTTCGGCGACACGGGTCTCGCCGCAGGTGGTCATCTCATCGAGGCCCGAGCCATCGCTGTTGGCGCCGTAGACCACCCAGGCGCGCTCCGAGCCGAGTTCCTTGAGCACGCGTGCAAGCGGCTCCACCCACTGCGGCGCAAACACGCCGAGCAGCTGCATTTTCGCCCTGCCGGGGTTGGTCAGTGGGCCGAGCAGGTTGAAAACCGTCGGGATCTGCAGCTCCTTGCGCACCGGCATGACGTGGCGGATCGCGCCGTGGTGTCGCTGGGCGAACAGGAAGCCAACCCCGGCCTGTGCAATCGCCTGCTCGATCAGGGCGAAGTCAGCCTCGAGGTTCACGCCCAGGGCGGCCAGCACGTCGGCCGCACCGGATTTGGAGGTTGCCGCGCGGTTGCCGTGCTTGGCGACGGGGACGCCGAACCCGGCGAGCACGAAGGAAACGGCGGTTGAAATGTTGTAGGTGCCGGACTTGTCACCGCCAGTACCGCAGACATCGATGGCGCCCTCGGGCGCGGCGACGCCGGTCATCAGCCCGCGCATGGCCCGGGCAGCGCCGGCGATTTCGCTCACCGCCTCGCCCTTGGTCTTCAGGCCCCAGAGGAAGGCGCCGGCCAGCGCAGGCGAGACGTCGCCGGACATCATGGCGCGCACGGCGGCCTCGGCCTGTTCATCGGAGAGGTCCTGGCCATCGGCGATCTGGTTGAGCAGGCTGGTGAAGGGCAGCACGGCGGGGTTCCTTGGGGTAAGCAGGTTGGCTGAGGGTTGTCGACGGGGCTTCGGATTCCGGGGCTCGGCGCGGTCACAGGCCTCAGGCCGCGGCAGCGGGCCAGTTGATCTGGTTGTTGGCCGCCCGCGCGCTGTCGAGGAAGTTGCGCAGCATGGCGTGGCCGTACTGGGTTTCGATCGATTCCGGGTGAAACTGCAGGCCGTGGATTGGCAGATGGCGGTGGTTCATGCCCATGATCAGGCCCTCATCGGTCTCGGCAGTGACCTCGAAATGCTCGGGCAGGGAGGCGCGCTCGACCACCAGCGAGTGGTAGCGGGTCGCCTGGACGGCCTCGGGCAGGCCCTTGAACAGGCCCGTGCCAGCGTGCCGGATCGCAGAGAGCTTGCCATGACGCGGGGTCTCGCGGACCACCAGGCCGCCCAGCGCCTGTCCGATCGACTGGTGGCCGAGGCAAACGCCCAGCAGCGGCAGCCGCGCGCGCGCGGCCGTGCCCACCATGTCAAGGCAGATGCCGGCTTCGTCCGGGGTGCAGGGGCCAGGCGAGAGGATCACGCCTTCCGGGTGCCGGTCGAGCACTTCGAGCGGGGTGATCTGGTCGTTGCGGACGACATCGACCGCCGCGCCCAACTCACCGAGAAAGTGCACGAGGTTGTAGGTAAAACTGTCGTAGTTATCGATCAGAATGAACATGGGCAGAGTGTAGGCAAGCCAAAAGGCGATGTCACGCGCCGGAAGCGCAGCCGCGACAGTCTTTTCCTATTCGCTCCAAACGCGGCTTATTTCCTTTGCGCTCATCACGCTTCGCTTTGAGCGCCTTGGAGTTCTTAGCTCCAAGACAGAGTCACGCCGTTCTCCCTCTTACAGCAGAAGGTCAGAGTAATCTGACCTTCTGACCGACTGGCGAAGTCCGGGGTGTGGCGCGGTCAGGGCTGCGGAGCACCGCCGCGCCCGTGGCGGCTTGGCCTTAACGGCGCCGAGGGGCAGCCCCCCTCCTTACAGTTGCGCTAAACACGCGGAGTTTATCCTGAGCCTGTGGAAGGGGCTGTGAGCGACGTATCCCCTTTGCGCTTAAAAACGTTGCGCTGTGGGCGCGCTGGATTTTCTCGATGCAGCAACCCTCAAAGCGGAGCGTGTTGAGTGTCCGCGGAAAGAAGTTGCGCCGACCTTGTCTCGACCGCTTCGCGGTTTTCGCCAAGGCGTCGCGCATTTTCATAGAAAATGCGAAAAGACGTCAGGCCGCGTTTAACGCAGCCTGTCCGTTTAACTGCGCGAGGAAGATTTGTAAGCCGCGAAGCGGCGTCAAATCGAGCCCGCAACCCGTCATTTCACGCCATTGAGATATCCGGAAACCGCTTCTGCAGCTTACCCCAGTCATCGTCGGAAATCCGTACCATCGCCCGCGTGCCGTCTTCCTCATGCTCGTGGCTGATCACATGGCTGAATTCGTGCAGCCACGCCAGTGCGCCGCCCGCCGTATAAGGGATCAGAAGCTCAAGGTCCTGCTCGCCGTTCACGAGCGCCGCATTAACGGTCTCTAGCACCGCGTCCAGCCCCGTCCCTGCCACAGCCGAGGTCCGCAGAACGGCAAAAGCGCGGTCATACCCCGGGTCGTGCTCGGCTTCGGCCATGATCGCCGCTGAGCCCTCGCGGTCGACCTTGTTCCATACCTCGATAATCGGCACCAGATCCACGAGTGTGTCGCCGCTCACCTTTTCTTCGTTCGGCTCGTCGAGGTCCGGGTCGCGCGGCGGGTCTGTCACCGGCGGAGGCAGACGGGCAGGCGCTTCGGGTTGCTCGATCCGCCCCAGCGAGCGCAGCACATCGAGCACGTCCCGCTTCTGCGCTTCCCACTCCGGGTTGGAGGCGTCGCGCACGTGCAGGATCAGGTCGGCCTCGATCACCTCTTCCAGCGTCGCGCGGAAGGCATCGACCAGCTCGTGCGGCAGGTCGGAGATAAAGCCCACCGTGTCCGCCAGCACCAGCTCGCGCCCACTCTCCAGCCGCAACCGCCGCAGGGTCGGGTCGAGGGTCGCGAACAACATATCCTTGGCGAGGATATCCGCGCCGGTCAGGGCGTTGAAAAGCGTCGACTTACCCGCGTTGGTGTAGCCGACCAGTGCCACCACGTGCGCGCCCTGCCGCGCCCTCGCCGAGCGGTGCAGACCCCGCGTCCGCCGCACGTCCTGCAGGTCACGCTTAAGCTTATCGATCCGCTCCAGCAGCATCCGCCGGTCGAGTTCGAGCTGGGATTCACCTGGGCCGCCCATGAAGCCTGCCCCGCCGCGCTGGCGCTCAAGGTGGGTCCAGGACCGCACCAGCCGCGAGCGCTGGAAGGTCAGCGCCGCCAGCTCAACCTGCAGCCGACCCTCGCGGGTCTGTGCCCGCTCGCCGAAAATCTCGAGGATCAGCGCTGTCCGGTCCAGCACCTTCGCCCGCAGCTCGCGCTCGAGGTTGCGGTGCTGCACGGGTGTCAGCGTGGCGTTGAAAATGATGACGTCCGGGTGCTCGGCATCGATGCGCTCGCGCCACTGCGCCAGCACCCCGGTGCCGATCAGGGTCGAAGGGCGAATGCTGGCGAGGTTGACCGTGGTCGCCGCCGTCACTTCAAGCCCGATCGCGCCGGTCAGCGACACAGCCTCCTCGAGCTTGTCCTCGGCCGTGCGCCCGATCGCGCGCGCAGCCGAGGCGCCGCGCTCGCGGGGGAGCATGACGTTGATGACGAAGGCGGTTTCCTGATGGCGCTCTGATGAGTGCATTACAGCGATTTAGGCTGGTTCGGGCGTGCTTTCAATCCGGACAGAGGCTTATTCCGCGGGCGGAACTATGTCTTCCATCAGATTGACGGGCTGTGCGGGCATAATGGTCGAAATCGCGTGCTTGTAGACCAGTTGCACGTGCGCATCCCGGCGCAGCAGCACGGAGAAGTTATCGAACCAGGTCACAATCCCGGTCAGCTTTACGCCGTTGACCAGAAAGATGGTCACGGAAATCTTGTGCTTGCGGATGTGGTTCAGGAACACGTCCTGAACGTTCTTGTTTGCGTCGGCCATATTCTTGTTACCTCCCTGCCTCGTCCAAGCCGTGCAATCGCGCCTGGGCCGGGTTCGCTGTTGTTGTTCTTGTTGTTCTTGAGCCGGACGCCGAAGCATCCCGCCAATTCTCACCTGCCGCGACCTGAGCTGAACCCGCTGGTCGCGACCTGAGCTGAACCCGCTGGTGATGGGGGGTCAAACCAGATCAATCGCCACTCTTGGGCGCGGAACGCGGAAGCGTTTCCCGCAACAGGACTATGCGACAGGGCCAGCCTGAAAATCAAGCCAGCACCGTCGTATAAAACTGAATTTTCGGATTGTTAAGCGCTCTGATGCTGTGGAAAACCCGCTAGACACCGCCCTGCGCAGCGACGTGGGCGGCAAAGTCATCGAGGATTTCCTGCACCACCGGCCCTGGTTCGCCCGTCCCGATCACCCGGCCATCGACGCTGCGCACCGGGCGGATCATGTTGCCCGAAGACGTCTGGAAGGCTTCATCGGCCGCGAGCAGCTCGTCGAGCGTGAAGGCCCGTTCCTCGATCTGCCACTGGTGCTGCCCGGATAAGGCGACCAGCGCCGTTCGCACAATACCGTTGAGAACGTGCCGGTCGGCGGGGTGCGTGCGCAGCACCACGCGGCCGCTGTCGGCATCGCGGCTGACCAGCCAGGCGTTCGCAGACGAGCCCTCGGTGACCTCACCCAGCGCGTTGATCATCCAGGTCTCGTAGGCTCCGGCTTCGGCGGCAGCCTGCTTGGCCAGCACGTTGGGCAGCAGCGAGATGCTCTTGATGTCCGGCCGCGCCCAGCGCTCGTCCGGCCCGGTGATCACGTCGATCATCCGCGCTTCGCTCAGATCCTTGGGCACGGGCAGGTGCCGGGCGGTGACCACCAGCGCCGGCGGAACCGGCTTGGTGGGAAACTTATGGTCCCTCGGCGCCTCGCCGCGGGTGACCTGCACGTAAACCAAGCCGTCGCGCACCCGGTTCAGTCCCGCCACCCGGCGCCCGATCAGGCTCAGCGCCTTGCGGTTCACCGGCCGGTCGATGCGCAGCTCAGCCAGCCCCCGGTCGAGGCGATCCCAGTGCCAATCTTCGTCGATGAAGGCCCCCGCGATTACCGGCACAACCTCGTAGATACCGTCGGCGAACTGATAGCCGCGGTCTTCGATCCCGACCTGGGCGTGGGCGTGAGGGACATAGCGGCCGTTGACGTAGGCGGTTCTGGGCATGGTGGGATTCCGTCTCTGCTTCGGTGTGCGTGTGCGTGTAAATTTGCATGTGCGTCGTCCGTGCGTGCGTGCGCCAGCGCGTGCGCGGGCAGGGGGCGCAAAGTCTGTTTAGCAGGCCCCGAATGGGCGGGCTAGGTGTGCTCCAAGACCAACGGTGCGCAGGGGTCAAAATGCCTTAGCGGCCGTGGAGAAGTCACCGGGTCGGAGGCGGTCAGCTCCGGATGCAGGCAGCGCCCGATCAGAAGACCCCGACGCCGACCGAGAACAGCTTTTCGGCCTTTTTCACGAAGTCCGAGTGCGAGAGCAGCACCACCCGGTCGCCCTGCCGGATGATTTCTTCGGGCTTGGGGGGAATGAATTCCTCGTCGCGGACGATACCGCCGACCAGCAGCATGCCGGCTTTTTCGATCTTCTGCACTGTCTTGCCGGTGATCTCGGCGCCCTCGGCGGCCTCGATGTCAAAGATTTCGCCGAAGCCTTCCCCGACCGAATGCACTGCGCGGATCCGCCCCTGACGCACGTAGCGCAGGATCGAGGACACGGTGATCAGCCGCGGGGAGACCACCACGTCGATACCCAGCTGACCGACCAGCGAGGAAATCGACTGCCGGTTGACGATCGCCACCGCGCGTTCGGCCCCCAGCCGTTTGGCCTGCAGGGCGGCAAGAATGTTCAGCTCGTCGTCGTTCGAGGCTGCGACCAGCGTCTCGGTCTTGTCCACGCCGGCTTCGGCCATCAGCTCGGCTTCGAGCGCGTCGCCCTGCAGCACCACGGTCCGGCTCAGGTGCTGGGCGGCGTGCTTGGCCTGATCGTTGTCGACTTCAATCAGCTTGATCCGCAGGCTCGAATTCTGGGCTTCAAGCCGCTGGGCAAGGTTCAGACCGATGTTGCCGCCGCCCATGATTACCATGCGGCGGCCTTCCTGCTCTTCGTGGCCGAACAGCGCGAGCACGCGCTCGACCTGATCTGCCTGCGCCACAAAATAGACCTCATCGCCGGCCTGCAGCTTTTCCTCACCGGTGGGGATCAGCATGTCCGACCCCCGCGCCAGCACCAGAATGCGCATGCTCAGCTGCGGGAACAGGTCGGCCAGATGGTCAAGCGGGGTTTCGAGAATCGGTGTTTCATCAAGGCAGCGGACCCCGACGAACACCGCCTGTCCCTTGCCCATGGGAATGACTTCAAAGGCACCAGGTACGGCCAGCCGCCGCTGGATCGATTCAGCGACCTCGACCTCCGGGGCGATGATATGATCGATGGGCATGTGGTCGGCCTGGAACAGGTCTCGCCACTCGGGGCGCAGATACGTTCCCTGCCGCACCCTAGCGATCTTCTTGGGCACCTGAAACAGGGTATGGGCGACCTGACAGGCGACCATGTTGATCTCGTCGACCTGGGTCACGGCGATGATCAGGTCAGCATCGGCTGCACCGGCGCTCTTGAGCACGTCCGGGTGACCCGCGTGGCCGACGATCCCGCGCACGTCGAGATTGGTCGTCGCCGCTGCGATCAACGTCGGGTCAATGTCAATCATCGTGACATTGGTATCGAACCGGGACAGATACCGGGCGATGTTGGAACCAACCTGCCCGGCACCACAGACGATTACGCGCATGATGTTTCCCGCGCTCCGTTAAACGGTCTCAGACGGCCCCTGACGAGGCCTGGGTATCGCCGCTGCCGCCGCTACCGCCGGCCGGATCGGCGTCGGTCAAGCCGCCTTCAGGGCCGCCACCGGGACCGCCCTCAGGGCTGCCGTCATGGCCAGCGGCAGCCTCGTCCTCTTCGGACTGGGCCAGCGCGCGCAGCTTGCGATGCAGCGCCGAGCGCTCCATGCCGACGAATTTCGCTGTTCGGGTGATGTTGCCGCCGAAGCGCAGCACCTGCGCATCCAGATACTGGCGTTCAAAGGCCTCCCGCGCCGAGCGCAGGGGCAGGGACATGAGATCGGCAACCCCGGCACCGGACAGCACCGCCGGGCCTTCACTGGTGATATCGGGCGGCAGCATATTCGGGCGTACAATCCGGTCGCCCTCGAGCGGTGCCATGATCACGATCCACTCCATGACGTTGCGCAACTGGCGCACGTTGCCTGGCCAGGGGTAGGCCTGCAGCACGGCGAGCGCGTCGCCACCGAGTTCCAGCGGCTCCTTGCGCGCCTCGGCCGTCAGCCGGTCCAGGAAGGACCGTGCCAGATCAGCTATATCCTCCGGGCGGCTGGCCAGCCCGGGGATTTCGACCTCGACCACGTTCAGGCGGTAGTACAGGTCTTCGCGAAACAGGCTTTCGTTGATCAGCGTCTTCAGGTCGCGGTTCGTGGTCGAGATGATCCGCACATCCGCCCTGACTTCCGTGGTGCTGCCCAGCTGGGTCAGCGTGCCCCGGTGCAGGAACCGTGCGAGCCGCGCTTGCGCGTCGGGCGAGAGATCACCCACGTCGTCGAGCAGCAGCGTGCCGCCGTCTGCCTGCTGGATCATGCCCATCATCGGCGGGCGCTGGCCGGTGCCGGCGTCGCCGAACAGCATGGCCAGACCTTCTTCACCGCCGAGTTCGAAGCACGGAACCTCGATAAACGGCTGGTCGGCGCGGTGGGACTGGTTGTGCATCATCCGGGCGATCAGGCCCTTGCCGGCGCCCGGCGGGCCGGAAATCATCAGGCGGCTGTTGGTCGGCGCCACCCGGTCGACGGTCTGACGCAGGGTCTGAATGGCGTGGCTGCCGCCGATCAGGTCGGTGTCTTCGCCTGCCTTCTGCCGCAGCACTGCGTTTTCGGCCTTCAGCGCCGAGGTCTCAAGCGCGCGCTGGATCAGGATCAGCAGCCGGTCGGTGTTGAAGGGCTTTTCGACGAAGTCATAAGCGCCCTGCTTAATCGCGCGCACGGCGGTCTCGATCGTGCCGTGACCGGACATCATGATCACCAGCGTGGAGGGAATGCTCTGCTGATATTCTTCGAGCAGGGCGATACCATCGGCGGTCGAACCCTGCAGCCAGATATCCTGAAAAATCAGATCGGGGCGGGCCAGACCCACCTGCCGACGGGCCTCAGCGTCACCATGCGCAGTCCGGACCCGGTAGCCCTCGTCCTCCAGAATGCCGCTTAGCAGCATGCGGATATCGGCTTCATCGTCTACGATCAGTACGTCGGCGGACATCAATCACCCAGTTAGTTGCTCGTGCATCGCCCCGAAACGCCGTTTGTGACCCCGGCCTGAGATGCCTGAATTAGCTATCGGCCCCAAATGTGGCTGCAATACCACAGTCAATTTGACGCTGCCAAGATAAACTCCTGTAACAGCCATGCCTTCCGGCCCCATCCGGCCTCATCCAGCCGCATTCGACCTCACCCAGCCGGTGCCGGGAAGATCATCTGCGCCTTGGCCCCGGGCAGGTCGTCCGGCCCGTCGCCGTTGCCCAGCAGCAGCTGACCGCCGTGGTCTTCCATGATCTTCTTGACGATCGCCAGCCCCAGCCCGGTGCCCTTCTCACGGGTCGTGACGTAGGGCTCGGCCAGCTTGGGCAGCAGGTCAGCGGGGTAGCCCGTGCCGTTGTCGTTGACGGTCAGCACCGTTGCGCCCGCGTCGGTCTGCTGCAGCGACACGCGGATCAGGCCGTCGCTCACGCTGCCATCGATGATCGAAGGCTGCAGCGCCTCGGCCGCGTTCTTGATCAGGTTGATCAGCGACTGCGAGACCAACTGCGGGTCACAGACGACCTCGCGCGACTCCAGCCCGGTCAGATCTACCAGCCGTACGCCCTCGAAGCTGTTGCCCTGCAGCGAGATCACGCGCCGGGCGATTTCCACCAGATTATGATCATCGACTCGCGGCGCCGGCATCCGCGCAAACGACGAGAATTCGTCCACCATGCGGGCGATGTCGCCGACCTGGGTGATGATGGTGTCGGTGCAGGTCTGGAACACCTCGGGGCTGTCTTCGATCTGTTTGAGATAGCGGCGCTTGAGCCGCTCAGCCGAGAGCTGGATCGGGGTCAGGGGGTTCTTGATTTCGTGGGCAATCCGCCTCGCCACGTCTGACCAGGCGGCCTGTCGCTGGGCAGAGAGAAAATCGGTGATGTCATCGAAGGTCAGCACGTAACCGAGCACGCTCTCACCCTGCATTTCCGTGACCACCGTGGTCTGCAGCGTCCGCACTTTGCCGTCCGGGCGGGTGTAGAGCACGTCGTCGGCGTGCAGCGTCGTCGGCTCCATCTTGGCTCGGGCCAGCAGATCACCGAAGACCGGGAACAGCTCGGTCAGGCGGGTGCCAACGTGCTTTTCCAGCTGGAAGTCGACCAGCTTGTTGGCGCGCGGGTTGGGCAGGTTGATGCGAAGCTCGCTGTCGAGGCCGATCACCCCCCGCGACACACCGGAGAGCACAGCCTCGGAGAAGCGACGGCGCAGGTCGGCTTCGTCGGTGGCCCGCAACAGCTCGAACTGCTGCGCCTCGATCTGGTTGGCCATGCCGTTAAAGGTATGAGACAGGGTTGTCAGCTCATCCCCTGCAGCGTCGTCAGAGACCGATACCCGGGTGGACAGGTCGCCCGAACCCAGCCGGTCCGCCGCCCGCGTCAGCTCCAGCAGCGGCGTCGTCAGCCACAGCGCGAACCGCAGCCCCGCCATCCCGGCAACGATCACCAGCAGCAGCGCGACCACGAGGAACAGCAGGCCGAAAATCAGCCGGTATTGCTCGGCAGCGCGTCCGAGGTTGGAGTAGCTCGATGCCGCTTCCTGGGTCTGTTCCACCCGGGCGACGACTTCCTCGAGCACCGGGATCGTGGCGAGCAGGTAGGTCTCGGCGAGATAGGGCGTATCCAGCGCGATCAGGATCGACAGATCGTCCGAACCGGGCAGGGAAATATCGATCCCGCGCTGGGCCAGCTGCGTGCCGGTTTCCCCGTCGATGGCTTCCGGGCGGATTTCCTGCGCCAGATCGAAGAAAGACTGCGGGATGCTGCCCAAATCCTGATCCGCAGCGAGGCCGGAAGTAATCAGTACCTGACCGTTGGCCTGAATGATGTTGGCACTTGATAGGCTGCGCAGGCCGACGGCCTCGTCGAGCAGCTGTTGCAGGTCGTCGGTATCGCTGGCGCTGGGGCCGAGGTCTTCTATCCGTTCGGCGACGCTCGATGCCTGATAGTTGAGGCGCTCGCGGTGCTCTTCGAGGTAGGCCAGTGCCACGTCGCGTGAGCTGTTGATGGCATCGCTCACGGCGCCGCCGAACCAGGTCTGAATGCCAAAGCCCAGCACCAGCACCGCCACCAGCGAGATCACCAGGGTCGGCAGGCTCGCCACGACAATCAGGAACAGCACCACGCGCCGGTAGACCTGTGTGCCCGAGAGCCGGGCGCGGATGTCAGTCCAGGTGTAGTAGCCCTGTACGGCGATGAAGGTCCCGAGTGCGACCAGAATCACCATGTCGAACCACAACAGCGACACGATCCGGCCCAGCGGTCGGGTCGGGGTGAAACCACGCCACAGCTCGAACCCGGTCCACGCCAGCACCAGCAGCGAGACAACCGTCAGCGCCCCGACAAACAGCGTCAGCGTGCGGTTACGGCCAACGCCAACAACCGTGCTGTCGGCCTGATCCGCGTCCGAACCGTCGTCGGCGCCAAGGTTTATTTTTGGTAAGGATGCTTCACTCATCGATGGGTCATCCACGCTTCATCGAGGTGTGATCCGATCAGTCGTCTGGTCGTCGCAGGCCCCGGACCACCTCAATATCCAGATCCCGTATTTTCTTCCGAAGCGTGTTTCGGTTCAAGCCCAGCACTTCAGCGGCGCGGATCTGATTGCCGCGGGTGGCATCGAGGGTCTGCTCGATCAGGGGTTTTTCCACTTCCCGCAGGATACGGTTGTAAAGACCGGCTGAGGGTAAACCATGCGTATGGGCCGAGAAAAAGGCGCGAAGGTGTTGATCCACGGCTTGTCGAAGGGAGGCGTGGGCGGTCTCGTTCTGCCCAGTGAGAGATCCTGCCAGCTCCTTCACCACCACGTCAGCGTCGATTTCGTTTTCCGAGTAAAGCGCGCAGATGCGCCGGATGCTGTTTTCGAGCTCGCGGACGTTGCCCGGCCAGCGGTGCCTTTTCAGCTCGTCGAAGGCCTCGGCGGTGAACGACTTGTGCGGTAGGCCCTGGGCGGTGTTCTGATCGACGAAATGCCGGACCAGATCCGGGATATCATCGAGCCGCTCGCGCAGAGGTGGTACCCGCACCGGCACCACGTTGATGCGGTAAAACAGGTCTTCGCGGAACAGCCCGGCCTTGACCGCCGCTGTCAGATCCCGGTGGGTCGCAGCGACGATACGGACGTCGGCCTTGATCTTCTGGCTGCCGCCGATCCGAGTGAACTCGCCTTCCTGCAGCACACGCAGCAGCCGTGTCTGAGCCTCCTGCGGCATGTCGCCGATCTCGTCGAGGAACAGGGTGCCGTACTGGGCCTGGCTGAATTTGCCGTCAAAGCGGGAGTTGGCGCCGGTGAAAGAACCCTTTTCGTGGCCGAACAGCTCGCTTTCGATCAGCTCCTTGGGGATCGCTGCCATGTTGACGGCGACGAAGGGTGCCTCGCGGCGGCGGGAGAAGTTGTGCAGGGCGCGGGCGATCAGCTCCTTGCCCGTGCCGCTCTCACCGGTGATTAGGGCGGTCAGGTCGGTCTTCACGAGCCGGGCGATGACCCGGTAAATGTCCTGCATCGCCCCGGAGCGGCCAATAAGCGGCAGGCGGTCCAGCCGCCCGGTTTCGCGGTCTTCTTGGCGTTCCTTGAATTCCTTCGCCGCCGTTGCGCGCTGGGTCGGCTGGGCGAGGCCGCGCTCGACCGCGTTCAGCAATTCGGTCAGATCAAAGGGCTTGGGCAGATATTCGAAGGCGCCGCGGTCGGTCGCCTTCACCGCCGTCACCAGCGTATTCTGCGCCGACATCACGATCACCGACATATCGGGCCGCAAGGCCCGGATACGCGGCACCAGCTCCAGACCGTCACCGTCGGGCATGTGCACGTCCGTGATCACCAGATCACCGTCACCGGCCTGAACCCACTGCCATAGCGTTGAAGCGTTGCCGGTCGCGCGGACCCGGTGGCCGACCCGGCCAAGGGCACGGGACAGCACGGCGCGGATCGCGCGGTCATCGTCAGCAATCAGAATTGTGGCATTTGTCTGCAACATATTTAAGCATTTAGACCGAAACCTCGGGGAGGAAAAGCCAAAATGCTCAATACATAGGCAATTGTAGCCGAAAGACAGTTTTGCCCGGCTCGGACTCAAAGTCGACGAACCCGCCCATGTCGTCGGTCAGCTTGGAGACCAGCGCCAGTCCAAGCCCCGTTCCACGTGCCTTGTTGCTGGTCACGAAGGGGTCGAACACGGTTTCTCCCAGCGCAGCCGGAATGCCGGGGCCGTTATCGGTAATCATCAGATGAAGCGGCAATTCGACGCGTTCTCCGCTGCCGCCGGGCGACATGCGCGTTCCCAGCCGGTAGCGGGTGGACAGGGTGACTTCCCCGCGCTCTTCGGGGACGGCCTCGCAGCTGTTTTTTACCAAATTGAGCGCGATTTGGATCAGCGAGTCCTTGTGGCCGGCGACGAAGGGCAGCGAGGGGTCAAAGTCCCGCTTGAAGGTCACGCTGGCCCCGAAGCTGTTCTCGGCCAGCGTTAGGACATGGTTGAGCACCTCGTGGATGTTCACCGCTTCGGCGACACTGCTCTCGAAGTTCCCGAAAACCTCCATACGCTCGATCAGGCTGGAAATCCGGTCGACCTCTTCCTCGATTAGTGCGGTCAGCTGCCGGTCTTCTTCATCCTCGATGCTAAGAGAGAGCAGCTGGGCCGCGCCCTTCATCCCCGCGAGTGGGTTCTTGATTTCGTGGGCAAGCATGGAGCCCATCGAAGACATTGAGCGACCGGCGTTGATGTTGGTCAGCTGCTGGTCGAGCGTTGCTGTCATCCCGCGCGGGAGCAGGCTGATAATCACGGCGCCTTCTTCTTCGGCGCGATGGAGTAGGGGCGAGACGTGGGCGGTGACGCTGTGCTCCCCGATTTTCGGGCTTTCCAGGTGGATGTCGAACTCGCTGGCCGAGTTTTGCCGGTTGCGGGCGACGTCGATCAGGCTGATCAGCGGGTTGTCAGCGGGCACGTAGTCGGTCAGGGGCGTGCCGTTGAGCACTTCGGCCGAGTGCTGCAGCAAATCCTCGGCCGCCGGGTTAGCGGCGCGCACGCAGTTGTCCTGATCCACCACGATCACCGGGTGGGGCAGGCTTTCGAGGATAATGTTCGAAGACAGGGTCATGGATGACGCCCCTTTGTCGTCAGGCCGCGATGGTCAGCGCCGGGGTGTCCGGCGCAGTGATTCCGTCGCCCTCAACGGCTCCGGCTTCGATGAAAAATGCGTGGATGACGGCGATCATCTGCGCCGGGTCATCGGTGGTGTTGGCAGCCTTCCGGTAAGCCGCAGCCTTGTCGATGCCGAGAAGCGCCGAGGAAACATGCTTGCGCACCTGCCGTAGCCCGTGGGCCGTGCCGTGGTAGGACAGCATCCGGTCGATAAGGGCGCAGAGCTGGGCGCTGCGCGTCGCGGCGTCCGGCGCCTTCCTCGGCCGGCGGCCGGCGAGGTGGTCCACGGTCTGATCGATGAGCCAGGGCCGATCCTGCGCGCCGCGCCCGATCATCACCCCCGCTGCGCCTGACTGCGCCAGCGCCCTGTCGGCATCCTCGCGGCTGCAGATATCGCCGTTGACCAGCACGGGCAGCGTGGTGGCCTCGACCACTGCACCAACGCGCCTCCAGTCAGCTTGCCCCTTATAGAACTGGCAGCGGGTGCGGCCATGAACGGTAATGCCGTCCAGTCCCGCCCGTTCTGCCAGCGCGGCCAGTTTGGGGGCATTGAAGCTGTCGTCGTCCCAGCCCAGCCGCATCTTCACGGTCAGGGGAACTTCGATGGCGGCCCGCACCGCATCAAAAATCGCGCCGCACAAGGCCTCATCGCGCATGACGGCCGAGCCGGAAGCCTTGTGCACGACCTTGCGCGCTGGGCAACCGAAGTTGAGGTCGATGGTGTGGGCGCCGCGCGCCTCCATCATCCGCGCGGCTTCCGCGATCAGTGCAGGTTCGGTGCCGGCGAGCTGGACAATGATGCCGGGCTCGTCATCGATGGCCTGGTTGAGCTTGCGGCTGTCCTTGATCTCCCGAATCGCGGCCTCCGAGGCAATCATCTCGGTTACCACCTGCCCCTGACCGAGGCTGCGGATATGATCACGGAAAGGGCGGTCGGTCACGCCCGACATGGGTGCGAGCAGCACTCGATCGCGCCAGCCCAGTCGGGTCAGGCGCGCATCCTGCTGTGACCAATCGCGGGCGGTATCGCTTCTCATGCCCGATGAACTAGGCGAGGGCTCGCTTTCCTGCAACGACTGGTTTATATTATGCGCAACATTTGAGCAGTTCCGGGCTGTTTCCCCGGCCCTTAACGACCCGATTTCAGAGACTTATTCAGAGACCCATCGCTATGTTTGCCCGTCGGCTGACCCAACTTGCCCGCATTTACCTGATCCCCGCCGTCTTCGCGGCGGCTTGCCTGTACTTCATCTTCCACCTGATCACCGGAGAGCGTGGCTTCCTCGCTTATCTGGCCATCAGCACGGAGCTAGATACCGCGCAGGCCATGCTGTCGGACCTGCAGCAGGAACAGCGCGCGCTCGAACGGGACGTGGCCCTGCTCCGCGATACGCCGGTGGATCTGGATATGCTCGAGGAGCGGGCGCGGATCGAGCTAGGATACGTCCGTCAGGACGAGATGATCATCGTCTACGATGGGGATTAATAACCAATTTATGGTTAATCAATAAATAACTGTTTTTTTACAGATATTTAAGTATGATTGTTTTTCGCGAAAATACCGGTATTTTGGTGGCGTAGATCCCTATTCCCCAAAAGACGGAAATCGGCCATGGCGACCACAGCGCGCAAAACCAGCAAACGCGCTTCGAACAAGCAGTTCGATAACGACCAACTGACCACGTTTTACAAGGACATGCTGCTGATCCGCCGCTTCGAGGAGAAGGCAGGCCAGCTCTACGGCATGGGCCTGATCGGCGGCTTCTGTCACCTGTATATCGGGCAGGAGGCTGTCGTCGTCGGCATCCAGCACGAGCTTGAGACGGGCAAGGACAGCGTGATCACCGGCTACCGCGACCACGGGCACATGCTCGCCACCGGGATGGACCCTGACGGGGTTATGGCGGAGCTCACTGGGCGCGAAGGCGGCTATTCCAAGGGCAAGGGCGGGTCGATGCACATGTTTTCGACTGAAACCCGGTTCTTCGGTGGTCACGGCATTGTTGCGGCGCAGGTTGCGCTGGGGGCCGGTCTGGCCTTCGCTCACAAGTACAACGACGACGGCGGGATTGCGGTTGCCTACTACGGCGATGGTGCCGCCAATCAGGGGCAGGTGGCCGAGACCATGAACATGGCCTCGCTTTGGCAGCTGCCGATCCTGTTTGTCTGCGAGAACAACCGCTACGCGATGGGCACCTCGACCGAGCGTGCGGCGGCGGTGACGGACTACGCGGCGCGCGGCAAGCCCTACGGCATTCCCGGCGCCCGAGTCGACGGCATGGATGTCGAGGCGATGGCGACCGAGGTGGGCAAGGCGATCAAGCACGTCCGCTCGGGCAAGGGGCCGTTCGTGCTGGAGGCCATGACCTACCGCTATCGCGGGCATTCGATGTCCGACCCCGCCAAGTACCGGACCAAGGAAGAGGTGCAGAAGTACCGCACCGAGCAGGACCCGATCGAGCGCTTGCGCGAAAAGCTGCTCGGCGATGGCATAGCCGACGAAGCCGCGCTCAAGGCCATCGACAAGGATGTTAAGGCCGTGGTCGCCAAGTCCGCTGACTTTGCCCAGTCCTCCCCCGAGCCGTCACCCGACGAGCTCTACACCGACGTTACCATTGCAGCAGCCTGAGACGGGGAGAGCAGACGATGACCGTAGATATCCTGATGCCCGCCCTGTCCCCCACCATGGAAGAGGGGACGCTCGCCAAATGGCTGGTCAAAGAGGGCGACAGCGTTTCCAGCGGTGACGTGATCGCCGAGATCGAAACCGATAAAGCGAACATGGAGGTCGAAGCCGTCGACGAGGGCGTGATCGCACAGCTGCTCGTTGCTGAAGGCACCGAGGGCGTGGCGGTGAACGCCGTGATCGCGGTGCTGGCCGAAGAGGGGGAAGACCCCGCTGCGGCCTCGTCCGCTGCGTCCGCGCCCGCGACAGCGCCTGCGCCGACCGCGGAAGCAGCCCCCGAAACCGCGCCTCAAACGGCAGCTGAAACCACCCCGGCGGTGGCACTGGCGCCGATCGAGGTCGCCCAGCCCGAGCCCGAGTGGGACGGCGCCATGGTCGAGACCACCGTGCGCGAAGCTCTGCGTGACGCCATGGCCGAGGAGATGCGCGCCGACGATCGCGTGTTCCTTATGGGCGAGGAAGTCGCCGAGTATCAGGGCGCCTACAAGGTCAGCCAGGGCCTGCTCGATGAATTCGGCGCGCGTCGGGTGATCGACACCCCGATCACCGAATACGGGTTCGCCGGGGTCGGTACCGGTGCGGCCATGGCCGGCCTGCGGCCGATCGTCGAGTTCATGACCTTCAACTTCGCTATGCAGGCGATCGACCACATCATCAATTCGGCCGCCAAGACGCTGTATATGTCCGGCGGCATGATTTCTTCGCCGATCGTGTTCCGCGGTCCCAACGGAGCCGCCGCCCGGGTCGCCGCCCAGCACTCGCAGTGCTACGCGGCTTGGTACGCCCATGTTCCGGGGTTGACCGTGGTCTCGCCCTACAGCGCCGCAGACGCCAAGGGCCTACTCAAGTCCGTGATCCGCAGCCCGAACCCGGTGGTCTTCCTCGAAAACGAGTTGCTCTACGGCCAGAAATTCGAGGTGCCGGACAGCGATGACTGGACCGTGCCCATCGGCAAGGCACGGGTCGTGCGCGAGGGCACCGATGTCACCATCACCGCCTTCTCGATCATGGTCGGCAAGGCGCTGGAAGCGGCAAAGATGCTGGAAGAGCAGGGGATTTCGGCAGAGGTCATCGACCTGCGCACCATCCGACCGCTGGATACGGAAACCATCCTCGCGTCGGTCCGCAAGACCAACCGGCTGGTGACGGCTGAAGAGGGCTGGGGCCAGCACGGCATCGGTGGCGAGATTGCTGCACGGGTGATGGAGCACGCCTTCGACCATCTCGACGCCCCCGTGGGCCGGGTGTTCGCCAAAGACGTGCCGCTGCCCTACGCCGCCAACCTCGAAAAACTGGCACTGCCGGGGCCGGCCGACATCGTCGCCGCCGTGCGCGCTGCCACCTATCAGGAGGCCTGAGCCATGTCCGTCGATATTCTGATGCCAGCGCTGTCGCCCACTATGGAAGAAGGCACGCTGGCCAAGTGGCTGGTCAAGGAAGGCGACAGCGTTGCCAGCGGCGATGTCATCGCCGAGATCGAAACCGATAAGGCGACCATGGAGGTCGAGGCCGTCGATGAAGGCGTTGTCGCCAAGCTCATCGTTGCTGCCGGGACCGAAGGCGTGGCGGTGAACGCCGTAATTGCCGTCCTCGCAGACGAGGGCGAAGACCCCGCAAGCGTTCAAGCCGGCGGTGGCGGAGCGCCTGCGCCCGCACCTGCACCTGCACCTGCACCTGCACCTGCACCCGCAGCCGCTGCGCCTGAAAAGGCACTCGTTGCCGCTCCGGCACCGGTCGCGGCGCCTGCTACCAGCGGAGACAGTGTTCTTGCTTCGCCGCTTGCCCGCCGTCTGGCGTCCCAGAACGGGCTGGACCTGTCGGCCATCGGCGGCAGCGGCCCGAACGGCCGCGTCGTCAAGCGTGATATTGAATCCGCCATCGCCGGCGGCGGCGCCAAGGCTGCCCCTCGGGCCGCAGCCTCTGCGCCGTCTTCAGCCGCAGCCGGTCAGCCCATGCCTGCCGGCGCCGGCCTGGACCCGCGCAAGATCGCAGCACAGCTGGATATGGCCTACGAGGAAATCCCGGCGAACAACATGCGCAAGACCATCGCGCGTCGTCTGGTCGAGGCCAAGCAGACCGTCCCGCACTTCTACCTCACCGTTGACATCGAGTTGGACGCGCTGCTCGCCCTGCGCGGTCAGATCAACAAGGCCGTGCCTGAAGGCGTGAAGATTTCGGTCAACGACATGATCATCCTTGCTTCGGCCAAAGCGCTGATGGACGAGCCGGACACCAACGCCAGCTGGGCGGGCGATGCCGTGCTGAACTACGCTTCAGCCGACGTCGCGGTGGCCGTGGCAACCGAGAACGGCCTGATCACTCCGGTGATTCGCGACGTGCAGACCAAGGGCCTGCCCAAGATCAGCGCCGAGATGGTCGACCTCGCCACCCGCGCCCGCGAGGGGGCTCTGAAGCCGCATGAGTATCAGGGCGGCACCTTCACCATCTCCAACCTCGGCATGTTCGGCATCCGCGAATTCGCCGCGGTGATTAATCCGCCCCACGGTGCCATTCTCGCCGTCGGTAAGGGCGAAAAGCGCCCGGTCGTGCGCACCGCGGACAAGGGGGATGAGCTCGCCATCGCCACGGTCATGTCGGTGACGCTGTCCTGTGACCACCGCGTGGTCGATGGCGCAGTCGGCGCCCGCTGGCTTAATGCCTTCCAGCAACGGCTGGAAAACCCGCTCTCGATGCTGCTGTAACCGGAGACCCAAGCATGGCTGACACAAATTTCGACGTCGTTGTCATCGGCGGTGGTCCCGGGGGCTATGTCGCCGCCATCCGCGCGGCGCAGCTGGGCCTCAAGGCCTGCGTGGTCGAACGCGAGTACCTCGGCGGCATCTGCCTGAACTGGGGCTGTATTCCCACCAAGGCGCTGCTGCGCTCGGCAGAGGTCGGGCACCTGATCCAGCACGCCGGCGATTTCGGCTGGTCGGCGGAGAACATCAGCTTCGATCTCGGCAAGATCGTGCAGCGCTCGCGCAAGGTCGCCAAACAGCTGAGCCAGGGCGTGTCGTTCCTGCTCAAGAAGAACAAGGTTCCCGTGGTTTCGGGGAGCGGCAAGCTGGCGGGCAAGGGCAAGGTCGAAGTCACCGATAAGGACGGCAAGACCAGCACCCTGAGCGCCAAGAACATCATCCTCGCTACCGGCGCGCGGGCGCGGGTGCTGCCCGGGCTGGAACCCGACGGCAAGCTGATCTGGACCTATCGCGAAGCCATGGTGCCCGAGAGCCTGCCCAAGTCGATGATCGTTGTGGGCTCAGGTGCAATTGGTATTGAATTCGCGAGTTTTTACAATGATTTAGGAGTTGAGGTCACGGTCGTTGAAGTCGTCGATCGTATCCTTTCGGCCGAGGACGAAGAAATCAGCGCGCTGGCGCACAAGGCCTTCGAGAAGGCCGGGATCTGGATCATGACTTCGGCCAAGGTCACCGGGGTCAAGAAGGCGAAGGACAGCCTGACCGCCACCATCGAGCTGGCCGATGGCAAGACCGAAAGCCTGACCGCAGACCGGCTGATCTCGGCCGTCGGCATCGTCGGCAACGTCGAAGAGCTGGGGCTCGAAGGCACCAAAGTGCGGGTCGAGCGAGGCCACATCGAAGCCGACGGCTTCGGTGCTACCGGTGAGCCGGGGGTCTGGGCGATCGGCGACCTGACCGGCGCGCCGTGGTTGGCGCACAAGGCCTCCCACGAGGGCATTCTAGCGGTTGAGACCATCGCCGGTGTCAAGGGGCTGCACCCGCTCGACCCTGCGTCGATCCCGGGCTGCACCTATGCGCGGCCACAAGTCGCATCCGTGGGCCTGAGCGAGGCCAAAGCCAAGGCCGCCGGGCGCAAGGTTCGTGTCGGCCGCTTCCCGTTCATGGGTAACGGCAAAGCGATCGCGCTGGGCGACCCTGAAGGGCTGGTCAAAACCGTGTTTGACGCCGATACAGGCGAGCTCCTCGGTGCCCATATGATCGGTGCGGAAGTGACGGAGTTGATCCAGGGCTTCGGGATCGCCAAGTCTCTGGAGACAACCGAAGAAGACCTAATGCACACGGTGTTCCCGCACCCCACCTTGTCGGAAATGATGCACGAGTCCGTGCTTGACGCCTACGACCGCGCGCTGCACTTCTAGCGCGACCCGCCCAAAGGAGACGACATGAGCGACCCGCTCCGCCATCCGGAGAAAGCCCACCGGCCCGACAGCGCCCCCCAGCCGAAGAAACCGGACTGGATCAGGGTCAAGGCGCCGACCTCGGCCGGGTACAAGGAAACCCGGGAGATCATGCGCTCGCTGTCGCTGTCGACCGTGTGCGAGGAAGCGGGCTGTCCCAACATCGGCGAGTGCTGGTCGAAGAAGCACGCGACCATGATGATCATGGGGGAGGTCTGCACCCGCGCCTGCACTTTCTGCAATGTCGCCACCGGCAAGCCCGGCGTGCTCAACCCCTTCGAGCCGACCAACGTGGCCCAGGCGGTCAAGTCACTGGGGCTGAGCCACGTTGTCATCACCTCCGTTGACCGCGATGATCTGGACGACGGCGGGGCAGGGCACTTTGCCGAAACCATTCTGGCGGTGCACGAAGCGTCCCCGGAGACAACGATCGAGGTGCTGACGCCGGATTTCCTGCGCAAGCGTGATGCGTGGAAGGTCGTGGCCGACGCCAAGCCGGACGTGTTCAACCACAATCTTGAAACCGTCCCCGGGCTCTACGCCGAAGTGCGGCCCGGCGCGCGTTACTTTGAGTCGCTGCGCCTGCTCGCACGGGTCAAGGAGCGTGACCCGCTGGCTTTCACCAAGTCCGGGATCATGGTCGGCCTGGGTGAGAAGAAAATGGAAGTGGCGCAGGTCATGGATGACCTTCGCGCTGCCGACGTCGACTTCCTGACCATCGGCCAGTACCTGCAGCCCACGCCCAAGCACCATGCGGTCGAGGCCTTCATCACCCCCGATGAGTTTCGCGAATACGAAACCATGGCCTACGGCAAGGGGTTCCTGATGGTTTCAGCCACGCCGCTGACCCGGTCCTCCTACCACGCCGGAGAGGACTTCGAACGCCTGCGCGCCGCGCGGCAGTCGAAGGCGGCCTGAAACCCATGCCGGTGGTCGAACAAACCCGCGTGGTGCAATTCCGGGCCGAGCAGATGTTCGATCTCGTCACCGACGTCAAGCACTACCCCGAATTCCTGCCCTGGTGCGTCGCCGCGCGCATCCGCGAGCAGTCCGACGCGCACATGATCGCCGACCTGGTGATCGGGTTTCAGGTGATCCGTGAGCGCTTTACCTCCGATGTCCGCTTTGACCGTGCTGCGCTCCGGATTGATACGGCGCTGGTCGACGGCCCGTTCCGGCATCTGACCAACAAGTGGCGGTTCCGCGACCTGCCCGACGGCAAGGGCTGCGAGATCGAGGTTCATGTGGATTTTGCCTTCCGCAGCGCGCTGCTGCAGCGGCTGATCGAGCCTCTGTTCGAAGAGGCACAGAAGCAGATGATCGGCGCCTTCGAAAAGCGCGCCCGGGCGCTCTATGGTGCTGCGGGTGGCGCTGCCGGGTCGAGTGCGTCGAGCACCAGCCCCAAGGCTTCCGCCACGGTCTGAGTGCGCACCGCCTCGCGGTCCCCGGAAAAATCGAACACGCGCGCCTGCTCGGTCCCGTTCGGGCCGGAGAGATGAAGGTAAACCCGCCCCACGGGTTTGTCGGGGGTGCCACCGCCCGGCCCAGCCACGCCCGTGACCCCCAGACCGATATCGGCGCGCAGCTGCTGCCGCACCGCGGCGGCCATCACGGCGGCGACTTCGGCAGAGACCGAACCGTGCTCGATCATGGTGTCCTTGGGCACGCCGAGCAGGCCCTCCTTAGCCTCGTTGGCGTAGGCGATGATCCCGGCATCGAAGACGGCCGACGAGCCTTGCTGGGCCGTGATTGCCGCCGTGATCATGCCGCCAGTACAGCTCTCACCCACGGCCAGCCGTAAGCCTGCGGCCTGACAGATGGCGATCAGCCGTCGTGCGGCTGCAGCGATGGCGATGGCCTGCGGGTCCGTCACGGTGCTGTCGGCAGCTGCAGGGTGACGGTCGCCTGCGCAGCGATGCCTTCACCGCGCCCGGCGAAGCCCAGCCCCTCGGTGGTCGTTGCCTTGACCGAAATCCGGCCCGGTTCCAGCCCGGTCAGCGCCGACAGGCGCGCGCGCAGGTCGTCCCGCCGGGGTCCGATTTTCGGCCGCTCGCAGATCAGCGTCAGGTCGAGGTGAACCAGCCGTCCCCCGGTGGCTCGGATCAGGCTGAGGGCGTGTTCGAGGAATACCGTGCTGTCCGCGCCCTTCCACTGTGGGTCCGAGGGCGGAAAGTGGTGGCCGATATCACCCTCGACGAGGCCGCCGTAAATGGCGTCGGTCAGGGCGTGGAGCGCGACGTCGGCGTCCGAATGCCCCTTGAGCGGGCGCTCGCCCGGGAACGTGACCCCGGCGAGAACCAGCTCGCCGTCTTCCCCTGCTTCGCCAAAGGCGTGGACGTCGAAGCCGAAACCGGTCCGGTTCTCTATTGCGGGCGCAGCCGGCGCAGGTGTGGGCGCCGCTGCGGCAAGACCCAGCAGGCCTTCGAGGCTGTCTGCGTCGGATTGGAAGGTCAGCTTCATCAGCCGTTCAGCCTGGGGCAGGGATATCAGCTCGACCCTGCCGCCTACGGCCTGATACAGCGTCGCGTCGCAGGTGAAGGCCGTCTCCTGCTGGCGCTGGTGGGCGTCGAGGATAGCGGTGAAGGCAAAGCCCTGCGGGGTCTGCATCCGATAGAGGCCGCTGCGATCGACCGGATCCAGCGGGGCATCGGGGCTAGTGTAGCGCACAAGGGTATCGGCGGTCGGGATGGCCGCGCTGAGCCCGCTCGGAGGTTGGCTGCTGCCGTCATCGAGGGCTTCCAGCCGGGTCGCAATGGCGTCGATATCGCCGGGCAGCAGTCCGGGCCGGGCGGCATCGTGAATCAGCACCCGCGCAGGCGCTTCGTCACCGCTGAGGTGTTCGAGGCCCAGGCGGACGGTATCCTGCCGCTGGGCGCCGCCCAGCACAATGTCGAGGATCTTGTCGGTTTCAACGCCTTCAACGAGGTCAACCACGGCGTCCATGGTCTGCTCAGAGACCATGATCACAATGTGGTCCACCGAGGCGGCGGCGATCATGGCGTCGAGCGACCACAGCAGCACCGGGCGCCCCTGCAGCCGGGTCAGAACCTTAGGTGCATCGGGGCCGAAGCGGGTCCCACTTCCGGCAGCCAGTAGCAGGGTGGCGCAGCCCACGGTGGCGGTCTCGCGTGTCTAGGCGCCGGTGCGGAAGCAGCCGAAACCGGGGTATTCAGCGGCAACCCCCAGCTCCTCTTCGATCCGCAGCAGCTGATTGTATTTGGCGACCCGGTCCGAGCGTGACAGCGAACCGGTCTTGATCTGGCCGCAGCCGGTCGCCACGGCGAGATCGGCAATCGTGGTGTCTTCGGTCTCGCCCGAGCGATGCGACATGACGGCGGTAAAGCCGTTGCGGTGGGCCATGTCGACGGCTTCGAGGGTTTCGGTCAGCGTCCCGATTTGGTTGACCTTGATCAGGATCGAGTTGCCGACGCCGTCGCGAATGCCGCGCTCCAGCCGCGCCGGGTTGGTCACGAACAGGTCGTCACCGACCAGCTGCACCTGCTTGCCTGCCTTGCCGGTCAGGTAGGCCCAGCCCTCCCAGTCGTCTTCGGCCAGCCCGTCTTCGATCGAGCGGATCGGGTAGGCGGCGGACAGCTCGGCGAGGTAGTCGGCCATCTCGGTCGAGGACAGGCTGCGGCCTTCGCCGTCGAGCCGGTACTGACCGCCCTCGAAGAATTCAGTCGAGGCTACGTCGAGTGCCAGACAGACCTGCTCGCCCGGCCGGTAGCCCGCGGTCTCGATCGCTTTCATCACGAAGTCCAGACCGGCCTTGGTGCTGTCGAGGTTCGGAGCGAAGCCACCCTCGTCGCCGACGTTGGTGTTATGGCCGGCATCCTTGAGCAGCTTGCGCAAAGCGTGGAAGATCTCAGCGCCCCAGCGCAGCCCTTCGGAGAAGCTCTCTGCCCCGGCGGGCATGACCATGAATTCCTGGAAATCGACCCGGTTGTCGCCGTGGGCGCCGCCGTTGATGATGTTCATCATCGGCACTGGCAGGCGCTGGGCCATGCGGCCGCCGAGGTAGCTATAGAGCGGCAGCCCGACGGACTCGGCCGAAGCCTTGGCCACCGCCAGCGACACGCCGAGGATGGCGTTGGCGCCCAGACGGCCCTTGTTCGGGGTGCCGTCAAGGTCGATCACGGCGCGGTCGATGAACACCTGCTCCATGGCATCCAGTCCGGCAACGGTCTCGAAAATCTCGGTGTTGACCGCATCGACGGCGTCGCTGACGCCCTTACCGCCCCAGGTGTCTCCCCCGTCGCGCCGCTCGACGGCCTCGTGAACGCCGGTGGAGGCGCCGCTGGGGACAGCCGCGCGGCCCATCGAGCCGTCTTCGAGCAGCACGTCGACTTCAACGGTCGGGTTGCCCCGGGAATCGAGGATCTGGCGCGCAAGAACGTCGAGGATGGCGGTCGATGACATAGGTCTGATTTCTTTCTGAATTCGGGCGGGGGCCGATGCGGCGGGGCGGGTCTGTCCTGCCCGTGTGCTGGGATGGCACCGCGCGTTAAACTGCAATTTGTCTAATCTTTTCAGGCGGCTCTTCCTAGTGCCACCGGAGCATAGAAGCGCCCGCAGGGAGGCATAACACCCCCCTTACGGCCCACAATCGCCATTTGCCGGGTTTCCAGACAACGAGGCTAGACGAGGCGGCTCTGGGTGACGGCGGCGTTGATGAAGGAGACGAACAGGGGGTGCGGCTCGAACGGGCGGGACTTCAGCTCCGGGTGGAACTGGACCCCCACAAACCACGGGTGCTCGCTTTCCGGCAACTCGATGATCTCCGGCAGGCGCTCGTCCGGCGACAGGCCCGAGAACACCACGCCGGCTTTTTCCAGCTCGGCGCGGTAGGTCGGATTGACCTCGTACCGGTGGCGGTGGCGCTCGCTGATCATCTCTTCACCGTAAATTTCCGCAACGCGGGTCCCGGCCGAGAGTTTGCAGTCGTAGGCGCCCAGACGCATGGTGCCGCCCAGATCGTCGTCATCGCTGCGGCGTTGGATGTCGCCGTCGCGCTCCCACTCGGTCATCAGGCCGACAACCGGCTGGTTGGTCGCGCCGAATTCCGAAGAGGCTGCGTTTTCGATGCCGGCGAGGTTCCGCGCCATCTCCAGCACTGCCATCTGCATGCCGAAGCAGATACCGAAGTAGGGGATCTGCCGCTCCCGCGCATGCCGGACCGCGGCGATCTTGCCGCTCGACCCGCGCTCGCCGAAGCCGCCGGGCACCAGAATGCCGTGGACGCCGGAGAGGTGCAATTCGGGGTCTTCTTCCTCGAAAATCTCCGAATCGATCCAGCGCATCTCGACCTTGGCGTTGTTGGCGATGCCGCCGTGGGTGAGGGCTTCCGCGAGTGACTTGTAGGCGTCGAGCAGGTTCACGTACTTGCCGACCACGCCGATGGTGACCTTGCCCTCGGGCTCGGTCACGCGCTTGACGATCTCCTGCCACCGGGTCAGGTCCGGCTCCGGGCTGGTCAGGTTGAAGTGGCGCAGGACTTCGCGGTCCAGCCCCTCTTCGTGGTAGCTCAGCGGCACGCGGTAGATGCTGTCGACGTCCAGCGCCTGGATCACCGCGCTCTGATCGAGGTTGCAGAACAGCGCGATTTTGGCGCGCTCGTTTTCCGGGATCTCGCGGTCGGCGCGGCAGAGCAGAATATCAGGGTGAATGCCCACGGACTGCAGTTCTTTGACCGAGTGCTGGGTTGGCTTGGTCTTCAGCTCACCGGCTGCCGCGATGAAGGGCACCAGCGTCAGATGCAGGAACAGGGCGCGTTCGCGGCCGAGCTTGTAGCCCAGCTGTCGGATGGCTTCGAGGAAGGGGGCGCCTTCGATATCGCCGACCGTGCCGCCAATCTCGCAGATCACGAAGTCCTCGCCGTTGAGATCGGCAAGCGCGAAATCCTTGATGGCGTTGGTGACGTGCGGGACGACCTGCACGGTTGCGCCGAGGTATTCGCCCTTCCGCTCCTTGGCGAGGATGTCGGAGTAGATCCGGCCGGTCGTCACGTTGTCCGACTGCAGCGCCGACACCCCGGTGAAGCGTTCGTAGTGTCCCAGATCGAGGTCGGTCTCAGCCCCGTCGTCGGTCACGTAGACCTCGCCGTGCTGGTAGGGGCTCATGGTGCCCGGATCGACGTTGAGATAAGGGTCGAGTTTGCGCAGGCGGACGCTAAATCCGCGCGCCTGCAGCAGGGAGGCAAGCGCCGCACTCGCCAGGCCTTTGCCCAGCGAAGAGACCACACCACCGGTTATGAAGATATACCGTGTCATGGGCGTTTTTTATGCGCATAACGTTATAGGGACGCAAGAAGAGTCTCGCCCCGTTTGCGACGTGCTGCCGTGCTGTTACTGCGAATCAGTTGTGGCTGTGTCCGTGGCAGCACCATTATCGGCGGCTGCACCACTCTCAGAGCCCGTATCGGCGGGGGTTTCTGCCGCTGCCGGGGCCGACTCGTCGACGGAAATGGTCGGATCGAACAGCAGGTTCGAGGTATCCGTGCCGGAACTTTCTTCACCCGCCGCAGCGCCGTCGTCGAAGACGATCGGGTTAAAGGCCGCGGAATTGTCGATTTCGGCTGCCGGAGTCGTCAGACCCAGAGTGTTGGAAATGAAACCACCAGAGGAGCCGTAGCCGCCTGCAAGGATGCCCTGAGCGAGGCTGACCAGCATGAAGGCCGCCGCCAGCCCGGAGGTCGCCCGGGTCAGGAAGCTGGCCGAGGCCCGCGTCTGCAGCAGGGAGCTGGCGTCACCGCCGCCCGCGCCCGCGAGGCCGAGACCGGAATTGTCAGTCTGCTGGATCAGCACAATCGCGATCAGGGCGAAGGCAACCAGAACCTGAATGGACAAAAGCAAGCCGATAATCATGCTGCAAACTCATCTGTCTTGTCGTTTCAAGGGCGTAGGTAGGACAACCGGCGCCAGAATGGAAGGGCAGAGCGCATTCAGGCGTTCATGGCAGCCGTGATAATCCCAAGAAAATCGTCGGATTTCAGGCTCGCGCCACCCACCAGCGCGCCGCCAACCTCGTCGGCGGCAAAAACGTCGTCGGCGTTCGCGGCTTTGACCGATCCACCGTAGAGGATGAAGGTCTCGGCCAGCGCAGGGCGGTGCTCGCGCAGCCAGGCGCGGATCATGCGGTGCATCGTGGACATATCGTCCCGGGTGGCGACTTTGCCCGTGCCGATGGCCCAGACCGGCTCGTAGGCAATGGTGATGGCGTCACCGGAGAGGGTCTCCGGCAGGCCTGCGGCAAGTTGCCCCCGCACCACCGCTTCGGCCTGCCCGGCTTCGCGCTGTTCAAGGGTCTCGCCCACGCAGAGGATCACGCCGATCCCCGCCTGCATGCCGGCGGTAACCTTGGCCAGCACCTGCGCGTCGGTTTCGCCGTGGTTGGTGCGACGCTCCGAGTGACCAACGATAACCCCGCGCGCACCCAAATCGACCAGCATGGCCGCCGACACGTCGCCGGTATGGGCGCCGTCGGGGTGGGGCGAGCAGTCCTGTCCCCCGACAAAAATCGGGCTGTCGGCGACTTCTTCGAGCACAGCCGTCAGGTGCGGGGCCGGGGGGAACAGCGCGGTTGTGGGCGCGCCTGCGGGCAACTGCTCGGCCAGCGCGCGGGCCAGCGCACGCGCCTGATCCAGCGTTCCGTTCATCTTCCAGTTGCCGGCAATAAACATGGGTCGGGTCTTCCTTCGTTCAGGGAATTGCTGCTGCGCCTTGTTTAGGCGGTGAAATTATGGTCTGTCACGCGAAAGCTTTGCACTCGCGACTCCGTTATTTGCGGGGGCGCGTTTGAATGACTAAATCATTCTGGTTCCGGCGCGTTTCTGCGTGGATCCCGGCACCGGTAAAACAAAAGACGTTAGGCAGATTTTATCATGATGGGTGGTCTTCGCGCCTTTGCGCAGTCGATAGCGGGTAAAGCCGTTCTGGTCCTCCTCGCGGTGCTCCTGCTCGGGTCCGGTATTGTGGGTTCGATCAGCCTCTTCACCTCCTCGCGGGTGAGCACGGGGATCAACGCCGGGGGTGAGCGCATCAACGAGCTGGAAATCGCCACGGAAGCGCGCAATGCCTTCTTCCAGATCGCCCAGCCGTTCGAGACCCAGCTTGGTCTGCCCCTGACCACCGCAGAGCAGTTCGAGAGCTTCGGCCTGATCGCCTCGGTCAAAGGCACCACCGAAGACCGGCTGGTGAACCAGGTCGCGTTTCAGGCGCAGGCCGCCCAGCTGGGCCTGACCGCTTCAGACGAGGAATTGTCCGCCTATGTCCAGAGCGTGTTCACCGACCCGGTGACCGGGCAGTTCAGCGAACGCCGCATGTCCAACTCGCTGGCCTATCAGGGCCTGACCGAGCGCGCCTTCCTGCGTGAGACCGCTGCCGAGCTGGCCTCGACCCGCCTGTTCAGGGTCGCCGATGATCTGGTGTTCGACAACGAGACCAACAGCACGATCGTGCCGGTTCCAAGCGCTGTGGCGCAGGCCGATTTCAACGCCCGTTGGTCGCGCTACGACATCGACTACGTGGCCATCTCCCCGGATACGGTCGAAGTCCCTGAGCCGACCACCGAGCAGCTGCAGGCGATCCTCGACGAGACCCCCGTCGCCTACCAGCGCCCCGAATTCCGCAGCTTTACCGGCATCTTCCTGACCCCGGCCGATCTGCTCGACAGCATCGAGGTCACCGAAGAAGACCTGCAGGCGACTTACGATGAATACGTCGCGCGTGCCGAGGTTGGCACCCAGTGGGCCTACAAGCAGCTGTCGCTCGACGACCGTGACCTTGCGCAGGGCATCGTCGACGCCGTGCGCGGTGGCCAGAGCTTCGAGGACGCCGCCGCCGCCGCCGGGGTCGCGACCCCGAACGACGTGGGTCTGCGCCCGATCTCCTATGGCCGGGAAGCGATCAACGCTGCCTTCACCGCTGCGACCGAAGTCGGCATGCTGGACGTGGTCGAGGACGGCGGTCGCTTCTCGCTGATCGAAGTCTACGACATTCAGGCGCCTGAGATTCAGTCGTTCGAAGACTACCGCCCGACCGCACAGCTGGCCGTTGCCGGCCCGCAGGCCTCGACCATTCTTGGCGCCCGTTTTGATGAACTCGATGGCCTTGTCGGCACCATGTCGCTCGAAGACGCAGCCGCGCAGGTTGACCTGCCCGTTATCTCCGGTGAGATGGCCCAGAGCGGCCCTGATGCCCGGGTCGAGGGCGTGCCCTTCAACGCCAAGATCATCGGCGAGGTGTTCTCGGCGCTCGTTGGCCAGACTGGTTTCCGCAACTCCTTCGGCGACGATGGCCTGTTCATCCTCCGCGTGGACGGGGTTGAAGAAACCCGCCCGCTGACCTTCGACGAAGCCGAGCCGCGGCTGCGCATCGCTTACAACGAGGCGACCCGCCGCGAGCTGCTGACGGCGCTGGGTGAAGAAGCCATGGCCACCGCCGCTGACGCCGAGGGTTTTGTCGCCTACGCGGCCGAAGCCGGACTGACGATCGAAACCCGCGAAGGCCTGACGCTGGCCGACCTGCTGCGCTTCTCGGTGCCGACCGACGCCATCGATGGTGCCGCAGCCGGTGATGTGGTCAGCGGCGTCACCAATACCGGCTTCAATATCGTGCTGGTGCGGGATGCCCGCGCCGCCGACGCCGAGGTTGACGCCGAAGCGCTGGCCGGGATCGAAGCCCAGTTCGCCTACCAGTACGACGACGAGCTGCAGCGTGCCTTCCGTGAGGCGGTGCGCGACACCGTGCGTATCAACATCAACGACCTGATCATGGACCGTGCTGTGACCTCCGGGCTCAATGCCTACCTCGATCTTCGCTCTGGCGGGGACGGGCAGGTGCGTCTGGAAGGCCGGACCTACGCCGATCAGGCCGGCCATAACAGCGCAGGCATGTAAGTAAGTCTCTGGTTCCGGGACTGTCCGCAGTTCGGGCTGCGGTCGGCTCCGGCCCCAACCTGCAGCCCCTGACCCTCGACGGACCGGAAGTGTCATGACTTCAGACACAGCATTTGACGACTATCTCGCCGCTCGGAACGCCGGGCGCGGGTACCTGCTGTGGCGGACGGCGTCGGCCGAGCTTGAAACACCGGTCGCCGCAGCGCTGAAGCTGGGCGCCTTCGATGATCTGTCGCTCATGTTCGAGAGCGTGGAGGGCGGGGAAAGCCTCGGGCGCTATTCCTTCATCGGTATCGATCCTGACCGCATCTGGCACCACGCTGGTGGCAAAACCCGGATCGGTGACCGCAGCGCCACTGGCGATGTCGCCTGGACCGACGAGCCGGCCGAGCGCAGCACCATGGATAGCCTGCGCGCCTTCTCCGACGCGGCCCGCGCAGATATCCCGGCGCCCTTGCCGCCCATGTCGGCGGGCGTGTTCGGCTATTTCGGCTACGAAATGGTGCAGTACTTTGAGCGATCAGCCCACGCCAACCCGCGCGACATCGACGTTCCAGACGCCATGCTGCTGCGCCCGCGTGCGGTGATCATCTTCGATCGCGCCTTCGACACGCTCTATCTGGTAACGCCCCTCTGGCCCGACGCGGAAGAGGAGCCTGCGGCCGCCTTCGCCCGGGGCGAGCAGCGTCTGGACGACCTTGTGGCGCAGCTGCAGGCACCGGTGCCCGCAGACCGCGAAGCCGCCAGCCGGGGCCAGACGAGCCTGCTGGAGCTACCCGAACGCACCTCCAATTTCACCGCTGCCGAGTACGAGCAGATGGTCGAGGTCGCCAAGGAATACATCATCGCAGGCGACATCTTTCAGGTCGTCCTTTCCCAGCGGTTCGAGACCGATTTCGACCTGCCGTCTTCAGCGCTCTACCGCGCGCTGCGCCGGGTCAATCCTTCGCCGTTTATGTTCCACCTGAACATGGGTGATTTCAGCATCGTCGGCGCCAGCCCGGAAATTCTGGTGCGGGTGCGCGAGGAGCAGATTACCATCCGCCCGATCGCCGGAACCCGGCCGCGGGGCAAGACGCTGGCCGAGGACAACGCGCTCGAGCAGGAACTCAGCGACGACCCCAAGGAGCTGGCCGAGCACCTCATGCTGCTCGATCTGGGGCGCAACGATGTCGGGCGGGTTGCCCAGATCGGCAGCGTCGAAGTCACGGAAAAGATGGTGGTCGAGCGCTTCAGCCACGTCATGCACATCACCTCCAACGTCGTCGGTAAAGTCCGCGAAGACGTCGACGCCTTTACTGCTCTGGGCTCGGGCTTTCCCGCCGGGACGGTATCCGGGGCGCCCAAGGTCCGCGCCATGGAGATCATCGACGAACTCGAACCCAGCCAGCGCGGCGTCTACGCCGGGGCCGTGGGCTATATTTCCGCGACCGGTGAGCTGGACACGTGCATCGCCCTGCGCACGTCGGTGGTCAAGGACGGCAAGCTGTACGTGCAGGCCGGGGCAGGGATCGTCGCGGACTCGGTCCCGGCGATGGAGCAGGCCGAGTGCGAGCATAAGTCAGCGGCGCTGTTCCGCGCGGCGCAGGAAGCCATCCGCGTCGCCCGCTCGTCGGACAACAACTGACCCCGACCGAGTGTCTTTTGCGGCTTTGGGCCGCCTTAATCTTCCGATTTGGGTTTGAGCGAAGCCAGTGCCGCGAAGGGGCTCATGGTTTCCGGCTGGTCGACAGGATCCTGCAGCAGACCGGCGTCGGCCTCGGTCCCCTGCTTGCGCGGGTAGGGATCGAGGATCAGCCCGAGATGCTCGACCACGAAATCGAGCAGGCTGGGCCGCTCGTCCACGGTTCGCGGCCAGGGTTCGAGGTCTTCGTTCAGGGTGGCGATATCCCCGTCTGCGGCGGCGATTTCGACCTCCAGCTCATCGCGGAAACTACCCTCCCGAAACCGGCGGATGAAGCTCTCGTCGACCGTCGTTTTCAGCGCCTCCAGCGTGACCACGCAGGCCTGTGTCACCGTCCCGCTCAGCGAAAGCCGGTAAACCAGCTCCTTGCCGCCTGCGCTCAGATCGGCGTCAACGGTCAGGCTGAGGTCGTCGGGCGCGGTCTGCAGGTCCAGCTGCTCGGCGATGGCCTGCGCAGCCTCGGCCGGGACGGCAAGGCGGTCGCGCCAGCCGTCGCGGGGCCATTCGATCGGGTCGGTCAGGGGGTCTCGGTGCTTGGTCACAGGGCAGCTCGGTTCAGCTCGGGTCGTTGATCAGCTCAGGCGCTGGATGATCGGGGTGGCAGCCGCCAGCCCCTCGGGGTCGGCGTACAGGGCGTGCAGCAGGCTGTCCAGCCTGTCGGCGGTGGCGCGGGGCGCGTCGTCTTCGCTGCCGCCGAACATGCTGTTGAGGATCTCAGGCGCAGCGCTCGTCCCCTGCCGAAGCGCAGCACCGACCCGCTCGACCCGCGCGTACGCACTGGTCTCGACCTGCCGCATCTTCTTGCGCATGCCGGTGTCGGAGACGCCACTGGCCTGCAGCGCCAGCTCGACGTCTTCCATGAAGGCGGCGAGCAGCGTGTCCGCAGCGGCGTTTTCTTCCGCCCGGACGAGCCGCGCGTATTCGACCGCCGTGAGCAGCAAAACTGCCTCAAAACGGCCGTCAAAGCGGTCTGGAATGCCCCATTGCGCGAATAGAACCGGCTGCAGGGCTACGGCCTTGACCGCATTCAGACGAGTGTTGCCGTCGAGGCTGGGCGGGCGGGGTTCAGCCCTGCGACCGAGGAGTCGCCGAAGTGGTCCGATCATGCTACTGAACTCGTGGTTGAGGCCTCTGTGCTGACCACAGATATGGGGTGGATTGAATGTCTGTCACGCGACAGGTTCGCGCGGTGTTGCTGGCGCTCTCGCTGTTGGCCTTCGGGCTGGTGCTGGGGGGCTGCAGCGCGCAGATTGACGTCCGGGGCAGCGCCCCCAGCGACGAAGACCTTGTGACCGTCCGCAAGGGCATCGATACCAAGGACGAGATGCAGGACCGTTTCGGCCGCCCCATCACCGTCAGCGTCGCCGACCCCAATATCTGGTACTACGTGAAGCAGGATCTGCGTCCCCGGCCGCTCAACCCGCCGCTGGTGATCGACCAACGCGTGGTGGTGCTGGTCTTTGACGACGAAGGCGTGGTGCAGAACTTCGAAGTGGCCGAGGGCATTCTCGGCGATACCAACCTGCAACCTGACCCCGACAGCTCGTCGATCTACGGACCCGACCGTTCGGCGGCTCAGGGTCTGTTCCAGACCATCTTCGGCACCGTCCGCTTCAACGAATAGGGGCCGCTGGTCGCGCCTGCCTTCCGACGCGCAGGAAAAAGCCCCGGCACCGCGCGCAGCGATCCCGGGGCCTGTCCCTGACTGGCTGAGGTTGCCCAGCAGATTTAGCCGTCGATGCGGGCCATGCCCTCTTCGATCATCTTGGCGGCCTGCTTCTCATCGCCCCAACCGGTGACCTTGACCCACTTACCGGGCTCGAGATCCTTGTAGCGCTCGAAGAAGTGGCCGATCTGATCGACGAGGTTCTGCGGCAGGTCGGTGTAGGAGGTGATGCCGTCATACTGGGCATCGATCTTCTTGTGCGGTACGGCGACGATCTTCTCGTCCCCGCCCTTTTCGTCTTCCATCATCAGCACGCCAACGGGCACACACCGGATGACCGAACCCGGCGCCAGCTCGTGGCGGCCGACAACCAGCACGTCCACCGGGTCACCGTCGTCGGAGAGGGTGTTGGGCATGAAGCCGTAGTTGCAGGGGTAGAACATCGGCGTGAACAGGATGCGGTCCACGACCACGGCACCGCTGTCCTTGTCCAGCTCGTACTTCACGGCGGAGTTGGCCGGTACTTCGATGATGACGTTGATATCAACGGGTGGGTTTTCGCCGCGCGAAATTTTGGACACGTCCATGGTGATCAGTCCCCTGCGGAATGGAAGGTTTAGCTGCGGGGGGTGTGACAGAGCCGGGCGCGGGGGTCAAACGCGCCCTGCGCAGCTCTCCTTTCGCGTTTTGAACGGCTCAGAAGTGGGTATAGCCCGCCCGCGCTTCGATCTGCGCCGCGATCGCAGGCTCGCCGGACAGCCGGACCAGCGGCTGGCCCTGTGCCGCCGGGATGATCCGGCCAATAGCGCTGCAGTCCGCGGGCAGGGCCGCCGCCGTGCCCTCAGCCATGGTGAACACGAGGCGGTAGTCGTCTCCGCCGGTGATCTGTGCCGCCGCGTCACCGGCCGGGTTAGCGAGCGGCACGGCCGACAGGTCGACCTCGGCGGCCACACCGCTGGCGCGGCAGATGTGGGCCAGATCGGCGATCAGGCCGTCTGAGATATCGGCGCAGGCCGTGACACCGGGTAGGCCCAGCAGGTCGAGCCGGGGCGTGGGCCGTCGGTAGTGCGCGGCAAAGGCCGTGTCGGTTACGCCTGCCTGCACGTCGGCCAGCCCGAGCGCGCCTGCGCCAACGGGGCCGGAGACGCAGACCCGCTGGCCCGCTTCTGCACCTGCACGCCGCCAGGGCGCGCGCCCTTCCAGATCACCGAAGAGGGTCGCTGACAGAACCAGCCCCGCTGGGCTACCGGTGGTGTCACCGCCCAGCAGCTGCAGGCCAAAGGCTGCGCAGGCCTCACCCAGACCGTCAATGAACCCGGCCCGCCATGCGGCGTCGCAGCGTGTGCCGGGCAGGCTCAGGTTAAGCAGGGCATGGGTCGGCCGGGCGTTCATGGCGGCCAGATCGGAGGCGTTGACGGCGAGCAGCTTGAAGGCCAGATCGGCGGCCGGTTCATCACCGATGAAGTGCAGCCCCTCAACCAGCGTGTCGGTGCAGACCACCTCGGCCTGCGCCGGAACCAGTGCGGCGTCGTCGGCCAGCCCCAGCGCGGGGTCGAGGTCGGTCAGTAGTCGCAGATCGCAGATGAAGTCAAACTCGGACACGCGCGCGCCTTCTCCCCCTTTGTCGTCCCCTGCGGCTGTGGCTGCCCCTGTGGTTGCCGGTCAATCGGTGGCTGTTTCTGCTTCAGTTGCCGCCGCGGCTGCGGGCGCGTCCAGCTCGTCCGGGCGCAGGGTTTCGGCCAGTGTGAACAGCGTGGCGTTGACCATAGCCGGTTCTTTGCCGAAGAAGAACAGATTGGCGATGGTGATGTATTCGTTGATCGTGACTTTGGCCGGGATGTCGAGCCGCTCGCTCAGCTCAAACGTGCCCGCGCGCAGGATGGCCCGCATCACGCTGTCCAGCCGCGCCAGCGACCATTTCTCGGACAGTGCGCCGTAGACCATGTCGTCGAGGTCGGCGGCAACCCGCGCCACCCCTTCGAGCAGCGACTGGAACAGCTGCTGATCGTATTCACCCAGCTCCATGCCGTCGATTTCGATCATGTTGAAGTGGCGCTCGAAGACCTTGAGCACGGGTTCGAGCAGCACTTCGTCGGTGGCTTCGATCTGGTAGAGGGCCTGCACGGCGGCATAGCGCGCCGCAGAGCGCGGTCCCAGTGCGTGCGAGACGTTGACCCGTTCGACCGGGGTGGTGGGCGTGTCGGCTTCGGGGGTGTCCGTGGTGCTCATATCAGGATGCGTACTGCTGCTTGAGCCGGACCAGCGACAGGGCGGCCTCGGCGGCGTCGCGGCCCTTGTTCTTCTGGGCCTTGTCGGCGCGGACCCATGCCTGATCCCGGTTCTCGGTGGTCAGGATGCCGTTGCCAATGCACAGGCCCAGCGTCATGGCCAGCACCTGCAGGCCGTGGGCGCTTTCCGCGCACACGTAGTCGTAGTGGGTGGTCTCGCCCCGGATCACGCAGCCCAGCGCGACGTAGCCGTCAAACTTACCGCTCTGCGCGGCGAATTTGATCGCCGCCGGGATTTCCAGCGCGCCAGGGACCGAAATGCGCTCAAAGCTGACGCCCTCGGCGCGGAGAAAGTCTTCAGCGCCGGCGCCCAGCGCTTCAGAAATCTCGGTGTAGTAGGGCGCTTCAACGATGAGCAGGTGGGGGGTGTCAGCCATGGTGCCTCGGGTTCCTCAGCAAATAAGGGTCGGGTCGGGTGTTGCCACCAGCCTTATAGGTCCAGCGGGCGGTAGCCCACAACCTGCAGGCCGAAGCCGTCGAGCCCGACCAGCTCGCGGTTGGCGTTGGAGAGCAGGGTCATGTCCCGGACGCCGAGGCTGCGCAGCACCTGCGCGCCCAGACCGTAGGTCCGCAGCGCCTGCTCGGGTGGCAGTCGGTCCATGCTGTCCGGCGAGTTGATCAGGACGATCACGCCCGCGCCTTCGCTGTCCACCGCGCGGATGGCCGCCGGGAGCTTGCTGGCCCCGTTGGCGCCGAGCAGGTCCAGACGCATGTTGAGCGCGTGCACCCGGGTCAGGGTCGGCACGTCCGGGCTGATCTCGCCCTTGACCAGTGCCAGAATCTCCGGCGCGGCCGGGTCTTCGGGTTCGCGGAAGGTCACCAGCCGGAAATCAGAGCCGTATTCGGTGGCAAAGGCTTCTTCACCGGTGCGCTCGATCAGGCTTTCGGTCTTCAGGCGGTAGGCCACGAGGTCGGCGATGGTGCCCATCTTCAGCCCATGGTGCTGGCAGAAGGCGACGAGGTCGTCGCGGCGTGCCATCTCGCCGTCGTCGTTCATGATCTCACAGATCACGCCCGAGGCGTTGAGCCCGGCCATGCGGGCGATATCGACCGCCGCTTCGGTGTGGCCCGTGCGCTCGAGGGTGCCGTTTTCGCGGGCGAGCAGCGGAAAGACGTGGCCCGGGGTCTGGATGTCGCCCGGGGCGACTTGCGGATCGATGGCAACGGCGATGGTCCGCGCCCGGTCCGGCGCTGAAATACCCGTGGTCACGCCAGTGGCGGCTTCGATGGACAGGGTGAAGGCGGTGCCAAAGCGGCTTTCGTGACGCTGGGGCATGAGCGGCAGGTCGAGCCGGGCAATCTGCGCGGGCGGCATGGCGAGGCAGATCAGGCCCCGACCGTGGGTCGCCATGAAATTAATCACTTCCGGGGTCGCCATCTGCGCCGGGATGACGATATCGCCCTCGTTTTCGCGGTCTTCATCGTCCACCAGCACGAACATGCGGCCGTTGCGGGCTTCTTCGATGATTTCCTCGATCGGCGATTTGAACTGATTGAAGACGACGGCCATGGAAAGGACTCTACGTGCGCGTGATGAACTGGAGCTGGCGGTGAACATAGCGGGCCAGCTGGTCAATTTCCAAGTTGATCAGCGCAGGGCTCGTGCCTGAAATGGGACGGTTGCCCAGCTCGGCGAAGGCCGTCACCGCCTGCGTGTGCGGGATCATGTTGATTCCGAAGCTGTCTGCACCGACTTCGTTGATGGTCAGTGACACGCCGTCGAGGGCGACTGAGCCCTTGGGCGCGAAGAACGGCATCAGCTCGGCTGGTGGGCGGATGGTAAGGCGCCAGCTGTCGCCCTCGGCCGCGCGCTCAATGACTTCGGCAACGGCATCGACGTGCCCGGAGACCAGGTGCCCGCCCAGCTCGTCACCCAGCGACAGGCTGCGTTCGAGGTTGAGCCGCTGGCCGGGCATCCAGCCCGCCATGGTGGTTTTGGAGAGGCTCTCGGCGCTGGCCTCAAAATCGAAGGTCGCCCGCGCCGCACTGATCTGGCCGGTGGCGATCACCGTCATACAGGCGCCGTTGCAGCAGATGCTGGCACCGATATCCATGCATTCGGCGGGGTAGGCGGTCTCGACCCGGAACAGGGTATCGCCCCGATCCTCGCGGTGGACGACAGTGCCGACGTCGGTGATGATCCCGGTGAACATTGTTTCTCGTCGTGTCCCTGTCTTGCTGTGGGGTGGCCAGAGCGCCGCTTGGGTTCCGGTCGGGGGCTTGTCGGGGTCGGGCATAAGCCCGGGCCGTCACCGGCTCAGGCGCGTCGCCAGACCTCCATCACATCTGGTCCCAGCGCCAGCACGTCAACCCGCCCGAAGTGCGGGGCCTGCGCCAGATCGGTAAAGCCGAACAGGCCGACCCCATCGCGGGCGTCTCCCCCGAGCACTTTGCCCGCCCGGAATACCACGATTTCATCGACCAGATCTTCGACGAACAGGGCGCGGGCAACCCCGCCGCCGGCCTCGGCCAGAACCCGGTTGTAGCCCTCGGCCGCCAGCGCGCGCAAATGGGCGCTGAAGTCCCAGCCCGGCAACAACCGCCAGCCGGACCGGTGCTGGTTGACCCAGCCGACAATGTCCTGATCGGCGCGGTCGGCGTCGTAGACCACACCCACGGCCGGGTCAGCGCCTGAGATACCGGCAATACGGACGGTGAAACGCGGTTCGTCCTTGAGCACGGTCTTGGCTCCGGTCAGCAGGAAATCTGCCTGCGCCCGCAGCCTGTGGCCGCGCTGGCGCGCTTCGGCGCCCGTGATCCATTGGCTGGCGCCGTTGGCCAGCGCGATCTTGCCGTCGAGCGACAGACCGAGCTTGAGCGTCAGATGCGGTAGACCCTGGGTCACGCGTTTGATGAAACCGGCGTTCAGCGCCCGGGCTTCGGCTTCCAGCACCCCGACTTCGGTGCTGATGCCTGCGGCGCGCAGGCGCTCGATACCAGCGCCAGCGGTGCGGGGGTCGGGGTCGGTGGTGGCGATGACCGCGTGGGCGATCCCGGCGCTGATCAGCGCGTTGGCGCAGGGGCCGGTCTCACCCTCATGGGCGCAGGGCTCCAGCGTCACGATGGCGGTGCCACCCCTGGCCCGTTCTCCGGCCTGCGCCAGCGCCTGCGTCTCGGCATGGGGGCGGCCGCCGTCGGCGGTGCGGGCCTGTCCGGCCACCCGGCCCTGCGGATCGAGGATCACGCAGCCGACCGTCGGATTGGGTCCGGTGAGGCCCAGCCCCCGGCGGGCACGGCCGAGGGCAACCCGCATGATTTCGGCGCTACTCACCGCGGTCACCCATCTCGTCGAGGATCGCCTGAAATTCGCGGGCTTCTTCGAAGTTCCGGTAGACACTGGCGAAGCGCACGAAAGCGACCTGATCCAGCTCGCTCAGCGCCTCCATGACCATTTCCCCGATTTCACGGGTCGGAATATCGGCTTCACCGCCGTGTTCGAGGCGGCGGACGATGCTGGAGACAATGCGCTCGATCCGTTCACTGTCGACCGGGCGCTTGTGCAGGGCGATGATCAGAGACTTGGCGAGCTTGTCGCGGTCAAACGGCTCGCGGGTGCCGTTGGTCTTGATCACGGTCAGCTCGCGCAGCTGCACGCGCTCAAAGGTGGTGAACCGCCCGCTGCAGGCGGGGCACTGCCGCCGCCGTCGGATCGACGTGTTGTCTTCCGACGGACGGCTGTCCTTTACGGCCGTATCGACATTACCGCAGAACGGGCAGCGCACGGCAGGCCCGGTCTAGCCGTAGATCGGGAAGCGCTGGCACAGGTCCAGAACGTCCTGACGTACGGCTGCCTCCGTTTCGGCGTTGCCCTCTTCACCCTTCTCAGCGAGGCCGTCGAGCACGCGGGCAATCAGGTCGCCAACCAGCTCGAATTCGGTGGTGCCGAAGCCGCGCGTGGTTGCCGCTGGGGTACCCAGACGAATGCCCGAGGTGATGGTCGGCTTGAGCGGATCGAAGGGGATCGAGTTCTTGTTACAGGTGATGCCGGCACGCTCCAGCGCGTCTTCGGCTTCCTTGCCCGTGACACCCTTGGGCGTCAGGTCGACGACCATCAGGTGGGTGTCGGTGCCGCCGGTGGAGATTTCCAGTCCGTGCTCGACCAGTCGGCCGGCCAGCGCCTGCGCGTTGTCGACCACCTGCTGGCAGTAGGCCTTGAACGATGGCTGCAGCGCCTCACCAAAGGCCACGGCCTTGGCGGCGATGACGTGCATCAGCGGTCCGCCCTGCAGACCCGGGAAAACCGCCGAGCGGAACTTCTTGGCCAGATCCATATCGTTGGTCAGGATCATGCCGCCGCGCGGGCCGCGCAGGGTCTTGTGGGTCGTGGTGGTCACCACATCCGCGTGATCCAGCGGGTTGGCGTGCACGCCCCCGGCGACGAGGCCGGAGAAGTGAGCCATGTCGACCCAGAGCAGCGCACCGACGCTGTCGGCGATTTCACGGAACTTGGCGAAGTCGATCTCGCGCGGGTAGGCGGAGCCGCCCGCGATCACGACTTTGGGCTGTTGCTCGGCGGCGAGCTCGGCTGCCTGATCATAGTCGATCAGGCCGTCCTGACGGCGCACACCGTAGTGCACGGCGTTGAACCATTTACCGGAGATGTTCGGCGCCGCACCGTGGGACAGGTGACCGCCATGGGCGAGGTCCATGCCCAGGAAGGCGTCGCCCGGCGCCATGGTCGCCAGCATGACCGCGCCGTTAGCCTGTGCCCCGGAGTGGGGCTGCACGTTGACGTATTCGGCGCCGTAGAGCGCCTTGGCGCGTTCGACCGCCAGCTCCTCGGCAATGTCGACGTACTCGCAACCCCCGTAGTAGCGGCGGCCGGCGTAGCCTTCGGCGTATTTGTTGGTCAGGACCGAACCCTGTGCCTCAAGCACGGCACGGGAGACGATGTTTTCCGACGCAATCAGCTCGATCTGAGTTTGCTGACGCGTCATCTCCTGCGAAAGGGATGCGGCCAGCGCTGGATCGGTGTCGCCGACGCTGGCAGACCAGAAATCGGCTAGGGCGGTGGTGTGGGAACCGTCGGGCATCAGGTTAGAACTCCAGATTTGTCTCTATGGCGAACACAAAAGCACCAATTTCGCGCGCTGGGGCATGTCAAAAACGCCCCTCATTTGCGCGAAAGCGGAAGACCTCGGGGCAACAGAGGCGTTGCCGGCCCTATCGGGAGGAGAGTTTGGCGACCCGGCGTTCGTGGCGACCGCCCTCGAATGCCGTACCAAGAAAGGCCGCAAGTGCGTCCTTCGCTGTTTCGATCCCGATCAGGCGTTCGCCGAAGGCCACCACGTTGGCGTCGTTGTGCCTGCGAGCTAAAGTAGCGCCGGTGACGTCGCGAACCAAGGCGGCCCGCACGTGTCTGTGACGATTCAACGCAATGGAGATGCCGATACCGGAGCCGCAGACGGCGACCCCCTGTGCTTCGGGGTCGTCGGCCAGCGCGTCGGCCAGCGCGTTCGCAAAGTCGGGGTAGTCGACCGACTCACCGTCGGTGGGGCCGAGGTCGGTCACGCTATGACCCAGCTCGGCTGCGTGCTCAAGCAGAGCGCGCCGCAGGTTCAGACCGGCGTGGTCGGAGGCAAAGAACAGTTTCATCACTCAATCCGCTGGGTGGTGGTGGTTCGATGCCCACTTGAAAGCCTATTAGGCCACGCGGCTCAAGGCCTTGTCTGATATACCGTAAGCGTCTGACTGCGACGCCCAGAACCGATCAAGCCGCAGCAGGACGTCGTTGGCCTGCCCTAGCGTGTCGACGCTGATGCTCAGGCTTTCCAGCGCCTCGGCGTGGCGGGCAAACATATCGTCCAGCAGCTTCCGGATCTTGCCGCCCTTGTCGGTCAGCTTCACACGGTACGACCGGCGGTCATGGGCGCTGCGCCGGTGAGAAACGTAGCCAAAGTCCACCAGCTTCTTCAGGTTATAGGAAACGTTGGAGCCGTGGTAGCAGCCGCGCAGGGTCAGCTCGCCCACGGTCAGCTCTTCCTCGCCGATGTTGAACAAGATCAGCGACTGAATGTTGTTGATATCGCGGACGCCCGAGCGGTCGAGCTCAGTTTTGATGACTTCGAGGCAGCGGCGGTGCAGCCGCTCGATGGCGGCAATGGTATCCAGGTAGTCTTGATTCATGGTCGTCCCCTTTGATCGTACGACGGCAAAACTCAACGCGATGCTCAGCCCGCCCCCCCTGATGGCCGTGGCCTACGGGTCGGGAATCAAAGTTGAAAATGCATCGCTGAAGGCGCGAAACGACTTTGACTACCTAGGACAAGCATTGACTGAAAATCGTCTCTAATCAAGTTCAAAATAATGTTGTTTATACTTTTTTGACCCCTGAGATCCATATTGTGTCGAAAAAATAATTAATTTTTCATAATAATGCAAGCCGTTTTGGCAGGCTTGGCAGGCTTGGCAGGGGCGAAAGCGCAGGCTTGTCCAAGCTTATCTTGGTATCCTGCAATTGTAGTTCCTAAGGCGGATCGGGTGCCCAGAGCGGGGCAGGAGCCCCGATTCCGGTCTTCCCGGCAGCGTTCGCCGGGCCTACATAGGACGATAGTCCCATCCGCTAACCCAGGAAGAACAGCATGGCCAGTTTCCCTCGAACCCGAATGCGCCGGAACCGTGCCTCCACGTTCATCCGGTCGCTGGTAGCGGAAAACAGGGTGACAGCCGCCGACCTGATCCTGCCGCTGTTCCTGACTGATGGGGCGCAGTCCACGCCCGTGGCCTCCATGCCCGGGGTCTCGCGCAACACCATCGACGATGCCTTGCGGGTCGCCGAGCAGGCATCGGCCTTGGGCATTCCTGCGCTGGCGCTGTTCCCTGAAGTCGACGCGCCCCTGAAGACGCCGGACTGCGCCGAGAGCTGGCGTGAGGATAACCTGATCAACCGCGCTGTCGGGCGGCTGAAGCAGGCCTTTCCCGATCTGGGGCTGATCACCGACGTGGCGCTCGACCCCTATAACCCGCAGGGACACGACGGCTATCTGGTGGGCGACCGGATCGTGAATGACGAAACCATCGAAGCCTTGATGAAACAGGCGCTGTCGCTGGCGCGCGCCGGCACCGATATCGTCGCGCCGTCGGATATGATGGACGGCCGGATCGGCGTCATTCGCGACGCCCTGGATGCGGAGGGTTTCACCGACGTTGGCCTGATGTCCTACGCGGTAAAGTACGCCAGCGCCTACTACGGCCCGTTCCGTGATGCGATCGGTAGCGGCGGCGCGCTCAAGGGCGATAAGAAGACCTATCAGATGGACACGGCCAACGCGCTCGAAGGGCTGCGCGAGGCCGAACTGGACATCGAGGAGGGCGCCGATGCGGTCATGGTCAAGCCGGGGCTGCCCTATCTGGATATGGTGTGCCGGGTGAAAGAGACCTTCGGCGTGCCGACCTTCGCCTATCAGGTCAGCGGCGAGTATGCGGCGATCATGGCAGCGGCGGAAAACGGCTGGCTCGATCACGACCGGGTGTGGCTGGAGACCCTGCTCTCGTTCAAGCGCGCCGGGGCCGACGGGGTGCTGACCTACGGAGCGCTCAAGGTCGCGGGACTGCTGGCTGAGGGAGCCTGACCTTACGCGACCCGGAACCAGCCATGCGAGCCTGCAGGACTGGTTTGTACTACAAAAGGGTTGGCGGAGGGCCGCCGGGTCGTCTATAGCCCCTCACTATGTTCGGACCGGGTAACCACTCGCGTCCCTTTCTGCCTCATTTTCGGATGTACGACCATGGCTGTTCCAAAGTCAAAAATTAGCCGCTCCCGCCGGGGTATGCGTCGCTCGCACGACGCTATTTCATACGGCAACCACGCTGAGTGTACGAACTGCGGTGAGCTGAAGCGTCCGCACCACGTTTGCCTGTCTTGCGGTTGCTACGATGCCAAGGAAGTTGTCGCCGTCGACGCCTGACGTAGCGCGATCTTAAAGGCACTGAATTAGGGGCTTTCACCGGGGTGAAAGCCCCTTTTTTACGTCCACAGGCTGGGGACATTTTCGGCCCAACAGTGCTTGCCATGGGTCGGTTGACAGTGCTTATCTCACCCGAACAGCGAACGAGAGCGACAACAAGCATGAGTCTGACCTTGGCGGTTGATGCCATGGGGGGTGACGACGCCCCGGGCATCGTGATCGGCGGCCTCGCGCTGGCGGCTGAGAAACACCCGCAACTTTACTTTCTGATCTACGGGGATGAAGCTCGGGTCGGCCCGCTGCTCAGCCAGTTTGCTGCGCTCGAAGACCGCTACACATTCACGCACTGCAGTGTTGCCATCTCCGGCGAGGACAAGCCGGCCAACGCCCTGCGCGGGGGCAAGCGCGACAGCTCCATGCGGCGAGCGATCGAGGCGGTGAAGGAAGGCGAGGCACAGGCGGTGATCTCGGCGGGCAATACCGGCGCGCTGATGGCGCTGGCCAAGGTGCTGCTGCGGATGGTTCCGGGTGTTGACCGGCCGGCCATTGCCTCACCGCTTCCGACATCTAAGGGAATGTCGGTGGTGCTGGATCTGGGCGCCAACGTCCAGTGCGACGAGCGCAACCTGCTACAGTTTGCGATCATGGGTGCGCTCTACGCCCGCTTTCTATTCGGCAAGTCCAAGCCTTCTATCGGCCTGCTCAACATAGGTTCGGAGGAGCAAAAGGGCCACGAGGTGCTGCAACTGGCCGCCGACCTGATCCGGGAAAAGGACCAGCTGCCCGGTGAATTCCGGGGCTTCATCGAAGCCGATGATATCTCAGCAGGCACCACTGATGTGGTGGTCACCGATGGCTTCACTGGTAACGTCGCGCTTAAGACCACCGAGGGGGTAGGGCGGCTGATCTCCGGTATGGTGCGCGAGGCTTTCCAGTCGGGTGTGTTTTCCCGGCTGGGTTATCTGCTGGCGCTGCCGGCGATGAACCGCCTGCGCCAGCGTCTGGACCCGCGCGCCTACAACGGTGGCATGTTTCTGGGGCTGGGCGGGATCTGCGTGAAGTCCCACGGCGGCACCGACGCCATCGGTTTTGCCAACGCTGTCGGGGTTTCGGTCGACCTTATGGCCGGTGATTTCCAGGCCCGGATCGCCGAGGCCATCGCCGACAACGACGATCTGTTCGAATTCGAGTCCGAATAGACGGCTGAACTAACTGGGAGTGTGCCCGATGGTCGATGCCGGGCTGCTGCTGGCCTTTACCCTTACTGCTGTATTTGTGCTGCTGATCCCCGGGCCGACGGTGCTGACCGTGGTCAGCTATGGCCTGCGACTGAGCCCACGAGCCGCTGGGGCGAGCACGGCCGGGGTGGTGCTGGGTGACGGGTTGGCGGTGACGCTGTGCCTGACTGGGGTCCGGGCGGTACTGGCGGCCAGCCCGCTGGCCTTCGACATCATCAAGTGGTGCGGGGTGGCTTACCTGCTGTGGCTGGCCTACGGGGTCTGGCGGGCGAGCAACGCGGCTGACGATGCCTTGACCCTCGACCTGCGCACCGCGACCCACGCCGCGACTGACACGGCGGCACGGACGGATTTGGCGCAGGTTTTTCGCCAGACCTTTATTGTGACTGCCCTTAATCCGAAGGGGATCGTCTTCTTCCTCGCCTTCATTCAGCAGTTTGTCGCTGCTGATCCGCCCTATTGGGGACAGGTCACGGTCTATGGACTGCTGTTCGTGGGGCTCGGGGGGATGAATGCGCTGGCCTATGCATACTTCAGCGGGCGGCTTCCCTTTGTCTTCGACCGGCCGGGCCCGGTCCGGATACTGCGCCGTGTCAGTGCTAGATTTCTCCCGTTCGCCGCTCTCATAACGGCAGCCGGACACGTGCCAACGCTCTGATCTCACGCCATTTTGCGCCCTGACCTACATTTTCTGCCATTGCAGGGCTGAGTCGCGTTGACCCTAAGTATTCACTTGTTTATCAACCCCGTGATAGCGACCAAGCTGAGAGGGAAGAGCGTGAAAAAGACCATGACACGTGCTGACTTGACCGAAGCACTCTATGAAAAGGTCGGGCTCTCCCGCAATGAATCGGCTGATCTGGTCGAAAGTATCCTCAACCATGTTTCCGACGCGCTCGTCGACGGCGAGCAGGTGAAGATTGCCTCTTTCGGCACTTTTCTAGTGCGCGATAAGGCAAGACGCATTGGGCGCAACCCGAAGACTGGCGAAGAGCATGAGATACCGCCACGCCGCGTTCTGGTGTTCCGGGCCAGCCAGGTGCTCAAGCAGGCGCTGGTCGAAGACTGGAAAGGCGGCCCGCTCGACGCCTACATTGAAGCGGGCGCCAACGACGAGTAAGGTAGCGCTTCAGGCAAGTCACAGCAGGGGCAACCATGGTCAAGGCAAACGATGCGTTCCGCAACATCCGCGAAGCGTCCGAAGAGTTGGACGTCCCCCAGCACGTGCTGCGGTTCTGGGAAACCAAGTTCCCTGAAATCCAGCCGCTGAAGCGCGGCGGTCGCCGCCGCTACTACCGCCCCGAAGACCTCGCGCTGCTGACCACCATCCGCGACCTGCTGTACGTACAGGGCTACACCATCCGCGGTGTTCAGCGTCTGCTGCGCGAAGGCGGGATCGAGGCACCCCCAGCCCCGAGCGAAGATATGACCCTGCCCCCGGATATCGAAGCCGAAGACCAGCGCGCGGCTGCCCTCGAGGCGGCTGAAGACGATGACGGCGGCGATCTGTCCGAGGAGGCGATCCAGACCCGCGAGCTGTTCCAGGCCATCACGCCGGTCACCCCGAGCGCGGCAGAAACGCCACTTTCGGGCATGCTCGGCGTCCCTGACGGCACTGATGATCCGGTCGACCGCCAGCGTGAGGAGCGGGAGCGGGTGATGAGCCAGCTTGCTGTGATCCACTCCAATCTGGCCGGCGCCATGGCCCGGTTTGACGAGGCGACAGAGCTGGATGGCTGAGGCCCACGACTTCGGCGCATAAAAAAGCTGGTTGCAGGCGCTGGTTAAAGCGCCCATATCGAACAGGCAACAGAACACCAACACGACGCAGCCCCGCCGGGGCGCTGGGCTGGCCGGGTCAGGTCGATCACACGCCCTGTACCCCGTTCCTCCCGCGCCGACAGAAACGCAGGCCGCGCCCGCAACAGTAAACGGAAGTAAGACAGTGACCTTTCCAAGCGATCCATTCGGGACTGCAGGCGCAGCCCAGTCGACGACCATGACCACGCCGATCCCCTACGTGATCGAGCAGACCAACCGCGGGGAAAAGGTCTACGACATTTACTCACGCATGCTGATGGAGCGCATCATCTTCGTCTCCGGCGTGGTCAACGACATGATGTCGGCCTCGGTCTGCGCACAGCTGCTGTTTCTGGAGAGCCAGAACCCGGATAAGGATATCAGCATCTACATCAACTCGCCGGGCGGGTCGGTGTCGGCGGGTCTGGCCATGTACGACACCATGATGTTCATCAAGCCGTCGATTTCCACCATCTGCGTCGGGCTCGCCGCGTCCATGGGCTCGTTCCTGCTGATGGCCGGTGACAAGGGCAAGCGGTTCTCCTTGCCCAACTCCAAGATCATGATCCACCAGCCGTCTTCGGGCTATCAGGGCACGGCAGCGGATATCGAAATCCACGCCAAGGAAATCCTGAAAACCCGCGAGCGGCTGAATAAGCTCTACGCCCACCACACGGGCAAGAAGGTTTCCGAGATTGACAAGGCCATGGACCGCGACAACTACATGGATCCCGATGAAGCGCTGGCCTTCGGTCTGATCGACGAAATCGTCTCCAAACGGGCGGCGACAGAAGAGTAATTTGCCCATTTTAGGGCATTTTGTGCCTGCGTCGGTAGGTAGCTTACCATAAGGCCAGCAAGCTTCTAACCTACTCATCTATAGAGAATATTGGAATTTCAGATGTCGGCATCGATGAGCGACAGCAAAAACACGCTCTACTGTTCCTTCTGTGGCAAGAGCCAGCACGAAGTCCGCAAGCTGATTGCCGGTCCGACGGTGTTCATCTGCGATGAGTGTGTCGAGCTGTGCATGGACATCATCCGGGAAGAGAGCAAGGGCGGGCTGGCCAAGGCCTCCGACGGTGTTCCGACCCCTTCGGATATCTACGCCATCCTCGATGACTTCGTGATCGGGCAGGCGCAGGCCAAGCGCGTGCTCTCAGTGGCGGTTCATAACCACTACAAGCGCCTGCACCACGCGCAGAAGTCCGCCGACGTCGAGCTGGCCAAGTCCAACATCCTGCTGATCGGCCCGACGGGGTGCGGCAAGACCCTGCTGGCGCAGACGCTGGCGCGGATCCTCGACGTGCCCTTCACCATGGCCGACGCGACCACACTGACCGAAGCCGGTTACGTGGGCGAGGACGTGGAAAACATCGTTCTCAAGCTGCTGCAAGCCGCTGACTACAACGTCGAGAAGGCGCAGCGCGGCATCGTCTACATCGACGAAATCGACAAGATCACCCGCAAGGCCGAAAACCCGTCCATCACCCGCGATGTGTCGGGCGAGGGCGTGCAGCAGGCGCTGCTGAAGCTGATGGAAGGCACGGTTGCTTCTGTGCCGCCACAAGGGGGGCGCAAGCACCCGCAGCAGGAGTTCCTGCAGGTCGACACCACCAACATTCTGTTCATCGCCGGCGGTGCCTTTGCTGGGCTGGAAAAGATCATCTCGCAGCGCAGTCAAGGCAGCTCGCTGGGCTTTGGCGCGACCGTGCAGAGCCCCGATGAGCGGCGGACGGGCGAAATCCTGCGCGATGTCGAGCCCGAAGACCTGCAGCGCTATGGGCTGATCCCTGAATTCATCGGCCGGATGCCGGTCGTGGCGACGCTCGAAGACCTCGACGAAGGCGCGCTGATGCAGATCCTGACCGAGCCGAAGAATGCCCTGGTCAAGCAGTACCAGCGCCTGTTCGAGATGGAGGAGGTGCGGCTGAGCTTCACCGACGACGCGCTCGAAGCCGTTGCCGCCAAGGCGATCAAGCGCAAGACCGGCGCGCGCGGCCTGCGGTCGATCATGGAGAACATCCTGCTTGACCCCATGTACGACCTGCCGGGCATGACTGGTGTCGAAGAAGTCGTGGTGAACAAGGACGCGGTCGAGAAGAATGCGCTGCCGTTGTTCGTTTACTCCGAAGAGGCCTCGAGCGATGCGGAACCCGCATCAGCCTGAGTGATCTGATCCATAACTGATCGAGACGCGGTGCTCCGGCACCGACATCGGGGGACATGGAAGCGGCCCCTTTTTTTGGCCGGCCTATTCATGATTATAAATATAACTATTTTGAAATGAAATCTTATAAAAGGACTTTATGACGAATGAAGTCTAACGGTTTCAGGAACAAAAATCATGTCAGACGCTGCTGCAACCCCGCAAACGTTCGGGGCGACCGATCTTGTCCGCATCCTTATCTCAACCACCCGGGAAAACTGGCTGTCGATGTTCGTCGGTGGTTTGGTCGTCCTGTTGCTTGGTCTTCTGGTTCTTCTTGTTTTTGGCTCAATGAGCTTTGGCAGCCTGCTTGCCGGTGGTGTTGATTTCAATGATTTCCGGCGTTTTGCCGACAAGATGTCTCCGCTGCCGCTGCTGCGTGAAGCTGGCTTTGCGTCATTGCCGCTGATTGCAATCTGGTTGGCTGCTGGCTATCCCGACCCAGGCGGGTCTCAACCTTGTCCGAACCGGCGGCGTCAGCATCGGTCAGGCCATGGGCAAGAGCTTCAGCCTCTGGTTCGCCCTGGGCCTCGCCTTCCTGCTGATGCAGCTTGGTATCATGGTGCTCGAGATCATTCTGGTTTGGGTGCCCAGCGAGTTCAACTCCATGCTCGGGGTCATCGGCAACATCGTCAACACCATCGTCGTCATTGCCATTTCTCTGGCGCTGGCCCCCTTGCTGCTCGTGATCCTGGACGGGAGTGGTGCCATGGACGCCTTCGGCCGGTCTTTGCGTCTGACCCGGGGCCACCGTCTGTCCATCCTCCTGTTCGGGCTTCTGGCAGCGCTGGCCGTGTTTGTGGTGATGTTGGCGGCAGGCGTCATTGGCGCGTTCGCCTACTTTCTCCTCGCTCTGATCCTGTCTGATGCTTTGGCCGGGACCATCGTCGGTATTTTCGGGGCTCTATTCGCCCTGTGCTTCTATTCGGTGGTTTCGATCTACTTCGGGCTGGGCGCCGGCTTGGCGTACAGCCGCCTGCTGGCGCTGGAAGCAGGCAGCGACGGGGAGCAACAAGCGGTAGACTAGTCCGCCGCGCGGGTCTGGTGCCAGGCCATGGCCTCGACCATTGCCCCCTGATAGACCCCATGCCGGTCGGCGTGGGCGGCTTCAATCGCGATGAAGGCCTTGGGCGTCGCCTTGGGTAGGGCGGCGAACAGACGGTGGCCGTGCTTGTTGGCGATCAGCCGGTCCATGGTGCCGTGCACCCAGACAACCGGCGTCACCGTCCTCGCAGCCAGACTGAGATTGTCGAAGCGGTCGGCCATCAGCCAGCCCGCGACCCCGGCCATATCCGGCAGGCTGGTAAAGGTGCTCATGATAATGGCGCCGCGGGCGATCTGCCCCTGATCGTGCAGGGCGTGCAGCGCCAGCGCGCCGCCCAGCGAGTGCCCGGCGATAAGGGTGTTTTCCGGCGGCCAGCCGAGCTGCTGCGCCACGCTCAGGGCCGCCTGTGCGTCCCGGCGCAGCCCCGCTTCGGTCGGCGTTCCGGGCAGGCCGCCATAGCCGCGGTATTCGGGCAGCAACACCGGGTAGCCCGCCGCGATCAGCCCGGCGGTGTAGCGGGTCGAGTCCTCGAAATTGCCGGCGTTACCGTGAAAGAAGACCGTCAGTGGCGGGTTATCGCTGCGGCTGCCCGGCCAGAACCAGGTGGCCAGCGGCTGCCCGTCGGCGCCGGTGTAGCGCAGGGTCTGGAATGGTGGCAGGCCCGGCCACGGCTGCCCCGGGGTCGGTTTGGGGTGGTAGACAAAGCGCCGTGAAATCCCGCAGCAGCGGCCCTCGTCGGCGGGTGGAGGCAGGGGCTGGGTGAGCGGGGTTGCCGCTCGTGCTTCTGCTCCTGCTCCTGCTCCGGTCTGTGCCAGCGCGATAGGGGCAAGGGGGCCCAGCGCCCCACCCAGCAAGGTGATCAGACCGGCCCCCAAGAAGGCTATCGCCGCAGGGCGAAGGCCCCGCGCGGCATCAAGCCTCACGCCTTGACCCCAAGCACCCAAAGCAGGAAGGCCCAGTCGCGGGCGTCCTCGCGCATGCCGTCGAAGCGGCCCGAGGCCCCGCCGTGGCCCGCGCCCATGTTCATGTGCATCAGGGTCAGTCCGTCGTCGGTGCGGCGCTCGCGAAGGGTCGCGACCCACTTGGCCGGCTCCCAGTAGGTCACGCGCGGGTCGGTCAGCCCGCCGGTGGCGAGGATGGCGGGGTAGGCCTTGGCCTCGACGTTATCGATGGGGGAGTAGGCGGCCATGCGGGCGTAGTCTTCGGCGCTGGCGATGGGGTTGCCCCATTCGGGCCATTCCGGTGGGGTCAGCGGCAGGCTGTCGTCGAGCATGGTGGTCAACACGTCGACAAAGGGGACCCCGCCGACGATGGCGGCGAACTTCTCGGGTGCCATGTTGGCGATGGCCCCCATGAGCATGCCGCCTGCCGAGGCGCCCTCGGCGGCTACCCGCGCGGGATCAGCCCAGCCCAGATCAACCAGCGCGTCCCGTGCGGCGATGAAGTCGTGGAAGGTGTTGGTCTTGTGCTCGAGCTTGCCGTCGAGGTACCAGCCGTAGCCCATGTCGGCGCCGCCGCGGACGTGGGCGGTGGCCGTGATCAGGCCGCGGTCGGCCAGCGACAGCCGCTTGATCGAGAAGTTCGCCGGCATGGACATGCCATAGGAGCCGTAGCCGTAGAGGTACAGCGGCGCGCTGCCGTCCAGCGTGGTATCGCGGTGGTGCATGACCGTCACCGGCACGTCGGTGCCGTCGTGGCTGTGCGCCATGATCCGACGCACGACGTAGTCGGCCGGGTTGTGACCGCTGGGGACTTCCTGCTGCTTGATCAGGCTGCGGGTGGTGCTGGCCATATCGTAGTCGAAAATCTGGCTCGGGGTGGACGGGCTTTCGTAGCCGAAGCGGGTTTCACTGGTGTCCCACTCCGCTGAACCGTGCAGCCCGAGTGCGTAGGCGTCCTCGTCGAAGGCGATGCTGTGGGATGTCCCGGCGTTCAGGTCGTGGACGACGATCGAGGGCAGGGCGCGTTCAGCCTGCAGCACCGCCAGAAAGCCCTTATAGCCGTCCAGCCCTCGGATCAGGCGACCCGGTACATGTGGCTGCCACGGTTGCCAGTGCTCGCGCTCTTCCCGGCCGATTTCGGTGCGCATGATCTGGAAGTCGACGGCGCCGTCCTGATTGGTGCTGATGAACCAGTGATCGCCGGCGCGCTCGAGGCTGTATTCGTGACCGGTTTCGCGCGGGGCGACACACTTGAGCGCAAAGGTCGGCGCCTGTAGGTCGGCGACCCAGACTTCGGTGGTCTGGTGGTCGTTGGCGCCAACCAGCAGGAACCGGTCGTCGCCGGTGCCGGAGACACTGACGAAGAATCCCGGGTCGGCCTCTTCGTAGATCAGCTTGTCGGCGTCCTGTTCCGTGCCCAGCACGTGCCGGAAAATCTTGCAGGGGCGGTGGTTGTTGTCCTGCCAGGTGTAGAATAGCGACAGGCCGTCCGGCGCCCAGACCGCTCCGCCGGTGGTGCGTTCGAGGCTGTCGGTGTGGTCCTCGCCGCTGTCCAGATCACGGATCTGCAAGGTATAGAACTCCGAGCCCTTGGTATCCACGCCCCACGCCATGAGCCGGTGATCGTCGCTGACCGTTGCCCCGGCCATGCGGAAGTAGTCGTGGCCCTCTGCTTCCTTGTCGCCGTCGAAGATGATGCGTTCCGAGCCCTCGCCCGTATCGTCTCGGTCCTTGCGGCAGTGGACGGCGTACTGACCGCCGGTGCGGAACCGGACGTAGTAGGCGTAGGGGCCGTCTTTGACCGCGGGTGACTGGTCGTCTTCCTTGATCCGGCCGCGGAACTCACTGAACAGCGCTTCCTGCAGCGCTTCGGTCGGGGCGAGGACGGTGGCGGCGTAGGCGTTCTCTGCCTCCAGATAGCCGCGCACATCGTCTGCCAGCACGCTCGGGTCGGCCATGACCTCGGCCCAGTTGTCCACGCGCAGCCAGGCGAAATCATCGCTGCGGGTGATGCCGTGGTGGCTGTCTGTGCTCGGGCGCCGCTCGGCGCGCGGTGGGGTAGGGGCTTGGCTAAGGTCAAACATGCAGGGCCTTGGCTCCTCTGGGCTCGGGTTTCAGGTTACATAGGTTCCCAAGCATTCATTGATAAGAGACAGGCCATGCCGCTGCATCCGAAAATCGTGCTCAAAGGGGGTAAGGAGCGCCACATCCGCCACGGCCATCCGTGGATCTTCTCCGGCGCGATTGAGCGGGTCGAGGACAGCCCTCAGCCGGGCTGGACGGCAGATGTCGTCAGCTTCGACGGTCGGTGGATCGCGCGCGCGGGCTATTCGCCCAAGAGCCAGATCCGCGCGCGGGTCTGGACCCTCGACCCAGATGAGGCGGTCGATGCCGGTTTCTTCGAGCGACGGATCCGGACGGCAGTGGGCCTGCGCCGGCGGCTGGGACGGATGGATGCAGCGGGCGGGTGCCGGCTGATCAACGCCGAGGGCGACCGCCTGCCGGGGCTGGTCGTCGACCGCTTTGCCGACGTGCTGGTGGTACAGATCAACAGCTCGCCGATGGCGTACTGGCGCGAGGTGATCCTCAATACGCTGGAGGCAGTGGTTGCGCCGCGGGCAATCTACGAGCGCTCAGACAGCGACAGTCGCGCCAAGGAAGGCCTCGATAAGCGCGCGGGCTGGGCGCGGGGTGAGGGCTCGGAGGAACGGGGCGTGGGCGAGGGCGCGGTTGCAAGTGCAGGCGCTGAGACCACCGAAAATGCTGAACCCGGCTCACCTGGCTCGTCCAGCCTAGCGATCGAGATCGAGGAATTCGGCGCCCGCTTCGGCGTGGACATCGAGCGCGGCCACAAAACCGGCTTTTACCTCGATCAGGCCGAGAACCGCGCGCTGGTGCGCCAGCTGGCCGGGGACCAGCGGGTATTGAACTGCTTTTCCTACACGGGCGGGTTTTCGGTGCAGGCGGCCCTTGGCGGTGCACGGGAGGTGGTGTCGGTGGACAGCTCGCAGCCGGCGCTGGATTTGTCATCGGCAAATTTTGCCCGCAACGGCCTCGACGCCGACGACCCACGCTTTCCGCATCTGTGCAGCGACGTGTTCAAGGCGCTGGAGGGCTTTGCCGGGGAGCAGCGGAAATTTGACCTGATCATCCTGGATCCGCCGAAATTTGCAGCCTCGAGCGCGGGGCTGGAGCGGGCGCTGCACGCCTATCGCAAGATGAGCCGGGCGGCGGTGCCGCTGCTGGAGGCCGGGGGCATGCTGCTGACGTTCTCGTGCTCGGGTGCAGTGAAGCCGGAGGCCTTCCAGAAAGCAGTGACGCTGGCGCTTGCTGACAATCAGCGGCGAGGGCGGGTGGCCCGGCGCCTGACCGCCGCGGCTGATCACGTGGTCGATCTGGGGTTCAGCGAGGGCGCATACCTCAAGGGGCTGGCGCTGATGGTCGAATAGGCTCTGATGGTGGCGGGTTTTCCCTCTGCGCGTAAAACGGCTTCGCCTTTGAGTGCGTTTTCGCTTTGCGCTCAAAACACTTCGCTGTGAGCGCCGCTTTAACTTTGCGCTCAACACGGCTGCGCCTTTGAGCGCGTTGCAGATATTGGGTGGAACGACACTCAAAGCGGAGCGTGTTGAGTGTCTGCTGAAAGAAGTTGCGCCGACTTGTCCCCGACCGCGCTTCGCGCGGCGGGGCCAAGCGTCGCACAACTCGCCCGCTGCGCGGTCGGTCGGCTTCGCCTCCGTCTTTCGCCTCAGCATCGACTTTGTTAACTTTAAATCTTCGTGGCGCGCGCAGCGCGCCACCTCCGGGCTCACTCTGTGCAGTGGTGACCACCGTATGGACCCCGCCGAGTGGGTCCGATTCAGGCTGCGCTGCTCGCCTTCAGCTCCAACCGTCGCGCATGCAGCACGGGTTCTGTGTAACCCGAGGGTTGTTCTCGGCCTTTAAACACCAGATCGCAGGCCGCCTCAAACGCGATCGAGGCGCTGAAGTCTGCCGCCATGGCACGATAGAGCGGATCGTGCGCGTTCTGGGCGTCTACCACAGCCGCCATCTTCTGCATCGACGCCATGACCTCCGCCTCGCTCGCTACCCCGTGGTGCAGCCAGTTGGCCATGTGCTGTGAGGAAATCCGGCACGTAGCCCGGTCTTCCATCAGGCCGACGTCGTTGATATCCGGCACCTTGGAGCAGCCCACGCCCTGATCGACCCAGCGGACGACGTAGCCCAGAATGCCCTGAGCATTGTTGTCCAGCTCGTTTCGGATGTCTTCAGGCGACCAGTTCTGGCCCTCGGCGACCGGGATGCGCAGGATGTCCTGCAGCGCGACCCGCGCCCCGCCGGCGGCAATCGCGTCCTGATGGTCGGCCACCAGCACCTGATGGTAGTGCAGGGCGTGCAGGGTCGCTGCCGTCGGTGAGGGCACCCACGCCGTGTTCGCGCCCGCCTGCGGGTGTCCGATCTTCTGCTCCAGCATCGCCGCCATCAGGTCGGGCATGGCCCACATGCCCTTTCCGATTTGCGCCCGCCCGCGAAGCCCGCAGGCCAGCCCGGTGTCGACGTTCCAGTCCTCGTAGGCGGCGAGCCAGCCCGCGCCCTTCATCTCCGCCTTGCGGATCATCGGGCCCGCTTCCATCGCCGTGTGCATCTCATCGCCGGTGCGGTCGAGGAAACCGGTGTTGATAAAGGCCACCCGGTGCTGCGCTGCCCGGATACAAGCGCGCAGGTTGACGGTGGTCCGTCGTTCCTCGTCCATGATCCCCATCTTCATCGTGTGGCGCGGCAGGCCCAGCGCATCCTCGACCCGCCCGAACAACTGGTCGGCGAAGGCGACCTCTTCGGGGCCGTGCATCTTCGGTTTGACCACGTAGATCGACCCATGCAGCGAGTTGCCGCCCTCGCGCTGCAGGTCGTGCATGGCACAGGCCGCCGTCACCATTGCGTCGAGGATGCCCTCTTGGATCTCCCGGCTCCGGGCGTCGTGGATGGCGGGGTTCGACATCAGGTGGCCGACATTCCGCACCAGCATCAGCGCCCGGCCCTTGAGCCGCAGGCAGCCACTATCTGGCGCGTTGTAGTCACGATCGGGGTTGAGGGCACGGGTCACGCTGCGACCGCCCTTGTCGAAGGTCTCGCTGAGGTCGCCCTTCATCAGCCCCAGCCAGTTGCTGTAGGCGACAATCTTGTCGGCGGCGTCGACGGCTGCGACCGAGTCCTCGCAGTCCATGATCGTGGAGATCGCACTTTCGATCAGCACGTCCTTGACGTGCGCCGGGTCGGACTGGCCGATCGGGTGGGTGGCGTCGATCTGGATCTCGAGGTGCAGCCCATTGTGGCGCAGCAGGATCGCAGTCGGCATGCCCAGCTCGCCGCGGTAGCCCGCGAAGCGCTCCGGGTTGGCGAGCCCCGCCGCCTTGCCATCGCTCAGATGAACCTGCAGCCCGCCGTCGACCACGGCAAACCCGGTGGCATCGGCAAAGGACGCCCCGCCGGCCAGCGGCGCGCTGCCGTCGAGCACGGCCCGGGCGCGCGCAATCACCCGCTCGCCCCGCACCGGGTTGTAGGCGCCGCCGCGCTCCGCGCCACCGTCTTCGGCAATGGCGTCAGTGCCGTAGAGCGCATCGTAGAGCGAACCCCAGCGGGCGTTAGCAGCATTGAGCGCGTAGCGGGCGTTCATCACCGGCACCACCAGCTGTGGCCCGGCGATGGTCGCAATCTCGGGGTCGACGTTGCTGGTCTGGACGGAAAAGTCCGACCCGGCATCGACCAGATAGCCGATGGAGCGCAGGAAGGCCTCGTAGGCGGGCATGTCGCGGATCGGCCCGGGGTTGGCGCGGTGGTAGTCGTCCATCTGCGCCTGCAGGTCTTCGCGCCGTGCCAGTAGCGCAAGGTTGGTGTCGGTAAGATCACCGACGATCCCCGCCAGGCCATCCCAGAACTGTGCTTCACTGACCGGCAGTCCGGGCAGCACCTGATCGTTGATAAAATCGGCGAGGTCGCTGTCGACGGTAAGTCCGGAAAGTTCACGGGTGGGGGCCTTTGCTTGGGTCACGGTCTCACGCCTTTCGGGTTGCAGCCAGCCTTGCTGGGCAGCGGTGGGTTTAATTGGTCTGAAAAATAGACCAATTTCGAACAGAGAGCCAAGGTGTCCTCGACTACCACCCGCGACATGGGCGCATGAGAAGTGGCTTGCACCGCTGAGAACTCCGGGTTAGATACACGCCAAGTCCTAGGGTGGCACTTCGGTGCCGCAGTCTTATTTTGCTGTGTCCCGTTCGTCTAGAGGCCTAGGACACCGCCCTTTCACGGCGGCGACACGGGTTCGAATCCCGTACGGGATGCCACCTCCTACGGGGGGTGGCAGAGCAGCCAGAAAACATCCGCACTACAGATACTTAGTTGGCATGCGCCCTCTTGCGCATCTGCACTTTTGTACCAAGATTCATAGCCGAACGGCACTCAATGCGCCAACACAGAACAGTAACCCCGAAGCTTGCGGGCAAAGCCTGGAAAGTCCGCCTGCCGGTTCCACAAGATTGCCGAAAGCACTTCGGCAAATCTGAGGTCAAGTTGTCCAAGCGTAATCTCACCGGACAACTTAAGTGCAAACCGTGGCGGTTCATGCTGCTGACCAAAGTGGCCTTGCATCGCAGTATCTGCCCAGCCTTGGTCCTGCAACGCGTTGATCTTGTCCTGGCACTTCTGCTCGAGCCAGCCACGCAGCCATTCTGGATCGCTGTAGTCGCGGCTTGAGCTGTCTGATGGCGCCTCAGTGCAGCACTGGGCCCGCCAATCGAGCTCGACACCGGCAATCACGTCTGAGACCTCCGGCAAGCAGCTATGGTGCTGCGCGAACTCATTGACGTGCTTCCACGCCAAGTCACTGGCTCGCCGCTCGCGACCATCTGTCAGCTTCTTCGTATTCGTGAATGCAAATATAGAGGAGTTCTGGGTAGGGCGGGAGAGATTCACCCCACCCAGATACTCGCTTAGTTCGTCGAGGCTCGTACTGTTGTCTGGGAGGAGCACAGTGCGGGTCTTGTCGACAGGCGGTCGTCCTTTCTTCGTGCCATATGCGATAGTGCCACCAACGCGGAGGAGCTGGGTGACCGACTTCACTACCCTATCGGCGCAGAAGTGATCGATCAGGCGAGAAAGAACAACCTTGAACCAAGATGAGTCGCGACACGGCTCCGTCAAGCGCCAGTATAGATGCCCGCGTTTGTGCGGCTTTCCGTTAGCCCCGGTTGTACCGGTGATCACAATCATGCTCGGCGGAAAGATCTGGCAGATGGGAAGCTCAAGAGCAGCATCGATGATGCCTCCGCTTCGCGACTGCCCGTAGCGATCGAGCAAGCGTTGCTGGAGCTCTGGCTCGTCACCGCATGCGTTAAGGTCGACGCAGGCAAAGTGAGCTTGCTGGAAGTTCTCTTGAGTATGAGAGGTTGCGCTGGGCAGCAAAGCCGTTGGCGTGATAGCAACGTTGTAAGCTGGTTTAGCATTCATCTTGCAGATGAACTCTGCGGCTTCTTCCGCGCCATCAACCGCCCTTGTGTTCCGGTAGCTGCCTTCATAGCCGTCGGTCCAGGCAACGACCCGTCGGGTAGTTTCTTCGATTTGCCAAAGCGCTTTCGTGAAGCTGGCAATCGCACAGGCGTCAGGGGTCGCAACAATCGATGATTGTAACGTCATTGTTCTAACTTTCAGATTTTTAAAAGGAGAGAACGGGCGCGGGAGCGGCGCAACTTCTTGTACGTCTTTGCTGTCTCGCAGGCCCGTGAAGTTTTCGGTGGCTTTAAGCCTTGAGTGTATTGATTGCTTTGGCCAGCTGATCAGGCATGAACCCAATCTGGCCTCCCAACCGCGTGCTCGGTATCTTTGCATCAAGAACGCGGCGGTACAGTTGGTTGTAGGTGAGCTGGATGCCAGCACCGTGGAAGCGAAGAACGGCCTCCGTCAGAGGCACCCATTCGGTCTCAATTATCGACATGTCATCTGTCCGTGATTGTTTGAACATGCGAAGAAAGCGAAGGCTCTCTTCGTATAGTGTCACACGTCACGAAATTGACTTTGCCAAAGGCTGAATTTTCAGTGGTTCGCGCAGGGATTTGTACTGATACTTGTACCACCAAGAGAAGTCTAACTTCCTGTTGTAATTGCGTTTCAATGGCTTATGGTGCGCGACGGAGGGGGCCCCGTACGGGATGCCACCTCCTACGGGGGGTGGCAGAGCAGCCAGAGCCGGTTCCGGCTCCACCCCGACGTACCGTTAGTATCGACGCAGTCCGTTCGCCCTTGCAGCGCTTCCCTGCCCGTTGTCGCGGGGTTTCGGGCCAATCCAGAGCCTCGAGACCGGCAGCCGGGGTTCAGGCGGGTGAAGAGAGGGACGTGTGCGCAGCTCAAAAACCATTCATGTCATTTCCGCCCACGCCGAGGGCGAGGTGGGCGATGTCATCGTCGGCGGCGTGCTGCCGCCCCCGGGCGAAACCCTGTGGGCGCAAAGCCGCTGGATCGCGCAGGATCAGACCCTGCGCAACTTCGTGCTCAACGAGCCGCGCGGGGGCGTGTTCCGCCACGTCAACCTGCTGGTCCCGCCCAAGCACCCGGATGCTGACGCCGCCTTTATCATCATGGAGCCCGAGGACACCCCGCCCATGTCGGGGTCGAACTCGATCTGCGTCGCCACCGTGCTGCTCGATGCCGGTCTGGTGCCGATGGTCGAGCCTGAAACCACGCTGACCCTCGAAGCCCCCGGGGGGCTGGTCCGGGTCCGCGCCCGCTGCCGGGATGGCAAGGCCGAGCGCATCTTCGTGCAGAACGTGCCTTCCTTCGCCGCCGACCTGGACCTGCCGCTGCAGGTTGAGGGACACGGCGATATTAAGGTCGACAGCGCCTACGGCGGGGACAGTTTTGTGGTGGTAGACGCAGCCGCGCTGGGGCTGGATCTGATCGCGGATGAAGCCCACCGGATCGCCAAGCTGGGGGTCAGCATCACCAACGCCGCCAATCAGCAGCTGAAGTTCCGTCACCCGGACAACCCCGACTGGACGCACTTTTCGTTCTGCCTGTTCGCCGGGCCGCTGACAGAGGGCGCCGACGGTCTCGAGGCCCGGGCCGCGGTCGCAATCCAGCCGGGCAAGGTCGACCGATCGCCCACGGGAACAGCGCTGTCGGCGCGGCTGGCGATCCTGCAAGCGCGCGGTCTGATGGCGGTGGGTGACAGCCTGACCGTCACGTCGGTGATTGATTCGACCTTCCACGGCACCATCGTCGCCGAAACCAGCCTCGGCGGGCAGCCCGCAGTGATCCCCGAAATCTCCGGGCGCGGCTGGATCACCGGCACGCACCAGCACATGCTGGACCCTGACGATCCCTGGCCCGAAGGCTACAAGCTCTCCGACACCTGGGGCGCGCGCTAGAGCCCGAACACGTCCTTGGCCGACTGGCCCGCAGCCAGCTGCGAAATCCAGCGCTGTTCAAGGTCGAGCTTGGTTCTCGCCCCCGCCAGATGCGCGCGCGCCAGCGCTGGGTTGAGCGCGATCAGGCCGTCTGCATCTCCGAGGATCAGATCGCCGGGGCTGATGCTGCTGCCCCCGACCTCGACCGGGCCGTTGAGCACGCCGCCCGCCGCCGACGTCGGCCCAAGCGGGTTCACCGCACGCGCGAACACCGGGAAATCCGACCAGCTGCCGAGCTGGTCGATATCGCGCACCGCGCCGTCGACCACCAGTCCCGCGCAGCCCTTGCTGCGCAGGTGGCCGCCGAGGATCTCCCCGATCATGGCAAAGTCAGTGCGCGCCTGCGCGGCTATCACCACCACATCGCCAGCCTGCACGTGGTCGAGCGCCAGCACCACGGCGCCGAAGTCCGGCGGGTCGCAGCGCACCGTCAGCGCCCGTCCCAGCAGGCTCAGACCCGCTTCCATGCCGGCGGGCAGTCGGGTCCGCAGCGCAACCGTCGGGTCGATCTGCCCCTCGGGTGCGAGGTCGACGGCAACGCTGACCGGGATACCGGCCCAGGCGGCGATTTCGCCGTCGCTCAGGCGTACGGTCGCGGTCTCTGCGTCCGTGCTGGTGCTGTCAGGGTTGTGAACAGTGATCGCCATAGCTCAGCCCAGGGTCGCCAACAGGCGCCGGGTCGCGCGGGCGAGGCGGATCACCGCTTCTTCCAGCGCCTCGGCGTCGTTGATGGTGAAATTCAGCCGGATGCCCCGGCGGAATTCTTCCTGCGAGTCAAAGACGCTGCTGGGGGTGACGCAGACCAGTTCCTCCAGCCCGAACTTGAACAGCTCGTCGGTGTTCAGCCGTTCATCCTTGGCCGAGGCCCAGACGAACATCCCGCCTTCGGGGAACTGCCAGTCGAAGAAGTCGGTAAGGTGCCGGTCCATGGCCGCGAGCAAGGCGTCGCGCCGACCGCCGTACAGACGCAGCATCACCGGGTTCATGCTTTCGATCAGCCCGGCCTCGAAAATCTTGCAGGTCATGCGCTGGGTCAGGCCGCTGGTGCAGAGGTCCGAGCCCTGCTTAGCCGTGGTCAGCGCCGCGATCATCTCCGGCGCGGCGATCGCCCAGCCCACCCGCAGGCCCGGGGCGACCATCTTGGACAGCGTGCCCAGATAGATCACGGGACCGCTGTAGGGGCTGCCGTCGTCCGGCTCGTCCTCGGCCGAAATCTCCAGCGCGCTGGGCGGGATCGGCCCGTCGTAGCTCAGACCGCCGTAGGGATCGTCCTCGACCAGCCACGCGCCGGTCTGGCGGGCTGCGGCGACCAGCTCGCGCCGGGTCTGTTCGGGCACCAGCCGTCCGGTCGGGTTGGAGAAATTCGGCACCGTGTAGGCGAATTTCGCGCCGGTCATCGCTGCGACAAAATCCAGATCGTTGGTCTGCAGGTTCATATTGCGGAAGTGGGGCCGGCGCGGGCGCCAGGAGTCGAGCGCGCCGAGGTAGGTTGGGAACTGCCCGGCCATTGTGTCGCCCTCGTTGAGCAGGACCTTGCCGATCAGGTCCAGCGCCTGCATGCCGCTGGTGGTGATCAGCACGTTTTCGGGGCTCAGGCGGAGGCTGTCGGTCGAATAGCGCGCCGCCACTGCCCTGCGCAGGTCCGGCAGGCCCTCAATGGTGCCGTAGCCGAGGGTCTCGTTCGGGAACTCCGCGACCGATTGCGCGGCGATTTCGGCCAGCGCATCGACCGGATAGACCTGCGGGTCGGGCAGGCCGCCGGCGATGTTGATCAGGCCAGGGATCTGCCCGGCGGCGAGAAAGGCGCGGGTGATGTCGTTGGTATCATCGAGCCATCCGGCAAAAGACGCAGGTGGGGTGGCTTGAGAGGCTTGCATCGCTTCGGGTTCCTCAGTTGTCGGGCTCTCCTGAGGGAGACTGTGGGACATCGCGCGGGCGAGGCAAAGTCAAAAAATCAGCCACGTTGCCGCTGGGCCGCTGGGCCGCTGGGCCGCTGGGCTACGTTGCTGCTGGGCCGATGCCAGCTGCAAGCGACCAGAGGGACTAGGCTGATCGCGCTGGCGCTGCGCCGGTGGTTGTCATGTCCTGCATCCAGAACCGCTGCCACCAGAACCGGCGCAGCAGCAGCACCGCAGCACAGCTCAGCCCGGCCACCAGACCCAGCCAGATGCCGATGGCGCCCAGCGGCGTCCAGAAACCCAGCACGTAGCCGATGGGCAAGCCAACCAGCCAGTAGCTGACGGCGGCCTGAATCATCGGAACGCGCGTGTCGTGCACCCCGCGCAGCAGGGCGACAGCCATAGCCTGCGTGCCGTCCGCCAGCTGGAACAGCGCCGCCATGGCCAGAAGGCCGACCCCGATGGTGATAATGGTGAGGCGGTCCGGGTCAGCGGGATCGAGGAACAGGCTGATCAGGGTTTCGGGCATGCCGAGGAAGGCCGCCATGGTCAGCACGACCATGGCCAGCGCGAGCATGAAGCCGACCTGACCGCCACGGAGCAGCCCGTCGACATCGCGCCTGCCGAAGGCGCGCCCGGCGCGCACCGTCGCCGCCTGACTGAGCCCGATATGGACCATGAAGGTTGTCGAGGCGAGCTGGAGCGCAATCCCGTGGGCGGCCAGCGGCAGGGTGCCGACCCAGCCCATCATGATCGCCGAGGCCGTGAACATGGCGCTTTCAGCCAGATGCGTCAGGCCGATGGGCCAACCCAGCTGGAACACGCGTCGCAGGGCTTCCCAATCCGGGCGCCAGAGCCGCTGGAACAGGGCATGTTCGGGGAACACGCGCACCGCATAGAAACAAAGCCCCGCCAGCATCAGGCCGTAATTGACGGTGCTGGCCAGTGCGGCCCCCGCAATCCCCATTTCCGGGAAGCCCAAGTTGCCGAAAATCAGGACCCAGTTGGCGAGCGCGTTGCCCAGCGCGCCGACGATGGTCACCCACAGCACGATGCTGGCGCGTTCCTGCGCGGCCACGTAGCTCTTGAGCACCATGACCAGCAGCGCGGGTAGCAACCCGAAACCCGCAATCCGCAGGTAGGTCTGGGCCAGTTCGGCGAGGACGGGTTCCTGACCCAGCAGCAGCAGGATCCGGCCCGACCACCACGTCAACGGAAACAGCAGGCTCGCGAAGGCAATCGACAGCCACAGGCCCATGCGGGTTACCCGGCGGACCTGCACCGGATCCCCCGCGCTCGAAGCCGAAGCAACCAGCGGCATGACCGCGAAGGAAAAGCCGCTGGCCAGTACGAACAGCATGAAGAAGAAACTCGTCGCCAGCACCCCGGCGGCCAGCACCTCGACGTCGTACCAGCCCAGCATAACGGTATCGGTCAGCCCGACCGCTGCCTGCGCCAGGTGACTACCGATCAGGGGAAAGCCGAGAAGCAGCATCGCCCGCGCGTGCTGCCTGTAACTCATCATACTCTGTGACATGCGCCGCCCTTGGACGAAGTCTCAGCCGTCACTGATCGGTCTGAGACGCTGGAAAGATACAATTTTTGCCTTTTTCCTCGGGGCGATCAAGCGATCTTCTGGCGGGGTCAGGCGGAGGCGTCGGGCGTGTTGTCGGGCAGGTCGTTCGGATCTGGCCCGAAGGTGTTTTCACCGACCGTGCCTCGGAAGAAGCCAAGCCAGATGAACATCGCCAGCGGCCCGATGCCCGGGATGAAGGTCAGCAAGTAGAACCAGCCGGTCTGATTGCAGTCGTGCAGGCGCTTGACCGGGCCCGCGATCCCTGCCCAGAAAAAAGCAATACCCGACGCGAAAATGAGCAGCATGATCAAGACGAAGCCGATGACCGCCATGGCAGTTAAATCCGGTGCGTCGTTCGCCATCGAGTAGGAGCCGAGCAGTTGGGCGAAGAACTGCGCAACGCCGAAGACCAGCGACAGCACGATCATCAGCACCAACATTGCGACGTCGAGCAGCAGCAAGGGGATCGTGTAGCGCAGCCAGTATTCCGAGCGTGACATCCGGCCCTGAAACGAAAACAGCATGTAGGTTAGCGAACGGTTTTCCATCGGATCGACCTCTTGGCTGCTAACACTAATGCGATAACCCTAAACCTAATAAGGGCACTTGATCAATCTGGGGTTTCAGAGCTGATCGGGCGGGGTTTTCCCGTCGAAGAAGGCAACGAGGTTCTCGACCACCTTCAGACCCATGGCGGTGCGGGTTTCGATCGTCGCCGAGCCCAGATGCGGGTTGAGGACGCAGTTGGTCAGCGCCAGCAGCCCTGGGTGAACCTTGGGCTCCTCCGTGAAGACATCGAGCCCGGCACCGGCGATAGTCCAGGCCTGCAGGGCGTCAACCAGTGCGGCTTCGTCGACCACGTCGCCGCGGGCGGTGTTGATCAGGAAAGCGGTCGGCTTCATGCGCTTCAGCCGTTCGGCGTTGATCAGGTGCCGGGTTTCCGCCCCGCCGGGGCAGTGCAGCGACACGAAATCCGACGCCTCCAGCACGGCTTCCACCGTATCGAGCTGCTGCGCGCCAAGGCTTGCAGCCAATGCAGGGTCAATCCGGCTGCGATTGAAGAACACCACCGGCATGCCAAAGCCGTGATGCGCGCGGCGGGCCATAGCCTGACCGATGCGGCCGAAACCGATGATGCCCAGCGTCTTGCCCGCAACCTGCGTTCCCAGCCGGTCGGTCGGGTTCCAGCCGGTCCACTGGCCATCCCGGATATGCCAGTCGCCCAGCGAGATCCCACGGGCGACCGCGAGCAGCAGGCCCATGGCCTGATCCGCCGTCGCGTCAGTCAGGACGCCGGGGGTGTTGGTCACCGCCAGACCGCTTGCCCGGGCCGCGTCGATGTCGATGTGGTTGTAGCCGACCCCGAAGTTCCCGAGGATCCGGGTTCGCCGCCCTTCAGCCTGAAATGCGGCGGGTGGCAGCCGGTCGATCACCGTCGGTGCAATGGCGTCAAAGTCCTGCAGCGCGGCGTGCCATTTCTCCGCTGGCATGGGCAGGGGGCCTTCGTGCACCTCGACCGCGAAGTGCTCCCGCATCGCGTCGACGGCGCCCTGTGGCCAGGGGGTGGTGATCAGAACCCGGATTTTGCTCGTCATGGTGCCTGCAACCTCGTTTCAACAGCGGCGCGAATTTTGCGGCATTGAGGATAGGCGAAAGCGGTTTGGCAACCCTCTACTGCATCTTGGCTGATCAGTTCCGGGCGTCTGCAACGGAAAAAGCCACGCTGCGTGACAGCAGCGTGGCTCTTCTTGCTAGTGCGATATCGACCGCTATTCGGAGGTTGGTGGCTCGGCCATAAGTGAAGCGATGGTTTCCCGGATGCGTTCAACCTTCGCTTCGCGGTAGGCGATCTTACGCTCGAACTTGGCCTTCTTTTCCTCGTATTCGGCGTCATCGGCGTCGAGGGCGGCCAGCTTGGCCAGGTCACGGTTCAGCCGCTTGACCTTCTTGTTGCTGCAGTCCGCCGGAACCCCTTCTGCGTACATGGCCTTGCGGGCTTCGTGCGCGCTGATCCGGCCGGCCAGACGCTCACACATGACCATGAGGTCAGCATCTTCTGCGGTTGCGCAGCCTGCTTCGTCAATTTTCATCTCGAACTTGGCGATGTTGTCATCGATCTGCTTCAAGCGCTTGTCGATGTACTCCGCTGACTGGGCGTGGGTGATGCCGGACAGGGCAAGGCTGCAGAATGCAGCGGCTGAGGCTGCCTGAAAGAGCATTTTCATAATGATCGTCCTCGTTTTTTGGTTTCGGGGATCGGACAAGGCGTCTGAACCCTGCCTGAGCCTGCGCAAGCAAAAGACCAGATTTAGTGTTCATTTTATGATTTCTGTGCCGATCACGCGGTCGTAACCGAAGGCCAGCCCGAAGCCGACGACGCGCTTTTGTCACCTGTCGATCTGTGCCACCGTGCGGTCGATCCTGCTGGCGGCAGGCGGAGAGCACTAGGGGAGGTGGGGCGCATGCCCGAGAAAATTCTGATCGATACGGACCCGGGCATCGACGATGCTTTCGCGATCCTGTACGCGCTCAAGTCCCCTGATTTCGACGTGCTGGGCCTGACCACGGTCTATGGCAACGCCCGCATCGAGCAGACCACGCACAATGCCCGCGCGCTTGTCGACATGGGCGGCAAGCCCTGCCCGGTGGCGCAGGGTGCCGCCGACCCATTGGTGATCGAGCGGCGCGCTTTCCCGGCCATGGTCCATGGCGAGGATGGCTTCGGCGGCTGTTCCCCTGCGCAGGTGCAGGCGCCGCTGTCGGCGCAGTCGGCCCCGGATTTCATCATTGAGACCATCCGCGCGAACCCGGGCGATGTTACACTGGTGCCCATCGGCCCGCTGACCAACATTGCCGCCGCGCTGCAGCAGGCGCCGGAGATTGCCGGGCTGGTCAAAGGCGTGTCGATCATGGGCGGGGCGGCAAACGTCAACGGCAACGTCACCCCCGCCGCCGAGGCCAACATCTACGATGACCCGGAAGCCGCCGAGATCGTCTTCGCCGCACCGTGGACCGTGACCATGCTGGGGCTGGACGCCACCCATCAGGTGCCGCTGACCCGGGATAACGTCGCCCGACTGGCCGAAGAAGGTGGCGCCAACGGCCGCTTTCTGGCAGCAGCAGCGGAGCAGTACTTCGGTTTCCACACCGACGTCGTGGGGCTGGATTTCTGCCACTTCCACGACCCTTCGGCCTTGATAGCCATCAGCCAGCCCGCGCTGTTCACCCGCCAGCAGTCCAGCGTGCGCGTGGTCTGCGAGGGCTTTGCGGCAGGCAAGACCATCGCCAAACCCCTGCCGCGCTTTTCCGCTCAGCCCGGCTGGGACCAGCGCGCCATGGTCGAGGTCTGCACCGGCGCCAACGGCGCAGGCGTCATCGTCCACTATCTGGAGGTCATGACCGCATGAGCCGGGTAATCGTCTTCGGGTCGATCAACGTCGATCTGGTCGCAGAGGTCGCGCGTCTGCCCAGTCCGGGTGAGACCATCAAGACCGACAGCTACGTGGCGCTGCCCGGTGGCAAGGGCGCCAATCAGGCGCTGGCCGCCGCCCGTAATGGGGCCGCGACCCACGTGGTCGGCGCCGTGGGTTTAGACGGGCAGGCACCGACCGCGCTGGCGCAGCTGCGATCCGACGGCGTGGGGCTGGCCGCGGTGGCAGAGGTCGAGGGCGCTTCCGGGCTGGCCATGATCGCCGTGGACGCAGGCGGAGAGAACCAGATCATCGTCGTCTCCGGTGCCAACGCCTCGGCTGCGGCGACGCAGCTGCCTCCGATGGTCCCGGGCGACTGGCTGGTGACCCAGAACGAGGTCGACTGGCCCCAGACCGCCCAAGCCCACCGCCTGGCGCGGGAGCACGGCGCTGGGGTGATCCACAACACCGCCCCCGCCCATGGTCTCAGCGGCGCAGAACTGGCTCGGATCGACGTACTCGTCGCCAACGAACACGAGCTGGCGCAGGCCGCCGCGTCTGCTGCTGAAACGGGAGCCCACGCGCAGGCACGCAGCCTGCTCGCTTCTGGTGTGGGCGCGGTGGTGCTGACGCTCGGGGCCAGGGGCTCCGCGCTCTATACCGGGGCTGAAGAGGCGACAGCCATCCCGGCCGCGCCCGCCAAGGTGCGGGACACCACCGGCGCCGGTGATGCCTTTGTCGGTGCGCTGGCGGCCGCTCTTGCTGCTGACCAGAGCCTGCCCGAGGCCGTCGCATTGGCGAACCGCTATGCTGCGCGGGTCTGCGAGGTTCTTGGCGCGCAAACCCCGGTCGATCAGGTCAGCTCGTTGAGAAAAGTCGCCTCGCTTCCCAGCAGCACCAGCGTGGTCTCCCCGGTCGAAAAGTGATCGCGCAGCGACAGGTCCAGCAGCCGCCCCCCGGCCAGTGCATCCAGATCCAGCCCGGTGAACAGGGTCTGCGTCATGGCATCCTCGGCGAAGCCATCGCCGAGGTTCTCGTAGGCCTGCACCACCGTCGCACCCGCCGGGCGGACCAGCAGTGCGGCCCGTCCGTCCCCGGTCAGGTCGGCGAAGTGAATGATGGTCCCAGGATCGATGGTCAGCGCCGGATGGTTGTCGAAGAACACCGGCTCGGTGAAGCGGGTGATGCTGCCGTCGCTGAACTGATAGCTTTCCTCGGCCACGCCGGATGCATTGGCGTGGTAGCTCTTGGCGTAGAGCCCGAACTCGAAGCCGTCTTCCCCGGAAAAGTCAGTTTCGCTGACGCTGAAGGTCATCAGATAGTCGCCGCCGGTATCAAAGCTGCCGAGCATGACGGTGCCCTTGTCCAGCTCGATCAGGTTGATCTCGGGCAAGATGGAGAAGGCCGGGGCGCTCAGGGCGGTCTCGACCGAGCCCGGCCCGCTCAGAAAGTACTCCTGCGCGGTCAGGAACAGATCGACGGTGGCATCACCGCTCAGCGTCTCAATACCGCCAAAACCAAAGCGGGCGTCGGGAAAGGCCTGGTCAGCTGTGAGACTGCCGAAGACCAGCGCCCCGGAGAGCAGGCTGTCGTGGGCCTGCGTGTAAGCCGGGGCGTTGTTGATGGCCTCACTGGCGTCGCTGGCGCCGTCCTCGATCCGGATGCTGAAGCTCTGGGTGGCGCTGGCCCCATCCGGGTCGGTGGCTGAAATCGTCAGGGACAGGGTCTCGTGGCTTTCGAAATCGATCAGGCCGGGGTCGGCGACGGAAATACTGCCGTTTTCCGGGTGGACAGCGAAGGCGCCGGCCACGTCCTGCGCGGCGATGGCGTAGGGGACGGCGGCGCCCTCGTCCTCGTCCTCGTCCTCGTCGAGCGGTGTGTCTGCGGCCTCGTCTGCGTCGACCGTAGCGGCCGCGCTGGCGCTGTCTTCGGCGATGGTCTGCGACAGCTGGACCAGCTCCGTGGAGAGATCGGCGTAGGCTGAGGCGACAACCAGCGTGCCGACCAGTGAGGCGCCTGCGCCCACGATGGCGCCAAGACTGCTCTTGTCTTCGATGATGGTGACGTTGCTGCCGCCCTTGCTGGTCAGATCAATTCCGGTGTGGGTGAAGTCTGCTGCCCCGGCGAGGGCGTCCGTCCCGCTCAGCCCTTGCCCGGCCTCAAGGCGGAGATCGGCTGTTGCAGGGTCGAGCCGACGCCCCTAAGGCAGAATGAGCGCGGCCGAGAAGGTATCCGAACCGTCGGCCTGCGCCGCCAGAGGCGTCCCGGGCAGGGGCACAGAGGGCGCTTGTTCCCGGGTCTGGGGTACAGGCCCCGCCGGATCAGTGTCGTCGTGAGCGCCGTTATCGAGCGGCCATTTGGCGCGAACCTCCGCACCCGGCACAGTCGGCCAGAACAGGGCAAGAGCTGGCAGGATCCGACCCAAGACAGCCGACCGCCGCACCAAATGAGCGTCCATGAAAACAGAACCTGAAATCAATAATATATTAATCTAAGATTATTATACGCGCTTATAAATTCTACATAAGATAGTATTATCAGCAGGGCGCAACCGCGGTGCGTACTTCAGCGATTTAGGCGGAAGTCCGCCAGCTGAGCCGCAGGTCTCTCAACCGCCCGACGGCTATCGCATTTCGGCGCTGTCGCCGAGGCTGTCTGCCACCCACGCGTGGAAGCAGTGGGTGGCTTCGTCCATTGCTGGGGAGAAGCGACCGCCGTCGAAGTGGGGGGCCTTGCGCCCGCGCTGCATGCCCTCGACTACCTGAATGTCTTCGTCGAACACCAACCGCCACTGTTTGGCGTTGACCTCGCGCAGGTCGGCGCAGTCCTCGGACATGGCCTGCTCGGAGGCATAGAAGATGCCGACGCGTTCGATGGTGTGGTCGACGCTCTGTGGCAGCAGCAGCATGGCGAAGACGTGATCGCGGTGAACGCCGGCGAGGACGTTGGGATACAGCACGATGTATTCGGCCTGCCCGTTCCACCACTGCTTGGCGAGGTTGGCGAAGGTATCCAGCGACCGGCCGTCTTCGCTGCGGGTCGGGTTGAAGACGGTCGTGCCCTGCCCGGAGTAAGCGCCGGGTTCTACGATGTTGTAGTGGTCTTCAATGCGCGAGTAGCTGTTCAGATCCGGGTGGATCCACGGCAGGTGGTAGGCTTCGCAGTAGTTCTCGACCGCAAGCTTCCAGTTGCAGGCGACATCGAGGGTGAACTCTGAAACGCTGCGGTCGAAGAACATCGGCTGTTCGAACTCCTGCCAGCGCTCGAGCAGCTTGCTGTGCATCTCCCGGAAGGGTGCGGCATCGCGGCTGACGTTGGCGTAGACCACGCCGAGATACGTGTGCGAGGGGACTTCCAGCAGGCCCAAATCTGGCTTGTCGATGCAGGGGTGATGGTTGGCGTCCGGACCACCGACCAGTGGCGTGGCAACCAGACGGCCGCTGAGGTCGTAGGTCCAGCTGTGGTAGGGGCAGCGCATGCCCTGCTTGGCCTTGCCCGCTTCCTGCACCAGCACCATGCCACGGTGACGGCAGACGTTTTCGAAGACCCGGATTTCCCGATCCCGGCCCCGGACCAATACCAGCGGCACCCCGGCCAGCTCGACCGGGTAGACGTCGCCGACCTCCGGCACGTCGCCTTCGAAGGCAATGCCCGACCAGTTACCCAGCAACAGCCTGCGGCTCTCTTCGGCGTAGACCGCAGGGTCGGTGTAGAGCGGGTTGGGCAGGCCGTTGGCGGTCTCGATCGGCTGGGACACTTTTTTCAGGAGCGTCATGGGGCAGGATCCTTCTTTCTGGCCCGAACAGAATTAGTAAACTTGTCGCCACTTTTGTTGACTGACAGCGACCCCTGAGGCGTCGGTTCTGTCGTACCTCTCTCCGGTGCCTGCACCGGCCCGTGGTTGCCCGTGGTTGCCCGGGGATGACCGTGCTTGACCGCCTTGCCGGATTGGAACCATGGTCTGTCCATGGCGCAATTGAAGACAATTCGCGGACTGGCGCTGATGCCGCTCTACGACTGGCCCGAGTACCACGGCGACACCGACGCCCTCTGGGGTCGGATACGAGCGGCTGGGCGGGATCAGGGGCTTGACCTGCCGCCCGGGCTCGAGCACCGGAACCACAGCATCTCCGCGTGGATGGACGACGGGCTGGTGTTCAGCCAGCTGTGTGGATCGCCCTGGTACCGGCACCACAGGGCGCGGGCGCGCTATCTGGCGTCCTCGGTGCTGGCTGTGCAAGGGGCGCCGGCGGGGCAGTGCTTCAGCCACGTCATTGTCCGAGACGGGTCAGGCCTGTTCACGCTGGACGATATCGAGCAAGCGGGCGATGCACGCTTTGCCTTCAACGAGCCGGATTCCCAGTCAGGGGTGCACTGCCTGCGCGCGCGCTTCGACATGGATGCCCAACTCGCGCGCGGTCTGCACAGCGGCGGCCATCGCCACTCGATCGACGCGGTTCTGGCCGGAGAAGCGGACTTTGCCGCCATCGATGCCTGCAGCTTTCGGCTCTACGCCGGGCTGTTTCCGGCGCGTTTGAACGGGCTGCGGATCGTTGCGCAGACCCCGCTGCGGCCGGCGCCGGTGCTGATCACTTCGGCGACGCTGGATGGGGACACGGCCGCGCGCTTGCAGCGGTCCGTGCTGACGGCGCTTGCTGGGGGGCTGGGCGACGGGCTTTCGGCCGGTGGTTGCGGTCAGCAGGATCATGCCGGGAGCCATGCCTTCGTCGGCGCGGCAAACCTCGGCGCTGAGGCCTATAGGGTGTTCGAAGACGATGCCCGCGCCATGCCCGCGCGCTCTACACCGCAATCTTAGCCTGAGCCCGATCCAGCCCGGCAGCGCTTAACGCAGAGCGCTGGGGGTTTGCCGGTCTACTCGTTCCACGGGCCGTTGACGGCCTTGAGGTCGGGGTAGACGGGCGCGCGCTTCTGCATCTTGGCAGCCGCCGATTCCATCATGTGCTGCGGTGCCAGAATACCGCCGTTCAGGGCCTGCAGGTAGCGCAGCGTGTCTTCGGTCGAGTGGTCGGCGGCGTAGTTCATGACGTGCTTCGAGCCGGAAACCGCCAGCGGCGAGTTCGCGGCGATCTGGCGGGCGATGTCCATGACAGCCTCGAGCATGGCGTCCTGGTCGGCGAAGACCTGGTTGACGAAGCCGCATTCGAGCGCCTCGGCGGCTTCAAGCTTGCGCCCGGTATAGGCCAGCTCGCGCAGCAGACCGTCGGGCAACTGGCGCGTGACCCGCGGGAAAGTGCCGACGTCGGCGACCATGCCGATGTTGACTTCCTGGATGGTGAAGAAAGCGTCCTGGGTGCAGTAGCGCATGTCGCAGGCGCTGCTGAGGTCGACGCCAGCGCCCAGCGCGCCGCCCTGGATCGCCGCCAGCACAGGTTGCCGGGCGTTGTAGAGGCAGGAGAAGGTTTCCTGCAGCAGGTGCAGGTGGTGGCGGAAGGCCTCGGCGTGGATGTAGGGGTCCTGATTGCCCGCCATGATCGTGTTGCCCGCTTCGGCGAAAACTGACAGATCCATACCGGCGGTGAAATGCTTACCCGTGCTGGAGACCACGATCACGCGGGCTGCAGCGCTGTCCGAGATCGCTTTGATCGCTGCGGGGAACTCGACCCAGAAGGCCTTGTTCATCGCGTTGCGCTTTTCCGGGCGGTTGAGGACGACGTGCGCGATCTGGTCGGTGATCGAGACGGTGATGGTCTCGAAGTCGGGCAGGGCCGGAAGCGCCGGCGGGGCGGGTTGATTGGCGGCTGCGGTCGACATGGTGTGTCCTCTTTCGCGTGTCCGGGCGGGTGGTCGATCGTTGGCTCTGGGGCGGTGATGTCCGGCGCGGGCTTCTTTCACACTCAAGGCGCCCCGGGACGCATTTTAGGAACGCTCAATCACGAAGGCCAGCGCGAAATCACTGCCTCCGGGTCGGGGCGCGGGCGGTCGCTGTCGTTGGTCGCCTTGCCGCCGATGTAGATGTAGCCCGCGATCTGGTCGTGTTCGCCGCTGCAGTCGAGGGCGGCGCGGACATCAGGGTCGAAGGCGGTCCACTCGGTCAGCCATTGGGCGGCGTAGCCCTCGGCCTGGGCTGCGATCAGCAGGGTCTGGCAAACGGCACCGGCGGAGAGCTGCTGCTCCCATAGGGGGATTTTGTGCGAGACGGTCGGGGTTGAGAGCACGGCGAGGACGACCGCGGCCCGCTCGAAGCGCGCAGCTTCCAGCGCAAGCGTGGTTTCCGGGGCGTCGGAGCGCTGGTTGGTGGCAAAGGCCGGCCGCAGCACCTGTGCACCGAAGGTAGCGCGCGCTTCGCCCTCGAACACGACAATGCGCCAGGGGGCGAGTTTGCCGTGGTCGGGCACGCGGATCCCGGCGGCGAGGATGGACTGCAGCGTGTCAGCATCCGGGCCACCGGGGGGCATGTTCGCGGCTGTGACGGAACGGCGGGTCTGGAGGAAGTCGAGGGTGGCTGTGGGGCGGGGTGTGGTCACAGGAGGTGGTCCTTCTAAGCTGAGGTCAGACCAGCGACAGGATCCAGCGCGTGGTCTGAGCAAAGACCACAGTCTGCAGCAGCGATAGCCCCAGCGACAACCCCAGCGCGGCAAGGGACAGGGTTTCGGTCAGTCCGACCCCGACCATTACGAAGGGCAGGGCCAGCGGCAGGGCTGCCGCCCCGATCAGGACACCGACGCTGCCCATCAGCACGCGCAAGGCGGCGATGAAGGCGCTGAGGCCGACCAGCGCCGGGGAGGCGATGAGGAGCCCGGCCGCCAGTGCCAGGGCGACAGGCAAGGGCTGGCTGTAGAACAGGGCGATCAGCCACGCGGCGACTAGCAGCCAGGGCAGGGCGGCCAACCAGCCTGCGAACAGGCGCCCGAAGATGAAGCCGGCGAAGTCTCGGGCGCCGACCCGCAGGCGCTGGTTGAGGCCGGACTCGACCTGATCCAGCCACCAGTCGGCGTTGGCGTAGACCAGCGCCAGCACCGTCATGGCCCAGCCGATAGCGGGGCCCGCCGGGCGCAGGCGCTCGGGGTACTGCCCTAGCGTCAGGCCAACCGCCGTCAGTGCAACCGCGAGGAAGCCCAGCGCCCCCAGCGCCGACAGCCCCTGGCGCAGGCGGAGGCGTAGTTCGAGGCGGAGACCGGCACTAAACACGGCGGTCGTCTTCTGAGTGTTCGGCTGCTGCGCTATGTTTGCCTGGTTGGTCTTGATCGACCGCAGGGCGTAGCTGTAACAGGCGCGCGCGAGGCAGACTGCGGTCGTGGGATGAGAACACCAGCCCGCCGCCCCGCTGCAGATGCGCGGTGAACAGGTCCGCAAGGCCGTCAACCGTCGCCTGATCCAACCCGGCGAAGGGCTCATCCAGCAGCCACAGCGCCTGATCCGGACGACAGGCCAGCGCCAGCGCCACGCGGCGCGCCTGGCCCTGGCTGAGGGACCGGATTGGTTTATCGATGAAGGCGTGCAGTTCAAGACGCTCCACGGTGCGGGTATCGGCGGGCAGGCCGCAGCAGGCGAAGAGCTGCAGGTTTTCCCACGTGCTGAGGTCCGGCAGCAGGCCGTTCAGGTGCCCGAGGTAGCCGGCGGGCGCCTGCGTCAGGCGTTCGACTGACCCTGCCGCGGGTATGTGCAGTCCGGCGAGGGCTTCGAGCAGGGTCGATTTGCCGGCTCCGTTTGGACCGCGCACGTGCAGCGATTCGCCTTTGTGCAGTTCGAGATCAAGGTCCTCGATGATCAGCGCGTCTGCGCGGGCCAGCGCCAGTCCTTCTGCACGCAGCAGCAGGGCGTCACCCGCACCGGGGCGGGTGACTGTGTCGATGCTGGACGCTTGGCGCTCAATTGCGGTCATGGCGCCTGTTTAGCCTGAGCTGGTGGGCAATCACAACGAGGACTTTGCCGCGCGCTCATGCAGGATGGACGCCCCGCTGCTGCTGCAGGCCCTGCGGTGGCGCCCCGGACCGTCGACGGCTTCGCCGCCTTCTGGCCCGGCGCGCAATTAAACGGACAGCTTCGCTAACGGTCTTAGTGGCGCGCTCGATTTGACGCCGCAGCGCGGCTTTCAAATCTCCCACGCGAACGGCTTCGGCTGATCCCGCAACCCGCCAGCTCTGGCCCCCGCCGATTGTGTTTGTCCCGACCCTCTGATGAATGTGCGACGCTTCGGCCTGCCGCGCGAAGCGCGGTCGGGCCGAAGTCGGCGCAATCCAGCCCCCCGTCACCGCGACCCAATGACGGTTGAAAGCCAAGCTCTGGCCCTATATTTTCCGTTACGACTAAAAAAGTCCGATACTCCCTTCGACGATCAGGCCCATCATTTATGAAGCTCTCACGCCTCACCGACTATGCTGTGATTGTGCTGACCAAGCTCTCGTTTGCCGACGACGAGCCTGCGTCGGCTGCGCGCCTGTCCGAAGATTTGATGCTACCCCAACCAACGGTCTCTAAGCTGCTGAAAATGCTCACCAAAGCCGAACTGCTGACTGCTCAGCGGGGGGCCGCTGGCGGGTACCGCCTCAGCCGCAGTGCAGCGGCCATCAGTATTGGAGATGTCATCGCAGCCATCGAAGGACCGCTGGCGCTGACCGCCTGCATCGACGGGCGCGAAGAAGACGTCTGCGGGGTGCAGTCGTTCTGCGGCATGCGCGGCAACTGGGCCGTGGTCAACACCGCGGTCAGCGATGCGCTGAACCGCGTCACCCTGGCTGACATGGCGCCGGCGTGGATGAATATGTTCGGCCCCCTCGACGCCCTGCCAGAGGGGTTCGAGCCGGATGGACCCGGCACCGCGCACCAACGCCCCGAGACAGAACTCACGAGCAAGAAGGCCCGCTGAGCCATGGTTGCAGAAGCAGAAACCATTGAACAGGTCTCCGCGCTTGCGGAAACATACAAGTACGGCTTCGTCACCGACATCGAGACAGAGTCCGCGCCCAAAGGCCTGAACGAAGACATCATCCGCTTCATCTCGGCCAAGAAGCAGGAGCCCGAGTGGCTGCTCGAATGGCGGCTCAAGGCCTACCGCCACTGGCTGGACATGCCGACCCCGGACTGGGCCAAGCTCAATATCCCGCCCATCGACTACCAGGATGCCTACTACTACTCCGCGCCCAAGTCGGCGGAATCCCGCCCGGAAACCATCGACGATGTCGACCCGGCCCTAATCGAGACCTACAACAAGCTCGGCATCCCGCTGCACGAGCAGGAAATGCTTGCGGGCGTGCAAAAGCGCTCCGTCGCCGTGGACGTGGTCTTCGACTCCGTCTCGGTCGCCACCACCTTTCGCGACAAGCTCGCCGAGGCCGGCGTCATCTTCATGCCCATCTCCGAAGCGGTGCAAGAGCATCCCGAGCTGGTCCGCAAGTACCTCGGCTCGGTCGTCCCGCACACCGACAACTACTTCGCCGCGCTGAATTCCGCCGTGTTCACCGACGGGTCGTTCGTATTCGTGCCCAAGGGCGTGACCTGTCCCATGGAGCTGTCGACCTACTTCCGCATCAACGCCGAGAACACCGGCCAGTTCGAACGCACGCTGATCGTGGTCGAAGACCAGGGCTACGTCTCCTACCTCGAGGGCTGCACCGCGCCGCAGCGGGACGAAAACCAGCTCCATGCCGCCGTGGTCGAGCTGGTCGCGCTCGAAGAGGCCGAAATTAAGTATTCCACCGTGCAGAACTGGTACCCTGGCGATGAACAGGGGCGGGGCGGCATCTACAACTTCGTCACCAAGCGCGCCAAGTGTCAGGGCGCGCGCTCCAAGGTTTCCTGGACCCAGGTCGAGACCGGCTCCGCCATCACCTGGAAGTACCCCTCCTGCATGCTCATCGGGGAGGAAAGCCAGGGCGAGTTCTACTCGGTGGCCATCACCAACAACCTGCAGCAGGCCGACACCGGCACCAAGATGGTGCACGTGGGCAAGAACTCCCGCTCGCGCATCATCTCCAAGGGCATTTCGGCGGGCCGGTCCAACCAGACCTACCGCGGTCTGGTCAAGTCGACCCGCACGGCCAAGGGCGCGCGCAACTTCACCCAGTGCGACAGCCTGCTGATCGGCGACCGCTGCGGCGCCCACACCGTGCCCTACATCGAGGCGGGCAACGCCACCTCCATGTTCGAGCACGAGGCTACAACTTCCAAGGTCTCCGAAGACCAGCTGTTCTACTGCCGCCAGCGCGGCATGGATGAGGAAGAGGCCCTGGCGCTGATCGTCAACGGCTTCGTCAAGGACGTGCTGCAGGAACTGCCCATGGAATTTGCGGTCGAGGCCCAGAAGCTGGTTGCCATCAGCCTCGAAGGCTCGGTCGGATGACGCTGCTGTCGGTCAACATCAACAAGATCGCGCTGCTGAGGAATTCACGCGGCACCGGCACCCCGCACTTGGTCGAGGGCGCAAGGCTGGCGCTCGCCGGCGGTGCGCAGGGGCTAACCCTGCACCCACGCGCCGATGAGCGTCATATTACCATGGCCGACGTCGGCACCATCGCCGCCATGGACGAGGTGCGCGAAGGCCACGTCGAATTCAACGTCGAAGGCGACCTCCGCCCTGACCTCATGGATCTGGTTGAAAAGCTACGCCCGACCCAGTTTACCATCGTCCCAGTCATGGCCGGTGAAGTGACGTCTTCCCGTGGCTGGCGCGCCGAGGATGACCACCCCGCCCTGAAGGCCTGTTGCGACCGGATGCACGCGGCGGGCATCCGCACTGCCGTGTTCGTCGACCCCGATCCTGCTTCGGTGCGGCTGGCAGCAGCCGGCGGGTGCGACGGGGTCGAAATCTACACCGGGCTCTACGCCGAAGCCCACGAGCGGGGTGATTTCGCCGCTGCGCTCGACGCTATTGAAGCCGCCGCCGAGCAGGCTCGCGCCCTTAATCTGCGCCTCAATGCCGGGCACGACCTGACGGTCGAAAACCTCGGCCCACTCTGCGCCCGCGTGCGCTTCGACGAATTTTCCATCGGCCACCAGATCGCCAGCAACGCCCTGTTTCGCGGGCTGACCGGCACGGTCGCTGACTTCAACGCAGTCGTTCCTGACGACCAAGGGATCTGAACCACCCATGCTGGATATAAAGGGCCTGCGGGCCGAACTCGAAGACGGTACTGAAATCCTCCGCGGCATCGACCTGCAGATTGCCCAAGGCGAGGTGCATGCGATCATGGGTCCAAACGGCTCGGGCAAGTCGACCACGGCCAACGTGCTCTCGGGCAAGCCCGGTTACGGCGTCACCGGTGGCAGTGTCCAGCTCGACGGCGACGACCTGCTGGATATGGAACCCGAGGAACGCGCCCACTCCGGCCTGTTCCAGGCCTTCCAGTACCCCGTAGAAATCCCGGGCGTGCAGGCGTCGACCTTCCTGCAAACCGCCGTCAACGCGAAGCGCAAGGCCGCCGGACTGGACGAGCTCGACGCGCTGGCCTTCGTGCGCGAGCTGCGCGCCAAGGCCAAGACCCTGGGCATCGGCAACGACATGCTCAAGCGGGCGGTCAACGTCGGCTTCTCCGGGGGTGAGAAAAAGCGCTTCGAGACCCTGCAGATGGCTCTCCTCGAGCCACGGATGGCCGTGCTCGACGAAACCGACTCAGGTCTGGATATCGACGCCCTGCGCGTAGTCGCCGACGGGGTTAACGCCCTGCGCTCGCCCGAGCGCTCGTTCCTGGTCATCACCCACTACCAGCGCCTGCTCGACTACATCGTCCCAGACCACGTCCACATCCTCAGCGAAGGCCGGATCGTAAAGTCTGGCGACAAGTCACTGGCGCTCGAGGTCGAGCAGGCCGGCTACGCGGAGTTTCAGGCGGCATGACCGACGTCTTCGGCGCAGACTTTCTCGATCGCCTGCACGGGGCAGGGGCGGTACAGAACGCAGCCGCTTTTGCCGCCCTGCGCGAGCGGGGCTTTCCCAACCGCCGTGTTGAAGCCTGGCGCTACACCGATCTGGCCGGCCCGTTGGCCAAGGCGCTGACGCCCGCGGGCCTGCGCATCAATCAGGAGCAGAGCGGGCTGTTCGGCCCAATTCCGCCCGCCGACGTTGCCGCGCCGGCCCAAGATCAACCAGGCACGGATGCACTGAGCCTGCTCAACGCCAGCCTCGCGGGTGAGGGCTTTTTGTTCGACGTGCCCGAAAAGGCGCGCCTGAAGCCGATCTTTGCCCGCTTCAGCGCCATGGCCGAAAATGCGCTCGTCAACGCCGCCAACCGCATCCGTTTGGCAGAAGGCGCGCAGGCAACGCTGGTCGAGCGCTGGGGCAACACCGATGACAGCTGGCTAAACAGCGATACCGACATCGACCTTGCCCCCGGCGCCCATCTGACCAGGATCATTCTGGTTGAAGACGGCGGGGCTGGCACCCAGACCCACCGCACGTCCCCCCGGCTCGGCGAGAATGCCCGGTACGACTGTCTGGTGGTCACCCTCGGCGGGGGTCTGCACCGGATCGAACAGCACGCCGACATGAACGCCCCGGGTGCCCACGCCGGTCTAGCCGCGCTGGTGCTGAAAACCGGCAGCGAACACAGCGATTTCGTCACGGGCGTCCGACACCTCGACGCCGATAACACCTCCGACCAGCAGGTGCGCACCGTGGTCGATCAGCAGGCGACGGCGATCTTCCAGGGCGGCATCCACGTTGCCCCCGACAGCCAGCGGATCGAGGGCGACCAGCTCTCACGCGCGCTCATGCTGTCCGACCGGGCGCAGGCTTTTACCAAGCCAGAGCTCGAAATCTTCGCCGACGACGTGAAGTGTTCCCACGGGGCGACGGTGGGTGATCTGAGCGAAGAGGCGCTGTTCTACCTCCGCGCCCGCGGCGTCAGCGAGGCGACAGCCCGCGCCCTGCTGATCCTCGCCTTCGCCCGTGAGCCCTTCGCCGCGCTGGACTTGCCCGAGGCGGTCGAGGCCATGCTCGACGAGAAGGTCAAGGCATGGCTGGGCGTGCCGGGTGCCTTCGGGGAGCTTGACCTGTGAGCCAGACCGGACCCGCTGCCACTGGCTTCGACGTTGCCGCGATCAGGGCGCAGTTCCCGACGCTCGAGCGCCGGGTCTACGACGATAAGCGGCTGATTTTCCTTGATTCTGCGGCCTCTTCGCAGAAGCCCCTGGCCGTCACGGACGCCATGGATCAGTTCATGAAAACCTCCTACGCCAACGTCCACCGGGGCGTGCACCGGCTCAGCCAGGACGCGACCGACGCCTTCGAGGCCGCGCGCACCACGGTCGCCCGGTTCATGGGAGCTGACGAGCGCGAGGTGGTCTTCACCAAGAACACCACTGAAGCCATCAACCTCGTCGCTCAATCGTGGGGGCGGAAGAACCTGCGCCCGGGCGATGAAATCCTGCTCACCGTGCTCGAACACCACGCCAATATCGTCCCTTGGCAGCTGATCGCCGAGGAAACCGGCGCCGTTGTCCGGCCGGTCGACATCGTTGAGGACGGGTCGCTGGACATGGACGATTTCGACGACAAGCTCGGCGAGAGGACGCGCATGGTTGCTTGCGCCTTCGTTTCCAACGTGCTCGGGACCGTGCTCCCGGTCGAGGAGATCATCGCAAAGGCGCATGCGCAGGGCGCGCTGGTGCTGCTCGACGCTTCGCAGGCCGTGACCCACCGCCGGGTCGATGTGCACGCGCTCGACGTCGATTTTCTGGCCTGGACGGGACACAAGCTCTACGGCCCGACCGGGATCGGAGTGCTCTACGGCAAATACGACCTGCTCGACGCCATGCCACCCTATCAGGGGGGCGGGGACATGATCGATACCGTTAGCTTTGCTGGCACGACCTTCCGGAAACCTCCCTTCCGTTTCGAGGCCGGTACCCCGGCGATTGTCGAAGCCGTCGGGCTGGGCGCGGCTGTCGACTGGGTCGAGGGCGTTGGCATCGAAGCCATTGCCGCCCACGAAGCCGACCTGCTCGACTACGCCATGGAGCGGCTGGGAGCGGGCAACGATGTCCGCGTCTTTGGCACCGCGCCGGAGAAGGTATCGGTGCTGGCCTTCGCGCTGGGCGATCACCACGCCAACGATGTGGGTACCATTCTCGATCGGACCGGGGTCGCGCTGCGGGTTGGCCAGCATTGCGCCGAGCCGCTGCACGACCGACTGGGCGTGCACTCAACCGCGCGGGCGTCCTTCGCCGCCTACAACGAGCGCGACGATGTTGACGCGCTGCTCGACGGGCTGGCGGTGTGTCGGGAGCTGCTGGGATGAGCGCGCACGACAGCAAGACCCTTGCCGATTTCATGCCCGATCCCGGGGTGACCATGGACCCGGCGGCGGGCGTGCGCGTCCGGCGCGAGGGCACCACCTTTATCGCCGAAGCTGGCAAAGCGCTGCCGACCGGGGCGTCGCTGGCCTCCGAGGCTGGGATGATCGCGGCCATGCAGACCGTTCATGACCCGGAAATTCCGATCAATATCTACGATCTGGGGCTGATCTACCGCCTGGACCAGAATCCCGAGACCGGGGACGTCGAGGTCGACATGACCCTGACCGCGCCGGGATGCCCGGTTGCCGGTGAGATGCCCGGCCACGTCGCTGCTGCACTGGCTGCGGTCGAAGGGGTTGGTCTGGCTACGGTACAGCTGGTGTGGGAGCCCGCCTGGACCCTGGACCGCGCTAGCGAAGACGCGCAGCTGGTTCTCGGTTTGTAATGGGGGCTGGTGATATGGTCCTGGACGAGGGGCTTGGTCACCGGCTTCGAGCGAAGGGCTTTGCGGCCCGCCGCTTTCGTGCCTATATTTGGTACAACCGGTGTGCTCCACGCTGGCGCACCGGGGAAACAGAGGTTCTGGCCATGATGCAGAATGTACTCAAGCTGACCGACAAGGCGGCGGATCGGATTAAATCCCTGATCGATAAGTCCGGCGACGAGGCCGTGGTCGGCCTGCGTGTGGGTGTGAAGAAGGGCGGCTGCTCGGGCATGGAGTACTTTGTCGAGTACGCAGCCGAAAAGACGGCGATGGAAGAGGAAGTGCAGGACAAGGGCGTCCGTATCTTCATTGAACCCACGGCCTTCATGTTCCTTCTCGGCTCGACCATGGACTATCACGAAGACCGCATGACCTCGGGCTTCACTTTTGAAAACCCCAACGAGACCGCGCGCTGTGGCTGCGGTCAGTCGGTGGCATTCTAGGTTCCTGCGCCCTTTAGCCCGGCTCGAGTGTTGAGCCGGTAAGGCTCAGCCATCGCCGAGCGCTTCGGGCGCAGTGCGGTATTCGTAGCGCTTCTCTGTCCAACGCTGGTGCATGCGTTCCGATTTGGCTAGTCGGGCGCGGTATTCCTCGACCTTTTTGGCGCGCCGGGCGGCTTCCGAACCCGCTTGGCTGTCGATGAAAGCCCATATGGTGGCGATCTGCTGCTCGGCCTTGCTGACTCGTGCCTCGGCGCGGGCGAGCCGCTTGCTCAGCTTCTCTTGCTGCCGTTCCGTGCGCTTGTGCTGAAGAGCGATTTTTGCGCTGAGCTTGGCCAGTCTTTCCTGATGGCGCGCCAGTTTTTCGGCGTCGCGGTCCAGGCTTTCGCGGTTCTGTTCGAGGCTTTCGCTGAGATTGGCGCAGCGCATCCGGCGCTCGCGGTCGATGCTTTGCCCGGCGCAGCGGCGTTCGAGGTCGCTGGCCGCGCGCGCCAGTTTTTTCTGCTCGCGTCTCAGCCGCCGTTCGGCCTGCTCGATTTTGCGGGTCAGGCTCTGTTCGGTGGCAAGGATGCGATCAAGGCGTGGTTCGGCGGCGGCGGTGCCTGCCAGGCCAAGCAGCGCAGGGGCGAGGGCGGCCAGAAAGACAGCGACGAGGGCAGCGTGAAAGCGTCCGCGGGTAATCATCGGATCCTGACCCCAGAAATATAGTTCGAATTTTAGCCATAACGGTATCGTGCCAGAGCGCGTCGGAAACCGCTCGACAGGCGGATAAGGCGGGCTAAAACCGCTTCCCGGCGCCCTGATCGGCAGATTCGGCGCTGGAGCCCGTCCGAGGTCTGCGACAAAAGGGAAAGCACACAGGGATGCCTTGGCCGCATCTAGGCAATTTGCAGGCCGCAAACAGGTCGATGCATCCCTGCACAACCGGCTAAGAAACGCACATGACTGACAATGCACCTGCCATCGCCCGCCTCGTCTTCACCCCTTCGGGTAAGCGCGGTGACTTTCCGATCGGAACGCCTGTGCTGCAGGCTGCCCGGCGTCTGGGTGTCGACATCGACAGCCTGTGCGGGGGCAACGGCATGTGTGGGCGCTGCCAGATCACGCTGGGCGAGGGTGACTTTGCCAAGCACGGCATAACCTCCTCCGCGCACCATGCTTCGGTGCCCAACGCGGTCGAGACCCGCTACGCCACCAAGCGCAACATGAAGGCGGACCGGCGGCTGTCGTGCCAGACCCTGCTCGAGGGCGATCTGGTCGTCGACGTGCCCCCGGATGCGCAGGTTCACAAGCAGGTGGTGCGCAAGTCCGCCGACGAGCGGGTGATCGCCATCGATCCGACCGTGCGTCTGCACTTTATCACCGTGCGCGAGCCGGATATGCACGAGCCCAGCTCCGACCTCGGGCGTATCCACGAGGCGCTGGAGCAGCAGTGGGGGCTGACCGGGCTACAGACCGACTTCGGGCTGATGCGGACCATGCAGCCGACCCTGCGCAAGGGGAAGTGGCAGGTCACCGCCGCCGTGCGCGACGGGGAAGAACTGATCGCGCTGTGGCCGGGGCTGAAGGAGCAGATTTTCGGGCTCGCCGTCGATCTGGGTTCGACAACCATCGCCGCGCACCTCTGCGATCTGGCGACGGGCGAGGTGCTGGCCTCGAGCGGGCTGATGAACCCGCAGATCCGCTTTGGCGAAGACGTCATGTCGCGGGTGTCCTATTCGATGATGAACCCGGGTGGGGATACGGAGATGACCGCGGCGGTGCGGGGTGCGCTCAACGAGCTGGCGGCGGCGACGGCCGAGGAAGCCGGGATCGAGGTCAGCGATATCCTCGACATAACGCTGGTCTCCAACCCGATTATGCACCACCTGCTGCTGGGCATGGACCCGGTCGAGCTGGGTGGAGCACCCTTTGCGCTGGCGACCGATTTCGGCACGCGGATCAAGGCGCGGGAGCTGGAAATCGGCCTGCACCCGGGTGCGGGCGCCTACGTGCTGCCCTGCATCGCCGGGCACGTGGGTGCTGATACGGCCGGGGTGGCGCTGGCCGAGCGGCCCGACCAGAGTGAGCAGCTGACCTTTATCGTCGATGTCGGCACCAACGCCGAGATGCTGCTGGGTGACCGCGACCGGGTGATGGCGGCGTCCTCGCCAACTGGCCCGGCCTTCGAGGGCGCGCAGGTTTCCAGCGGTCAGCGGGCTGCACCCGGGGCGATCGAGCGGGTCAAGATTGACCCTCAGACGCTCGAACCTGCTTTCCGTGTGATCGGCAGCGAGCTGTGGTCGAACGAAGCGGGCTTCGAGGACGAGACCGCCTCGACCGGGATCACCGGCATTTGCGGCTCGGGGATCATCGAGGCCCTGTCCGAGATGTTCCTCGCCGGGCTGATGAACGAGGATGGCGCGATCGACGGTGGGCGGCAGGCGCAGACCCACCGCATCATTCCGGACGGCCGGACCTTTGCTTACGTGATCTATGACGCCATCGCCGACGATGGCCCGACGATCACCGTGACCCAGAACGACGTGCGGGCGATCCAGATGGCCAAGGCCGCGCTTTACGCCGGCTATCGCCTTCTCAAGGACAAGCTCGAGGCCGATGGCGACATGCGGCCGGTCGAGCGGGTGTATCTCGCTGGCGCCTTTGGTTCGCACATCGACGTCAAGCACGCCATGGTGCTGGGCATGATCCCGGATTGCGATCTGGCGCATGTTGCCTCAGTCGGCAACGCGGCGGGAACGGGCGCGCGCATTGCCCTGCTCAACGCCCAGGCGCGCCGGGATATCGAAGAGGCCGTGTGCAATATCGAGAAGATCGAGACCGCCGTCGAACCCATGTTTCAGCAGCACTTTGTCGAAGCCATGGCCATTCCGCATAAGACGGCGGACTTCCATAACCTCTCCAGCGTGGTAAGCCTGCCGGAGACGGCTGTGGCTCAGGCTGGTGGAGATGACGCCGGGGGCAGGGGACGCCGCCGGGGTGGAGGCCGCCGCCGCCGCGGCTGATGGCTCTTCGGCTCCCGAACCGGATGCGGTGGGAGGCTGACAACGACTGAGAGAACTGGACCAGGCTCATGGCGCTGGGGTTTCAAACGCTCTATGAC
>PAPT01000015.1 GCA_002708995.1 Geminicoccus sp. | reverse complement strand
TATTATCGGTTCGGTGCTGAGAAATATTGTTCCCGTCTGGAAACAATGGGCACCGCAGTGGTGACGACCCCGCCCGACATCCCGGACAAGATCCATCCCCTTTAATCGCTGGCGTTTTTGCCGGAGTTTGGGCAAGCGGGCCAGCGAGACTTGAATTATGCGGGTGAAGGGACCAGCCTAGTGCGTGTAATCACTTTTTTGACCGGAGCCGGCGGCCAATGATCTTGGAAAAGCAGTCCCTGAGCGCGCAAGACCAGAGAATACTTCGCGCGCTAGACCGCGCTGCGGGCGATTTACGGCGGGGCGAGGCCGTGTTTGTGTTCGATGCTTCCAGCGGAGTCGCGGCAGGCTCGGATGGCGCCCGTCCGCCGGGTGATACCTTGGGCCTGCTGATCTTCAGCCTCGATCACGCCGACGCCGATACCCTTGCTCTGGTTCAGCAGCAGGGATCAACACCTGGTCAACTGCTGTTGACCGGCCCCCGGGCTCAAGCCCTTGGCCTCGCGAGCGATACAGGCGCCGGTATCGCGGTGACGCTGCCCCTCAGCGCGTCGCTGGACTGGGCCATGTTCCTGGCCATTGCGAGCTGGGACGAGCGCGAGCGCCTCTCCCTCTCCCACCGCGGATTGGATGCCGCCGGCAGCGCTGCGCTGCGACTGGCCAAGCTGGCGCCCTGCCTGCCGGCCTTGCTTGCGCGGGAAGTGACGCTCGACGCCGCTGACGGGCTGCTCCCCGGCGTGCTGCCGGTGCGGGCGCAGGATACGGATCGCTTTCATCACCTGCAGGCGCTGTCGGCGCGCCGGCTTGGCACAACCCCGGTCCCACTCGAAGGGCTGGGCACCGTGCAGTTCCACCTGTTCCGCAGTAGCGATGGCCATGAGGATCATCTCGCCGTCGAGGTCGGCGAGCGCCCTGCCCCCAAGCCGGCCGCTTCAGCCGCCGGCGAGGCAGCGCCCCTGGTCCGCTTGCACTCGGCCTGCCTGACCGGTGATATTTTTCATTCGCGCAAGTGCGATTGCGGGCAGCAGCTGAGCACCGCGCTCAATGAGATGAAGGAGGCTGGGCACGGCATCCTGCTCTATCTCGCGCAGGAAGGCCGGAACATCGGTCTGAACAACAAGCTGCGGGCCTACCTGCTGCAGGATGCGGGACTGGATACGGTAGATGCGAACCGGGCGCTGGGCTACGCCGACGATGAGCGCGACTACGAGATTGCCGCCCGGATGCTGGAGGGGCTGGGCTACTCCAACGTGCGGCTCATGACCAACAACCCACACAAGATCGCGGCACTGGCTGAAGCGGGCGTGGCCGTGGATGAGCAGGTGCCACTGATCGTCGGGGTCAGCACCGACAATCGCAAGTATTTGCAAACCAAAGCGAAACGCTCAGGACATATTTTGCCCGATACTGCGCTTGAGGCGCTCGAAGGCACGCTGAAAAAGAGCTGACGCGGACCCAGAGGGGACTAGGGGGAGCGCTGGAAGGCCCTCCTTGCCCCACGCATAGTTGCAGTGCAGGCTGCCGGGTCATGAGGACCAAGCTAACGGTTGACGGCGGCGATCAGCCGACCTACTTTCCGGCCGCATCCAGTATGGCTGTGCCCTTAGCTCAGCTGGTAGAGCAGCTGACTTTTAATCAGCGGGTCGTAGGTTCGAATCCTACAGGGCACACCACTTTTCAACTTTGGTTAAAACCTCGCGATTTGGCGTCATTGGCCTAGCTGATGCTTCGTGCACTGCCCAAGTGTGAATTCCGAAGCACAATGGGGCACTCCATTCGCCTTTGCAGGTGCTGAGTGGGCTTTGATGACAACAGGTAGTTCACACACCAACTGCCCATTTCCCGATGTGGCAGTAGTACGGTCGAAAGCGCCGGGGACAAGTGCTGGGCAATTTCTTGATCGTCGTAACCCATAACGGCAATGTCTGAACCGACTTTAAGACCCAGTTCCTTCAGCGCCTCGTAGCAGCCAACGGCCATCAGATCGTTTGCACAGAAGATTGCGTCCGGCTTAAGGCTGCCGCCGAGGAGTCTCAAGGTCGCCTCACGCCCGCCACTGGGGAGAAAATTACCCTCAACGATAAGGGAGGGTTCAATGGGCAAGCCATTATCGCGCAGAGCCCGTTCATAACCTTCAAGGCGTTGGTCAGACGCCTCCATCCAAGGCTCCCCCGAAATGAAAGCTATCTTTCGGTGGCCTGCTTCAATTAAGGCTCTGGTTGCGACTTCCCCGCCCCGCCGCTCGGCGGGAACGACCGAGGGAAAGTGCATTTCAGCCTCTTCACCGCTTTCGTAGCAATTCAGAAGCACACACCGGTGCTTTGACAGGGTCGGCGGGGGAACAACCGCTCTGGTTAGGATCGAACTGAAGATGATACCGGCGAAGTCTTCATTGGACCATTTGTTCAAAACCATCGCTTCATAGTCTGCGTCACCACCGGTCATCGCAACTTCGAGTGTCAAGCCATGCTTCCAGCTTGCTTCCTGGGCACCTTCAATGGAGATCGCTGCAAAGGGGCTGGTTGCGACTTCATCAATTAGAAAACCAATGGATTGAGGTGCACTCGCTCGTCTAGGTCGCCCCGCACCTCGGGGGCGATACCTAAGTGTTCTGACCGCGTCGAGCACCCGTTCCCTGGTTTCATCACTGATCCGCATCTCCCCTATGTCATTGAGAACAAAAGAAACCGTAGATTGTGACACACCTGCACGAACAGCGACATCTTTCATCGTGATCCGACTACTGGAACCGGGGTTTTTTAGGTCTTTTGGCACTTTCATCTTTCCGCTTGTCACCTAAAAATATTTATTGCTAATATTATTAGCAAAGCTGTCAGGGAGCCTGCGTGCACAGGCTATGGCACTAAAGCCTACCAGATTTGAAGGGAAAAAGTGCATGAAAGAGAGGCGATCGTCCCCATTCATGCTGAGCGAGACTCAAGCGGCCTTAGTACTACTTTTGCCCTTCTTCGCCGTCTATTTTTGCTTTCTCGTCTATCCTTTCGTTCAAGGACTTTGGATCAGCCTGCACGATTGGAACCTGCTCAAGGTCGCCTTCAACCCTTCAGCCAAAGAATTTGTTGGCCTGGAAAACTATCGCCGGCTGTTCTGGGGCCGAGACGTAGAATGGCACCCGCTCCACAGGCCGGTTCCGCAAGGGCTCGGCTTTCTCATGCTCGCCTTGGTAGGATGGGGGTGGCTGCGGTGGCGGAGAGAAGTCTTGTTTGTTGCCGTTGTGATGGCAGGCATTCTGATCGTCGGCTGGGGCTTTCACCTTGGCGAGGACGGCCGCTGGTTTGATCGGCGCTTCTGGCCGACCGTGGCTCGGACGGTGACATTTGTCGCCCTTACCGTGCCTTCGATTGTGATCATCTCGTTGCTGCTGGCGGCGGCATTGAACCAGCGCACCCGCACGATGGCGGTATTGAGGACTTTATTCTTCGTCAGTCAGGTGCTGTCGGTCACGGTGGTCACCCTTATCTGGCAGATCATGTTTTCGCCCCGCCAGGGGTTGATTGCCAATGTCTTCGAGGGCCTAAGCCTTGAGCCACTCACCTGGTTGACCAATGAGCATCTGGCGATGCCAGCCCTCGTTATAACGACGGTCTGGTGGAGCATTGGGATCGCCGTCATGCTGTTCCTCGCGGGGCTGCAAGACATCAATCCAGAGATTTATGAGGCTTCGGAAATGGACGGCGCCACCGCAGTCCAATCGTTTTTCCTGATAACGATACCGAACATTGGCACGACCTTGCTTCTGGTCTCTGTCCTGCAAATTGTCCTTCATTTTCAGGTGTTCGGCCAGTCTCACCTGATGACAGGCGGAGGCCCCAACGACGAGACCCAGGTTCTCGTTCGATACATCTATCAAACGGCCTTTCGCGATAGCGAAATGGGACGCGCCTCGGCCATGGCAATGACGCTGTTCGTCATCATTGGTTTGTTCTCGGTCCTCCAGTTCCTCCTTGGCCGGGGGAGGCAATAATGCGGCGCTCCAATCAATTCTGGCTGATCATCCTGCTGTCAGTTCCAGCCTTTATCTGGTCAATTCCGACCCTCTGGATGCTGTCGCTCTCGTTTCAGCCTAATGACGTTCTGGCCCGCACGACCTCATCTACCGGTCTGGGGCTGATCCCGTTTCCGTTCACCTTTGAGAACTATTGGGCACTGATAAGCTACGGGAAGACGCCGCAATGGTTCCTGAATTCGCTACTGGTAGCCGGTGGGATGACACTCGGTGTATTGGTAGTGTCAACAACAGCCGGTTTCGCCCTTGCACGGCTGAAATTCCCCTACAAGCGCATCGTGATTTTCGTGTGCCTGCTCGGCCTCATGATACCGGAGCAAGCCGTCTTCCTGCCGCTCTATATCATGTTCGCGGACTTTGGATGGCACAATAGCCTCCCCTCGCTAATCCTGCCTCGGATTGCGGTCCCCATCGGCGTTTTCCTGATGATGCAATTCTTCCGTGGCACACCCAAAGAAATTATCGAAGCAGCAAAGATGGAGGGCGCTGGTTGGCTGCAGGTGTTTTGGCACATCATGCTGCCTCTGTCTCGCCCCGCGATCACGACGTTAGCTATCCTCACATTTCTTTACGCGTGGAATGACTATCTGTGGCCCTTGGTATCAGCCCAGCGGCCCGAAGTCTTCACCGTTACGTTGGGGCTTGCCAGCCTCCAATCCAACTTCGCGCAGTCGGAAGGCCTTGGTCGCATCATGGCGTCAGGCGTCACGGCCTCACTTCCGATTGTCATCCTATTCCTGATCTTCCAGCGACACGTCGTTCAAGCCCTCAGTCTGGGTGGAAGTAAAGGGTAAACCCCGGGGAATCCTTCCCCATTCTTGTAAGTGGAGTTCTTCATGAAGAAGGTCTTATTGGGTGTGATGGCGACCATAACGCTGTCAACTGCCGCACAAGCTCAAAACGTCACCCTGGGACGTTTCTTTGGTGCGTGTGAAGACGCAGGAACAGACACAAAAGCCAGTGTCGGTGAAGCCTGCATCATTCAATCCATCATCAACGCAGCAAGCGCCGAGTTGGATGGTATCTCCGTGGAAACACTACCAACCGACTGGGGTAATTTCTACGATCAGATCAAAGCATCCTACGCCGGCGGCAATCCACCGGATATCCATGTCATGCACCGCCACCGGGTTCCGGAGTTTGCCGGTCTGGGGGCTGTAGCCGATTTGTCTGCCGATCTTGCCGGTGCAGGGATCGACACTTCTGACTGGTCTGCCAATGCCCTCTCTGCCGTGTCTTACAACGGTGGCATTTACGGCGTTCCCATGGATTTCCATGCCAACCTCTGGCACGTCAACATGGACCTGATGTCGGCGGCAGGCTTGGTGGAGAACGGCATGCCGGTGCTCCCGTCCAGCCCAGCCGAACTGCTTGCGCATGCACAGCAGGTCAAGGATGCAACCGGGCAGGATTATCTTGCCGCGGACTTTGCGCAGTTCCCGATCGGTGTACGCTTGGTGCTTGCATTAATGTGGCAGCAGAAAGCCAACATCTTCGATGGCAACAACGCTACCGTGAATAACGAAGCAGCCATGAATGCTGTCAAATCGATGACCCAGCTGTTTGATGCTGGCCTGGCAAATCCACAGCTGAACTACGCTGACAGTCAGCAGGCCTTCCTGAACGCCGAAGCGGCAATCCTTGTCAACGGCACTTGGGTTGTTGATTTCTATGACGCTGAAGCCGCCAAGGCGGATGTTCCACTGAGCAACTACTATGTTGCGGATTTCCCAACCCTGTTTGATGTCGGCGCGACTTGGGCCGACAGCCATATGTGGGCAATCCCCGCTTCGCTGCAGAGCGACCCTGCTACCTACCAGGCAGCCCTCAAAGTTCTGGCATTCATTAACGACCACAACGTTGATTGGGCTCGCACCGGTCATATGGCCGTTCGAACGTCAATTCTGGAAAGTGACGAGTATGCTGCCCTTCCACACCGGTCTGAGTACGCAGGGACAGCAGGTATCGCACAGGATACACCACCCAGCGAAGCCTATGGCGCCATTCAGGATGTCCTGAACCGCGAGCTACAGGCCATCTGGTTGACAGGTAAGGATATCGCTGAAGCTCTGGATGATGCCGAAGCTGATATTCAGGACCTTCTCGATGGGTAGTCCCTCCTCCCCCATGCAGGACTGATCGGCGAGGCAGCAACCCCGCCGATCAGCGCCTGCATGTATCCCAGCGCCGGGCTTTCCGCCGTCCAAGCTAGAGCCCGGCGCTCATACTAACAGGACACAGGATCTTCCCATGGAAAAGTGGTCCAGCGCCAGCATTCATGACTGGTGGAATGACAATCCCTGGCCTTGTGGCTTCAATTACCTACCTTCGACTGCGGTGAATTTCCTCGAGTTTTGGCATCCCAACTCATTCGATCGCGAGACTATAGAACGCGAATTGAAGTGGGCTGCAGACGTTGGCTTCAACTCACTGAGAGTCAATCTGAGCTTCACAGTGTGGCAACATGATCCAGATGGAATTCTGGAGCGATTTGACTGGTTCTTAGCCACGGCTCAGCGCATGGGTTTTCGGGTTGTACCCACATTGTTTGATGACTGCGGTTTCAGTGGTCTTGAGCCTAACTTTCACCAAGACCTGTCACCGATTCCTACTGTTCACAACAGCCGCGCCATCGCTAGTCCCGGACGCGCGGCACTGCTCGAAGAAAGCAATTGGCGACAGTTCCAACAATACGTTCGGCAGTTGATTTCGGCCTATGCCAAAGACAGCCGGGTTTTCTTCTGGGATCTGTACAATGAACCCGGAAACCGCATGGTATTCGTCGACGGCAGCTATCGAACCTATGAGCCCGATTTTACCGCATCCAGCCAAAGGCTGCTCGAAAGCTGTTTCAAATGGGCGCGTGACGAAAAACCTGTGCAGCCCCTTACCGTCGCCGCGTGGCGCTCGGGTGACATAGGGCCGGAGGGAACCCCTTACTCAAACGATATTGACCGGTTTGCACTCGAGCACTCGGATCTGATTTCTTTTCACGCTTACTGCGACCTGAATACGCTCGAGAGGATCATTGATTCTCTTGAACAATACGACAGACCGATGCTGTGTACCGAATGGATGGCGCGCCATATCAACAGTCTGGTTGAAACGCACCTTCCCCTCTTGAGAAACCGAAATATCGGAAGCTTTCATTGGGGGCTTGTGGAAGGCAAAACGCAGACCTATCTCCCCTGGCCGCGTGAGTTGGTCGAGGAACATGGCGGCGAGCACACGCGCGATCTTTGGTTTCACGACCTCTTTCGCGCGTCAGGAGAGCCATATAACACCGCAGAAATCGGTTGCTTTCGGCAGGAACTCCTCAAAGCTAATTCCTGAAGTCTCGCCAAATCGAGGGGGCAATCACGGTTCCAAAACACTTAGGCTGATCCTAAATGACGCATCTCGACTTTAAAGTCAGTTACCTGCAGACCTCAAAATAACTTGCCTTGCGACTACGAAAGGCCCTCGTAAGCTTTTTGCCTCTTTTTGTTATAAAGCACTGTTGTAAAGCACTTCTTAACCCACTGTTATTAAACAATTTCCCGATAACTTTTAATCAGCGGGTCGTAGGTTGGAATCCTAAAGAGAACACTATTTTCACGTAACAACAGCAACTTAGTAAAAGTTTTGAGTCGGTATATCAAAAAAACACTCACTATTTTTCCATGCTGTTCCTTTTTTTCGGCGGTATTCCAGCATCAATCGATTACGGCGTTGAGTTCGACCTTCTTTCAACTCGTTTGCAAATCGCTGCAGGAAAATTCCATCCAACCCATATTCTCGCATCCAGCGAAAATGCATCGCCACTAAATCCGGTAAAATACTACTGAAGAGATTTGCTGGGCGACCATCGGCATGGCGATAGTCTGTAGAGAATAGGCTGGCTTCTGGCAGCTGCGATACATCGGGCCATAGATTAAAGATAGCGTTTCCCGGCGCCATTTTGGTTGCCAAGGAAAGCTCTGAATTTAAGGGTGTTTCGCTGTTCTCTCGACCAATTTATCCGCCACCATCAAGCGGAAGTGTTCATTGTCCTAAACCAGTTCAGAAAAGGTGAACTGACCCGCGACTTCGCCCGTTTCCAGCAGGAAAACCGTGTCAAAGCACTTAATCGCGCTCAATCGGTGGGCAAGGGTGATGACCGCCTTTTGGCTTCTTAACGGCCTCCATTACCAGTCACCGTCTTGCCCGCTTCGTTCATCCCGACTTATATAGGATGAGGGAACGAGGCCGCTCGGAATCGAAGCCGACATTAATACTTAGATTGGACCACTTCGATAGGGCAGGCCACTGGGATAAGAGAAATGATGACGATCGAAACTAAATTGTCAGAAATGGTTTCCGCTATTTCTGGAAAGCAAAAATTATCCCTATCATCGTTTGTGAAATTTTTGCTATCCGCATTTTTTTTAATTAAAATTTTATTTGTAAGTAGAAAGCGCCCCTCACAGGCGCTCAAACCTCAAAATCAGTCAAGATTTGAAGAAATAAATTGGAGTGATACCATTATCTACACAGCGCTGTTCGGTGATTACGATAATTTTGTGCCTCCAACGAAGAACTCGCTCAAAAACATTAAGTGTTTCATCATTTTTACCGATCAGGATGTAAAATTTCACTGTGGTGACAAAATACAAATCGTCAAAGTAGATATAAATGGCATCAACGGCAAACATGCAAATCGCTGCATCAAAATGAACCCTCATTTCTTTTTGGGCCCTCACAAATTCAGCCTATATATTGATGCCAACGTGTGGCTACACAGCCCACCGTCAGCTTTCTTTAACGGCATCCCTGAGAATGCATCTGCCATTTTCTTCGCACACCCAGATCGAGGCGATGTCCTTAGCGAAATTCTCTATTGCTTGTACCGTCGTCGAATTTCTTTCCTCGAATTTCAAAGTTTGCAGAATTTCATCAGAGCCAATGATGTGGGCTCGCATCTCCTGTTTGAAGCCAACATAATTTTGAGGAGGAATTCTCCTGCGGCCCAACGGCAAGGTTCAGTGTGGTGGCAGCTGTATCAAGAATACCCATATCGAGATCAATTTTTGTTGTTTCAATCCATCGTGAAGAGTGGTTTGAGGTTTGAAACACGAGATACTCAAAATGGAAACTCGAGGATTAACCGATTTGCGGTAAAAATAGGTCATAAACGATGAAACCCCTAATCTTCGTCTACGATGCCGGTTCAAAAAACTCTGGCTCAACAGTGATGCGCATATTCCAGTTGAGCCAAATTGCGGAAATAGCCGGAATCGGAAGCAAAATAGTATCTAATGAAATCGATTTTACCGGCATATCCGAATCGATCCTTTTATTTTCAAAAAATTGTTACAAATGGGCGTCAGAAAATAATGATCTGATCAAAAAAATTCGTGGGAAAAATATACTGTGCTACGATCCTTTAGATAATATTTTTGAAAAAGACATGTCTTCATATTTTGATATTATATTAGCCTCCTCAATTACACAGTATCAGAGTTTGTCAAAATACTGTGCAAGAGTTCAACCAATACTACATCATCACGACTTTTTTCTCAAGTCGCAGGGAATCAAAAAAAGTAAGACGATCGCTTACTTTGGAGAAACTATCAATATGTTGAAACCCAGGAGTGAATACTTTTCGAATATAATCGACGTTCATCATATTAATACGAAAGATCATAGAAAAAACTCAGACTGGAGAACCGAAGCAGTCAAGTATGATTTCCACTACACGTCACGTAATCGGAGACCAAGGGACGGCTACAAACCATTTACCAAAGGGTTCAATGCAGCAGCTAGTAACAGTATTGTTGTATTACACCGACCCAAAAAAAATTCAGAAGAAGCGGTTCTTCTCGGTAACGATTATCCATTTTATATCGAACAAAATACTGATTTGAGTAGCCTAACGGCAGTCACGGACTTTCTGTATCAAGACGATTCCCGACGTAAACACGCTATGGATATCATGAGATATTTAAGGGAACTGAGTTCCCCAGAAGCAATTTCGGACCAGCTATTACAATTTATGGCAACAGCCAGCTAAGTGATGAGGGACGGCGGGCTTGATACAACGGCCTAAGCGCATCCCTGGCACACGGGCAAAAGGTGACACGGCTTGATTGCTTCATCAGGAATGATGTCTTTGCAAAAATTACCAGATTATACCAGCCGGCTATTGCTGCGTCTGTGAAGACATGGTCACAAAGCATGGCGACAATCAATCGAAGAGCAATGACTCGTATACGGTCCCACGCAATACATCAGACACTTCATCAAAGTTGTCTAAGATTGATCGCAGGGGAAAAGGGTTGGTCTGCTTTAAATCTGTGGTCAGGGGATACTGTCCAATACCAACAAAGTCGGCCACTAATCGAGCATGATGCGAGCCGTTTCCGGACGCTAGATCTTCGTATTTGACCTCCATTACTACTCTATCGAACAAGATCTTTCGTACAGCAGCAATGGCTGAAGCAGATGCGTCAAGATCTTTGACAATCCCATTCACGGGAAGCGTACACGTGGTCAACTCAGCTTCTACTTTTCGGTGTGCAGGCGTAAGTCGTTGCCTGTTCAGAAAATTCGAAACATGGCGCCGAAGCAGATTTTCTCTTACCAAATGAACCACCTGATACTTTTCAAAAATGAAGTCTAAAAAAATTTTTGGCAGAAAATCCAACTGATTGTACATCAGAATAAAGCAGAGAGCTGATTGACGGCCTGATCGAGTTTTCTTCTGCTCGGCAATATAGGATTGCCATGCTTTTTTATAAAAACTGCCCCATGCCATTTCATTTTGCGCCGTGGCGTTTTGGACAAGGTAATTTAAAAAACTTTCAGCGTTCTTGGTTGTATTTTGAAAACACTCACCGAGCGGCATGACATCGGGATCGGACGCCATCATGGTCGACAAGAAGCGTGAACCCGACCGCTGTTGAGTAACAATACAAAATTCCTCGGGCATGATAAATCCGCCTTTTCTAAAACAAGGAACTGCCAAATTTGCCAGATACCTAATTTAATTCGGCGGCACGTACAAACTTATATTGGCAAATTTCTATGCACAGAATAACGAGCGCCGAGCAGTCGATCACGTAACGGAAGAACTGGATGTCTCCGAACGTCGAGCGCGTCGTTTGGATAGCCAACATTGCTCAACATAACGTAAGCAACCAACACCTCGATCTGATCAACGTAACCTGACCCAAGCTGTCATCAATCTGGCTCAGACGTTTGGTCGATACGGGTATCGACGAATAACTGCGCCTCTCAATACAGAAGGCTGGCGGGTTGGTGTTGGACGTGTGGACAGAGTCTGGCGGTGAGGCGTTCGATTTCGACGTCAAATGGCATCCTAGAAAGATAACCAGGGCGAGCAAAAATCCGCGTCAGATCGGCATAGTTGTGGTGTGTACCGTCTATCCGAAATTCACCCGTCACACGGTATCCGCGAGTCGCTGTCGCAGGCGGTCAACCACTTCCAGCACCGTCTTGCGCGCTTCGTTCATTTCGCCCTATAGAGGAAGAACAGCGTGACGCCGCGCGAAACCTAAGCCAATATTGAACGTTCCGGCTGGACCACTTCGACCCGACAGGCTTTACAGTTTTGCCAACAGGTGGGCTCTCTACAACCCAATCTCAGAAGAGATCAATTGATGGAAAATAACCTGTTTATGGATTTATGGAGCGGGTTAAGTCGGCGGAGGCTTTGGATGGCCCTCGCAGTAGAACAGCTTCGAGCAAATTATCAGCATAGCATGCTAGGTCTGATTTGGATCGGTATTGGCTTTTCGTGCTTCGCGGGAGTCAAGATTGTTATTTTTGGAAGTATCAGTGATCAAAACGCAGCATTTTTCACTTCTTGGTTGCTCAGCGGCTTCTTAGCATGGATGCTAATCTCAAGCTTTATAACGAAGGCCTGCAACGTATTTATTTCATCTAAATCATGGATCAATGGCGTTCAAATGCCATTTTCGGTATTCGTATTCAAATCAATTTGGGAAGAAATGATAAAGACTGTATTTAATTTGATTGCTGCTATCGCAATTATCATAATTTTTGGCCATTTTTCTTGGATAGGTATGACTTTCGCGCTTTTTGCGATACCTTTATTTGTTTTAACAGCAATTCCTTTATTCATTATACTTGGTATACTTTGCGCTTACAATCGAGATTTGCTCCAATTGGTTCAAACTTTTATGCGTATATTGTTCTTTGCCACTCCAATAATTTGGATTCCCCGACCCGATACTGTAACGCAGCTGGTCGCTGATGCAAATCCACTCAGCTATTTTCTAATGCTGTTTAGGGAGCCCTTAACGGAAGGCACACTGCCTATAAAAGCTGTTTTAGTTTGGGCCGTCATTACTGTTTTCTTGTGGGTTGTCGCTGCATTGATTTTTAAAAATCAGCGAAATACTATCATATACTGGATTTAGCGTGCCAATCTTAGAAGTCCAGGACCTCACAATTGAATACCCAATTCGCACTCGTGGAATTGGTGGGGTTAAGCTTTCAAGGCGGCACGATGACAGCCGTATCACGGCTAATACTTCTGGTAGGCCTGTGGCTAAAGCACTCGCTCAAGTATCGTTTCGGCTTGAAGCGGGAGACAGGCTTGGGCTTCTCGGGTCAAATGGCTCTGGTAAATCGACTCTGCTTCGGGCCCTAGCTGGGATTTTACCTCCCTCTCGTGGCCTGGTGTATCGAGAGGGCAGCTTGCAAGCATTGTTTAATGTTAATGCAGGCTTTTCGGCCCACTCGACTGGTCGACGAAACATTTACCTCAGGGGTTTGATAAATGGTTGGACTGAAGACCAGATTTCCGCAGCCACCATTGATGTCATTGAGTTCGCGCAGTTAGGGGCTTACATCGACATGCCTCTGAATACCTATTCTGCAGGAATGTCAGCCCGACTTGCATTCGCTATTGCAACTTGTTTTCCCTCCGACATCCTGCTCATGGATGAATGGATCGGTGCAGGGGATCGCGATTTTCGTAAGAAGGCGGATGATCGTTTGAATAGGATTATAGAACAGGCTGGAATTCTTGTGATAGCATCTCACAACATCGAAATATTGAAAAACAATTGCAACAAAATATTTATACTTGAACTTGGATGCATTAAAGACGAAGGCTCGTCAGAGAGTATACTAGCTTCATATTGAAAAAGGGTCGGCTACCCAATAAATAAGAAGAAAGATTTGCGGTCGTAGAGATACCCCGTGCGTAACTTTCTGGTATCCTTAGAAAAGGCGACCTAATGATGCACTCCCAAAATCAGTTACTTGACGATCTCATTGATTATCAATTAGACATTTGCCGCAAAGCTGCGCCGATTTATCAGGAAATTCTAGACCTGTATGAGGATAGAAAGCGCGCTGACGATCAATCTCATTTAGATTTTGGCATCGGAGTAGCTAATTCTCGTGGAGAGCTTGGCAAAGATGGTTCAGCGCACCCGAGCGCTCCATCGAAGTACGTTCGCTGGCCCAAAAAACACGTATCAAAAAATATCAAATATGTGCTTAAAATGCAGGTGCTGGCAGGGGCGAAGGTTTACGAACTTGGTGTTGGACCTGGATATTTGTTTACTTTACTTGAAAAAGTGCTTGGTTGCCAGATGTATGGCTGCGATATCAATCTCAAGGCAATGGAAGTTTATCGAAGAACCCGGAAAGCCTTAGGTATTACTTCACAGGTAGTAGAGCATCGAGTTACCAGCGGAAAAGATTTACAGATCTTGCCAGGAACTGAGGCTGTAATTGCCTTTTGGACAGTATTTAACAAAGAATGGGAGGTCGCTGATCACAAGTGGTTCATTGAAGAGTGTGCCAGACACCTTGTTGGGCAGCGGCTTTTATTTTTGCGATTCAATAATGAAGGGTTTACCGACAACGCTGGCGTGATGGAGTTTTATGACCAACATTCCTCGCAACCGTTACCAGAAGATGGCAATTTCCGTCGTATTTGTTTGTCAGATTTCGATTAGTTGAGACAAAATGGAGCAAATTTCTCCCATCGTGAAGTGTATTGTTTGCGGCTTGAAACAGGGTGGCACAAGTTTCCTATCGTCTATCGTTTCTGCCCATAGCAGCCTCGCAACCCGGTTTGAGTGTGGTGTTTTGCAAGCGAAAGGGCCGAAAGACATTCTGTCTATTAGGTCCAAAGTTCAAGACAACATAATCAAAAGCTGGAAAGTGTCGCATGAAACTCTGGTCCGAATGGCAGAACAAGCCAGTTTTTTGGACGCGTATGGGGTGTTGCGCGCCGAGGCTCCAGATATCGGCGAAACAGCATTGCTCATAGATAAATTCCCAGACTACTGCTTGATAATGGACCAGCTTTTGGCACGCTTTGATGTACCGATCCTTTTCATTTCGCGTGACCCGCGGGCCATAATTTGGTCAAGGCATCAACGCTATTTTTGGCGGGCTGGCCTGAAAGACCAAGTTTCACCCTGTATTTCGCTATCGGATGTCAAAATAGACGTGGATCGGGTTTTAACTGAGATTGCACACTGCCAGCGAATGGCTCTTCAGGCACATGCGAGATACCCAGACCGTGTACTAATTCTGACCCTCGAGGATCTCATCACCGATACGGAAACTCAAAGGCGACAAGTTTTTGCTTTCCTCGGTTTAGAGGTTCCATCTGAGCTCATGGGCGACACGAGGATACTGCCAGATAAAGTTCGAAGGAAAGTGGATCGGTCAGCTTTAGATCAGTATGCAAAGCATATGAGTGATGAAGTGCAAATGTACATATTGGAGAGATTCAGTCAGAAGCTAAGAACAAGCGGTTAATCACAAATCCCAACAAGGTCGATTGAACCGATCCCGACCCCTTGCATGGGGATAGAGGCGGCGAAAGTCCGTCAAAAAAGCAAAAGCGCAGAGACGGCACAACTGCGTCTGTGATGTGCGGTTCACCAATGGTAGCAGAGTACAATTTATGCGAACCATAACTTGGTCGGATGCGCTTCAAAACCTGGCACCCGTAATTGATTCTGATAGAGAGGGCAGATAGATCAGTTGTATTGGCCTTATGGATCCGCCCTGAAGGCACTCCATCATTCAGTCCAGCAGCTGGAGATTTTATCACCAAGGGGGTCAATAGGAAGCACCCCTAGTTTTTTTGGTAAGGTTACAGGAGAAATAATCTAAAAAACCCTATAGTCGGTGGTGCTTTGCATAGTTCCGAGCGAGGCTCTCCCATTTAGCTACAACTTTTTCCGTGCTAAATTCTACTGCAACAGACTGGGCTTTTTTGGATAAGGCAGACATGTGCTCTGGGTCGTCCAACAGCGTCTTGATGCCTTGTGCCAGTTCGGTTTCGGGCTCAAGATTTGGCAAGAGCATCGCACGTTCTCCCATATTTGACAGTTCCTTGGTGCCAGCCAGAATATCAAAGCAAATGGATGGTACGCCCATACTCATGGCTTCAGACAAGGCGTTGGGGAATCCTTCAAATCTGGAAGGCAGAACGAAAATAGATGCATTACGAAAATATGGCCTTACGTCTTTGACGTGTCCGGTAAAAAAGACGCGATGCTGGATACCTTGTTCGATAACTTGGGCTTCAAGAGCCTCTTTTTGATCTCCGTCACCGACAAGAAACAAATCCAATTCCCGGAAAGTATCAGCCAAGTTGGAGAACGCATTGATTAAAATTCCGACCCTCTTTTGCTCTACCATTCGTCCAACGAATAGTAAGGATTTACGCTTGGGGGCGAAATGAATAAGCTGCTCTGATCCTTTTTGATACGGTTCAACGACAACATTTGGAATTAACTTGATGTCATGACCCGGGACTTTTTTTGAAAGCCACTCTAATAAATGCTTTGTCTGCACACACAGAGCTGCAGTTCGTGGGTACAACAGCTTCGACATCAAATAGTAAAAAAGACGATGCAGAGGTGAGGAGGCCTGTAAGCGGGCTGGCATATAATTTCGCTCGCAAGCAATCAGTGGAAGCCCTAGGCCAGTGGCAGCAATACCTGCGCGGAAGTTATTGCCTGACAAGAAAGAAATTACGAGATTTGGGTTACGTTTTTTGAAAGTCTTGCGCAGTTGAATGATGGAATAAACCTTATCGATCATGCGCACGAGAGTGTTGTTGAGTTTCGACTGTGCTTTGATGTTAATTTGGCTGATTTCGGGGTGGCATTCGTAGTAGTTTGGGCCCTCCGCCTGATTTGTGGTGCATATCGTGACGCGGTGCCCCCTGCGGGCCAACTCACTCCCCACTATAGCGACCTGGCGTCCTGCTCCTCCAGAGGCCAAGGTGTCTACAACAAAAACAATTGATAGAATTGGCTGCATGGTCAAATTAATTTGAATTATTGCTAACCTATTTGTTGGGCTAGAGTTTTTTTCGGTACATGTGTGAATTTATAATTCAGATACCAATGAAGTAGCCCAAGACCAATTTTAAGATTAACTCCATTTTCGATCAGCGGGATATGTCCCGCGCCTTGATAGCGCAAAATAAACGACGCAGGCAAGGCGTTTGCCAAGGCTGTCACTTTAAGCCACTTTGCTCTCCGTTTCTTGCTCCCACCGCTTGAAGCTGATTGATAACAGAGCGAATGCAGCAATTAGTATCGGTCACTCCCCAGGGGAAATTTATTGGGCCAACTGCAGTCAAAAGAAGTTATAAAAAACTGAAACAGTAGCTGGCGCCAATCTATGCAACCAAACACAAAGCCTAAGCTCTTAGTCACAACGTCAACGTTTGTCCGAAACTCAGACGACCCGCAGCCGCGATTTGTATTGGATCTCCTCAAGGGGCTTAGCGCTTATTTCAATATTGTTGTCCTCGCACCGTCCCATGTGGGCTTACCACCTGCAGAGCTGGTCGAAGGCATTCGAGTGGTTCGGTTTCGCTATGCCCCACTGAGGTCATTGGAAACCCTGGCCTACTCCGGTGGGATCATGGCGCAACTGAAGCGTCACCCCCTCAAATGGTTGCTTGTACCACTATTTTTATGGGGTCAACGTCGCGCTCTAAGGCAACTGCTAGACAGAGACAATTTTGACGCCATCAATGCCCACTGGGCCCTACCACAGGGATTAATCGCAACATCACTCAGGACGACAAACCGCCCCCCCGTTATTGTGACGTGCCATGGTGGCGACGTTTACCCATTCTATGATTCACCAATCAAAGCTATCCTGAGCGCAGTCCTCCGGCGGTCGACCAAAGTCGTTCCTGTTTCACGCGAGTTGACAGTTTTGTGCCAGGGATTACTGGGCAGCTCAGAGCAGAAGGACAAGGTTTCAACAGTTCCCATGGGGGTTAGCCTCCCGTCTTACGATATTGGCCCAGCCGCGCCAAAGATTGAGCCCATCAAAACGCAAGGTGTGTTCACGGCAATATTTGTTGGACGCCTGGTGAGGAAAAAGGGTGTGAAGCCCCTCCTTGACGCGATTAAACTACTAAGGTCGGACGATAACTCTTATCACCACATCAAGCTGGCCATTGTTGGAGATGGGAACGATCGTGAGTTTCTGGAAAGCTATGCTGCAGACAACGGTCTGGGCGACAGCGTGACATTCTTGGGATGGCGCAACCATACACACTTACCGCACTTGCTGGCCGCCGCAGACGTTTGCGTTGTGCCAAGTATTCATGCCGACACCGGGGATAAAGACGGACTTCCTGTCGTCTTACTGGAGGCCGCTGCATCTGGAACAACTATAATCGCCAGTGAGATTGCGGGCATTCCAGACTTCATATCACATCGGGAAAACGGGCTGCTGTTTCCTCCTGGTCATGCAAAAGCTTTGGCAGCCCATCTGCGCTTGATGATGACCGACCGGGAATTTGCTAGGAAGCTGGCACAACAAGCACTGAAAGACGTCAAGGCGTTCGATTGGCAGGTCATAGCCCAGAAGTATGCCGACATCATCCATGAAACGATCGAGGCACCATCTTGACCAACCACTTGCCTAGCACGACAAAATATCGTCCCCCTTCAGCTCGACAATCACAAAACCACGAAAGCGGTCCCAACAGAAAACGCTGTTCGGGTCGCTAATATGTGAGGCTGATTGGCTTGCAAAATCACTTATCTCTGGGCAAACGTAGGAACGCTTGAGGGATGTTTCGCGGTGTATTTTACCAAGGTATTTTTCAACGCGAGCCACTCTTTGTATCCAGAAACTCACAGAATGTGGAAGCGAAGAAAGCAACCAGCTCGAGTGCAGCTTACAAGCCAGAGACGGCAAATATTCTCCTTTGCACTTCCCTAAGCCTCATCCAGCCTCCCTTTAAATGCGTGTCTTGGTGGGTCACATCTCCTACGCTACACGAGCGGAAGCTACCGCGGAATGTTTGTAGGCTTTGGAGGCGTCTGACGTCTCTGGGCAGGTCAGACAGGATTTCTGGACCGTCAGATCGCTTAATGACAATCTCCCCTAACTGTAATCCAAAACGGTCTGACAGATAAATTCCCGGTTCTATAGAAAACGCTATCCCGTTTTCTAATACGGTCTGAGAATTAGCGGTAATGCAGGGTGGCGTTTGGACTTCGGTTTATAGACTAAGGCCGGTTCGAAGGACAAACAATTCGCCATACCCTGCCTTTGTGATTACATCACGAGCCGCCGCATCAACCTTGCAGGCATTGATAACCGGCCAAGCGGCATCCAAAGGCGCCTGAACCGCAGCATCGACCATGGCATGGATATCCATATATCCGCTCGACCCATAACCAAGCAGCACCATGCGGATGATTTCTTAGGAGTAGCCCTTGAAGCCTTCGTCCACGTCCATTATTTCGTCCCCACCATTCTGAAGCTTGGTCTGACCGGTGTAGTGATTGGAAAAGGCGCCGTTCTGCCTGGGTCCGACAATGGATAACATTGGCTATGCGCTCACCTGTACAAAGGTCTCCCGCACCACCCTCCCGATCTTCAGCTCCGTCATGCCTAGGCGTGAGACGTCCCAAGCTGCCAATAGCGGCCCACCCGCCTGACGCGCATTCTATTTCGGCGTGGCGTATTCGCCGTCTTCCTTACGCATTTGCAGCGCACCATCGTTGAAGCGGTAAATTGGCACGTCACAGCAGGCAAGGGATCCGTGATCAGCGCCACATTATCCTGCCGCATACACTCATCCGGCACTAGGTTGGAGAAACCCTTTGCACCAAAATCAACCAACTGGGTTCGAAGGCCGTCATCCAACCCAGCTTCGTCAGACCATGGATAAAAGGATAAATTCGTCTACTCGCGCGCACTGTTCGCTTCGAGCGCAGGCATCAAAAAGGTTTACTGATCCTGTAAAATAATTGAACACCGCGCTGGTCGGTGCGGGGCCGAACGTTGAGCAGCAACGCCACATGAGCGCCCGGGCTAAGAAAAATAAGATCGACGCCTTGGTTCCGCATGACGGCAGGCAGTCGTGCCAGTCTCTCCGTCTTATTGGACATACACGGTACGCCTTTTGAACTTTACCGCGCTCCATGCGGGGTGCAGTCAGGCATAGTACTGCTGATACCAACCGATAAATTCCTGAATCCCCTCGCTCAATCGGATCTGCGGCTTAAAGTCGGTCAGGGCCTCCAGAAGTGCCGTGTCAGCCCACGTCCCCACCACATCTCCAGGTTGAGCAGGAAGGAAGTTCTTCTTGGCTTTTTTGCCCAAAGCATGTTCGATAGATTCTATGAATTGCCGCAGCGTTACCGGCGTGCTGTTGCCGATGTTGACCACTCGATGGGGCGCAACGGGTGAGAGGGTGTCGTTGGGATAGTTAAGTATGCGGTCGCTGTCCGGTTGGCTAGGAACAGCGTGCATCAGCTTTTCTATCCCTCGACAGAGATCGGAAACATGGGTGAAATCGCGGAACCCTTCGCCATTGTTATATACGTCGATAGGTCTGCCTTCCGTGATTGCTTTGGTGAACATGAAGTATGCCATGTCCGGCCGCCCCCAGCTGCCGTAAACGGTGAAGAACCGGAATACGGTAATTGGGATGTTCCAAAGGTGCGCATAAGTGTGGGCCATCAGCTCGGCAGAGCGCTTAGTCGCTGCATAGAACGTAAGCGGCCACTCCGCCTTGTCGGTCTCGCTGAAGGGCATTTTCTCGTTCGCACCGTAGGCGGAAGAGGTGGAAGCGATCAGCAAATGGCTAACCTTCAGCTCCCGAGCACACTCAAGAACATTGAAGGTGCCAACCATATTTGACTCTAGATATGATCTAGGATGCTCAAGGCTGTAACGGACCCCTGCTTGTGCGGCGAGGTGAACAACCACATCCGGCGCAGCCTCCAACATCTCAGCCCTGAGACTGTCATGGTCTTCCAGACTTCCGGTAGTCATCCGAAACCCCTCATGCTTTTCTAGCAGTCGGGCTCGTTCAGCCTTAAGGTCTACGTCGTAGTAAGAGGTAAATCCATCGTGCCCGATGACTTGATGGCCAACCTCCAAGAACAGGTTCACAAGATGAAACCCAATAAAGCCAGCTGCGCCCGTCACAAAAATCTTCGAAGTAATTGGTTCCATCCTTTTTGCGTGGTCATTATTCGTGCATGAAGGGAATGTGATAGCCTCAAATTTTGCCTTCTAATAATGAGTATTCATATAAAAGGCCGGTAGTTTTGAATTATGTACAATATTTTTTTGTATATTGAAGGTTCTTATTGTCGTGAATTCTCTGACAACAGGCAGCGCAGGACGCTAGGCGGCCGCACTGAACGGCCATCTGGGGCGGCACGGAGATATCGTTTCCATTGTGCCCGTCGATGAGTCTCCGGATAAAAATGTCTACCCGCCTACACCCAAAGTCAGCCTGTGTGATTGTAAGCTTGGCACTAGGGGCATCGCAAACTCTTGCCAGCAGACTCTTGCACCTCCTGCATTTGTGGCGACAGCTTCTTGCCTCCGGGCTTTCAGCACTTCAACCAGCTAATTAGCTATTCTTAAAGCACTTCGCCATAACCGTCACGGGCCAGCTGCTCGAACGGCACAAAGCCAGTGTGACGGAAGTCGCTGCAGGCAGCACCGAAGGACATGCTCCGGCATTCGGATATGGTCGGGAACTAAGACACTCGCGACCCCACGTAAACACCGGAATCGCCCAGCGCGCACCCCGTCTCGCAAAACACGGGGGCAGCCGCTATGGCGCAGCACCGTGGACGCCGTGGACGCCGTGGACGCCTCTATGTACGCCGATTTTTGAGAGTTGGTTCTAGGGAACCGCTGTTACCGC